>CAZTPA010000061.1:0-15120 GCA_964614525.1 uncultured Bacteroidales bacterium | reverse complement strand
TTCGTTTTGCCTGGGTTTTTGGTTCTTTTGGGCTAGCCAAAAGAATAAGAAAAAATATTTATTTTCATTTTTGTCTTAACACTAAAACATTGATATGCAACACCTTAGACAATGCTGTCATTAGTAAGCTATACCCGAATCATGACCTCCAAAAACCCTTTTATTATAACAATTCTTCTTATAATTATTTATATAATCTTATCTCTTCTTTTTCCTATAAATAAATACCTTCACAAAAGAAAACCGAATCTAATCAAAGAATCTAAATATATTTGATATGTAACAGAAATTATTATTTATATATTTGTGCTTTAAAGTGGATGTCAGATACCACTATAAAAAACGAACCTGGCCCGAACAGGACATGTCAATACGGGGGCGGCAACTGAAAAGCCTTAAGAGTAAGTATAAATAAAAATTATTATTATGAAAAATTTTATTGCTATTTTAAGTTTATCATTATTTACATTATTTGTTTTTAACAGCTGCGGTGATCCTATGCAAAAAGATGCTGACAAGCTGGCTGACTTAGTATGTGAGATTCAAGAACTTACAGAACAATATCATGAAGCTGATGAAGCAAAAGCTGAAGAAATAATGTTAAAGATCAATGAACTTGATGCTAAAGGAGAAGCTTTGTCTTTAGAAATATTGGAAAAATACTCAACTACCGAAGACCAGGAAGCCTTTAACGATTTGTACATGAGCGCATTGGAAGAGTGTCAATAATAAAAACATAAACAATTGTTTTGCGCTTATTCAAAAACAATCTAATAAATTAAAACCACAATTTTAATTTTCATAACTAGTACAATTAAGTATATTACTATTTACAGACCAATTTATTATTTGTGTATTATTATAAAATTTGATTAAAATGAAAAAGTTTTTTTTAATGTTAGCAGTTATTGCCTTAACGACTGTAGCCGATCCGGTAAATGGACATATTATGAAAAGAACGGCAATATTAAAAATATAAGACATTACTAATTTTTAAAAATCTGCAAACATCAAACATTTATCAAAAAACCAAAAACATGTCAAATGGTGAAATTTTTAAAATTTTAATTGTAGATGACGAACCTGATATCCTTGAATTTGTTGGTTATAATCTAAAAAAAGAGGGATATCAGGTTTTTACGGCAGACAATGGCTATGATGCAATAGATATTGCAAAAAAGGTATTGCCACATTTAATAATTCTTGATGTTATGATGCCGGGAATTGATGGGATTGAAACGTGCCGGGAGATGAAAGAAAATAATTCATTATCGAACACCATCATAGTATTTCTTACTGCACGTAATGAAGACTATTCGCAAATAGCAGGTTTTGATGCCGGTGCAGACGATTATATATCAAAGCCCATCAAACCCCGTTTACTTAACAGTCGTATTAAAGCACTGCTAAGACGTATCAAAAAACCGGAAAACAGCAACACAACTATAGTTGGAGACATTGTTATAGATCCTGAAAAACATACTGTATTTTTAAACAACAAAGAAATTATACTTCCCAAAAAAGAATTTGAGCTTCTCGTTGTTTTAACTTCCAAACCAAACAAAGTATTTACTCGTGAAGAAATATTTTCTGCAGTATGGGGTTCAAATGTTATTGTAGGTGATCGAACTATTGATGTTCATATCAGGAAGCTTCGCGAGAAACTAGGAATGGATTGCATTAAAACAATAAAAGGTGTGGGATACAAATTTCAGGATATTTAACCAAAATTCGATTTATTAACAATCAAACACTTCTCATATTTATGCAAATACTGAAATACTCCACATCACAAAGGCTTTCTCTATTTGCAGCTTTCATTGTGATAACAGTTGTTTCCTTTGTATATCTTGCTGTTAGTATATTTTATTATAAAGAAATTAACTGGTTATTGTTTATTTCCATGAATATTGTATTATTTATTTCTTCATATTTTATATATAAAATAATCCTTGATCAATTTATTTATGAAAAAATAAAACTTATATACAAAACAATATATGAGCTCAAATCACCAAAAGGAACTCAAAAATCCAAGATTTTCAAATCCAAAGACATTATAAAGGAAACCAATCTGGAAGTATTGCAATGGGCACAAGATAAAAAGGATGAAATAGATGCATTAAAAAAGCTGGAAGCATATAGAAGAGATTTTTTAGGTAATGTATCCCATGAATTAAAAACTCCAATTTTTAACATCCAGGGATATACAATGACCTTGCTCGAGGGTGGTATTGACGATCCTGAAATTAATAAAAAATATCTGCAAAGAACAGAAAAGAGCATTGACAGAATGATTTCCATTATTGAAGACCTTGAAATAATATCAAGGCTTGAGGCCGGTGAATTAAAATTAAATTTTACCACATTTGATTTAGTAGAACTCACAAAGGAAGTAATTGAATTTTTAGAAATAAAAGCTCAAAATAAAAACATCAAGCTTTTCTTTTCCAAAGATTATGACAAGCCTGTATATGTAATAGCTGATCGTGACAGGATGCAACATGTATTAATAAATCTGATAAGTAATTCAATAAAATATTCTGATACTAACGGCAGTTGCAAGATTAGTTTTTTTGACATGGATGAAAATATTCTGACAGAAATTACGGATACGGGCAAAGGCATACCTCGCGCGGAAATACCCAGAATATTTGAGAGATTTTACCGCGGAGACAGAAAAAAAGCAAAAAGCCGGGATGAAGGAGGTTCAGGCTTGGGTTTGTCAATTGTCAAGCACGTTATAGAAGCTCACAATCAAACTATTAATGTTAGAAGTACAGAAGGAATAGGAACTACTTTTGCATTTACTTTGAAAAAAGGCTAAAAATTTATTCAAAGCGTATGTTCTTGAATAAGCAAATATTAATACTGAATTTATTACAATACTTATAAAAACAGCAGAATAAGTATTATTTAAGAACTTAAAACTGTTTTTAGGAACACTCTAATAATTCCAAAAAAAAATTTATCTTTGGAAGTAAATAAAAAAACCACAAGAAATTGAATAAAGGGCGAAAATTCGGAGTTTTTGGTGGTGTGTTCACTCCATCAATTTTAAGCATACTTGGTGTTATTATGTATTTGCGTTTGCCATGGATTGTTGGGCAGGCAGGTTTGCTGTCAACAATTGGGATTATTCTTGTAGCGCATATAATTTCACTAACAACAGGATTAAGTATATCATCTATTGCAACGGATAAAAGAGTTGGCACTGGAGGCAGTTATTTTATAATTTCCAGAAGTCTTGGTTTGCCAATAGGAGGCACACTGGGGCTGGCACTATTTGTAGGGCTTTCTTTCAGTGTAAGCCTTTACCTTATAGGTTTTTCGGAAACTTTTTTAAATTATTACGGATTTGATGCCAGTTTAAACTCGATCAGGATAGCAGGTTCAATAACCTTATTTTTTGTTTTGATAGTAACTTTCATTAGCACTTCTCTTACCATCAAAACGCAATACATTATAATGTCTATCATAGCTCTTTCACTGGTTTCAATGCTATTTGGCAGTCATGATTTTACTCCTGCTGCTCCACAGATAGGCACAATGAAAGATGCCCTGCCATGGATAACCTTATTTGCCATTTTTTTTCCTGCTGTTACCGGTTTTCAGGCAGGTGTTTCGATGTCAGGTGACTTAAAAGATCCAAGAAAAAGCATTCCAATCGGAACTATTTTAGCAGTAGTAGTTGGTTTAATAATTTACCTGGGATTAGCAGTATTTTTTGCTTATACCGTAGATAGAGATTTACTGGTTGATAATCCCAACATATTATTTGAAATTTCCTGGGTACCTCAATTAGTTGTTGCAGGAATTTTAGGAGCCACGCTTTCTTCTGCATTTGGCAGCATTCTTGGAGCACCGAGAATTTTACAGGCAATTGCTGCTGACAGGATAGTTCCAAAAATCTTTTCGGTAGGATTCGGGCCTTCCAATGAACCAAGAAATGCTTTGCTTTTTACATTTCTTATTGCTCAAGCCGGAATACTAATTGGGGAATTGAATGTTATTGCAAGAATAGTAACCATCTTTTTCATAATTACATACGGATTCTTAAATCTCACATATTCAATTGAGAACTGGGCAAGTAGTGATTTCAGGCCAAAATTTAGAATCCCAAGCAGTATAAGCATAATAGGGGCATTGGCATGTATTATAATTATGATACAGTTGGATTTATTGGCACTTATTGGAGCTTCTTTTGTTTTAATGGGTATTTTCCTTTATTTAAAAAAGAGAGAACTTACATTACAAAGCGGAGACACCTGGAGTGGAGTTTGGACTTCCCTGGTAAAAACAGGCTTGCGAAAATTAATGCTGATACAAAAAAAACAACAACACTGGCGACCAAATATTATTCTGTTTAGTGGAGGCGCAAGTGCGAGGCCACACTTGCTTGAATTTGGTAAAATGCTGGTGGGAAAGTTAGGGATTTTCACAAATTTCCAACTAATTGAAGACCCTTCAAAAAACATGCTGCTTAGCAGACGGGAAAATATTCAAACCGAAGAACTTGGAGAACAAAAAGGAATTATCACACGCAAGCACGTTTGTAACGACATTTACGAAGGTATTGAAACAATAAGCCGGATTTACGGATTTACAGGTTTTGAACCAAACACCATATTGATGGGATGGGCAAAAAACACTAAAAATCCAAAAAGATTTTCTTCATTATTACATCAACTTTCAAAATCAGACTTCAACCAGGTATTTCTCAAATATGATAAAGAAAGCGGTTTTGGCAATCATAAAAAAATTGACTTATGGTGGAATGGAAAAGGGAAAAACCTTTCTTTTGGATTAACACTTTTGAAATATATTACAGCATCTCCAATCTGGCGACGAGCATCAATACGAATACTTGTAATCAATAATGATTCTCAACTCACAGAATCATACTATACTCTGCTTCAGCAATTGCAAGATGATCAAAGAATTAGTATTAATGCCAAAGTAATAAACAACAGTATAGAAAAGCTACCTGAGCATCAAATAATTAAATCTGAATCTTATAATAGTGACTTAACTATATTAGAAATTCCTGATTTTTCCAGCAAAGAAGCAGAAACGATTTTCTCCAAAATCAGCAGCCTAACTGAGATACTAAAAACATGTGTGGTAATTAAAGGGTCAAGTGGTTTTGATGAAATAACAGTTGACAGACAATCTGACCAAGATGAAATAAGTGACAAAAGCAATGAAAAATCCAAGGATAAAACTCCGATAAATATTTCTTTAAGAATAAAAACGCCTACCAAAGAAATAATTGCTAATCACATTTATAATCTTGCAAACAGCATTGATACTCCATTACAAAAATTCCTGAAAGATTACATTTATAACACCAGAAATAATTACATAGGCTTTACAAAAGAGTTGGATAGTTTTATTGACAAAACATTCTCCTCTTTAGAAAAAGCCTTACTAAAAGATAATGCTGAAGAAAAAAATAAAGCAATATTGAATGTTCTTAATGACTTTGCTTTTCACGCAAAGATGCAACTTTCTAAATACAACGACACTCTAATTGAGAAAGAAAAAGAAAAGTTGCAAACTGCAACAGAATCATATATAAATGAAACACAAAAAATTGTTTCCTCACTACCGCGGCATATAATTATTAAAACCGGCAAAAGGTCAAAACACAAGATAAAATATTTCAACAATGCCAAGTATCTTGTTTACTTTAACAGGCTCAAATCAATAGAAAAACATCAGGAAGAATTAGTAAAACATTCATTTACTGCAGTTTCTGACTTGAGGAAAATCTATAACAGCACACATGAATTAATTGAAAAAATCAGGTTGGAAAGCAGCGGCAATGCTTCAACAGTATTGCAAATGGAAAAACAAAGAATTACAGTTAAGGTTTCCGATTTTGAAGAAAAACACAATGATTTTTATAATACAATAGCCCACAACCATAGTGATAATTTAGTCAATGACATCGATACCCTTGGTCATATTCTTGAAGGTCAAAGGTCATCATATCTCAGCACACGATATAAAAAAGAATTTAAAAAAGAGAAAGATTTAAGAGAAATAATAGAGACCTTTCCTGATTTATGGAACAAAGGGATTAAGTCATTCATTAATAAAGGATATCTTGATTTCCTTTTCTTATCTCTTCATGCACGTTTGGGAGCAAAAATTCTTAAACATAACAAGGAGCTTAGCCAAAGCATTCATCAAAATCTCATAAAAGCAATTAAAAATGTTGAAGAAATTGCTCTCAAACATCTTGACAATAAGAGCAGCAAAGAAATTCCTGCTTTAGATTTCAAATTAATTCCTGATCATGAAATAGAAATATTTTACAACAAACTATTTGAGGAAATATTTGAAGCCCTTCAGGATTTGCCGGAAACTGTTGAAATTAGCTCATTGAATATTTCCGAAACAAAAGATATTGAAAAGTTGAAAGATACGGCAACCTATGTTTTGGGAATCAGGAAAACTTCTGAGTTTTATATAAGCAGTGAACTTATTGATTATGTGAAAGGAGAAAGCAGAAAAGCAGAGAACAACTTATCGGCTATAATAAATAATACCAGAGATGCTATAAGGTTGGCAAACTTTAATCTCCAGGCAAACAAGGATAAAATAATTAATGAGGATAGTAAGAATCAGGTTGATCATTCTGTAATTCTTGAAGAATTGATTAATACATTAAAAACTCAGGAACAAAAAATTAATCAACAATTAAGCGAACTGGAGGAAATAACCAATGATGGCTTAAATAAGGCTTTTGACCCTCTTTCATCCTCTGTAATTATTCAAACATCCCGTTCATTGAAGAAAAAATTAGTTGAAAATGGGAATAATAAGTTTGGTAAGAAAATTAAATATTTAACAAAAAGATTCAATACATTTATTCAAAACCAATTTGTAAAAGTTTTATATACTCGCAGTGAAGGAATCTTGTGGACTGAAAAGCTTGAAGGAACATCAGTTTTAAAACAAAATACTTATGAAAATGCTCATCTTCTAATTGAAAGTGTTTCTCCTGATAAAGAAGTATTAAAATCACTGCCATTTTATTACACTAATTTATTTTCCGGTTTTTCAGGTATTGGAGAAGATTTCTGGGTTGGCATGGAAGCGGAAACTAACAAGTGTGATGCCGGCATAAAAAAATTCATATCAGGCCAGCCGGGCATAATTCTTATTAAAGGAAAAAGATAATCAGGAAAATCAAGTTTGTCTAAACTCATGATTAAAAAACATTTCACTGATGAAAACATTGCTTTCTTGCGGGCACCTAAAGAACCTACATGTGATTTGGACTTGTTTAAATCGGAATTAGCCAAAGAGTTTAATACAAACAAGGAAAATATTTTAGATTTCTTAAAGTCATATTCTAAAGACAAAAAAGCTGTCGTTATTAATGACTTGGGTTTGTGGTGGGAAAGAAAGCCCGGGGGTGATATAATAGTAAAATACATTAAATCACTAATAGATACTTTGGGTAATAAGGTCCTTTTTATTGTAAATCTCAATAGTTTTGCCGAAACGATAATTGAACATCAGAACTCTCTTTCTGCTTATACTATTTGCAATGTAGAATGCAGGCCTTTTGATTCCAGGGATTTAAAAGATATTATTATGCTTAGGCACAAATCCAGTGGTCTCAGATTTAAGTTTAATAAACTTAGCGAAGATGATTTTACTGAGTGGGATTTTGCAAATCTTTTTAATAAAATATTTAATGTTACATACGGTAACCCCGGGGCAGCCATTCAGACCTGGCTTGCATGTATTGAAAAAATTACCGGGAAAACATTACACATGGAATATCCCGTAAAACCAAATCTTGCTGTTATAGACTCAATGTCTAAAGAACACAAATTTATACTTTTACAATTATTATTGCAGCGTAGATTTTCTCTTGATAAAATTTCAGAATTAATGCATGTTAAACCGGAGAGCTTATCAGATAGCTGGAATAACCTGATAAGATGGGAAATTATTTATGAAAAATTCCCGGGCATTTATTCTGTTAATCCATCATTAGAACATCACTTAATTGAAAAATTTCAAAACATGAAATTGTTATGAGCCTGTTAAAAATTGTATTTTTAGGTTTAGTCCTTTTTGTTGCGCTTCGCTTTTTTTTCTATTTTTTGCGAATCATAAGCAAGGGCTCTGTTATACATAAGAATGTTATCAGGATAATTCCGGTATTTGAGCTTATCCTTTGGACAGCTTATCTTTTTGGAGCTGTGTATATGATTTTTTCCAAATACACCTTTATGCCGTCTTTATTGGCTATAATGGGTTTAATTCTGTGTATTCTTATTGCTTGGTATATACTTCGCGATTTAATTGCAGGTGTTGTTTTAAAATCTGAAAATGTTTTTGAAAATGGTCAGTTTTTAAAAGCAAACAATACTGAAGGAAGAATAAAGAAAATTGGTTATTTATATTTAGAATTGGAAAACAACAGTGGTGAGAATATAAAAATTCCATACTCAAGGCTTTCAAACCAGATATTAATTCGTCCGGAAACTGATCAAAGCAACAAATATGCACTTATTAGAATTGAAATACCCAAGGTAGATAATCATATAGAAATAAAAGAAAAACTGATAGGTGCAATGAACTCTACTCCATGGGTAATATTTAGTCAACCTCCGGAAATTCAAATTAAAGTTGGAGAAGACAAAACCCTGATTGTTGAAATAAGATATATTTCGTTCTCCGATGAGCAAACATTTCAGCTAAAAAATTACTTAGAAGAATTTGCTCAACAAACATTTAAATAAACGATGCTGTTATTTTTTGCTTAAATACACATACAAAAGTATTTTTTTATATCAAAGAAAAGCATAATGCAAAGAGAAATGAATAATCTGATTATTGTAGGTGGATCACACAGACAATGCGGAAAAACAGAAATTGCAAGTAATATCATTAAAAGGCTTTCGAAAAAAGGAGCTGTAATCTGCTTAAAAATCAGCTGTCATGATGTTAATGAAAGCAGAGATACTAAAGCTGATTTTATGATTGATGATTATTGGTTGGTAAAGGAAGAGCCATCAGAAGGCACAAAAAGCACCGACAAAATGTATATTGCAGGTGCAAGAGTTGTTTATAGGCTTATCGTTACTCGTGAAAACCTGGAAGAAGGTTTTGAAACCTTTATTGATACTGTTGGTGACAATCATATGATAGTTTGCGAAAGTAATTCTCTGAGAGAGATCGCAAAACCGGCTCTTTTTGTGTTTATTAATTTAAAAACTGAAGAAAAAGAAAAAAACTCATCGGCAAGAGTAAAACAATTCGCAGATATTCTTATAGAAAATGATGGAGGTTCTTTTAATCCAAAACCGGAAAAAATAAAAATTCCTGATTTAAAAGCTAATATCAAAAAGGCAAAAAACAATTCTGAACAGAAAAGCTAATACTTTGTTATAATTATAAGCTAAACTAAATCAAGCAAGCTATTATTAATGTAATAATTAAATATCATTTATTCAATGAAGAAAGTATTTTATAATCTCCTTATAATCAGCTTTTTCCTGTTCTTATCAAGTTCGGCCTCAAGCAATGAACATAATCTGCCAAATCCAAAAAATATAATTATTTTCATTGGTGACGGTATGGGATATAATCACATTCTTGCCACAAACTATTATGAACACGGCAAAGCCAATGCACAAATTTTCGAACAAGATGACTGGTTGCATTTCGCAATGGCAACATACAACTCTATTCTGGACATAAAAGATGGAGACACCATATACGCCGAAGGTTACAGTCCTCAGCAAGCCTGGCTAAACGAAAATTATTTAAGCAAATATTATACTGATAGCGCCGCAGGAGGCACTGCTATTTCTACAGGCAAAAAAACATTTGACGGATCTATTGGAATCGGAATAAAAGGAGACACCCTAAAACATATCAGTGAACTTGCAAAGCAAGTTGGCAAAAGCCTTGCAATAGTATCAAGCGTACCTTTTAGCCATGCCACGCCGGCAAGCTTTCTAACAAATAATGTCAGCAGGCATAACTATGAAGAAATTGCTTCTTATATGTTGTTTAGAAGCAAAGCGGATGTTATAATGGGAGCCGGCAATCCGGATTTTGACAATAATGGCAATCCTGCTGAGAACAATTACAAATATGTGGGTGGTAAAGAAGTTTGGGAACAACTAAAAATAAATGATTCAAGAAAATCTTTTGAAACAAAAGACACAACATTTTGTGTTAAAGATGCCAATGGCGATGGCAATCCCGACCCATGGCGACTAATCCAAAATCGGGAGGAATTTACAGAACTTATTGATAATCCTGTTCAAGGCAGAATATTGGGAGTGCCAAAAATATTTAGCACTTTGCAATCAGAAAGGCCACTTCGTGGAGATGAAAAATTACCATTCTCAACACCAATGAATGAAAGTGTTCCTACCTTAGAAGAAATGACAAAAGCCGCTATTAGCATTATTTCTCAAAACAGGGAAGGATTCTTTATTATGGTTGAAGGCGGAGCAATAGATTGGGCAAGTCATGACAATTACTCTTCACGTATGATTGAAGAACACATCGACTTTAACAAATCTGTAAGAGCTGCTGTAGAATGGGTTGAAGAGAACAGCAACTGGGAAGAAACAATGATAATAGTTACTGCCGATCATGAATGCGGTTACCTCACAGGACCAACCCATCCTGAAATTGTGAATTCGCCGGTTAAAAATAATGGGAAAGGCAATTTACCTGATATGAAATGGAATTTTGACAGCCACACAAATCAGCTGGTTCCATTTTTTGCTAAGGGTGAAGGTGCTGAGTTATTTGAATTGTTTGCAGATGAATACGACCCTAAAAGAGGATATTACATTCAAAATACAGAAATAGCACAATTAATATTTTTGCTTTGGGGAAAATAATTTATTGTCAATATCATTATTTCTTTGTTTCCAAAAGGATTTTCAGTTTATGCATATTGTATCCTGCAAAAATTCCTAGTCCACCCTTTATATTTGAATAAACATGAACCGATTCTGAAAACAGATCATCAGGGTAATAATACTCCAGATCCTTATGATATTTGTAGTAGTGCTCATCAGTTGTCAGAAGTAAGATATGCAAGTAAAGCTCTTCTTCTTTAATCTTTCCTTCAAAATCGAACTCTTCGTCATAATTGTAGATTTCTGCTTTAATTAAATAATCCTTTTCCTCATCTTCTGTGGCTTGAATAAAGTTCTCTCCATAAATAATCCAAAATTCTTCGGTTTCAGTAAACCATTCACCGTTATTATAATTTAAAACCTTTCTGTCTCTATATGCATTGGTATAATAATAACTCTCATTAACTCCTGTATGTGTAAAACTATATTCAACTCTAAAAACCTCCTCCCATTCGTTTAAAACCACAGTGCCGGTATCAAGCAAATTCAGACTTTCATTAATAAAAGGCACAAAACACTCTGATTCGGCAATTTGCCCATCAGGCAATTCGACTTTTAATGAATAATTTTTCCCTGCTTCTATTGGAAAATCATTTGTTGAGAGAGAATAGAATTTTCTTTCAGGATAATAATGCAAGCGGGAATATGATTCCCCTGTTTCGGCAATTTTAACTGTCGCATTATCAATTATTTCGGGAACCCAATAACTTTCATTACTATTTATAGGTTTCGACCATGTTAACATTACCATTACAGCTGTATCTGCAGGACTTATAAATGAGTTTACAACTATTTTTGGGTCAGAATCGGGAAAATCTATATCTGTTACCAAGTCTTCACAAGAGAACAATACAAATACAATCAGAGAAATTGATATTAACAGAGATTTGTTTACCACTGCTAAGCATCTTTTTGAATTGGTTTTTATATTTAAATTATTCATTATTTTAGAATTTATAATTTACTGAAAAAGAAGGTAAAATAGGAAAAATTGATACTTGCTTAAGCACTCTTTCATTATCATAATTAGTATCCATATAATAGAAGTAAGGATTCTTTCTATTATAAAGATTATAAACTCCAATTTCTATTGTTCTTTCAATAAGATGCCCCAATATATATCGTTCTTTTATAAACTGTACTCCGATATCAAGTCTATGGTAGGGAGCCGCTCTAAAACTATTTTTTTCACCATAATCGTTTATCCAATAATCATAAGGAGAGAAATTAAAAGGTGTTCCATTCTGGTTAAATAAAGCATCGTCATGATAAGCAGAGGAAGTTCCTAATGGATTATGAGTAATTTGTGCATATTCTCCATTTGGCAAAGTAAAAGCATTTCCCGTTGAATAAACCCAGGTACCTGAAGCCTGAATATTATTAGTTAGTTTATAAATAGCTACAATAGAAAAATCATGTCTGCTGTCATATCTCGCCCAAAATTTTTCTCCATTATTAACGTCATCAAACTGCAGTTGTGTCCACGACAAAGTATACCCAATCCATCCTGAAATTCTGCCTGATTTCTTCTGAGCAAACAATTCCAAGCCGTAAGACCATGCTTGTCCATCAGTTATATTGTCTTCCCAGCTAAATTCCTGAGCTTCGGAAGGGTCGTCAATCATTAAAAAAGATGCTCCTTCTTTATAGCCAATAGTATTATCAGATTTCTTATAATACGCTTCTAAACTCACTTCGACATCCTGTGATAAAAAATCTTTTGCAAAACCCGATGCAAGTTGCCATGTTTTCTGTGGAGCAATATTCTTTGTTGAGGGAACCCACAAATCAGTTGGCAAGCCTATACCCGTTGTACTCAGCAAATGAACGTATTGATTCATTAGAGCATAAGAATTCTTCCAGGAAAAATCATCTAAAATTTTTATCACAGATGAGAATCTGGGTTCAGGCCCGTAGTAGTGTTTATCTTCGTGTAAAAAGTGACTTAATCTAAAGCCCGGATTAAAAACAAATCTTTCTCCAATTCTGATTTCATCTTCAATATATACTCCCGATTCGATAACATTGATAGTGTTAATATCATATTGAAATTCATTGTAATAATCATCTTCTAAAACAAAAGCACTGGGAGTAAATTTGTGATAAGTAGATTGCAAGCCACCTCTTACGAGATGATTAGGATTAGGATGCCAGCTTATATCAGTCTTGGCCCCAAAATCCTGAATACCCGAAGAATAAGACAAGTAATATGTATTTCCATCAAACTCCTGATCAAGGTATATCTTCAAAGTATAATCACTGAAAATAAAGGAATGATTTGCAAACATCTTATCATTAATAAGTCTATTCCAGCGCAAGGTTGCCGTTGAATTTTGCCAATACAGTCCTGCAGAGAAATCATCGGTGCCCTCACTTATTTTTGAATAAAATTTATCTCTTCCAAAATAGCCACTCAAATAAATTTTGTTTTTCCTGTTTATGTCATAATTTAACTTAGCATTCAAATCATAGAAAAAATATCCAACTGAAGCTTCAGAGTTCATAAATGGCTGAAATAACAAATCGATATAAGTTCTTCTGCCTGAAATCAGGAAAGAAGCTTTATCTTTAATTATAGTCCCTTCAAGCATAAGGCGGCTGGAAATTAAACCTATACCAGCCTCTCCACCATATGTTTCTTTATTCCCATCCTTCATGCTTATATCAAGAACAGAAGATAATCGTCCTCCAAAACGCGCAGGAAAGCCACCTTTATAAAGGTGTACATTTTTAATTGCATCTCCGTTAAAAACCGAAAAAAATCCAAATAAATGACTTGCATTATAAACAGTAGCATCATCAAGAATAATAAGATTTTGATCAGGCCCTCCTCCCCTGACATAAAAACCGCTTCCACCTTCACCTCCTTGCTTAACACCGGGAAGCAGTTGAATAACCTTAAAAATATCCTTTTCTCCCAACAATGAAGGAATAGCCAGTATGTTCTGAACTGGTACGTCAATCCTTGACATTTGAGGAGAACTGCTGATAAGATCAACCTTATTGCCTTCAATAACAACTTCCTGCAGAGCAATAGTAGGTTCAAGCTCAATATCAATGTTTAAATTCTTATCAAGATAAAATGATTTGGTAATATTAGTATAGCCGATATATGAAAAAGTAATAACAACAGAATCTGCAGGAAGTGTTATTGAGTAAAAACCGTAGTTGTTGGTTATGGTACCCTCATTATGTGAATTTGCATAAACATTAGCCCCTATAAGGCTTTCCTTGCTCCCCTTTTCATAAACATATCCGCTAATTGTGTATTTATCAGATTGTCCATATATACTTTTCATATTAAAAGCCAAAAAGACAATTAACAATAAAATACCTGCTAAAGTTTTATAATCTTTTTTCATTTATAATTATAAATATTAAAAGAATGAATTCTATTTTTAAACATACCTGATCAAATATTTATCACAAGCATTTCAAAAAATATTTCGGTAAATTTCTACAAAATAATTCATATAACATAGAAATAAAATTCTATAAAAAGATCTTCTGTATCCTACTAAAATGCAAACATAACTACGGGGAGTTAAAAGCTGGAGCGAAGCGGAAGTCCCAATTTTTCTGGATGAAAAGCTGGAGCGGGGGAAAGGAAGAGCGTGGGAGCGTGAGAGTGTGAGAAAGTTAGACTATAGAGAACAAACCTGCACGTCATCTCGAACGCAGTGAGAGATCTGGTTGATAAAAGATAGGTATCTGGTTTCAGGTCTCGGGTATCGGGACGGGAGCCATAGTTAAAAGCTGCAGCGAAGCGAAAGTCCCGATTTTTCGGGATTGAAAGCTGGAGCGTGGGAGCGTGAGAGTGTGAGATGCTAAAACCCTGCCAGCGGCTTTATGCCCTGGCGGCGGTTTGGTAACTTCACTTTATTCCTTTGAGCCTTGAACTTTGAGCATGAGACTTAAGAGAACTAAGCGAGAATGCACAGAAGGCCCTGATTATACGGCAATTAAGGTGCAGAGCACCGGTAACATTTGTAGCAAACAGTGGATAAATCCCGATTTTAAGGTGCAGAGCACCGGTAACATTGAAGGATAGAGTTGGAAAGAAGAGTTAAAAGCTGAAGCGAAGCGGAAGTCCCGATTTTTCAGGATGAAAAGCTGGAGCGGGAGAGCGTGAGAAAGGGAGACTTAAGCGACTTAAGAGAACTAAGCGAGAATGCACAGAAGGCCCTGATTATACGGCAATTAA
>CAZTPA010000060.1:0-15268 GCA_964614525.1 uncultured Bacteroidales bacterium | reverse complement strand
TAAAACGGATTAAGAATTTTTTCATAAATCAGACAAAAACTTTATACTTAGAGACTAATGCTTATCTTTGCACAAAAAAATTAATTAATAAGTATAATGGAAAATATAATTTCAGAAAAACAGATGAATTACAAAATTAAAGACATTTCACTTGCTGAATTTGGTCGTAAAGAAATAGAAATTGCGGAAAAAGAAATGCCGGGTCTTGTATCATTACGTACGAAATATGGCAAAGAAAAACCCTTAAAAGATGTTCGCATTACCGGTTCATTGCACATGACAGTTCAAACTGCTGTATTGATTGAAACATTGGTAGAACTAGGAGCAAATGTAAGATGGGCAAGTTGCAATATATTTTCAACTCAGGATCATGCTGCTGCAGCAATTGCAAAAATTGGTGTTCCTGTATTTGCATGGAAAGGTGAAACTTTGGAAGAATATTGGTGGTGTACTGAGCAGGCATTATCATTCCCCGGAGGCAAAGGGCCTCAGTTAATTGTTGATGATGGTGGCGACGCAACTTTGCTTATTCATATGGGTTATAAAGCTGAAGAAAATCCTTCACTGCTTGAGAAAAAAGCTGACAATAGAGAAGAAGCCATAATTCTTAATCTTATTAATAAAGTATACTCTGAAGACAATAACAGATGGCATAAAGTAGCAAAAGATTTAAAAGGTGTTTCGGAAGAAACTACAACAGGAGTTCACAGATTATATCAAATGCAGGAAAAAGGAGAATTACTTGCTCCGGCAATTAATGTTAATGACTCTGTTACTAAATCTAAATTCGACAATCTTTACGGTTGTCGCGAATCTTTGGCTGATGGAATAAAAAGAGCTACTGATGTAATGATTGCAGGTAAAGTTGTTGTTGTTTGCGGTTATGGTGATGTTGGAAAAGGTTGTGCAAAATCAATGAGAAGCTATGGTGCTAGAGTTATAGTTACAGAAATTGATCCGATTTGTGCTCTTCAGGCTGCAATGGAAGGCTTTGAAATTAAACCTATAGAAGATGCTTTAGATGAAGGAAATATTTTTGTTACTGCTACCGGCAATAAAGGTGTTATTACCGTTGAGCACATGACAAATATGAAAGATCAGGCTATCGTTTGTAATATTGGCCATTTTGATAATGAAATTCACGTTGATGCCCTTGATGAAACTCCGGGTGTGAAAAAAGTGAATATAAAACCACAGGTTGATAAATACATAATGCCCGATGGAAGAGAGATTTTTATCCTTGCTGAAGGTAGATTAGTAAACCTTGGATGCGCAACAGGTCATCCTTCTTTTGTTATGAGTAATTCATTTACAAATCAGGTGCTTGCACAAATTGAACTTTGGAAAAATGATTATGAAATTGGCGTTTATTGTCTTCCTAAAAACTTAGATGAAGAAGTAGCAAGATTACACCTTGAAAAAATCGGGGTAAGGCTTACTAAACTTTCAAAAGAACAGGCAGATTATATTGGAGTTAAAGTTGAAGGGCCATATAAACCAGATCATTACAGATATTAATATATAATTTAATATTTATTTTAAAGCCTGATTTTATTTTACCCTAATGCGGTAAATATTAAATCAGGCTTTTTATATAAATAAGCAGAAAATTACCAATTTGTTATTGTTACACGGTTTGTCTCAGGATTAAAGCTGGCATTATATTGTTTTAAAGGATGCTTTGAAGGGCCATCAACAACCGAACCATCAATAAGCAGAAACTGAGAATTGCAGCAGGGGTCTTCAGCTATTGGCGGATCAATGACTTCAATTTTGCATTCATGCTCATACACATCATGAGGACAGGCTCTGTCAAATGCAGTAAATTCATCCTGACTATATCTAAAAACAACTATTCCATTATAACCATAATTATCGATATATGTGTATCCATTAATGTTTTGCAATTCAAAATAAGAATTAATGCTAATGCTAAAATTCACATCAACATCAGGAACAGGGTGTAAATACTCATCTCTGCATGATTGAAATAAAGAAATCATTCCCAAAACCAACAATATCGCTAAGCTGTTTTTTTTCATAATAAACAAAGTCAAAAAAGCAAAATGCTTTATAATAACATACTACAAAGTTAAGCAAATCAATTAATCATAATTACAAAAAGCATTAAATAACAATCTATTAAATGCCAATCTTTTAGTATTTTTGTAATAAAAATAAAAGGCGTAATCCAACGTTTTTCTATAAAACGCAAATAAAGCAATTTATGAGATCTATACGCTATTTATTCTTTATATTTTTCATTCTTTTAATACCGTTAGGTTCATGTTCTCCTCAATATAAAGCAAGAGCAGCTCAGAGAAAAACGGAAAGAGCCGAAGCAAGGAGGATTAAGGAAGGTGAAAAAACCATGAAAGAAGCTCAAAAAAAGCATGAGTCTATGCAAACAAGAGCTACTCGTAAAAGAATGAAAGAGGCAAGATTAAAGAGCAAAGAACTCAGAGGTGAAAAACTGCCATTTTACATCAGATGGTATAGATATATTTTTAAGTAGCTATTTGCGTTTTCTCTTTTTTTTTAGTTTAATTGATTATATCTTTGATAAAAATATAAATAATGGAAGATTATATATATATAATACTGGGTATCGTTTGGGTTTTGGTTGGCTTTCTGGGCAAGAAAAAGAAAAAAACGACAGCACCGGTGCAAAGAAAGGAAACATCAGCTCCCGAACAAACTCCACAATCGCAGCCCAAAGCTGAGATAGAAACAATATTTGAGGATCTTTTTGGAGAATCCAAGCCTAAAAGTCCGGAGCCTGAAGTTCAGCAAGTGCAGGAAGCTAAAGAAATGCATTCGGAATACAAAGGCATGGAAGATTACAAGTTTGAGCATGAAATGCAGGAAGAATCAACTAATCAATTTGAACAGATTCCTGAAGGCACGGCAGTATCTAAAGACTATGAATTTTCATCTCAAAAAATAGAAACAATTGAGGAAATGATTAAGCGAATAAAAACTAGTGATGACATTCAAGTTGCAGAATTGGACGCTGAAAATGAAATGAACGACAATGCTGATTATATCGACAATGCATTTATAAAAGAAATTATTTCTGACCCTCAGAAAGCAATAATTTACTCTGAAATAATCAATAAAAGATATTAGAAGATTTTTTAAATATTATTAATTTATTAATTATATTTGCATAAGAAATTCTATAAAAGCAAATATTCTGCTCCGGTATTTATATATATTAAAAGTGTGTAACCGGAGTGTTTTTTTTTGACAAAAAATAAATATTTTTATAATGGTTGTCAGTTTGTAAAAAACAACAAGCTGTCAACTGTTTTTTTTACAGGCTTTTAAGCAAAATTGAAAAATTATAATGAATACTTTGACCAATATTCTTAAACGCAGCAGTATAAAACCTCTTTTGAGGGTTTTGTATGATGGCGCTTTTGTATTTATTTGTCATCTATGTAGTATCATTTATGATTTTCTGTCAATAGTTTTTATGAGCGGATTCTTAAAAAAAATAAATTTATATTTCACACCGCCTGAAAGAATCCTGAGCTTTGAAATAAAAGCTGTAAGTTCCAAATAATATTATTTTTTTATAAAACGATTATTACAGGTATTAAAAATGCCTCAATAAGTATTTACAATTAATAATTAAAGACATGAGCGATATAAAATATTTTACAAAAGAAGGACTTCAGAAGCTTAAAGATGAGCTTGAAAAAATGAAATCTATAGATAGACCGAATATTTCTCAGGAGATTGCTGAAGCTCGTGAAAAGGGTGACCTTTCTGAGAATGCAGAATATGATGCTGCAAAGAATGCCCAGGCAATGCTGGAATTACGTATTTCTAAACTTGAAGATACCTTAAGTAATGCCAGGGTTATTGATGAAAGTCAACTGGATGATTCAAAAATCTCTATTTTAACAAAAGTAAAGCTCAAAAATCTTAAAAATAATGCAATAGTAGAATATTCGCTGGTTCCGGAGAACGAATCTGACATAAAATCGGGAAAAATATCTGTAAACTCCCCCATTGCTAAAGGACTACTTGGAAAAAGCGTAGGAGAAATTGTAGAGATAGAAGTTCCTGCAGGTACATTAAGTTTTGAAGTTCTTGAGATTTCAAGATAATTTTTATATAAATAAAGTCGGTGTATCTTTAATTTTTACATCGACTTTATTATTTTTGCATACATCCAATCTTTTTATTTATTAATATAATAAAAAAAAGCATGAGCAGTATATTTTCAAAAATAGTAAGTGGCGAAATTCCTTCATACAAAATAGCTGAGGATGATGAATTTCTTGCATTTCTTGACATCAATCCCTTGGCAAAAGGGCATACACTAGTTATTCCTAAAAAAGAGATCGATTATATTTTTGACATTGAAGATGATCACTACCAGAAGTTGTTTTTATTTGCCAAAAAGGTTGCTAAATCAATACATAAATGTGTGAACTGCAGCAAAGTAGGTATTGCAGTTATTGGCCTGGAAGTGGCACATGCACACATACACCTTGTGCCCATAAAAAGCATTTATGATATAGATTTCAGCAAGCCAAAACTCAAGCTAAGCCATGATGAGTTTTCAATGATAGCTGAAAGAATTTCCGCAAAAGTTGAGTTGTAGGTTATTTTTTAACTCTGCCTGGATTATCACTGATAAAAGCTTTCCAATCGGTATAGGATGATTCTGCGGAACCCGAAAGTTTCTTCTTTTGATAATAGTGACACAATGCCACTCCCAATGCATCTGTGATATCTAAATAATCAGGCGTTTGCTTTATTGACAAAACTTGCATTATCATTGCAGCCAATTGTTCTTTGGAAGCATTTCCATTTCCGGTTACAGATTGTTTAATCTTTCTTGGTGAGTATTCAAAAATAGGAACATTTCTGTATAAAGCAGCAGCAATTGCAACACCTTGTGCTCTGCCAAGCTTGAGCATAGATTGCACATTCTTGCCAAAAAACTGGCTCTCTATTGCAAGTTCATCAGGATTATATGCATCTATTATGCAAAGAGTAGTTTCAAAAATTTTCTTTAGTTTTAATGCGTGATTGCTAAGTTTGTTTAACTTTAACACATCCATCGCGAGGATTTCAACCTGGGAACCTTTAATGCATATTACACCAATTCCCATATTGTTGGTTCCGGGGTCAATTCCTAATATAATTCTTTCGGTGCTCAAAATTAATGTATATGCTTTTAAAAATAAGAAAAAGGGTTACCAATACAAATGTAAGGAAATTTTTGTTGTCCTGGATTAAACTAGCCATAACTATTGCGGCTTTCGCATACATTATTTATACAATATATAATATCCCAAAAGAAGAATTTGCTAATTGGATAGAAAATCTCGATTTTACATTTCTAAGTTTCTTAATAATTATTCTAACAGTTTTACTCTCTGCATTAAACTGGTACTTTGAATCTGTAAAATGGAAAATGCTTGCGTCATCTGTTCAGGAAATCAGCATCCTGGCAGCATTTAAAAGTGTGTTATTTGGTGTTTCGCTGGGAATGATTACACCAAAAAGACTGGGAGAATTTGCAGGACGAATAATGGTTCTTAATAGAGAAAATCGCCTAAAAGGATTGCTTCTAAATACAGCCGCGAGTTTTTCACAACTTTCCGTAACTCTAATGTTTGGAATTGCTTCAATTCTTATACTTTTTATCATGCAGCAAAAGCCAATGGAGGATTCTTCTTTTGATATGAGTTTTATAGTCATTATATCAATCATAGTATTATCATTACTGCTTTCTATTCTGGCATTTTACAGGCCTATTGCAAGAATTATTGCAAAAAAAATCAAATCAAAAAAATGGAAAGATACAGTAATAACATTAGAATATATTAAGCCATCAATAGCAGCAAAATTAGTAATGCTGAGCATTTTCAGATATGTTATTTTTGTAATACAGTTTTACTTTATCCTTACAATTTTAGGACTTGATATTGGCTTTATTGAAGTTTTAATATTACAAAGTATTATCTTTTTAATAATGGTTATATTACCGATATCTGCATTAGCAGAGTCGGGAGTAAAAGGCTCTGTAACATTGCTGGTATTTGCTGCATTTCCGCAATTTATTGATGGTTTTTATGAAACAGCAGCATTAGGCGCCTCTTTAGGAATATGGTTTGTAAACCTGGCATTGCCTGCAGTTGCGGGAGTTCTTATTTCTATATATGAAGGAGTAAAAATAAAGTTATCAGTATAATGGAAAATATAATCCGGATAATAGCATTAATATCGGCTTCAAGCTATTTCGTGATGATAAGTGTAATCACTTTAGGATGGTTTCTTTTAAGAAAAAAGAAACTACCATCTGAAGTATTGCCAAATAATATAAGTATAATTATCCCTGTAAAAAATGAAGAAGCCAACATATTAAACTGCCTCAATAGCATTAATAAACAGAACTTCCAAAAAACTCACTATGAAGTAATTCTTGTAAATGATCATTCGAGCGATAATAGCATGCAGCTTATTCAAAATTATTTGAAGGAAAATAAGTTTGACAATATTCATTTTATAAATCAAAACAAAGAAAATCACGGCAAAAAAGAAGCCATAAAAAAAGGAATAGAGAACGCAAAAGGAGAGCTGATAATCACAAGCGATGCAGATTGTTCTATGGGCAGCAATTGGCTCAAAACAATTTCCTCTTACTTTAGCAAGAATGATGTTTCAATGGTTTTAGGACCTGTTTGCATCATTCCCGGCAAAAATATTTTCTCTAAGATTCAGTCACTGGAGTTTATGAGTTTAATGGGTATTACAGGGGGGGCAGCATCTGTTAAAACTCCCATACTGGCAAATGGAGCAAACCTCGCATTCCGCAAAACTCTTTTTAGCGAGGCCGGTGATTATACAATCGGAAAAGAATTGAAATCAGGTGACGATATTTTCTTTTTACAGCAAGTAAAAAAAATGAAAGATAAAAAGATTGTGTTTGCAAAAAATTTTGAGGCAACAGTATTTACATACCCTCAGAAATCACTCAAATCGTTTTTTAATCAAAGACTCCGATGGGCGGGAAAAACCGGCCATTATAAAGACTATTTAGCAATAGCTGCGGCAATTAATGTTTTTTTAATAAACTTCCTTATTGTTGCGTGCATAATATTATCAGTGTTTCAGCAAAGTTATTTTGTTTTCCCTTTCTTGTTTTTGGCAATAGTGAAGTTCATTATTGACCTGCCAATAATAAGCGGTGTAAGTTATTTTTTTAAGAAAAGCCATTTACTATATTATTATCCGATAGTTTTTATTTTATATCCGTGGTATGTTTGCATAACGGCAATTGGAAGTTTGTTTTCTAAAACAAATTGGAAATAATTTTATCGCTGACAATCTTTTTTACATCAATAATAAAGCATTCTTTTACCGGCATTTAAGATTTTGGGGAAATGCATTGTATTGATTTTTACGTTTTGAAAGTTATTTTTTACGTTTTGGAGCTTGTAATTTTCAGCAGCTATTACTTTTACAATGAAATTCCTTGAATATATAATTAACACAGGGAGGCACCGATTCAGACAAAAATGTTGTTTTCTTTGGATTAATTACTTCAACATTATGTTCAAATTAATAGAATAAATAGATATTATTTGACCGGAATTGTGCGAAGTAAGTTTGCCTCAAAAAATAAATGGTTTCCCAAAACAGTTTATTTAAAACAAAATCTCCCTGTGTTTTATAAAATTCTCGAATGTCCTGTTAAAATACTTTGAGACGAATGAATGTCAATATTGATAACGGCTAGCGTATGACCAGTTGCGGGCTTACGCCGACCCTACTCGTAAAGGTACAAAAATATCCTGTCAGCGAAAAAACCTGCTATACCCCTGTGGCGCAATTGGTTATACGCATTATTGAACTAAATCCCGCAAGCGGGGCTCATCGCTAGGTCTTGCCGACCGCTCAGAGTCCTATATATTGCGCACAGTACTTTCTTTACGATTCAGATAAAATGTTGTATAGGTCAATATTAAGATAAACTATTTCCTTTCCAATTTTTTCAGGAATTAGAACACCCATTTCTTCAAGTTGTTTTAGGTATTTCTTAACTGTATTCAGACTCTTAACATTCTTATCTAACAATTTCTTAGGACTTATGTATGGCTGTTCAAAGAGTTTCTCAATGAATTCTTTTCTTATTGATGGGTACTTTTCATTAACTAATTCTGTGGTTCTTGAAAATAACCTGTCAATTTCTTCAATCTTGCTAATTGTATATTTTGATGTTTCCTCAACGGCTTTAAGAATATAAATGATCCACTGATTCCAACTTCTATGGGTTGTTACATTTTTTAAAAGTTCATAGTATTCGTCTTTCTCTCTAATGATATATGCACTTAAATAGAGAATTGGAACTTCTAAAAGTTGCTTTTGAATCATTAGCAGAAGACTTAAAATTCTTCCTGCTCTTCCGTTCCCATCTCTGAATGGGTGAATGGCTTCAAATTGATAATGCGCAATTGCAATTTTCAGTAATGGGTCATAGGGATATTTTGAATCATCGTTAATGTATTCGACTAGATTATTTAACATCTGCCGGAGAATTTGAGTTCCTCTTGGTGGAGTATAAACCACTTCACCCGTTAGACTTCCACTTCCTCGTTTAATAATTACGGTTTCAGTTTGCGGTGGTCTAATGCCATCATTAACCTGCTTTATTTCTTGATAAATGTCTATAAGAGTTTCAATTGTTAACGCTTGTTTTTTTACAATATCATTGTATCCTTTCCAAAGCGCTTGCCTATATCTTAGAACTTCCTTAGCATTACCTTTCAGCCCGTATTCACTAATTGTGAGTGCTTTGTAAAGTTCATCGTCAGTAGTAAATATATTTTCAATCTCCGTACTTGCTTTAGCCTCTCTTAGCGCAATGGTATTCACAAGCATTGATTGATTTGGTAGTTTTTTTGCAATCCCCTTTAGCTCAGCAAGTGCTTTATTTGCATTGTTTAAGGCTTTATAAACTTCTTTCGTTTCAACCTTATCATCATCTGGCGGAAGCAGAGGCAAATTATTATAGGGTTTATTTCTATCGTACGGTTCAATTTGATTTGACATTTATTTTTCTTTTTGTCAAAAATACACAAATATTGACAAATACAGCATTTTGCTGTCAAATTATTTCATCCATTAACGCGTTTTGTCAAATATATTCGATAATTGACAGGTCGGTCAGTATTATGCACAACAATTATATTAAATTTGATAGTCTTGGAGGTAATATTGGCATTTATTTTTTGCCACTAAGACTCTATGACACAAAGATTCACTAAGAACTTGGCAAGTGTGAAGATTAAGCAATATTTAAGTCTGCATTATCAAATTCAACAGAGAACTTGATTTTTGCTTTCAAAGCACTAAATACTTTCATGATAGTAGAAAACCTAACATCTTTTGTGTTGTTCTCTATCTTAGAAATTTGAGATTTCTTAACACCTACCAATTTACCTAATTGTTCTTGAGTTAGATGTCTTTCTATTCTGGTTTTCTTTATCATTTCTCCAATTAAATCAAGTTTCAATTCGAATTCAAATTGTTCTCTTTCTTCACTTCCTGATTTTCCAACAATCTCATCAGTTATCTCGTCTAATGAATATTGCTTTAATTCTTCTTTTTCTTTATTTGTTTTCATTGTCAAAATACTTTTTCATTATCAATTTAGCTTTTTCAATATCCGCTTTAGGTGTTTTCTTGGTTTTCTTAATGAATCCATGAGCACAAATAACCAAGGTTTCCTGCTTATTCGACTTATCCCAAAACGCTAAGAGCCTGTAGTAATTCTTGTTGTACTTTGTTCTAAATTCCCAAATATCGTCTGTCAATTTCTTGAATAATTCAGGGTCAACAGTTACTTGAGCTTTTCTCATATTGAAAACTATCTTAGTACTTGTCTTTTTATCCAAGCTTTTCAAAAATTGTCTTACTGTCTCAAGAATTACTATTTCAAATTTTTTCACAATTACAATAATTTAGCTTTTACAAATATAGTAAATGTTTCCTAAAAAGGAAACTTTGTCGTGAATTTTTTCACGCACTATATTTTATAAAAACACATAGGCACAATAGAAAATGGGATAATCCTCCCTTCCCGGCTTTTGCGAGAAAAAAGCTTATTCAATATGAAGTGATATTTATACTCCTATCAGGACAAAACCTGCCCAGTCCAAAAACAGAAAGCCTTTATCTATGCATTCAAGTTTTGCTAATCTTAAGGCATCGGCATAAGATTTACCTTCGGCCAGAAAGCTATAAAAAGCGGTCATGAGCACTTTAGTTTTTTCATCATTTACTTTCCATAAAGAAGCTATAACATTAGGCACACCGGCGAGAATAAAGCCGCGTGGCAAGGCCATAACTCCTTCACCTTCAGCCATCACACCCTTGCCTGTATCACAAGCACTCAAAACAACAAGTTCGGCATTAATATTCATATTAAAAAGCTCTCCCATGCTGAAAAAGCTATCATCATTCAAAGTGGGAGAACCATTATTCTTTGCAGGATAAAGAAATAATCCTGAACGTTCAGGATATTCACTGTTAGAAATGCCATGAGTAGCAAAGTGCAAAATATTAAATTCATTAAAATTACTTTTTACATTCTCAACGATTGCATCCTCGCCTATCAAAGTAAATGCCTTATATCCCTTATTTGAAAATGCTTTCTCAATATTAAGCACTTCCTCTTCAGAATACTTCAGAGGAGATAATGTTTCAGCACCACGATATTGCGAAAGATACTCACTATCAACATTATAGTCAATTCCATCTTGAAGAAACAAAGGAGCAATTGCCAATACACTTTCCGAATCATGAACATTCGAATTATCATAAAGCACATTCCAAAGTGCTGTAGAATAACTGTATAAAACAGAAGTATTTTCGATAAGCAAATTTCCGGAATTCTGCAAAACAAATGATTCAAAAGGAATCATATTCAATTCTTTATCAGGAACAATTACCAAATAATCTAATTCTGCAATTTCACTTTCTATATCTTCAATCAGCAGGGTTCCCAAACCTGTTGTATTTCTTCCTGTTTTCAGGGCATATAATTCTTTATTCAAAACCGACTTAAAATCATCTACATATTTTATTCCTGTTTTAACATCATTTTCTGTAATCAAAGCCCAAACAAAGTAGTTATCACCAATGCAAAATTCAAGTATTCCTTTCGAGCCGGTTAGATTTTGCTTCACTTCGGCCAATGCGGGAATTTTGAATATATCTGTTTCTGTTGCATCAATATTCTCATTATAACTGTCATACCTTAACATTAAATTATCTACCAACAAAGTATTAAGCTTTACCCTAAGGTCTTTCTCCTCATTTTTGTCAATTTTATCATTTAGCAACTTATTTCTCACTTCCTGTACATTTGCAGAAGTATTTAAAAGCTCGGCAAACAAATCAGAATTGGATTCCACATCACTCTGTATTCTGGCTTTAAGCAGATAATTACTTAACTGCATTGATTTTGAAGAAAAAATCAGTTCCAATACTTGCGATTCAAATTCAGATGCATTTTCAAGAGTCATAACATATTCAATTGCGGGCATAATAAATTCATGATATCTTTTTGCCAGGCTCGACACTTCAAATCCATAAACATCCTGAGCTACAATTTCACGATATAATTTGTTTTGCTCCATAATCAAAGCAATTATAATCTGTTGTCTTTGATTTTCATTCTCAACTGATTCGGATAAACGCCATGCTTGTTCTAAAATATCAAAAAAGCTAAGCTGGTCAACTAATTGAATAGAATCAGAAATAAGCGGAATTTTTTCTCCCTCAATAATTTTATGATCATCAAAAATATCGGCAATAAAATCTATAGCAGAATCAGCATCATTCTTTTTTAGTAAGGCTTTAGCTTTAACCTCCATTATCTTATTCTCAAAATGCTGCGCTCCTTTCTGTTTTTGAAGCGAATCTATCAAAACCATAGCCGAGTCAGCGGAAAAAGTAACAGCTGCATCAGCAATATTAACATATGCAAGACTTTTATTATAATCCGACATAGGATATTTTTCAGCAACACTTCTTGCGTTATATATGTGCTTCCATGCATTGGTTGTATCAGCCTTATCGGCATACATAAGAGCAAGTTCGGCATTACAGGATGCTACAAGATTCCACGACGGATATGGAAGTGTATCCAAACATGCTAATGCTTTTTCAGTATAAAAAATGCCCTCTTCTATATCTCCTAAATCGAAATAATTTCTACTGCCAATCATATAATTGAAATAAGAATTATAAGTCAGCATTTGCACAGACATTCCTTTTTCTTCAAAGAGTTT
Source organism: uncultured Bacteroidales bacterium (assembly GCA_964614525.1). Classification (GTDB taxonomy): domain Bacteria; phylum Bacteroidota; class Bacteroidia; order Bacteroidales; family UBA7960; genus PWND01. Next base: position 2,945 of record CAZTPA010000060.1, on the reverse strand, counting down.
GATATCATTTTTAAGTACTTCCAGTGTGGTTTTTTGCAAATCATATATTTTAGGAAGGTTAGAAATAATGGTATAATCAGAAATAGCAAGGCTGGCATGATCTCCTGCATTTAATGCGTTAGTTCTGGCATCATACAAAACATTTACTGCTTTTTGCTTTTCTCCAAGGCGGTTCAAATACAGACCGTAATCTACCAATGTATTTCTATATGGTTCACCGTCAATTTCTATTTTTTCTAAAATATTTAATTGCGTTTGCAATATTTCAGCTGCATTATTTTCTTTTTCCGGGAGGCGCACTGTCAGGTTTCGCAATAATCTTAAAGCAGCAACATATTCAACATTTAAAGTATCATTAACTGACCTGAAATTAGCCATTGCATCCTGCAGGTAATCATAGGCTTCATTAAAGTTACTATTGTGAAAAAGTAAATTTGCAGCTTCATTTTTCATAAATAAATATTGCAAAAAATCAGCTTCTTCAAATGCAAGTACAGCAATACTGTCAATCTCCCCTACTGCACTTTCAGGCTCCCGTCCTTCATTATATTGAATTATTACAGACACATATTCTTCATAAAAAGAATATTCTTTAACATTTCTGCTTTCTTGCCAAAATGTGCCATATTGAGAATATGAATTATATGAATGAGTGAGCAAAACTGCAAGAAGTATAAATGTAAAATGTTTTATTATCGATTGAATCATATTTATTGACTTTTAAGGTATTGAGCAGAATCAATTTGGATTATGTGCATTTTTGAGAGGCAAATATAATTAATAATATGTTATAGAATTTTAAGTTTATTTACTGATTTATATATCAAAAAAAGACCTTACATTTAGCCCAATATTATAAAAAAAAATACCTGATAATGCAGATTATTAAAAGTATTCAGCATCAAACTGTTTGGTTTTGATTTTTATATTTTTTTTTGCATTTTTTAGGACATAAATATTAAATTTAGACTATTCAAAAAATTATTTTTGTAAATATTTTTTCAAAAATGACCATGTACAGCAACCAAATAAGTGAAGATCAGAAATCAACGCTTGAATTAGTAATTTTGATTACAAGAAAGGTTGTTGCAAGGTATATATCCATGTCTGCTATACCATACAGAGAAAGAGAAGATGTGGAAATGGCTGTTGTAGAAAAGTTTATTAATAAAAAAAACAAGATACATCAGTCTTTTCAGGGAAAATCAAAGATTACTACATACTATACTGCGATAATTAACCGTATGTGCTGCGAAATCATCAGGAAAGAGCAAAAACATTGGTATTCGGTCCTTGACGATAGACTTAGTGAAGAAAATGGAAGTAGAACATTGTTTTTCGAATCAGCAAAAGAAACAATAATAAAAGATGAGGTAAGAAGATTGACGAATGCTCTGCTTTTTTTTAATGGTGAACGTCATAAAGTAAACCTATATTTAAAGTATTATTTTGACATTCCATTAAAAAATGAAGATTTTGAAATCTATTATAGCACCGATACGAAAAAAGTACAGGAGATTTTGAAAAACAGAGATGGATTAAAAAAGTCAGAAGTATTTCACAATCTCTCACAGGTAATGAATCTCGTTGAAAGCAAAAATGTGGGTGCAGATGCCGTTAGAATATGGTTAAATAAGCAGATAGATATTATATTAGATCGTTTAAATGCAAACGGACAATATAATTACAATCAGGAAAGCCTTTCTATCTTGTTCGAGATTTATTCTCAAAACTAAACAGTTAACAAATATTTTTCATAATTTTGGATATAAGAAAGTATCAAAGATGCTAAACAATAATCATTTAACAGAAGAGCAATTGGCAATATGTGCTGAGGCTATCAATAACAAAAGTTATGATAGCTTACCGAAACACATTCGCAAGCATATCGCTGATTGTTCAGATTGTGCAAATGAATTAATGATTATTAGTGACATTTCTTTGGAAGTTGAAGGTGATTTAGCATTAGAAAAAAAAACAAAATACATTAAGCTAAATCCATGGTATATTGGAATTGGATCGGTTGCTGCAGCTATATTAATTATATTTATAGCTATCGAGTTTTCCAATTTGAACAAGGAAAGTATTAATGAAAATCAGATTTCTGATATACCCGCAATAATCGATGAAGACCTGCAAGATCATATAAAAAAGACAGAAAAAGATCAACAGGCAATTCAAAAGGATACAAATATAATTGAAGATACAACAAGCCACACTGTAGTCCGGAATGATTTTGATAAAAAATCATTAGCGTATGTCCCTGAAATAACTCTTGAGCATCTCTTTCAGAATATGAAGGGAGAATACAGAAGTGAGAGCGTTGAAATAAAAACTCCACATACATTACAAATAAATAAGTCAGCAAAAGATACTCTTCGTTGGCTAAACCCAAAAAATGAAATACTTTTTGTTGAGATTTTCAATAATAAAGCTGAAGAGGTATTGGTAACAGAAACAGATTCTGAAAGTATTATTACACCGGAACTAAAAGAAGGTTTATACTATTGGAAGTTAATCAATAAAGATTTTGATCTTTTATTTGTAGGTAAGATTATTGTTGAGTAATTATTGCCCAAGGGACTTTTCATTCCTCTCAAAACAAAAATCGAGCATTCTTTTTAAATCAGTATAATAGCTTTTCAAAGAAACTTAAATGCTCTGATATGTTTTAAAAAAAGTTTATCATATAAGGCATATAAAATGCATATAAGAAAAAGACTCCTCATATTTAGGACGTTTATATTTCTTCCTCTGATTCTCTATCTTTCATTGTTAACGATACTCTCCCCGTGAATTGTCGAATTATAAAGGCCTTCTGCGCATTATCGCTTAGTTCTCTTAAGTCACTTAAGTCTCCCTTTCTCACTTTCTCACTTTCTCACTTTCTCACTTTCTCACTTTCTCACTTTCTCACGCTCTCTTTTTCATCTACCGGATCTCTC
>CAZTPA010000059.1:0-16789 GCA_964614525.1 uncultured Bacteroidales bacterium | reverse complement strand
ATAAACAGGCATGGAAGATTTGATGTTTACTTTCATTTGGTTGCACCTATATAAATCTGCAGGAAGAAACAAGAAATGCGATATTTGTATCTTTAATGAAAACATACACTAAAGCAGCAAAGCCTTCTAAGATAAAACATGAATGCTGCTTTAAATATAAGAAGCAGTGGCCAACATGTGCTGTTTTCAGGCATTTACATATACAAACTAAGTGGTTTCATTATCTTCAAACTAAAAATTAACTTAAAGATCTGTTTTTATAAATTATTGTAATTTCACAAATTATAAGTGCGCAGATTCTTTTTTTTTAAATATGGTCAGACTAAAATGATAATCATAAGAAAACAGATTTTTGCACATAAAATAAATTAAAAAAACATTTCATATTTAGCGTAGAATTTGAGGATTTCATATTTTCGTTATATTTTGCAATTAGATAATTTTTTTCGTTATTTGTTTTTAAACATATAAATTCAAGAAAATGAAAATAGATCGTTCAAGTGGAATATTACTTCATATAACTTCTTTGCCCGGCAAATATGGTATTGGTACTATGGGAGAAGAGGCTTTTAATTTTGTTGATTTCTTAGTAGAAAGCGGGCAAAGACTATGGCAAATACTACCCCTGGGCCATACAGGCTATGGTGATTCTCCCTATCAATGTTTTTCTGCTTTTGCAGGAAATCCATTATTGATAGATTTAGACAAGCTTATTAAAGAGGGTTACTTGTCAAAAGATGATATGCCTGATAATTCAAAATTTCCTGAAGAGGAAGTAGATTATGGAGCTGTCACCAATTACAAGCCGATTGTTTTGAATGTTGCTTTCGAAAATTTCTTGCATAATAATAAAAAAGTCGATAAGATTCGTTTTGAAAATTTTTGCAATAAGAATAAGGCCTGGCTCGAAGATTATGCTTTATACATGGCTATAAAAGATTCTTTTCAGGGCAGGGCATGGACAGAGTGGGATGAAGACATAAAGCTTCGCAGGCAGCATGCTATGGATAAGTACAGGCATGATCACAGTAAGCGAATAATGTATTATAAATTTATCCAATTCATATTTTATAAACAGTGGCTTGAATTAAAGACTTATGCAAATATCAGTGATATTCAAATTATTGGTGATATACCAATCTATGTAGCGTTTGATGGTGCTGATGCCTGGTCTAAATCTGAGATGTTTGATTTTGATGATTTAATGAATCCCAGAACCGTTGCCGGGGTGCCACCCGATTATTTCAGCGAAACAGGCCAGCTTTGGGGAAATCCAATCTATAATTGGAAAAAAATGTCAGAAGATGGATATCAATGGTGGATTGACAGAATAGAAGCTAATTTTAAGCTTTATGATATACTGAGGATTGATCATTTTAGAGGATTGGCAGCATATTGGGCGGTGCCTTTTGGAAATGAAACAGCAGAGCACGGTAAGTGGGTTAAAGCTCCGGGTGAAGAAATGCTGGAAGCTGTTCATAAAGATCTTGGAGATTTGCAAATCATTGCCGAGAATTTAGGTGTTATAACGCCTGACGTTGAAGAACTCAGAGAAAAGTTTAATCTTCCGGGCATGAAAATATTGCAATTTGCTTTTGATTCAGGGGAAGAAAATGATTTCATTCCACATACATATGATAAGAGTTGTGTGGTTTACACCGGAACTCATGATAATGATACAACGCTTGGGAGATTTAAAGCAAGTACAGAAGAGGAGAAAAAATATATGCGTGATTATTTTAGAATAGATGAAAAAGATCCTGCATGGTCTTTTATTCGCCTTGCATGGTCAACAGTTGCCGAAATTGCAATTGCACCTTTGCAGGATGTGTTAAGACTAGATACTGAAGCCAGAATGAATTTTCCGGGAAAAGCTTCGGGATACTGGAAGTGGAGATATAAAAAGGATATGCTGACAAAGCAAGATGCCGAAGATTTATTAAAACTTACAAATATTTTTGGAAGAAGGTAGCTTTACATAGTTTAAACTATCTAAGAAAAAATATTCTATTGGAAATTCTTCTCAAATGAATTTTATAAAACATCATACATATCAAAACAATGAAACAAACAAAAATATTGAGGCAAGCATCAGAAAAACTTCATAATGTCAATAATTCGAAACATTGCCTTGTAGGTTTTGATGGCTTTGTAGATGAGATTATTCATGTAGTTGATAAAAGGAAAAGTGCTGAAGAATATGAAAGAATTTCGGATATGAAGGCTTTGTCGGAACGCATTGCAAGTGTTGCGGGCCTTAGTGCAAATATAGAGCTGGTACCACTGCAAACAAAGCTTGGCGGAAATGGACCGATAATGGCTAATGCCCTGATTGCGCAGGATAATGAAGTCACATATATCGGTGCACTGGGAAAGCATTATATTCATCCGGTTTTTAGAGATTTTGCAGAAATATGCAAAGATGTGATAAGCGTAACAGATCCGGGTTTTACCGAAGCACTTGAGTTCTATGACGGAAAGCTTATGCTTGGCAAAATGAATAAGCTTATAGAAGTCAGCTATGAGCATTTGCTGGAAAAATTACCTGAAGAAGATCTGAAAAATCTTATCGGAAAAGTTAACCTTATTGCCTTTACAAATTGGACTATGCTTTTTAATCTTAATAGCATTATCCAAAATTTTAGTAATATTATAAAATCTCAAAAGCATAAACCACTTGTATTTCTAGACCTTGCAGATCCTAAAAAAAGAACCAATGAAAGCATCATTGAAGTTCTATCTATCATATCTGCTATACCGACAAAAACAATTCTTAGCATGAATCAAAGTGAGTCTAGCATTATTGCATCTGTACTGGGTATATATGAAGAGGAATTAACAGCAAGGGCGCTTAAAATAAAAGAAAGACTGGAAATATACGGAATAGTTATTCATCCAACACAAGGAGCTGTAATTGCTTGTGAAAATCAAAATATTTGGTTTGAAGGGCCATATACTTCAAAGCCCATTCTTACCACAGGCGCAGGAGATAATTTTAACGCAGGATTTTGCAGTGCCTGGATGAATGGCCTTGAACCGGCTGAATGCCTTGCCACAGGAGTTTGTTCTTCGGGATTTTATGTTAGAAATGCTCGTTCTGCTAAGCGTATGGAATTGTTGGATTTCATGGATAAATGGGCAGATAAAGATTGTGGACAGATTTGATATTTAGAAGGAGTTGTCTCAATATTGTTTTATCTGCTAAATTTGAAACATGGAATATTTCGTTGCAGCTTACCGGCAAATAAAAGCAAATATTAAGACAACCCAATGCTATTTGTTAATTAAACAAGTGCCTCCAATTAAACAACGGCCTCCAGGCACTTTTTGATCTTCTTAAATGTATTCTCAATATCATTATCGAGTCCTACAGAAAATCTAACCAAACCTTCAGACATTCCCATTTCTCTTTGTATTTCTTCGGGCACTTCCGAAGAAGTACTTTTCCCGGAATTGCTAAACAGAGTTTTAAAATAACCAAGGCTAACAGCAAGATAACCTACACCTTCTGCCTGCATCATTTCCATGAACTGACTGGCTTTCTCAGCGGTTTTCAAATCGATGGAAATCAAACCACCAAAGCCAAAGCCATCATTCATAATACTCTTATAAAGCTCATAATTTTTATGCTCGGGCAAACCCGGATAATTATAAACCATATCCAATTCTTTAAACTTTTCAGCAAGATACATTGCATTGCTGCTATGTTGTTTCATCCTTATATGAAGGGTATGAAGGTTCTTTAGTATGCTTGATGAACGAAGAGGATCAAGTACAGGACCAAGAAGCATTGAGGTTCCTGAATTTACATCACTTAAGCTGTTAATAAACTCAGCATCAGCACAAATAGCTCCTGCAACACAATCATTCTTACCATTAATAAACTTAGTCATACTATGAACAACAATATGTGCACCAAGCCGATATGGAGAAACAATCATAGGAGTAAAAGTATTATCAACAACAAGCTTAATACCGGCATCATTAGAAATTTTTGCAAGACTGGGAATATCAGAGATTTGCAATAAAGGATTTGTCATTGTTTCTGTATAAATAAGCTTGGTATTAGGGCGTATAGCATTTTTAACAGAATCCAGATCCTCAATATTTACAAAAGTTACATCAATGTTAAATTTTGGCAGATAATTTTTCAGAAATGCAAAAGTACCTCCGTAAGTAGTGACACTTGTAATAATATGATCGCCTGAGTTTACCAATTGCAAAATTGCATTAGTAATTGCAGCCATTCCGGAGCCGGTTACCCATGCGCTTTCAGTACCTTCCATAGCAGCAAGTGCATCAGCAAGATATTTATTGCTTGGATTCCAATGCCTGGAATATAAGAAGCACCCTTCCTGATCGCCGTGAAAAGTGTCAATCATAGTCTTAGCTTCAAGAAAAGTGTAAGTAGCTGAATCTGTAATTGAAGGATTCACATCACCAAATTCACCAAATTGCTTTAAATACTGAATATTATTAGCAGGATCAAATTTCATAATATATTGTTTTTAATGTTCAACATTTTTTATTACAAATTTATTACATTTTAATGATAAGAGCATTATTTCTGTCAAATATTTCGATTTAATGGTAATTATTTTACATATTGTAACATTTATTACTATATTTGAATATTATTATAAATTTCAAACATAAATAATAATGAAAAAATATCAAATTGACAGTCTTGATAAAGAAATTATAAAACTCCTTGCCGACAATGCCCGTACTCCTTACCTTGAGATTGCCCGCAAGTGCAAGGTTTCAGGCGCATTGGTTCATCAAAGAATACAGCGCATGGAAGAAGAAAACATTATAAAAGGATCTCAATTGGTATTAAATCCAAAAGGATTAGAAAAGCTTACCTGTGCATTTATCGGGATACAGGTAAATTTAATTTCTACCAGAACACATGAAGAAGTTTTTCAAAAAATTAAAGAAATAGATGAAATAATAGAATGCCATCATATATCAGGAAAATATTCATTATTAGCAAAAATTTACACCAGAGATAATGAACATCTAAAAGATATCATCATTGAAAAGATACAAACAATAAGAGAGATTACCAGCACAGAAACCTTTATTTCTTTACAGGAAGGTTTTATAAGGCAGATTTCTATTGGATGATGCAGAAACTACGATACAGTAAAGCCCGGAAGCTTTTTATTTTATGCAAGTTACCATTTCCCGGGCAGATATTCCAATTTCACTTTTCAGACCAATATAAGTCACTTCATAAACTCATGCACTAAAATAAATGCTTCGTCAAGTAACTCATTAACATTTGTTGTTCTATGAAAATGAATAGATTGAAATTTGAAATTTTTTAAGCAAAAAGGCAAAAAACATCTTATCTTAGCTAAAAAATAACTAATAAAAATGCCCGAAGTATTTCATTTTGTTCGCCGATATCTTCATTATACCGCAACATTCATAGGTAATCAGGTGAGTAAGCATAAAAAATACGAATCAAGTGTTTTTTATCGCGAGTTTATACCACACGCATCCTTCACTTTTCCTAATGTTTTTTGCATAGATAAATCCAGAGGATTCAAACACAGGATGAGTAATTTTATTTACAGGTTTTTCAGGCAAATCACACCCTCACAGGAAAAATACATATTAAAACAGATAGAGAAAAAGCAACCTTCAGTATTGCATTTTCATTATGGCACAGATGCAGGTATGTTTCATAACATAATAAAGAAATCAGGTGTTCCCAGTCTTGTATCTTTTTATGGATGGGATTATTCATATTTTCCAAAGAGGTTTTTCGGAATAGGAAAAAAATATTTACAGAAAAGGGTTTTTGATCATTGTGATATTGTTCTGGCAATGAGCATGAATATGAAAAAAGAATTAATCTCTTTGGGATGTAATGGTGAAAAGATCAGAATACATTATCACGGAATAGACACAAAATTATTTGATATTGACAGGGACTATAGTGCAAAAGAAGAGATAAACATATATCTTTTAAGCAGCCTTGAGCCAAAAAAAGGCCATATGTTTTTACTGAAAGCCTTTAAAAAGAGCACAGAAATTTCCGACATTCCCATAAGACTGCATTTTACCGGTAAATACGGTAAGTTTAAAAATATAAAAAAAGTGATTAAAAAGATGGGTCTTGAGAAGCAGGTAATTTGGCATGCACCTTACGAATATGGTGGTGACAGGCATATAAGGATGCTCTCCAAGGCAGACATTTTCATACATCCGAGTGTAACCGACAAAAACGGCAACAAGGAAGGCATTCCGGGCACACTTATGGAAGCGATGAGTTCAGGACTTGCAACAATAAGCACTTATCATGCAGGCATTCCGGAGATCATAATTGATGGCAAAACCGGTTTCTTAGTGCAGGAATGGGATGAAGATGCCCTTTCGCAGAAAATATTATTATTAGCAAATAATCCTGAATTAAGGAAAACACTTGGACAAAAGGCCAAAGAATATGCCGTTGAAAACTTGGACATAGATAAAAAACAGGCAGAGCTTGAACAAATTTATGATGATTTGACAGAATCGAAGGAAAAATCTAAATCTTAACCTACACTGGCAGACACATCCCAAACAAATGCTCTAATTCCTTGCTGTTCGGCAGTTTCGTTAATTTCCTCAACTCCTTTCAGAAGTTTTTCTGCAATATTGTCCTTAACAATAGTGATTGTTGCAGAATTCATAGCCGGCCATGTGTGAGAGCCCATATGTGGCTCCCCATTAATTGAGCCTCTGCCCATAACATCCTGCCATTGAGAAAAACCTCTGGCATTTGCCTTATCAAGCAATTCCTGCACACGTTCAGTGAGTGCCTGATTATAAACAATAAATACTGATTTCATAAATAGACAATTTATTAAACAATGATAAATATATTACAAATCAAATTAATTACTTCAACAATTCCTTATGAAATTTTTTCCTTTGCCCTTTCATCTTAATTATACCTAAAATAGCATAAGCAACAGGCACAAAAACTAAGGTAATCAAGGTTGAAAATGCCAGACCGCCTATAACAGCTATTCCCATAGGTTTCCATATTTCCGAACCTTCACCGGTAGATATTGCCATTGGAATCATAGCCAGGAGTGTAGTCAAAGTTGTCATTAATACCGGCCTTAATCGCGATTTTCCGGCTCTAATTACAGATTGAACAATAGTAAAACCACGAGCTCTCAGCAGATTAGTAAAATCAATAAGCACAATAGAATTTTTCACAACAATACCAACAAGAATAACTCCTCCAATCATAGCTATTACAGAAAGTTCAGTTCCTGTAAGAACCAAAGCTAAAAGCACACCTGTAAAGGCAAATGGTACTGCAAGCATAATGATAAAAGGAGTTCTAAAGGATTCGAATTGTGCTGCCATTACAATATATACAAGAAAAACACTAAGAGCAAGCAATAAAAACAAATCAGAAAAAGCCTCTTGCTGCTCCTGTACCTGTCCTCCAAACACAATTTCAACTTCTGAAGGAATATCCATTTTTCCTAGCTCATTTTTGATATCGGCAGTTACATCGCCAAGAGCTCTTTCGTGCAATGCACAGCTAACGGTAAGGTATCTCACCCTGTTTTTTCTTTCAATATTGGGCGGAGTATAATACTCTTCAATAGAGGCAAACTCTTTAACTTTGACTAATTTTCCTGCCTGATTTCTCACAGAAATATTCTCAATATCAGCAATAGATTGCCTGAACTCCTCTTTATGTCTGACCACAACATTGTACTCATAACCGTCTTCACGGAAACGGGTAGCCGTCATACCCTCAACACGATTTCTGATTGCATTTGACACAGTGTTAGTATTAAGGCCAAAGAGAGCCATTTTTTCCTGATCGGGAATAATTCTCAATTCCGGTCTTTCATCACCTCTGCTTATACTAATATCACGTATCCCTTTTATATCTTTCATTCGATTAGAAAGCTCTTCTGCAATAGTGTTTGTCACATCAAAATCATGTCCGAATATTTCAATAGCAACAGGTTCTCCTGTTCCCATACCTCCTCCACCTTCTGTACTGACAGAATAATCGACTACTTCGGGGAACTGCATTAGTTCATTTCTGAAAGATTCGGCAATTTGCCAGACATCACGTTCTCTTTCATTTTGCGGTATCAATCTCATAAGTATCTCAATCGTATGCGAGCCTGAGGCAGATCCTCCCAGAAACCTGTCATTAGTGCTATAGCCGGAACTTACATAAAAGGTTTTTGCTTCCGGATATTTTTCCTTTATTATATTCTCAATTTCATGAGCAGTTTTTTGCGTTTCTTCAAGTCTTGTGCCTATAGGTAAATCAATATAAGCTCGCATAACACTTTGATCTGCCTCAGGCATAAAGCTTGTGCCTATAAGAGGAACCAGGAAGATACTTCCGGCAAAGATTAATACAGAAAAAATTGCAATAAAAAACTTTCTATGCAAAGACCAATGCAATATAGACACATAAGCTCTGTCAATTCTGTCAAGGAAATTATTAATTCTAAGCCTTAATGCGGCACCTAATTTCGAGCTTTTACCACTGCTTTTCGACATTAGTTTTGAGGAAAGCATTGGAGTGAGTGTAAGAGCGGCAATTGTTGAAATTGTAACAGTAATAGAAACAATAAAACCAAGTTGTCTGAAAATCATACCCATAAAGCCGGTTATCATTGTCAGAGGGAGGAATACTGCTAATACTGTTAAAGTTGATGCAACAACAGCAAGTCCGACTTCATTAGTACCATAAACTGCTCCTTCTTTTTTGGTGCTTCCTTTATTAATATGTTTACTAATATTTTCCAACACTACAATAGCATCATCAACAACCATCCCCATAGCAATAGCTAAACTCGAAAGAGAAATAATGTTTAGTGAATTTCCTGTTAAATACAGATATATAAAAGCAGCAATCAAAGACACCGGAATTGTAAGAACAACAATAAATGTAGCCCTCCATCTTCCTATAAAAAACAATACTACCAATGTTACAAATATTGCGGCAAAATATAATATTGTAAGAAGGTTGCTGATAGAATCTGTAATAAATTCTGAGAGGTCAATTATAATTTCAAGTTTAATATCCGGAGGTAAGCTTTTTCGTATCTCAGGTAATTTTTCGACAATATCGCTTGCTATTTGCACTGTGTTTGAGCCGGATTGTCTCTGTACAATAATCCGAAGTCCTTGACTTCCGGCTATTCTTTCTTCTATTGTAGATTCTCTGAGAGTATCTTTAACAACAGCAATATCTGAAACATAAACAGGATTGTTATTAAAACTTCCAATAACAATATTTTTTATTCGGTCACTTTGCGCAAATTCTCCGGTAAATCTCAGGGGATAGTCGCTCATGCCCATTTTAAGATTTCCCGACGGCAAATTAATATTTTCAGAAGCCAAAACCGAGCCTATCTGTTCAACAGAGATATTATAAGCATCAAGTTTCCTGGGGTCAACATTGATTTGAACTTCTCTTTCAGGCGCTCCAAACATAGCTACAGTGCCTACACCTTCAATTCTATTTAGAGGATTAATCACCAAATCATCAAGGATTTTTTCAAGGGCAGGGTAACTTTCTTCAGCCGTAGCAGACAATACCATAACAGGAATCATTGCAGAGCTGAATTTAAAAATAGTAGGCTGCTCAATATCTTCGGGCAAAAACCTGGTAATTCTTCCAATAACATCTCTTATTTCATTTGTAGCCTCATCAAGGTTTGTTTCATATTCAAACTCAAGAGTAATTGAAGAAATATTATCGCGGGATATAGACGTAATGTTTTTTAGATTTGTAACTGTACTGAGATTATCTTCCAGCGGCCGGGTAACATTAGTTTCAATATCAGAGGCTCCTGCTCCTTGATAAATGGTAAAAACACTTATAAAAGGAGGGTCGATTTCCGGGTACAAATCAAGAGGAATGGTTCTAAGGCTATAAATGCCAATAACAACCATTGCCAGAAATACCATTAATGTTGTAATAGGTCTTTTAACAGCAGTACTATATAAGCTCATATTTTAAATATTTCTATTATTACTATTTTTTAATTATAAATTGCTTCTTTTTTTTTACAAAAGAAATTAATTTACCACATGCACTTCATCCTGATGTGTTAAATTGTGCTGCCCTTTTATAACGAGCTTTTCACCGGCTTTAACTCCGGAAATTATTTCAAGATTATCATCAATTTTTTTGCCGAGCTCTACAGTTTTGCGAACAGCTATTCCATCTTCCACCACAAAAACATATCTTTCGTTAGACCCAACCTGTTTTAATACAGCAAGCGAAGGAACAATTACTCCTGTTGTTTCACCTAAATTAAGTTTAGCTCTAACAAACATTCCTGCAAGCAATTCATATTGCGGATTATCAATTTTTATTTCAAGCGGGAAAGTCCCGGTAGCCCTGTCAATCTTGGGATGTATTTTATATACCTTTCCTTTAAAGACTTTACCACCAAAAATATCCGCAACAATTTTCACATCCTGTCCTTCTTTAATATTCAGAAAATTATTTTCTGAAACACCAATCAAAACTTTGACAGGATTAAGTTGGTCAACAGAAATTATTGCCGGTTTTCCTGCCGGACCGGGAGACATTGAAAAAATCTCACCATCGCTATAATACCTGCCGGTGACAACACCATCAAGTGTAGATTTTATTTCAGTATTAACGGCAAGATTATTATAATTACTTTTTGCAATTTCATACTGAGCTTTCAATTGATCATAATTTTGTTGTGTCACAGCGCCTTCCTCAAGTAAGGCTTCCAGCCTGTCAAGGTCATTTTTCAAATTATCCATTTGAACTTTTGCCTGGTAAAGGTGAGTTCTGTCCATTTGAACAAGCTTTTGTCCTTTGGAGACCCTGTCGCCAACATCAACAAATATTTTTTCAATACGAGCCGGACTTGCAGCACCAATGTATGCATCCTCCCATGCCTGAACAACACCGGTATATTCAAGCTCCTTAATTATTGTTTCTGTTTCTATTGTAGTAAGCTCTACCAAGACTTTTGATTCTTCTTCTGAAGTTTCTTCCTGCTTTATATTGCATGATGAAAAAAACAGCCCTGCGAGTACAAGAGATAAAATGGATAGCCTTTTTATTTTCATGTGTTTTAAATTATTTATGTTTTTGAATAATTATAAGCAATTTTATTATTTGTTTTCACCTAAGAATTTTTCATGATCTGTTTTTGCAGCTAAAATTTCATGTATAGCCTGAATTAGATTGAATTGTGCCTGAGCAAGGGATATCTCACTATCATTAACTTCCAGCAAAGTACCCTGGCCTGTATTATATCTTTTCAAAGCAATATTATAAGCCTTTTTTGCCAATTTAATATTACTTTCCGCATTTGCTGCCTTTTCTATAGCAAGAGCAATAGTTCTGTGATTATCTTCCAGTTGAACATTGAGATTTTCTTCCAAATAATTTTTTTGCAGAGACAATTGTTTAGAAGCGATTAGCAGTTGTTTTGCCCTGTTTCTTGTTGTAAGGCCATTAAAAACAGGTATATTCAACTGCAAGCCGATTGCCGAAGTCTGCACCCATTCGTAATCAGAAAAATTATAATCATTAGCCTGTGATTGAAATTGGTAATTTCCTATTGCGGTCAAGCTTGGCAGGTTTGATGCTTTAATCGCTTTAGCTTGTTGTTCAATCAGATTTGTCCTGATATCCAGTTGAACCAGGTCAGTATTATTTGCAATACTCTCATTGGGTTTCTCCAAGCTATACTCCGGCAACACTTCTTCAGACAATTGTACAAGGCTTCCTTGCAACTCAACATTCTTGCTGTTTTCAATACCTGTAAGCACTTTAAGATAGTTCAAACTACGTTTATATGCATTTTCAGATTGTAATAATGAAGGTTTAAGGTTTTCTGTTTGAACCTCTGCACGGATAAGATCAAATTCAGACACCATTCCCTGCTTGTACATTGATTGTATCTTTTCAAGATTAGCTTGGGCATTTACAAATCTTTGATCCATTATTTCAAAAGATTCTTTGGCTAATAAAGTATTATAAAAAGCCATCTTAACATTATATTCCAGATCAATCTTTGCAGCCCTAAGTTCTTCTTCAGATAAATGCTTTTGAATTTTATTAGCTTTCATGTTAGAATATAAAGCATGATTATAAATTGGTATTCTACCTGAAATACCGGCATTATAACTATGTTCAGAACCGATTTCCAAAACCTGACCGAAAAAAGGAGCTTCATCGGGCATAAAAATAACAGGCCGTTTTAGGTTTCTGTTGTAGGCACCGGATGCATTAATACTGGGAAGCAAGTTACCTAAGGTTTCATAATATTGTGCTTCAGAACTCTCCACTCCCAACTTAGATATTCTAATCAAAGGATTTTGCTCTAATGCCATCTCAATTGCTAAGTCTATATTAATACTCAAAACATCATTAACTTCCCGTTCTGATTCCTGAGCAGTTGATATTTTAACAATCAGCATCAATAATAAACATATAAACACTATTTTTCTCATATTTCGAATGTTTGATTACTTATTTTCTCCGTCAAATAATTGATTTATCATTTTAAGCCCTTTCTCAGTAGCCATACCACGAATAAAGCCCATTACAATATGTTCAAAAACTTCTTTTCGCGAAAACTCATCCAAGGAATTGTCTTCCAGAAGTTGAAATTGCATATGAGCAATATTTGCATTAATTTCAGGATTTATATCGTTTCTGAAATATCCATGCTTTATTCCTCTTTTTATTATCTCCTGAGTAAATAAAATGTTCTTTTTACGTTGTGGAATGAATACCTCTTTCCATATATTAGGATGAAATTTCCTTATATCATTCATGAAATTCGGGTGAATCCGGCTAATTATCTTAAATGCATTAGTAATATGAATATGAATTATTTCTAATGGATTTTCTACCGAGTTAAGAAGCTCTTTCTTTTGTTTTTCATAAATGCTGTGCTGATAACTAATACACTCTCTTAACAACTCTTCTTTATTAGAAAAGTTTTCATAAAGCGTTCGTTTTGAAATTCCCAGCGTTTCTGATATTTCGTCCATTGTAACAGAACGAACACCTGATTTAACAAATAGATCCGAGGCTTCTTGCAATATTCTTTCTTGCATAATATTGTTTTAAAAAGTATTCAGCACGAGTGTTTATAGTGAAATATTCAAATTTTTCATTTACACATCGAAGCACTAAAAAATTATTGACTATAATATTTTAAATATTGGCAAAGTTAGAAAACTTTTAAAACCATAATAGTTTTTTGAGTTATTTTAACAATCTTTTAGTATGTATTTATTTTATAGAAGAAAAACTTGCATTTCATAATACTTAAAAATCAACTTTTAATTACAACAATGCATTAATAAATTATTGATATTTTTGTTATCTACATAAATATGAAAACAAATCAACTTAGTAATGAAGCCTATTAACAAAATATAACTATTACTATGAAAAACTCAATAATTATCCTGACACTTGCTTTATTAATAAGCCTATCAGCAAACTCCCAGGTAACAGATGCAGAAGAAACACTAAAAGAGATTCCGGCGGAAGAACCTATAGAGGGATGGACTACGGAGGGTATGTTTTCTGTAGGCTTTTCACAAGTTTCATTAACAAACTGGGCTGCCGGCGGGCAAAATTCATTATCAGGTAATGGTTTAATAAGCTTATCTGTAAAATACGGGAATAAGTTATTATCGTGGGACAATAGTCTTGATATTGGATATGGAATGGTAAAACAAGGCAAAGATGCATTAATAAAAACAGATGACAAGATAGACTTTGCGTCAAAATTTGGCTTACGAGCTTCAGAAAAGTGGGATTATGCAGGTTTACTTAGCTTTAAAACACAAATGACACCCGGTTATGATTATCCAAACGACACAGTAAAAATATCAAACTTACTTTCACCTGCATATTTAATAGGTGCGCTGGGTATGGATTACAAAACATCCGGCAGTTTAAGTGTTTTTATTGCTCCTCTTACCGGAAAGATAACAATAGTGAACGACCCGGTACTATCAGAAGCGGGAGCATTTGATGTAACGCCCGGTGAAAATCACAAAAGTGAATTTGGAGGTTATTTAAAAACTACTTATAAGTTAGAAATAACTGAAGATATGTCATTTAAAACAAAGCTTGATTTATTCTCCAACTACCTTGAAAAGCCGCAAAATCTTGATGTAAATTGGGAAACATTATTAATAATGAAAGTAACAAAATACATTTCAGTAAGTTTCGCAACTCATCTTATTTATGATGAGAATATAGAAATAGGCATAGACACCGATGATGACGGAGAACCTGACAAGTATGGACCGCGCACTCAGTTTAAGCAATTGCTTACAGTAGGATTTACCTTTAATTTTTAATTACTCCTGATCAGACATTGAAAAATTCGTAATATCAGGACTTATTTTAAAATCATAAGTGGGATATTCATAAACAGGATGTCTTGGCTCTGTTTCTCCGATGGAGTAGCACCAAATTGACTTATATTCTTCCGGATTTTCGCCCATTTCTTCGAGTTGATGAAGATAGTTAGCTATTGATTTAGACTCAAGAATAACAAACTTACCTAATTTATCAACAATTGGGCTATGAGATCTTGTGTGGTCATGGTCAAATTCAAGTATTCGTCTTCCTCCGCGGGTAATACCAATAACACGATAAGTCATGCTTTTACCAACTCCGGGTAGGTTTAGCACATTCCTGTCTGTTGCTAAAAACGGCACATTAATCTTATCACGCAAATCTTTGATATTATCAACCATTTTCTCAGCTTCCTCCGGGAACTTTCGAATTTCATTAGAATGTTCGGGAGGAACAATGCCAAGTATTTTTTCTTCCAGTTGTTCTTGCACAGCTCTTGCGTTTGTGGCAAACTTATAGCTATTTTCCATATAGCCCTTAACAGAAAAAGTATAATAAGTAAGCACTCCTATATCATTAAGCGCCTGTCTGAGTCTGGCAGTATGTCCACGTCTTGAAGAGGGTGCTGTAAATACAAGTTGATTTGTAACAGTCCAACCAGCGCCAATAATCCTTTGAATAGCAAGTTTCGATTCAGGAGTAATCTCAAGAGGTGATTGAAAATGAGTTTGAAGTACAAATTGTTTAATTCCGATTTTTCTTGCTTTCTCTTTAAAATCTTTAAGAATTTTGGTCAGTTCAGGAGTAATTCTCTGGGGCAAATATGCCGGAAGTCTAGACCCAAGTCGAACTCTCAGCATTTCAGGATATTTCTCTCCTTCTTTTCTTTTTTTATTGGCCTCTTTTTTTCTGAGAGCCATTTCATAAACAGCATCCAGAATATTTTTCAAAGATTTGTCGGCGCTCATCAATGCATCGCCACCAGTAATAAGGATATCTCTTAAGCGGGAATCATTTTCCCAGTATTTCATAATATGCTTAAGCTTTTCTCCCCAATCATCTTCAGGGCGTAGTTTGTCGAGATTGAAATTTAGGTTTCCACTTTGAAAATCGTACATTCTCTGGCAAGAAGCACAAAGGCCTCCACATGCTCTACCCATTGTATCCGGAATTAAGATTGCTACTTCAGGATATCTTCTATGGATATTATGTCGTGTTGGCAAAATCCAACCCGCAGCATTAGGTTTTCCGGGCTCTACAATATCTTCTTTTTCCCATGCCACAATATGCCCAAACTCATCAACTAATTGCTTCGAATAGAAAACATAATATCTTATTGCAAGGTCTGCACCTTTTGCAAAATCAGGTGTATCTACATTTATTAAGGATAAATAATATGGATTAATAAAAAACGGAATTCCTCTTTTTCTTGCTTTATATAAAATCTCAAGAGTATCATCATCGATAGAAAAATCAAGCATTTCATTGAGCAAGTCCGGCTCTCTCACGGCAAAATCCAAATGAAAATTATAATCATCCCACCATTCATTCAGGACTTTGATTTTTTCTTCATCAGAGGCTCCAAAAGGAAACATAAAATGAGGACTTTTTAATGTCCCCTCTTCTATTTTCTTTTTTAGGACAGAAATTATTCTCTTTTTATTATCATTTCTGATATCAATAATTCTCTTTTCTGTTCCTACAGGATATCTATCCATCCATTCAATTATTTTTTCTTTGGATGGAAGTTCGCAATTAAAGCCACCGGAAAACTGTCTGAATAAATAGAGCATATCAATAAAAAAGCCTGACTTAGCTTTTCCTTTATTTTCTTTAGCAGCCATCCAAAGCATTTCAAATGGGTTATTAAGAATTTGTCGGCCTCTAAGATTAAGGTCTTTATATTTTCTACCGGCATTTGTTATATAATCCATAATCCTGATAGCGGCAAAATCCTGCCACGACAACTTCTCCATAGCTTCCCTTCCGCTTTCTTCATTAAAGCAATACTTTTTAGCGGCCGGATTTTTAGCAAAATATTTATCGACAAGCTCTTTTATGCGAGCAATTGCTTCATCGCTGCTGTTTGATTCCAGTAAGATTTTCTTTAACTCCGAATTTTCTTCCAGAATTTTATTTACAATCTGCTCGCTCTTTTTCGAAATCCTTTCTTCTGAAACAGATATGTCTTTATTCACTTCCATTATTAATATTCAATTTACTTAACATCAAAAAAACAACACAATACTATAATACTATAATAGTATAATGAAAAGATCACAAAAATGTTTAATGATAATAGCTAATTATTAGCCTGTAAGAAGTAATAACCAGATGTATTATTTGCAAAATTACTACTTTTCCGGCAAAAATGCAATGCAGTTTTTTATAATTGGAATAATGTCTGTTCAAGAT
>CAZTPA010000058.1:0-16879 GCA_964614525.1 uncultured Bacteroidales bacterium | reverse complement strand
AGGAATCTCTTTATTACAAGCACTAGCCTCTTGTATTGGCCGGGCTTGACCGGCCGTGAAAATTCCATCAGGTGCAATTGTAGCGACAGGGCTTGACCTGTCGTGGTTATTACAAGCCGCCAAAAACCGAAAAGACATAAATTTAAGCCAAAACTGCCTGAATTGCATCGAATCGGCAGTTAAAAACAATTTATAAACCTGCTTCAATAGAAAACAATAATTCATTGGATTGTCTACATTTGTTGTGACAAATTATTTCAGCCCGTAAATTATTAAATTTGAATTATGTTAAACAAAGTGAAAGCAACATTTTTTTTACTTGTCAAGTGTTTAAAAAATGTTACTTTTATCTGTTAATTACTGCAGGCTAATACTTTTAAAGCCTATCTTTTAAGAGGTTCTATAAATTTTAGAGTATAACAATCACAATAACAATAACAATAACAATAACCACTATAATACTACATTGTCATGAAAATAATTTCAACAATTCTAACCACCTTGTTCTTAACAGCAGCTTTACTTATTATAACAACGCTAACAACATTCAGTCAGGGTGTTGTAATTACAGAAGAAGTAAATGGTGAAGCAGAGCCACATGGGTCTGCATTATTTGAGCTAAGGTCAAAAGATAGGGGCATACTTGTCCCCAAAATGACGACCTTAGAAAGAGAGGCCATTGTTTCTCCTGCAAACGGACTGCTCGTATTTGATGAAGATGAGATGAGCTTCTTTTATTACGATGCTTCCGCTAATGAAGGAGCTGGTGCTTGGGTACGCCTAATGTCAAATGAACAGGATCTTATATTGTTGGCAACCAAAGCAGCTTTAGGCGATTCAACAGCACAGGTACGCAGTGAAATTCCTGATGTAAGCGGATTTTTAACAAGCGAAACAGACCCTGTTTACGGTTCATCAGTAGCAAGCGGCATTACGGGAACAGATACCACTAATTGGAACAACAAACTTGACAGTGAAACCGACCCAAGTGTCCCCGTCGGCACCCAAACCGGCGAAATGCAATACTGGAATGGCTCTGAGTGGATAACTATTGCTGCAGGAAACGAAGCACAGGTATTGACTTTTAGCGGCGGAATTCCTACATGGAAGACTCAGCTTGAAGATGGAGAAGTTGAAAATCTGACAACAGGAGAAGTATGGATGGATCGCAACCTTGGGGCCAGTCGCGTAGCTACAAGCTCAACCGATTCAGAAGCTTACGGCCATTTATATCAATGGGGTAGGGCTGCCGATGGCCACCAGATTAGAACATCAAATACAACTTCTACTTTAAGCAGTAGCGATACTCCCGGACATGGTAATTTTATTCTAGCACCTAACTCCCCTTACGACTGGCGTAACCCAGAAAACGACAATTTATGGCAGGGCATAAGCGGCACCAACAACCCTTGTCCAGACGGTTACCGACTGCCAACCGAAGCCGAATGGGAGGCCGAACGCTTAAGTTGGGGCAGCAACAATGCAGCCGGAGCATTTGCTTCACCACTTAAATTGCCCATGGCAGGCTACCGCTTCATCAGCGATGGTTCGATCAGCGATGTAGGCTCCAGCGGCATCTATTGGTCAAGTACCTTAGATCTTACTGGCGTGCGAACCCCGCACTTCTCCAGTAGCGGTGGTACAATAAACAGAAGCTACCGTGCGCACGGAATCTCTGTGCGTTGCATTAAGGATTGATTTATCCCGTGAAATTTGCGTAGTTTACCCCGTAGCGAAGCATGTTAGGGTGCAACGAAGCAAGTATTTCATCGGGATACTTTGATTTGTTTTGATACTTTGACACTTAAACTTCCTGTACCGTTTACCCCGTTGAGTATCAGCGGAGCATTCAACCAGGGCAAGGAGTTTTCATGGTGCCTATTTTAAGAAAATCATAATGTCAGAATCTGGTGGATGAATGTGATGAATTTTAAATAAAACCTGGTTTGAACCATTCTTTCCTAATTTCAACGAGATCCTTCACTTACGTTCAGGATGACATGCAGGGAATACCGGGATACATCACTTACAGTCGATATAATGTTGAGGAAACAACGAAATCTTTCATTTACTTTCAGGGTAATGTTGCTTTTTCTATTTTATCTGTTCAATTGTTTTAACATGTATGAAGCCCTTCTCATTTATTCATCCGTAAATTCCACTATTTTAAAAATCATTTTAATAGATTGTTAATTAATTTTTAACAATTAACTACCAGTTTGTCTTGAATAAATTAATTTTGCTGTTTACATAGAAATAATTTTGAGATTACTGGATTTTAAAACAAAAACTTTATAACAGTGAAAGTATTAGTTCTTGGTAGTGGTGGTCGTGAACATGCAATTTCATGGAAATTATCACAAAGTTATTTGTGTAATAAAATTTTTATAGCCCCCGGTAATGCCGGTACTGCTCTTGTTGGTGAAAATGTAGATTTGAATCCTGTCGATTTTGCATCTGTTGCAGAATTTTGCGTAAGGAATAATATTGAAATGCTGGTAGTTGGCCCGGAAGAACCTTTGGTACGTGGAATTACTGATTACTTTTATACAGAGGAAAGACTAAAGAATATAATGGTTATCGGCCCTTCTGCCGAAGGAGCAAAGCTTGAAGGAAGTAAAGATTATGCAAAAGAGTTTATGAATCGCCATGATATACCTACTGCTGCTTATAGATCTTTCACAAAAGGACAATACGACGAAGCTGTTTCTTTTCTTGAAACTCTCAAAGCACCCTATGTGCTGAAAGCTGATGGTCTGGCCGCCGGAAAAGGTGTGATAATTTCTGAGTCTTTAAAGGAAGCAAAGGATAGCTTATATAAAATGCTTGAGCAGGAACAATTTGGTAAGGCATCCGCTAAAGTTGTAATAGAAGAGTTTTTGGATGGAATTGAATTGTCAGTTTTTGTGATTACTGATGGGAAAAATTATAAAATTTTGCCTTCAGCTAAAGATTATAAAAGAATCGGAGAAAATGATACCGGTCCTAATACCGGTGGAATGGGTGCTGTATCTCCTGTTCCTTTTGCCGATCAAGAGTTTTTAAACAAGGTTGAAAATAAAATAATTAAGCCAACAATTAGTGGAATAAACAAAGAAAATATTGAATATTGCGGTTTTTTGTTTATTGGGTTAATGAATGTTAATGGCGAACCTTATGTTATTGAATATAATGTTAGATTAGGTGATCCTGAAACTGAAGCAATTTTGCCGAGAATAGTATCAGACTTTGCTTCATTGTTGGTTTCAGCAGCAAATAATAGTTTAAATGAAGAATCCGTAATCATTAGTCCTGATTACTCTTGCACCGTCATGCTTGTTTCGGGTGGATATCCCGGAGATTATAAAAAGAATATTTCTGTTAAGAATATTACAAAAATAAGGGGAAGTCATGCCTTTTATGCGGGTTTAAAAGAAGAGAATGGCAATATTTTGACTAATGGAGGAAGAGTTATGGCTATAACTTCTGTTGATGCTGCAATGAATGAAGCCCTTAAAAAATGTTTTGCGAATGCTGAAATTGTTGATTTTAAAGGAAAGTATTATCGTAAAGATATTGGAAACGATCTTCAAGGTTTTATATAATGATAGTAAAAAAATTTATTTCCGGAAATAGATTCCTTCCTGCATTTTTGGTTGTCTGGTCATTGTTTTTATGGGCAGATGCTTTTTTGTTTTATAAGGAGGTTTCTTTTTCTGTTACAGAAAAGCCGGCACCTTTATATGAATTAGTAATTCTCATATTTCGTAATCTTGCGTTTATAAATGTGATGACAGCATTTGTTTTTGTTGTTGTTCAGGCCTTTATGGTAAATAACCTGCTTACTTCAAAAAATTTGGTTGAGAGAAACTCATATTTACCTGCCTTGTTATATGTAACTTTAATGAGCTTTTCATTTAATATGTTTGGTTTAAATCCTGTAATTTTTGCCAATTTCTTTATTATTATTGCGCTTGATAAGATTTTCGATGTTTACAACGAAGAGGAAGTTTTTCTCGAAGTTTTTAATGTGGGATTGTTAATTGGAATTGCTACACTGTTTTATTTGCCCTCTTTTGTTTTTTATTTGCTCTTGCTGGTTGCTTTAGCTGTGTATTATCTGATAAATATTCGGGGATTCCTTTCTTCTCTGCTTGGTTTTCTCACTCCTGCATTCTTTATTGGTGTGTATTACTACATGTCAGATCAGTTTGATAATCGCCTGGAAATGTTTATTGAAAACATTCAGGTATTTCAAGTATTCAGTTATAAATTTTCAAACTATGTTTTGATATTTATGGCTTTTTTATTTTTAGTAAGCTTGTTTGCATTTGTTAAAACTTATGCAACTTATGTTAACGGAAAGCCTGTTAGAATAAGAAAAAGGTTTACTGTTATTGCTTATTTCGTTTTGTTTTCACTGCTGTCGTATTTATTTGTTTTCGATTTTCCGGTAGAACATTTTGCTATTATGACTATTGGACTTAGTCCTGTAATTGCTGTTTTGTTTCAGGAAATTAGAAGAAAATCCATAAAAGAAATTATTTTCTCATTGATTGTTATTTTAATAATTATGGGTAAACTTAATTACTTAGGATACCTGCATTTTTTTTAATTTTGCTTTTTATATAAATATTTAGATATGAAATTTGGAGTAGTAGTTTTTCCCGGAAGTAATTGTGACCATGATATAATTCATGTGTTAAAAAAAATATTGAATCAGGATGTTGTGGTTTTATGGCATAAAGACCATGATATTCAGGATTGTGATTTTATCTTTTTGCCGGGTGGGTTTTCCTATGGTGATTACTTGCGTTCGGGTGCCATTGCCAGATTTTCTCCAATAATGGATAAGGTTATTAAGTTTGCTAATAATGGAGGATTTTTAATGGGAATCTGTAATGGTTTTCAAATCCTTTGTGAGGCTCATTTATTACCCGGAGCATTATTGCATAATGATAATCATAAGTTTATTTGCAAAAATTCTCACATAGTTTCACAAACTAATAATAGCATTATTACAAGTCTCTGTGAAAAAGGTAAAGCATATAATATCCCAATTGCTCATGGCGAAGGCCGTTTTTTTGCTGATGAGAAAACCTTGAAAGATTTGAATGATAATGATCAGATACTTTTCCGTTATTCTGATGAATCAGGTAAGATTACTCCGGAAGCTAACCCAAATGGCTCTGTTGAAAATATTGCCGGTATTTGTAATAAAAACCGAAATGTATTTGGTATGATGCCTCATCCGGAGAGAGCGGCAGATGGTAATCTGTTAAATACTGATGGCTTGGTTATTTTCGATTCGATTCTGAAACAATTTGTTTCTGCCTAAAGCCGATTTAGAAATTTTTATGCAAAAAGGTGAAAAGAAAAAATATTCTTTTTTTAGTTGCTCACAGACTTGGACGATCACCCGGCCAAAGGTTTCGATTCGAACAATATCTGGATTACCTGAAAAGTAATGGTTTCGACTTTCATATTTCCTATCTTATTAATGAAAAGGATGATGAAGTGTTTTATGCAAAAGGAAAATACTTTGCCAAAGCCGTAATCTTATTTAAGAGTATTAAACAAAGATGGAAAGATATTAATCTGGCCAATAATTATGATATTGTTTTCCTATATAGAGAAGCACATATGCTTGGAAGTACTTTTTTTGAGAAGAGACTCAGAAAAAAGTCTTGCAAGCTAATACTTGATTTTGATGATAGCATTTGGTTAAATGATGTTTCTAAAGGAAATCAAAATCTTGCATTTTTAAAAAGGCCATCCAAAGTCAAAAGAATAATAAAATATTCAGATTTAATTATAACAGGTAATTCTTATTTGGCTGATTATGCTAAACAATATAATTCAAATGTAGCTATAGTTCCAACAACTTTGGATACAGAGTATTATAAGCCTTTGGAGAAAACTCAAAATGATAAAATATGTATAGGATGGACTGGTTCTTCCACTACATTAAAGCATTATGCATTAGCATATCCTGTTCTAAATGAATTGTATAAGAGATATGGAGATCGAATTTGTTTTAGAGTTATTTCGGATGTTCCTTTTGATTCTGACTTGCCTGCATTAGATAATGTATCGTGGCGAAAATCTACTGAAGTTAGTGATTTGAATGTTGTTGATATTGGAATAATGCCTTTGCCAAATGACGATTGGTCAAAAGGAAAATGCGGCTTTAAAGGTTTACAATATATGGCTTTGGAAATACCGGCTGTAATGTCACCGGTTGGCGTTAATACAGAGATTGTGTATGATGGAGTTAACGGTTTTTTAGCAGATTCGGACGAAGAATGGATTGAAAAATTATGTAAATTGATAGACTCTGCCGAACTTCGCAAAAAACTTGGAATAGCAGGGAGAGAGACCGTAATAAAACGCTATTCTTTTAATTCCCAAAAGGATTACTATTTGAGCTTATTTAATAAGATATCAGATTAAAATGTAAATTATTGTGAGTTTGTTGAAAATTAAGTTCAAATCAAAATTAACACCTCAGGCAGGATGTGATGAAGCAGGTAGAGGTTGCCTTGCAGGTCCTGTATTTGCTGCGGCAGTCATTCTCCCAAAGAATATTCCTGTAGAAATTTCATCTAAGATAAATGATTCAAAAAAACTGGATTCTGCAATGCGGGAAACTCTTAGATTATTAATTGAGAAACATGCTATAGCTTATTCTGTGCAAATGATAGATAATCAAACTATTGACAAGGTCAATATACTTAATGCCTCTTTTATGGCTATGCATCTGGCAATTCAAAATCTTTCAAAAACTCCCGCCTTGCTGCTTATCGATGGGAATAGATTTAATGCATACAGTAATATTCCTCATGAATGTATTGTTAAAGGAGATGGCATATATATGTCTATTGCTGCTGCTTCAATCTTAGCAAAAACATATAGAGATAAATATATGGAAACACTGCATGATGAGTTTCCTCAATACAGTTGGTTTACCAATAAAGGATATGCTACAGAATTTCATTGCGATGCTATTGCAAAGCACGGATATACAAAATATCACAGGAAATCTTTCCATCTGAAAAGACAATTAAAGCTGGATTTTTATAATAATATTTTGTAAATTTCTTAAATTCCCTTGTTGCCTATAGCATTATTAAACTTTGCAAACTTTCCACGATAATACTCACTTATATTTCATAATTTTGCATTATATTTTTTATAAGGAAACAAAATGCACAAATCAGGCTATGTAAGTATTGTTGGACGCCCTAATGTTGGTAAGTCAACTCTCATGAATGCTTTTCTAGGAGAGAAACTTTCGATTACCAATCCTAAAGCTCAAACTACAAGACACAGAATTCTCGGAATACTGAATGAAGAAGACCATCAAATAGTTTTTTCCGATACTCCCGGAATTATAAAACCCGGATATAAATTGCAAGAGCACATGATGCGTTTTGTAAAGTCGTCTATTGAAGATGCAGATGTTTTTTTAATTGTTACAGAGATTGGTGAGGATTTACAAGAAACAGAAGTTATTGAAAGTATAAGGAGATCAGAAATTCCTACTGTGCTTTTAATTAATAAAATAGACTTATCAAATCAAGAACATGTTGAAAAGATGATAAGTAATTACTCTGCCAAGTTTCCTTCATGGGAGATAATTCCTGTATCTGCTTTGAATGGATTTAATATCAGAAAAGTATACGAATTAATTTTGGATAATATCCCGGAAGCACCGCCATATTTTCCTAAAGATGAACTATCCGATAAACCTGTCAGATTTTTCATTGCAGAAATTGTAAGAGAAAAAATACTTTCTTTATATCAAAAGGAAATTCCCTATTCCGTTGAAGTCGATGTTGAATCATATAAAGAAGAAAGTAAAATTGTCAGGATTCGTTGTGTAATTTATGTTGAAAGAGAAACCCAAAAAGGTATTCTAATCGGCCACAAAGGAAATATGCTAAAGAGGGTCGGCACTTATGCTCGTGAGGATATTGAGACTTTTATAGGAAAAAAAGTTTTTCTTGAACTTCACGTAAAGGTTAGTAAGAATTGGAGGGAAAGTGACACTCAACTTCGTCGCTTTGGATATGATCAATAAGCGTTATACTTATAATTTAATTATTAGTATTTTTGCACTCTAAAGTTCTCTTCAGCAATTTTATATAATCATAAGAACTTTAAAAATAAGTATTCATTAAGAATCATTTTTCGTTTTGTATGAATAGTGTTTTGTTAATGGTATAATAATGTTATTCATGAAGGCTTTGATGCCTTACAAAATAAGAAATAAATATATGAGCAATATAGTAGCCCTTGTTGGGCGCCCAAATGTTGGCAAATCTACACTTTTTAACAGGTTAACACAAACACGATCAGCAATTGTTGATGCTGTTTCAGGTGTTACCAGGGATCGTCATTACGGAAAAAGCCATTGGAATGGAGTTGATTTTTCGGTTATTGATACCGGTGGATATGTTCTTAACTCTGATGACGCTTTTGAAGGAGAGATTAAATCACAGGTTGAAGTTGCAATTGAAGAAGCCTCCGTTATATTATTTATGCTTGATACCAGGGAAGGGCTTACAAGCATGGATAAGGATGTGGCAAAAATGCTGCGATCATCAGGCAAAAAAGTGTTTGTGGTTGCAAACAAAGTTGATTCTGCTAAAAATGTTCATGATGCAGTGGTCTTTTATGAGCTTGGCCTTGGTGATGTTTATAGTATTGCAGCAATAAGCGGCAGTGGAACAGGTGATTTGCTTGATGAAGTTGTAAAATCGTTTGAAACAATTTACGAGGAGGTTCCGCAGGAAGAATTGCCCAAATTTGCAATAATTGGCAGGCCTAATGTAGGCAAATCTTCACTCATAAATACTCTCATAGGAGAGGCCAGAAACATTGTAACTCCTGTAGCCGGCACCACACGCGATACTATTTATTCAAGATATAAAAGCTTTGGATTTGATTTTTATCTTGTAGATACTGCAGGTATAAGAAAAAAAGGCAAAGTATCCGAAAATATTGAGTTTTATTCCGTTATGAGATCTATCAGAGCTATAGAATACTCAGACGTTTGTATTTTATTGTTAGATGCAACTCAAGGAGTTGAATCTCAGGATGTAAACATTTTCACTCTGGCAGCAAGAAACCATAAAGGTGTTGTTATTATGGTAAATAAATGGGATTTAATTGAAAAAGACACTAATTCCACTAAGATGTTTGAGGCAGAAATACGCAAGCGTATCGCCCCTTTTCAGGATGTGCCCATAGTTTTTACTTCAGTACTAACAAAGCAGCGTATTTTTAAAGCAATGGAAATAGCTATAGAAGTGTACCATAACAGGTTGAGAAAAATACCAACAAGTAAGCTTAATGAGCAATTGTCACCAATAATAGAAAAAACCCCTCCACCTGCTGTTAAAGGAAAATATATTAAAGTAAAATATATAACACAACTTTCTACACATTATCCGTCATTTGTGTTTTTTTGTAATTTGCCTCAATATATTCGCGAACCCTATCAAAGGTTTGTTGAAAATCAAATAAGGAAACTCTGGAATTTCACAGGAGTGCCGATAACAGTATATTTCAGAAAAAAATAAATTTATGGAAGAACAGAAAAATGAAACCGGGCTAAGGATTGACAAGTGGCTCTGGGCTGTTCGACTTTTTAAAACCAGGAGTCAGGCCACAGCGGCATGCAGGTCAGGAAAAGTAAAAATTGAAGAAGAGGAAATAAAGCCCTCAAGAGATGTAAAAGAAGGCATGATAATTTTGGTAAAATCCGGCCCAATTCAAAAAACAGTTAAAGTAATCGGGCTTTTGCAAAAAAGAGTTGGCGCAAAATTGGTTGCAAATTATATGGAAGACCTTACACCTGAAGAAGAATACAAAAAACTCGAGGCTATAAAAGCAAAGCCTTTTTTCAGGCCAAGAGGATTGGGGCGTCCCACAAAAAAAGAAAGAAGAGATATAGAAAAATGGAATGACTGGAATTAGTATTTAAACTTTTATTATATTTGATAATGACAAATTAACTAAACAATACTATTATGAGAACTACATTATTTTTATTGATTTTTTCTTTGTTTTTAGTGGTTAACAACAAAATTGCTTATTCTGCAAACCCCAGGGCAATAGCAGGCAATTGGGAAACAATTGACGACGAGACACAAAAACCCAAAAGCATTGTTCGTATATACAAGGCAAGCGATGGTAAATTCTATGGGAAAATTGTCGAATTATTAAATCCTGAGCCCGGCAAAGAAGATCCGGATTGTGAAAAATGTGAGGGCAAATATTCTCATTATAAAACATCCAACGGAAAAATTGTTGGTACAATATTTTTGAGAGGCCTTGAGTATAATGAAGAAGACAACATTTGGGAAAACGGAACAATCTTCGATCCTAAAAAAGGCAAGGAATATAGTTGTGAAGTTTCCTTAGATGGAAATACACTTAATGTCCGCGGTATCCACTGGACCGGACTTTCAAGAACACAATATTGGCATAAAAAAGCTAAGACTAAGTAAGTCTTAGCTTTTCCTGTTTTTCTGTGCTAATGCTAATATTTTTTGATATAGACGATTTGCACTAATTGGTTTTGTAAGGTACTCATCCATTCCCTGAGAAATATAATACTCGGAATCTCCTTCCATGGCTTTAGCACTTAAGCCAATGATCGGAGGTAATTCATCAGAAGCAAAATCTTTTCTCAAAGTTTTAACGGTTGTTAAACCATCCATAATTGGCATTTGTATATCCATTAGAATGAAATCAAAAAGTTCAGGTTCAAACTTTTGCAAAGCTTCCTCTCCGTTTGAAGCAACTTCTACCTTGCATTTAGCTTCTTCCAGCATTAAAGAGATAACCATTTGATTAGTCTTTTTGTCCTCAACAAGAAGAACATTATAGCCCAGTTGTGGAACTTTGTCAATTTCTATGACATCTTTGGCTTCAGAAATTTCATCTTTACTGAGTTTTCTTGCATAGAAGCGAAACCAAAAGCGACTGCCTTTTTTAAGTTCACTTTCAATACCTATATTTCCGCCTAAAAGCTCTGCCAATTTTTGTGATATTGACAAACCCAGGCCGGCTCCTTCAAATGTTCTGGTATCGGAAGTATCAACCTGTGAGAACATGTCGAACAACTTTAATTGATTCTCTCTGGAAATACCAATACCCGAATCAATAACTTCAACGCCAATATCAATTTCATTTTCAAGGTATTCCAATAAATTGTAACGAATTTTCACAAAACCTTCGCTGGTAAATTTTATTGCATTGCTCACAAGATTGGTAACTATTTGCTCAAGTCTGTGATCATCGGCATAAATCATATTGGGAAGCCTCTTGTCATATTCAAGAGATAAATCAATACCTTTTTGTTTGGCTATGGCGGAGAATAAATTAAAGATTTTTTCTCCGCTTTTTTTGAGATTAAAAACTACAGGCCGAACTTCCATTTTTCCGGCTTCTATCTTTGATAAATCGAGAATATCATTTACTATATTCAATAAACTATCTGAAGAAGCTTTAATCGTTTCAAGGTATTTTTTTTGCTTTTCATTAAGGTCTGTTTTTAAAATCAACTCCGTCATTCCAATTATACCGGTCATTGGAGATCGGATTTCATGACTCATATTGGCTAAGAACTGTTGTTTTATTGTTGTGACTTTGTCAGATATTTCCACTTTTTTTGCAAGTTCACCATGCTCTACTTCTTTTGTATAATCCCAGCAGGCACCCACAAGTCTAAAAGGCTTACCTTTTTCATCATTTATAAAAGAAGCAAAATATTTAATATACCTAGGGTGCTTGCCGTTTTTTATACGATAAATACCTTCAACCAATTTGTCATTGGAATGATTATTTGAAAATATTTTTTTGACTTTGCAAATATCCTCTTTATTAATTTTACTAATCCACTTATCAAATAAATCTGGGTAGTATTTTTGATCTATATCATGTAGTTTGTACATTTCCGGTTCCCAAACCAGCTTATTATCATTTATGTCATAATCCCAAATTCCAATACCCACTGATGCTGTTGCCAGAACTAACCTTTCTGATAATTGTTTAAGCTGGGCCTGTGTTTTTTTCTGTTCTGATATATCCTGGTATATTCCAAAAACTGCAATTTGATCTTCACCAAAGAAAACCGGTTTCCCGAGTATTAAAACCTCTAATTGTTCTCCATCCTTATTTTGCCTCACTGATTCAAACCCTAGGCTTTTCCCTTCTGCCACAGCTGTCGTTGCTTCTTTGCCCTCATCCCTTAGATGAACAGGTACTATTAAATCGTTAATTTGCTTTTTATTTGCCTCACTGGCAGTATAACCAAAAAGATCAGTAAATTTTCTGTTTATTTGGATAATCCTATCGCTATTATCCAAAATAGCAATAGCAACTGGTGCCTCATGAATAAGTGTTTCGAAGTAGGCTTCCTGAATCCTGAGCTTTTTCTCAGCGTTTCGTTTATCTGTAATATCCCTGGTAACGCCATGAATTGAAGATACTTTATCGTTCTCAACAAAAAAAGAACCCTTAAGATCTCCCCAACGAGCCTCTCCGCTTTTATGAATAAATTCTAATTCAATATCGATTTTAAAATTTATTAATTCGTTTTTTGCTTTACTTAAGGCATCTTTTATTTTCTGTCTTAGAAATTCAATTTTTGCAAAAGAATGCCCGCCAAAGACTTGGTTTATTGGTTTGTTGATTAACTCATCAGCTTCATATCCCAGAAATTTTCTTACAGATGGACTAACATATTTGAAAAATGTTAAATCCAAATCAACCAACCAAACAACATCATTAATATTTTCGGTTATCAAACGATATCTGTGTTCACTTTCAACGAGTTTTTGTTCTGCTTTTTTTGCCTTTATAATATTCAACCAATCACGCCAGACTCTTGTCGCAATTGCCGGCATATTTTCAAAAGTTGCCGGTGTTTTAACAAGATAGTCCATAACTCCCATCTTAAGAGCTTTGACAGCCAACTCTTCATTACCTTGGCTTGTAAGCAGAATAACCGGAAGTTCGTTATTGTTTTCTTTTTCTTTTGTGTAAACTTCCAATCCTTCACCATCAGGTAAAATCCAGTCAGAAATAACCAAATCAACATTATTTTTTTTAATAAACTTTCTTGCTTCAGCAACTCTGTCAACAAAAATCAAATCAAATTCATTATTATGACTTTGAAAAGATCTTTTTATCAAGTCCGCATGTCCGGCATTATCCTCAACTACTAATATATTAACTCGATTCATTCTAACAATAATTAATTATTCAATTATTTAGTAATACTTGGTTTTAATCCAATTGTAAATAAAAATCTAATTCCTTCGTTTTTTCCGGCAGACTCACACCAAACCTTGCCATCATGGAACTCAATAATACGTTTAACTATTGAAAGGCCTATGCCTGTTCCGGCAGAATTCTGATCAAGTTTATTAAAAAGCCCAAAGATTTTATCCCGGAAATTTTCGCTTACACCTATTCCATTATCTTCAACAAAATAAACAGTTTGCTTGTTTTTATCAGTATAGCTTCCTATTTTTATATATGGTTTTTTATTGCCTTTAAATTTTAATGCATTTTCTATCAAATTTTGATATACTTCGGCAATCCTATTTCTGTCTCCATAAATATCAGGCATGTCTTTTTGCACACTTATTACAGCTTTATTATTATCAATAATGCCTTTTAATATTGCAGATACTTCAGAAATAAGCTTATTTGGAGAAAAGACTTCAAATTTTTTGGAAGTTCTGCCAATCCTTGATAATTGCAATAAATCTTCAAGCAAAAAATGCATTTTATCTGTAGCATTGCTAATTCTTTTTATATCTGAATCCATTTGAGAAATATTTCCTTCTATTGCATTTTCTCTTATAAGATTAAGAAAGCCTTTAATAGTGACAAGAGGGCTGCGCAAATCATGAGATACTGTGTATGTAAAACTCTCTAATTCTGTATTTATTCTTTCTAGTTCTGCCATTTGTTTTTTAATAGTCTTTTCAGCTTTTACCCTGTCGGTAATATCCAAATAAACTCCTATTATGCCTGCAGGCTTGTTTTCAGTATCAAAAAAGACTGATTTAAAAAACAATGCTTCCATTTTATTGCCGTTGGGAAAACTAATGGTAGTCTCATATATTTGTGTTGTAAGAGAGTCGTATAATTGTTTGTCTTTTGTTGCAAAGACTTCAGCTTGTTCCTTTGAAAAGATTTCAAAAACTGTTTTTCCAATAATTTCATCCTCGTTTTTCCCCAAATATTTACTAAATGCATGATTACATCCTAAATATTTTCCAGATATATTTTTATAAAATAGTGGGAAAGGAATATTATTAACAATACTTTTGAGCAGGTTTGACTGATATGTAAGAGCATCCTGTGTGTTCTTTTCCTCTGTAATATCTGAGATAAAACCCTCAATAAATAATAAGTCGTTATTATTATTAAACACACCCCTGCCTTGATCAACAACCCACTTAACTTCATTGTTTGAAGATATTATGCGATAAATTAGCACAAAAGGAGATTTTTTATTAATCTTTTCCTGAATCTCATCCCAAACTCTTTTTCTGTCTTCATGATGAATAAGACTTCCAAAGGATACTTCTATATTGTTTTGAATCTGTTCAGATTTATATCCTGTAACTGAAAAACATCCGGCACTTACAAACTCCATTTTATAGTGAGGGTCATTACCACATCTATATACCATGCCCGGTAGGTTATCTATCAAAGTGTTTAGCATTCTTTCGGATTCTTCTAATGCTTTTGATATTAGTACCTTTTCTGTAATATCTCTTAGGCTGATATAATATCTTTTTTCACCTTTCTCAAAAAATGATAATCCAAAAATTTCGGCAGAAAACTCAGAGTTTCTGTATAAGCAAGATGAAATAGTTTTTTGAAAGAAATCGAAATCGTTTACCTCCTCAATCATATCAATAAAAACATCAGCAAAACTGTCGTCAAATAGTTCATATAAAGACATTCCCTTGATAATATTTTCATTCATGCCAAAGAAACTTAAACCGGCTTCATTGCAGTCAAGAACAATAAGCTTACCTGACAATATTAAGATTATATCGGGTGATGATTTGAATAATGTTTTAAATCTCTTCTCACTTTCCAACAATTCATTATACGCATTTTTTTTCTCTGTTACATTCTGGACTGAAATAATACATGCCTCCCTCTCTTTAAAATTCGGCAATATCTTAGCATATATATTTACATCAATTATACTCTTATCTTTGGTAATATGCCTATGGCAATTGTTCAAAACCGACTCTATATCTCCTTTCAAATTGTTTTTTAAATCCAAATTGTCTTCATAGCAGATATCTCTAAGAGTAAGCCTTTCGAATTCTTCTTTTGAATAGCCGTAGCTTCTTACTGATGCATCATTGACTTCCAGAATTTCTAAAGTCTTTACATCGTAAACAAACATTGGAGTAGGATTGTTATCAAAAAGAGAGCTATACATATCCAATGCATTTTCCAATTGACTTTGAAAAATCTTTTTCTCGTTAATGTCTATGCTACTTCCGATATATCCTCTGATCTGACCGGTAGCAGTAAAAAATGGTGAACCATTATCCATAAACCACTTGTAAGTTCCGTCTTTTTGTAATAATCTGGACTCTATAGAATAGGGTTTTTCAGATAGAAGAGCTTTTCTGTATTTTTCAATAACAAAATGCTGATCATCAGGATGAACATATTTTAACCATGTATTATCAAATAGGTGATTTTTATTCAGACCGGGTTGGTTTTTGCATTTTGAATTAAGGTAAATAACTTTTCCTTCAGGAGATAATTGATAAACAGGTTGTGGAAATTTTTCGAAAAGCGTTTTGTGAAAAAGCAATGCCTGATCAAGTGTTTTCTGTGTTCTTTTTAAATTAAAAAGGGATTTTTTGACAAGAAAATATATAATCAAACCACTTAAAAAGACATAAAACCAGCCTTTTATAGTTTGAATCTGAGTTAAAGTTTCTAAATCGTCAACAAAAAACTCAACAATATTATCCGAGAAAATAATCCACAAACAACCCAAAAATACATAAATTACAGCTACTTTTATAGCAGAATCAATATTTTTTAAATGGTTATATGCGCTTTTTAACATTATAAAAACCTAAGTGATAAGCAAATCTGAATAATATATAATAAGTCTTACATAATAATTACGTAAGAATATATAAATAAAGTAAAGAAACAAAAATTATCAATTAC
Organism: uncultured Bacteroidales bacterium; assembly: GCA_964614525.1. Lineage (GTDB taxonomy): Bacteria > Bacteroidota > Bacteroidia > Bacteroidales > UBA7960 > PWND01. Next base: position 655 of record CAZTPA010000058.1, on the reverse strand, counting down.
TTTCATTACGTAAAACACTAGTTTTTGTGAAATTAATTTTTTAAAAACATGCATTTTTATATTTTTGTCATATCTTGCTATCTAATGTTATTTTAATATGTGTAAATTACAAATTGAAAACTATAGATTAGCAGGCAACTATACTGAAGATATCCGGTAATAATAAAAACAGAATAATATAACATATAAAATTACTAATTTAACTAAATAATTGAAAAAAACAATGAAAGATTTACAAAACTTTATTGAAAGTAACAAAGAAGAGTTTTTAAAAGATTTATTTGAATTGATTAGGATACCATCAATCAGTTCAAAAGAATCACATAAAGACGACATGTACAAAGCTGCAGAGTGGATAAAAGGCAGTTTAATCAAGAATGGTGCTGATGAGGCTCAAGTTATGGAATCAGAAGGCCATCCGGTAGTTTTTGGCAAGAAGACAATAGATCCCTCATTGCCAACAGTTATGATTTATGGACATTATGATGTGCAACCAGTTGAACCTCTCGATTTATGGGACAGCAAACCTTTTGAGCCTGAAGTTAGAGATGGAAAAATATTTGCCAGGGGTGCTGATGATGATAAAGGACAGATGTTTATGCATTTTAAAGCGTTTGAATATCTTGTGAAAACAAATCAGCTTCCATGCAATGCG
>CAZTPA010000057.1:0-16969 GCA_964614525.1 uncultured Bacteroidales bacterium | reverse complement strand
CGCAGCCGCCACTGCTCTACCTCATTTAACCAATTGCACTGTCACCCTGAACGAAGCGATAGCGGAGTGAAGGGTCTAGTGGATGAGAACCCGAAGCTGGAAATCCCTTCGGGAGTTTCCAGTTCTGGTGTGAGGAACTTCCAGCTTCAGCGATAGCGGAACCGGAAGCTTCCGGGTGTTCAGAACCCCGCACGTCATCTCGAATATTCAGACCCAGCCTTTGAGTCGTCGATGTGGAATGACCTCTTGCTTTTATACTTATAATCAGCTTTTTAGACCCCTGTCCCCTAAAGGGGAACGCAACCAATAAAGTTAGTTGCGAAAGTCCCCTTTAGGGGATTTAGGGGTGTTGCATAAAGAGCTGATTAGCAGCGTTGTAAATGTTTCTGTCATTAGTAACGAAGTGAGAGATCTCGATAAAATTAGGAAAGGAAGGTTAAAATCTGCTTTTAAAAAGATTGTCACGTTTATCAACTAGTTCCCGGCATGTGCTAATGACAGCATTGTTCAGTTTCAAATTAGAAATAAGTTAAAGCATTATATATCAAATCATATAAATTAAAATATTTTTATTAAATTTATATGTTTTTTTATATTCAGTATTAACATAAAAATATTAATTATGAAAAAAATAAGCTTACTATCACTCCTTTTTACAGCATTAATTTTAGTGCTGAGTAGTTGCAGTAAAGATCAATTTGAAATTGTGAACACATGGGTTCATGAAACTACTAAAGTAACGGCATATGCCGGTCCAAACTATGGCAGCTCAACATATAATGGTGAAGGTGAAGTTACTTTTTATTCAGATGGTACCGGAACATGTTCTTCCCATGAATTCTATAGCGGAGATGATATGAACTGGGCTCTTAATGGAGATAAGTTAACTATTACAAGTGATGACTTTTCCAGAGAGTATACCATGCTTACAATGGAACCTAAAGAGATGGTTGCTTTTTACGATGACAGATATGACGATGGAGACGGAGACACTTATGAATTGAGGTTTGTCCTTAAATAATAAGACTATTTCAAAGTAATCCTGCACGTCATTAGTAGTCTTGATTATTTCTTACCTAATTTAAAACCTCTCAATAATCTTTGACTAATAACTTTAGCATCATGGGAAAAAGATTTGTCAGTTATAACAGTTATAAAAATAAAGGTAAATAACAGCATGGCATTGACAATATTTTTAAGCACAACAGTATCAATTTTTATATAGAGGCTCACAAAATAAACCAGCAATGCCAGGGTTATCAGTGCAAAAATCTTTTTGACCGGATAAGGAATTTTATAATATTTTTGTCCAAAATAGAAACACACTACTGTCATAGAAAAATAACATGCAAGCTGTGCCCAGGCCGATCCATAATATCCCATAATAGGGATAAGCCAGAAGTTAAGTCCAATAGTAATTGCAGCTCCAAATATTGTAAAAAGTGCACCAAAGTGTGTTTGACCTGTGAGTTTATACCAAATACTCAGATTGAAATATATGCCCAGAAACATTTTTGCTATCAACAGTATCGGCACAACATTTAGCCCTTCCCGATATTCAACACCCACAAAATATTGCACTATATCAATAAACAGAACAATTCCAAGAAAAATAACAAGGCAAACAAACACAAAATACTTCATAATAGAAGCATACAGATCAGCAGATTCTTTTTTCCCGGATTGCGCAAAAAAGAATGGTTCGGCGGCAAACCTGAATGCCTGTATGAAAATTGCCATAATCAGCGCAATTTTAAAACAAGCGCCATAAATCCCAACCTGCGACATTGCAATACTTTCGGGCAGAATATATTTCAAAAGAAGTTTATCTAATGCTTCATTTGCAACTCCGGCAATCCCGGCAACAAGCAAAGGAAGAGAATAAAACAACATTCTTTTTAAAAGTAATCCTGAAACCTGCAACTTTGATTTGAGTATCTCAGGCAGCAATAATAATAGTGTAATAACACTGGCAATCAGATTAGAAATAAACACATATCCTATTCCAATAGAAGGATCATAAACAGCAGATATAATTCTTTGAGAAGAGTCTCCCCCATTTTCGGCAATCCATGGACAAAGCAGCAGGAAGAACAAATTCAATCCTATATTTACTCCAATATTTATAAGCTTTATTGATGCAAACCTCATAGGTTTATTATCTGCCCGCAGTTTTGCGAAAGGGATGGCGGCTATTGCATCAAAGCCTATAATTATCCCAAACCATACTACATATTCTGTATGCTGAGGATATCTGAGCAGTTCTGCAATTTCATTTCGAAAAATAACTACAAGTATAATAAATAGCATTGATGTTGAAAAAACAGACATCACAGATGTTCCAAAAACCGTTCTTCTATCATCCTTTTTAGCATGATAGAAGCGAAACATAGCTGTTTCCATGCCATAGGTCAGAAACACTATGAGAAAAGCAACATACGAATACATTTCAACAATAACACCATACTCCCCTGTCATAAATACACGGGTATATAATGGCACCAGCAGATAGTTAAGCAATCGTCCAATAATACTGCTCAAACCATAAACTGCTGTTTGACCGGCTAATTGTGAAATTTGTGTTGACATTGTTAAAGATTGTGGTACAAATTTGCGAAAATTATCTTTTGTTTTAATATATTTTTGAAATAAGTTTTCAGCAGAAAACAACACTCTTTACCACATATTCAAACATCAAGAGATAGATTCAAATAACAAAGGCAACATTTTTTCTTGTAATGATTTTGGAAAAAGAGTTTAGACAACAGCAAATCAAACATTTATCAGCTTCGGGTATTTTTGAATACATGCTTTTTATATTTAACTTTGTATAAAAGATGTTTTTACAACACATTATTCTTTCCTGAAATTATGAAAATATTATACTCATTACTCCCGCTTCTGTTCTTTAGCTTTTTCTTAAGTGCGCAGCAAACTGACAAAGCTCCGGATCATAAATTACACGAATGTGCAGAAACGCATATAAAATCGAATATAAAAAACGGCACATATGATCAAAATCCTCTAATGTGGAATTTTGATGTGAGTTTTTATAAGCTTGATATTGAAGTTGAGCCAACAGCTACAACGATAGATGGTTCTGTAAGAATCATAGCGCAAGCAATTACTGACAACTTCAACACTATTGTAGTGGAATTGATGGATGATATGACAGTAAATAATGTTGCATTTACAGAAGGTGATGATTTGAGTTTTAATCATAGCAACAATGAAATTGAGATAATGCTTCCTTCTTCTATTGATAGTGGAGAGGAGTTCGATATAACAATATTTTACGGTGGCACTCCTGAACCAGAAGGTTTCTTCGCAGGTATTAGCAGTGAAATATCACCTACCGGGCATCCGGTATTATGGACATTGAGCGAACCTCTAAATGCCAGGCAGTGGTGGCCGGTAAAACAGGTTCTTGAAGACAAAGCTGATAGTGTACATGTCTTTATTACAACCTCATCTGAATACACTGCTGCTTCTAATGGACTTTTGAGCGAGATTGTCAACATAGAAGGGAACAAGAGACGATTTGAATGGAAGTCGAAATACCCTATAGCATATTATTTAATTTCTATAGCAGTATCAAATTATGCCGAACACAATTTCTATGCTCCCCAATCAGGTTCATCAGAGCCGGTATGGGTTCAGAATTTTATTTATGATGATATCGACTTTTATGCTTCTATATATGAAAACCTGGAATTAACAAAGGATTACATGACTGCATTCTCCTTTTTGTATGGTGATTATCCTTTTGCAGATGAGAAATATGGCCATGCAAGTGCGCCTATGGGTGGTGCCATGGAACATCAAACTTTGAGTACAATGGGAAGTTTTAATCCTGACATTATAAGTCATGAACTTGCACATCATTGGTTTGGAAACTATGTTACATGTGCTACATGGAGCGACATTTGGATAAATGAAGGTTTTGCTTCGTACAGTGAATTTTTAGCAAGAGAATTTGTTTTCGGAGAAGAATCAGCTAAGCAATGGATGGAATCGGCTCACAACATAGTTTTGTCGCAGCCAAATGGCAGTGTATATATTCCACCATATCAAACTACAGATATCTGGAGAATTTTTGATGGCCGATTATCATATAAAAAAGGAGCCGCAATTTTGCATATTTTACGTCATGAGATTAATGATGATGAAATGTTTTTTGATATTTTAAAATCATTTCAGGAAACATATAAAAACGATGTTGCCACAGGTGATGATTTTAAGAATGAAGTTGAAATGATAAGCAATATAACCTGGGACTGGTTTTTTAACCAGTGGTATTACGGAGAAGGCCATCCAATATACAATATAATATGGTGGCAAATTGACAACACTCTTTTCATAAGCATTGAGCAAACAACTTCAGCAGAAGTACCGGAATTTTTCAGAGCAAGTTTAGATTTTAATGTAATCTATAATAATGAAACTGAAGAAAAAATAAGGCTTTCGAACGAGACAAACCAACAAAGCTTTCATATTTCAGCAGAAGAAGATATAAAAGAATTAATCTTTGATCCGGACAACAAGATTCTAAAAGAATACTCATTAAATACCCTTAATGAATCCATCACGGGAATTGAGCCCATAATACTCCCAAATCCTTTCTCAGATGAGATAAAAATCATTTTACCTTATGATACAATGAATTGCGATCTTATAATTTATAATCTTGAGGGCAATATAATTTTAAGGCAGAAACTAAGAGGCCATATCAATTATATTAACACTGAGGGCATTCAAGAAGGATTGTATATATTACAAATTATAGAGGAATCGGGCAAGGCAATACATCGAAAAAAAGCACTAAAAATAAAATTCTAAATTACTCAGGAATTAGCTTCTTCTGCTCTTGCTTTTGCCTTATACTCCTGATACCCTTTATCAAATTTCTCCGGGTTATTAACTCTGAGCCAAGTTCCATATTTCACATAATCAGGAATTTTACCACCTTTAGATTTTTTCTCTTTTTCAGGAATACCTAGCTGATTAAGATACCTTTCATAAGAAATTTTACTGGGCCTGTCATCTTTTCTGTTCATAATTGTGAGTTTTAAAATTTAATAATAATTATAACTTTTGTAGCCCCGACAGGAATCGAACCTGTATCTAAAGTTTAGGAAACTTCCATTCTATCCGTTGAACTACGGGGCTGAAAAACAATTAAGCTGCAAATATAACGATACTATTTGCTGATTTATATCAGTGTTTTGCGTATTTCTTGAAAATTATTTAAAACTAGACATAAAGTTAAACATATTTAAAGCAAACAACAAGTATTAATTCGACAAAACGGCTTTTCGTTAAGATATTCGGTTCCCGTTTTCAACCATATCACCGGGAGAAATAAAATGAAGACTGCCATCGCTTTTTTCTGCCATCAATATCATGCCATGTGACTCTATGCCTTTTATCGTGCGTGCCTGTAAGTTTGCAAGCAGGAGAACTTTTTTTCCGATTATATCTTCAGGTTTGAAGTATTCGGCAATCCCTGAAACAACTGTTCGTTTGTCAATACCTGTATCGAGCTCCAATTTTAACAATTTTTTTGTTTTGGCAACTTTTTCGGCAGACATAATTGTTGCAACTCTGATATCCATTTTTTGAAATTCATCAAAACTAACATCAGGTTTAAGCTTCTCTGCTTCATAAAGATCGCTTTCGTTTTGCTCTTTTGTTTTCAGCAATTTGTCTATCTGAAAATGAATTTGCTCATCTTCAATTTTTTCAAAAAGCAATTCTGCTTTATTAATTATATGCTCAACATCGAGCAAATCTGTTTTACCGGCAAAAGACCATAATAATTTATCAAAATTCAACATCTTAGACAACTTCTCAGATGTAAAAGGAAGAAAAGGAGCACTAACAATTGCGAGGTTCGCGCATATTTGCAAACTAATATACATTATCGTTTTAACTCTATCCGGATCTGTTTTAAATATTTTCCATGGCTCAGAGTCAGTAAGATATTTATTTCCAAGGCGAGCCAGATTCATCATTTCATTAATTGCTTCTCTAAACTTATATTTCTCCAGCGCATTAGCTATTATTTCAGGGAAGTGCGAGATTTGTTTGAGTACTTTAATATCTATATCATTAAAACTGCCGGGCTCAGGGACTCTCCCCTCAAAATATTTATGAGTAAGAACCAGTGTCCTATTTATAAAGTTTCCATATACAGCCAGGAGTTCGCTGTTATTTCTGGTTTGAAAATCCTTCCAGGTAAAGTCATTATCTTTCGTTTCCGGGGCTGTAACGCACAACACATATCTCAGCACATCCTGTTTGTCGGGAAACTCCTCAAGATATTCATGCAGCCAGACGGCCCAGTTTCTTGAAGTAGAAATCTTATCCCCTTCCAAATTAAGAAATTCATTAGCAGGAACATTTTCCGGCAATATGTATGAACCTTCGGCTTTAAGAATAATCGGAAAAATAATACAATGAAAAACGATATTGTCTTTTCCAATAAAATGCACCAACTTAGTATCATCTGATTTCCAATACGGCTCCCAGTCTTTGCCGGTTTTTTCAGACCATTCGCGTGTTGCAGAAATATAGCCTATTGGTGCATCAAACCAAACATACAAGACCTTTCCTTCTGTTCCTTCCACAGGAACCTTAACTCCCCAATCCAGATCCCGTGTAACTGCACGAGCTTGCAAACCCTGATCAATCCATGATTTGCACTGTCCATAGACATTTGTTTTCCAGTCATCTTTATGACCTACTAGTATCCATTCTTTCAAAAAACCTTCATACTTATCTAAAGGCAAATACCAATGTTTTGTCTTTTTCAGGACAGGGTCATTTCCACTAAGTACTGATTTCGGATTAATAAGGTCTGTGGGACTTAAAGAAGTTCCGCAATTTTCGCATTGGTCACCATATGCCTTTTCATAACCACAATGCGGGCATGTGCCGGTAATGTATCTGTCGGCAAGAAACTGATTCTCTTTCTCATCATAATACTGTTCTGAATCACTTTCCTTAAATATTTTCTTATCGTATAAAGTTCTGAATATTTTCGAGGATGTTTCATGGTGAATGGGATCAGAAGTACGACTATAAACATCAAATGATATTCCGAATTTCTCAAAAGAATTCTTAATAATATTATGATATTTATCAACAACTTCCTGGGGAGTGATTTTCTCATTACGTGCTTTTATAGTAATCGGCACACCATGTTCGTCACTTCCCCCGATAAAAACCACATCTTCTTCTTTCAGCCTTAAATATCTTGCATAAATATCAGATGGCACATATACTCCTGCCAGGTGCCCGATATGAACAGGGCCATTAGCATATGGAAGAGCAGAAGTAATAGTATATCTTTTGAATTTTTTTTTATTATCTTGCATAAATTATATTTTTAAAGAACCAAAATGTGCATTTCTACGTTAATTTAACAGGCAAAGATAAGAAAACCATGTAAAACGTGACACTCTCTTTTTAATGAAATTCAAGGTTTTCTTTTTATAAAAGCTTAATTTTGTAAATTAAAAAGAAAGTAATCTAAAACACATTGAGTTAAACAATGCAAATTCAAGCAATAAAACAAAGATTTAATATAATTGGCAATTCTCCTTTATTAGATCGTGCTATAGATGTAGCCCGCCAGGTTGCGGCAACAGATATTTCAGTATTGATTAGTGGAGAAAGTGGCGTTGGCAAAGAATCTTTTCCAAAGATAATTCATCAATTAAGTCCGAGAAAGCACGGAGCATATATAGCTGTAAACTGTGGAGCAATTCCTGAAGGCACAATAGACAGCGAGCTTTTCGGTCATGAAAAAGGCGCATTTACCGGTGCTCATGAAGCCAGAAGAGGGTATTTTGAAGTAGTAAACGGCGGCACAATATTTCTGGATGAGGTTTCTGAACTTCCTTTATTAACTCAGGTAAGATTGCTGCGCATACTTGAAAGCGGCGAGTTTATAAGAGTTGGTTCTTCTAAAACACAGAAAACTAATGTACGAGTAGTTGCAGCAACAAACATTAATTTGCAGGAAGCTATCGCTTCAGGAAAATTCAGAGAAGATTTATTTTACAGGTTAAGCACTGTTCCTATAAACGTACCGGCTCTCAGAGAAAGGAAAAAAGATATAATTTTACTTTTCAGGAAATTTGCATCAGATTTTGCAGAGAGATATAGAATGCCTCCATTGCAGCTCACAGAAGATGCTGAAGAAGTATTGCTTAATTATCGTTGGCCCGGCAATGTGAGGCAATTAAAAAACCTTGCAGAGCAAATTTCAGTGATTGAAAATGAAAGAATAGTAACAGCAGATATTATACACAAATACTTACCACAGAGTAGTGACTCAAATCTTCCTGTATTATTTAAAGATGTGAATTCTCCTGAAAACATTAGCGAACGGGAACTACTGTACAAAGTATTGTTTGACATGAAGCGTGATGTAAATGACATGAAAAAAATCATCATGGAATTAATTCATAGCGGCCAAATTAACCAAAGCTTTAAGGAAGAAAACAGGCATCTTATTAATAAGTTATATGAAGATGAGGAAATTAAGGAAAACATTTCCAACAGTCCTGAAATCAACATTCGCGATTCATCAAAGGAAGATGAGATAGATGTTGTAGAAAATTACGAGGATACCACGCATGAATTTGTTGAAGAAACTTTATCCATTCAGGAAAAAGAAAAGGATTTAATTTTAAAAGCACTGGAAAAACATAACGGAAGAAGAAAAAAGGCAGCCGAGGATTTAGGAATTAGTGAAAGGACATTATACAGAAAAATCAAAGAGTATGATATTTCTGCATAAATGCGAAGCAATAATCTGTAATATATTTTCCAAAACATTGTCAGTAATTTTTTTAGAAATAAAGTTAAATAAGAGTTGTACAAATAGTAATAGAAAGAATAAATATTAATGAAATCTTATAAAATATTGTTGTTTAGTGTTTTGCTCAGTTTAATTATGGCAGGATGTAATATTTATAGTTTCACGGGAGCCTCTATTCCTGCGGAAGCAAAAACATTTTCAGTAAAGCATTTTCCTAATCACGCCCAGATTATACAGCCAACTTTAAGCCAGAGGCTCACGGAATCTTTAAAAGACAAATTCACAACACAAACAAATCTAAAACTTATAGAAGGTGTTGGAGATCTTCATTTTGAAGGAAGCATTGTTGGCTATACAACTCAACCCACAGCTATTAGCGGAGATGATCAGGCAGCACTTAACAGGCTTACAGTTTCAGTAAAAGTAATTTTCATTAATGAATATGATCCGGAAAGTGATTTTGAGAGAACTTTTGCCAGATATTTTGATTATGACAGCAGTTTAAGTTTAAATCAAGTTGAAGATCAGGCATTGACTGAGATTTTAGAAGCTTTGGTTGATGATATTTTTAACGCATCTGTTGTTAATTGGTAAGATGTAATATATGGAAAAACAAAGATTCACCGATATAATAAAAAATCCTTACGAGCTAAACTCAGGAACACTGGATTTTTTAAAAGAGATTACCAATAAGTATCCCTACTGTCAAACAGCGCATATATTGCTGGCAAAAAATATTGAATATATTGACAAGCAGGCTTTTGAAGAGCATGTAAATAAGGCATCAGTGTATGCAATAGACAGAAGAAAATTCCAGAATTACATTTCTGAGAAAGAACGAGATGCTATTATAAGCAGCAAACCAAATAACAATCCTATAAAACAAAGCGCGGTAATTCAAACTGAAGATTTAAAAAAATCACCAAGAGAGGATAAACAAAAAAGTGAAAGAAACAGCAAGGAAGAATTATTGTCAATTATAAACAACCGGCTTAAGGCAATACAAAAAGAAAAATCATTAAAAAAAGAAAACAATAATCAATCCTTTAAAGTTTTCAGAATAGATGACCTGCAAACTTTGCCGGAACAAAAAACACAAACTACAAAGCCAACAACTGAAAACTTAATTGATAAATTCATAAAAGAAGAGCCGAGAATCGTTCCATTAAAAGAAAAAGAACCTGCAAACATTGATCATTCAGCAGCAAGTGTATCCGAGAAAGATGACATTATAAGCGAAACTATAGCTCAAATTTATTATCAACAAGGAAAAAAAGATAAAGCAATATCTATTTATAACAAATTATGTTTGAATTTTCCAGAAAAAAGCAGTTACTTTGCAAAAAAAATTGCTGATATTCAAAAAGAAACAAATTAAATCAAATTTATAATGGGAGCATATGTATTAATTTCTGTATTAGTATTGATTACATGTATTTTACTAATACTAATAGTTTTAGTTCAAAACAGTAAAGGTGGAGGGTTGGCAAGCAATTTTGCCTCAAACAATCAAGTTATGGGAGTAAGAAAAACCACTGACTTTCTTGAAAAATCAACATGGACACTGGCAATTATTTTACTTCTACTTTCGTTAGTATCTGCTTTTGTAGTTCCAAGAGATGCTGCAAAAAAAGCAGACATTGCAAGTGAAGTAGAAAACATAAACACACAGGAATCTTCTCCTGTTGAAACAGAACAAGAGCCTGATCCTGAAATTTTCGACTAAGACTAATCAAGAATTTCCAAAAAAATGTCAGAATGTCATAATATTCTGACATTTTTTTTTATACTCAAACAATAAAGTTCTTTTAACTGCCAATATTAATGTTTTTTTTATTTGGCACACATTATGATGCATGCCGAAGAAGAAAATTCATTTAATTAATTTATATTATCTAATATTTGTTTAACCAATAAATTTAAAAAACATGGCAAGTGTAAACATTAAACCATTAGCTGATCGCGTATTGATAGAACCCGCTGCAGCAGAAGAAAAAACTGCAGGTGGAATTATTATTCCAGATACTGCAAAAGAAAAACCACAAAAAGGTATTGTAGTAGCCATAGGAGATGGGAAAAAAGATGAACCAATAACAGTTAAAGTTGGAGATACTGTATTATACGGGAAATATGCAGGCACAGAATTATCAGTTTCAGGTAAAGATTATTTAATAATGCGTGAAAGTGATATTTATGCAATCGTTTAAGAATCAAATTAAATATTAATTAATAACAAAATAAATATACAAGAATATGGCAAAGGATATTATTTTCAATCAAGAGGCAAGAACTGCGCTTAAAAGCGGAGTTGACCAGTTGGCAAATGCCGTAAAAGTCACTCTTGGACCAAAAGGAAGAAATGTTATAATCGACAGAAAATTTGGAGCACCAATAATGACAAAAGACGGAGTTAGTGTTGCAAAAGAGATAGAACTTAAAAATCCTGTTGAAAACATGGGTGCTCAGATGCTTAAAGAAGTTGCGAGCAGAACTGCAGACATAGCCGGTGATGGAACTACCACCGCTACAGTATTAGCACAATCTATTTTTAACAGTGGATTAAAAAATGTTACTGCCGGAGCAAATCCAATGGATTTAAAACGCGGTATAGACAAAGCTGTTACAAAGGTTATTGAACACCTGAAATCCCAATCTAAAGAGGTAGACGACAGCAATGAAAAAATTGAACAGGTTGCAACAATTTCTGCAAACAATGACAATTCTATAGGAAAACTTATTGCAGAAGCAATGGCAAAAGTTAAAAAAGAAGGTGTAATAACCATTGAAGAAGCAAAAGGTACTGAAACCAGCGTAAAAGTTGTTGAAGGTATGCAGTTTGATCGTGGTTACATTTCTCCTTACTTTGTGACAGATACTGAGAAAATGGAAGCTGTTTTTGAAGATCCTTATATTTTATTACATGACAAAAAGATCAGTGTCATGAAGGATTTTCTTCCTATTTTGGAAAAAGTAGTTCAAACGGGAAAACCTTTAGTAATTATTGCTGAAGATGTTGATGCAGAAGCTCTTGCAACATTAGTTGTAAACAAACTTCGTGGTTCATTAAAAATAGTAGCAGTAAAAGCTCCGGGATTCGGCGACCGCAGAAAAGCAATGCTGGAAGATATTGCTATTCTTACAGGTGGTACTGTTATTAGCGAGGAGCAAGGTTTTAAACTTGAAAACACTGACATTTCTCAACTGGGACATGCAGAAAAAGTATCTATTGACAAAGACAATACTACCATCGTAAGTGGAAAAGGAAGTCCTGAAACTATAAAAGCACGCATAAGTCAAATAAAAGCTCAAATTGAGAATACTACAAGCGACTATGACAAAGAGAAGCTACAGGAACGTCTTGCGAAGCTTTCAGGTGGTGTAGCCGTAATATATGTTGGTGCTGCCAGTGAAGTTGAAATGAAAGAGAAAAAAGATCGTTTTGATGATGCATTAAGTGCAACACGTGCAGCCGTTGAAGAAGGTATAGTTCCCGGCGGCGGTGTAGCATATATTCGCGCATTGGCTTCATTAGAAGGTTTTACCGGATCAAACGACGATGAAACTACCGGTGTTGCAATTGTTCGCAGAGCTTTAGAAGAGCCTCTAAGAATGATTGTTGATAATGCAGGTATAGAAGGTTCTATAATTGTTCAAAAAGTTAAAGACGAAAAAGACGATTTCGGATATAATGCTCATACAGAACAATTCGAAAAGATGTATAAAGCAGGAGTTATAGACCCAACAAAAGTTACACGCGTAGCTCTTGAAAATGCGGCTTCAATCTCAGGCATGTTGCTAACAACAGAATGTGTTGTATCTGATATTAAAGAAGATAACTCTGATATGCCTCCTATGAATCCAGGAATGGGTGGAATGGGTGGAATGGGCGGAATGATGTAAAATCATTATTCACCTATATAAAAAAACCCGGGCATTTATAATGTCCGGGTTTTTTATTGCCAATTAAATATCACTATTGTCCGATTAAAATGGTAACATAATAACGAGATTGCCTTTGGCGAGCTCGCAAGCTCGGTTCTTCGCTCCACTTCGTTACGCTCAGAATGACAAGCTTTTATATGTCTGGGAGGGTGTAGGGCCGGCGGCTTTGCCGACCCCAGCCCTACACCCATAAAAAACACCAAATGCCTTTCTAATCAATACCGGATTCCATTGGATTTTTCAAACCCCTGTAATCTATCAATTCCATTTTTACACTTCCAACCAATATACCGGATTTAAGCTTAACAGGAATTTTATTTTCATCATCTGAAATCCATAAAGTCATTGGATAAGGCTGGCTAAAAACTGTTCCTTCAAGAACCATTGGTTTAAACCGCAAAGTATTAAACTTACCTAAGCCGGTTTTTACCACCTCTTTGCCATCATAGATTATTGTTGAAACATATACTGAATCATCAAGAAAAAAAGTAACATCGTATTTATCACCTACTTTAGCGTCAGTAAAATCATAGGTTCTGGCATAATAAAAAGCAGAAATTATATCCTGTACATAAGGTGGAATTTCAACCGTAGCAGTGTTGCTCTTGGCAAGGTTTTTAAAATGATTAAAAGCAACATCCTGATTTTTCACAAAACCACCTTCATTAATTCTCCTTATAAAAAGCAATGGAGCAATCGCTTCGGCATCAATATATGTTTCATACCTGTTTACTACTTTGAAAAAGAGATTGAATAAGCCTTTTGTATTTCCAAGACCTACGACATGCATAGAATTTCTGCCTGCAATTTCAGTATACTCCTCATCAATTTCCAAAGAAGCTATTCCGGCAGTAACATCGCTAAGCAACCAACTGTCATAATAAACACGATAAACAATTTTCTCACCTCTTTCAAAGGCTTTATTATCAACCTTTCTTAGTTTCTGAGCAAATAAATCAGTATTACTTAAAGCAAGACTTATAAGTAAACTGCTAAATAAAAATAATTTGATAATTTTCATAAAAATAATATTAATGTTTATTGATTACATTCAAAAAACATTCCAAAACAAAAAGTATTGCCTCGCATTTACAAATTATAAAACAATATTTACAATTCGACCGGGAACTACAATTACTTTTTTTGGTGTTTTCCCTGCAAGATATTTCTCTGTTTCTTTTGTTTCCATGACGTGCTTCTCAACATCTTCAGCTTTCATATCAGATGGAAGTTCGAGTTTAAATCTTGTTTTTCCGTTAAAAGAAACCGGATAAACCACAACATTCTCCACAATATATTCTTCTTTGAACTCGGGATACTCAACATCAAAAATACTCTTTTCATTACCACACAAATTCCATAGTTCTTCGCAAATATGAGGAGCAAAAGAAGATAATGCAATTAAGAAAGGTTCCAGAACAGCCTTTTTGTTGCATTTTAAATCTGTAAGTTCATTAACACAAACCATAAAGGCACTAACAGAAGTATTAAAAGAAAAACGCTCTATATCCTCACTTGTTTTTTTAATAGTTTTATGCAAAATTTTTAATTCAGCATCGGACGGTTTTTCATTTGAAACAACAAACTCATTATTTTGATTATGAAATAATCTGTGAAGCTTTCTAATAAATCTAAAAACTCCCTCAATACCTTTAGTATCCCACGGCTTCGCCTGCTCTACCGGCCCCAGAAACATCTCATATAATCTCAATGTATCAGCACCGTACTTTTCAATAAGGTCATCGGGATTAACAACATTGTGAAATGATTTAGACATTTTCTCAACCTCCCAGCCACAAACAAATTGACCATCTTCAAGGGTAAACTCAGCATCCTTAAACTCAGGATTCCAGTTTTTGAATGCTTCAATATCCAGTATGTCATTATAAACAATATTAACATCAACATGAATAGGGATAGTGTCAAAATTCTTTCTCAAATTATAAGAAACAAAATGATTAGAACCTTTTTCTCTATAAACAAAATTTGATCTGCCCTGAATCATACCTTGATTTATAAGCTTTTTAAAAGGTTCGGGTTCAACAGTTACACCGATATCATATAAGAATTTGTTCCAGAATCGTGCATATACCAGGTGCCCTGTAGCATGCTCGGCACCACCCACATATAGGTCGACATTTCTCCAATAATTAACAGCTTCTTGCGAAACCAATTCATCATCATTATGAGGATCCATATACCTGATATAATATGCGCTGGAACCTGCAAAACCGGGCATTGTATTACACTCCAAAGGATAGCCATCAGCTGTTTCCCAGTTTTTAGCCCTTGCCAATGGAGGTTGACCGCTTTCTGTTGGCAAGTATGCATCCACAGGAGGTAGCTCGAGAGGCAGCTCATTTTCGTCTAACACATACGGAATCTCGCCTTTATAGTAAACAGGAAAAGGTTCCCCCCAATATCTTTGACGGCTGAATATGGCATCTCTAAGGCGGTAATTGACCTGCTTTGTTCCTATGCCTATTGATTCAAGTTTTGAAATTGCAGCAGGAATAGCTTCAGTTACGTCCAAACCATTAAGAAAGGCACTATTAATAAGAGTACCTTGCTTTGCATCATAGGATTCTTCTTCTATATTTCCCCCCGATACAACCTCTACAATAGGGATGTTAAAATGTCGTGCAAAATCATAATCCCGGCTATCATGAGCAGGAACAGCCATGATTGCTCCGGTTCCGTACCCTGCTAAAACATAATCTGCAATATAGACAGGAATTTTTTTTCCGGAAAAGGGATGTTCACAATAAGCACCGGTAAATTGTCCGCTTACTTTTTTCACTTCCGTCATTCTTTCCCTGTCACTTTTTTTATTAGCCTCTTCGATATATTTCTTTACCTCAGGCAAAAACTCTTCAGTGCAAATTTGTAGTGTTAATTCATGTTCCGGCGCTAAAACCATAAAAGTTGCACCAAAAATCGTATCCGGACGGCTGGTAAAAACCTCCAGAGAAAAATCTGTATCTTTAATTTTAAAGAATATGCTTGCCCCTTCGGAGCGTCCAATCCAGTTTTTTTGAATTTCTTTAAGAGATTCGCTCCATTCAATAGTTTCAAGTCCTTCCAATAAACGTTCGGCGTAGGCAGTAATTCTCAAAAACCATTGGTTCATTTTTTTTCTAACAACAGGATGATTCCCTCTAACAGAAAAACCTTCCTTAACTTCATCGTTTGCCAGAACTGTTCCAAGCGCCGGACACCAATTTACATGAGTTTCTGATAAATAAGCCAAACGATAGTTCATTAAAACACTCTGCTTATCATATTCGCTCATTTTTTCCCAATCTTCTGAAGAGAAAATATCAGAATAAGATGTAGCGGCATCTATATTTTTATTTCCGGATGATTCAAAATAAGAAATAAGATTTTCTATAGATTCAGACTTATTTGTTTTATTATTAAACCAGGAATTATACAATTTTATAAAGGTCCACTGTGTCCATTTATAATAAGAAGGATCACAGGTTCTAACTTCACGGTTCCAATCAAATGAAAAGCCAATTTTATCTAGTTGCTCACGATAACGGGCAATATTTTTCTCTGTAGTTTTGGCAGGATGTTGTCCTGTTTGGATAGCATATTGCTCAGCCGGCAGGCCAAAAGCATCGTAGCCCATAGGGTGCAATACATTAAATCCTTTTTGCCTTTTAAAACGAGAATAAATATCAGAAGCAATATAGCCAAGAGGATGCCCAACATGTAATCCTGCACCTGAAGGATATGGAAACATGTCTAACACATAAAATTTCTTCTTGTTTTTGTCAATTTCTGTTTTGTAAGTTTGTTGTTCTTTCCAGAATTTTTGCCATTTAGCTTCTACTTCATTAAAATTGTATTCCATTTTTTATAATGATTTTATTGTTGTAATTATCAGAGTGCGAAATTAATAAATTTTTTCAGGCTAAGGTTAAGGATGAGTTTAAGAATTATAATACTTTTTAGATATGAGGTTGAGGTTAAGGTTGAGGTTGAGGTTAAGGTTAAGGTTGAGGTTAAGGTTGAGGGTGAGGTTGAGGGTGAGGTTGAGGCTTCAGATGTCGGGTGTCCTGCACCGTCATTTAGAGCGTTAGCGATAAATCCGGATGTTAACATGAGAGGTGTCGGGTGTCGGGACTAGTCACTAATCACTAGTCACCAATCACTAAAACCTCTGGCAGAATTTCAGATCATAGAATAAAA
>CAZTPA010000056.1:0-17498 GCA_964614525.1 uncultured Bacteroidales bacterium | reverse complement strand
TTTTTGAACCTGGTAATTTTGATATTCAAATATGCAAATAAAATAGTCATAAAAGGACTGATAATATTAAAGAAGCAGTAGGGCAGGAATGTTAGCGTAGGAATACCAAGCACTGTAGATTGAGTTGCACCACAAGTATTCCAGGGGACTAAAACTGATGTTACTGTTCCCGAGTCTTCAAGTGTACGGCTAAGGTTTTCGGGTTTTAATCCTCTGTCTTTATATGTTTCTGCAAACATTCTACCCGGAACTACAATACTTAAATATTGATCGCTTGCTGTAAGATTAAAAAAGATACATGTCCCGGCTGTTGAGGCAACTAACGAACCTGTGTTATGTGCCAGTTTGATTATTGATTCTGTTATCCTGTGCAGAAGCCCGCTTGATTCCATTATACCACCAAAAATCATAGCACTGATAATAAGCCAAATTGTATTTAGCATGCCTTTCATGCCACCGGTTTCCAATAGGCTGTTAACTAATTCATTACTGGTTGTGACACTAATGTCAGTGTACATGGATTTCATAATGGCAATATAAGAGGCAACATGAAACTTATCTTCCATTCCGCTTACCTGGTAAATGATATGAGGCTGAAATATAAGTGCAAACAAAGCGCCGCCAAGTGTCCCTATTAGTAGTGCCGGAAGTGCCGGTGTCTTTCTTACAATTAAGAATATTACCAATGCAGGTATTAAAAAAAGTACTGGAGAAATATAAAAAGTATCTTTTATTGCAGCTAAAACCGGCTCAACATCATTGATAACTCCTTCCTGTGAGCGTGTAAATCCCAAAATCAGGAATATTATCAGTGTAATTGATATTGACGGAATAGTCGTTAAAGCCATATATTTTATATGTACAAAAAGATTTGTGCCTGCCATTGCAGGAGCAAGGTTTGTTGTGTCGGACAATGGTGACATCTTATCTCCAAAATATGCTCCTGAGATAATAGCACCACCTATTAATCCATCAGGAATACCAAGTGTTTTGCCTATTCCCAGCAATGCAACGCCAAGTGTTGCTACTGTTGACCAACTGCTTCCTGTTGCAAGAGATACTATCGCACTTACTATGCAGGCCGCTACAAGAAATATGGTTGGATTTAATATCTGTAATCCGTAATAAATCATTGAGGGAACAATACCACTCAATAACCAAGTACCTGCTAATGAACCTATTAATAACAAAATCAGAATTGCCGACATTGCAGATCCTATGCTCTTTACTATACCTTTTAACAAATCATCCCAGGTATTGCCATGTAGAAAGGCGACTATGCCTGCTACTGTGGCTGATAAAATTAGCACTATCTGGTTGGAGCCTGATAATGAATCATTTCCAAAAATGAAGACATTTATGGAGATTAATGCTGTGAGAAATATTACCGGAACTAATGATGCAAATAAACCCGGTTTCTTCTTGGCGATTTTCATTATCCTTTTTGTAAATTTTCGATTGCTAAAGTAAAATTAATTTTTAATATGATAATTATTATGTAGCTAAACTTCCAATATGTTTTAAAGATTTTTTAAAATAATCTGATTGCTGTTTATGATTAGAAAAACCGGATTCAAATGCCTGCTTTACTGCATCAATATATTCCTTGTCATTTTTGCTTTGTTTGATTGCTTTAAATACATTATTTCCATCGGCAAATGTGCCCGACATATAATACCAAACTGCCTTCATTCTTCCAATTAGTTTTGACTTGGTTTTTATAATATTCTCAATTTCCCGAAATAATTCATCATGAAAAGTTCTGATTTTTTCTCTTTTTTCCTCATCACTATATTTTATCCCTTTTATTTCTGACGCCAGGAAAGGATTCATTAATGCACCACGTCCCAGCATCCAGATGGTTTGACTACTAATGAGTTTGGAGAGTTTCTCAAATTGCAAAATATTATAAATATCTCCATTATAAATAAGCTTATGTTTAGATAACGGAATACATTCTAAATATGCTATTGGGTTTGCTTCTCCGCTATATATCATTTTGCCTGTTCGGGGATGTAATATTATATGCTTTAAAGGGTATTGATTAAAAACTTCTAAAGCTTTGAAAATTTCATCTTCTTTATAATATCCCAAACGAGTTTTAACGGAAAGTTCCAGAGGTATTTCATTGTAAACATCATCCAGGATAGCTTTCAGTTCATCAGGATAGGACAATAATCCGCTGCCACGCTTTTTGTTTGCAATACGTGCAAAAGGACAACCAAGGTTCCAGTTTAAATGATTATAACCATAATCTTTTAATGTTTTTGCAAAGAGAATTATTTCCCTGGGATTATTGCTTATTATCTGCGGTACTGTGGCAATGTAGTTTTCTTCTTTTGGTATAAAATCTTTAAGTTTAGAATGACTTATACTACTGCTACCGCTTCCTGATACAAATGGTGTGTACATTTCATCAAAACCATTGAAATGTTTTGCATAAATATTCCTGTATAATTTGTCTGTTATCCCTTGGAAGGGCGCAAGAAGTAATTCTGTATTTGTGCTATGTTTTGTCAATGCTCTTGATTCATAAAAATTGTGGCACAAAGATACATAAAGACTTTTGTTTTATATTTAAACGAATTGAGAACTAAAGTACCATGAATAACTGCTTGTTTCTTAAGCTTTGCCTGGGTTTCTAATTATTTTGGGCTGGGAGTTCCTTCAGAAACTTCCGTAGAAAAAGCAACAAAACCCAAAACAGAATACTTCCATGTAAAGAGCAGAATTTCTTAAATAATCTTATCTTTTTTATATTCTTGTATTAAAGGAACAGTTTTTTGATAAATTTGAAGTCCGTATATATGATATCTCTTAGAATCGCTTTTTTATGCAGACTGAAATAATTATAAACCAAATTCTGATATTGGGAATCGTTAGTGTGATAGGTGTAATTGCCGCCCGTATTGGCATTATATCAGAAGGTTTAAGAGATGGCATAGCAAAGCTGGTTTTTAATATTACCCTTCCTCTGAATATATTTACAGCATTTACTGCCATGGAAATTAGCAGCACTTTGCTGAAAAATGGTGCAATGGTAATTCTTTTCGCTTATATGGGTTTTGCACTTTTGTTTATTGTGGGAAAAATTTCAGCTACAGCCCTGAAGTTAGATGATAAAAAATCAACAATTCATAAAATTCATACTGTCTTTGGTAATCACGGTTTTTTGGGATTTCCGCTTTTGAGTGCTCTTTTTCCCGACGGACAAGGGATTTTTTATGCCAGCCTGGTTTTTATTGCATCTAGCTCAATCCTCTGGACTGCCGGTGTTTACATGCTAAATAGTTCAAAAAATGTTACCACTCGCGAAAGGCTTATTCAGCTCTTTAATCCAAATACTATTGCATTTATTATTGGTGTTGCATTCATGCTATTGGAAATAAGATTGCCTGATATTTTGCAGAGTTCTTTGGGAGGACTGGGTAAGACTACCAATTATCTTGCTATGCTCTATATTGGAGCATTATTGGCAAATACAAATGTTAAGAATCTTATAAAAAACAAATCCATTTTTATTCTAAGTTTCAACAAACTGCTTTTGGTTCCGTTTATTCTCATTTTTGTTATTGATTTTATAACATCATTATTTGCATTTGAGATAAGCCATATTGCAAAATCAGTTGTAATACTACAGATAGGAATGCCTTGTATGGCAATAATTGTAATCTTAGCAAAAAAGTTCCAATCAGATGATAGGCTGGCCACTGAGAATGTATTTGTATCAACTGTTTTCAGCATTATTACTCTACCATTCTTATACTTTCTTATTCAGTATTTTTCCTGAATATAGCTAGAAAAGTCATGTATGCAATTCTAAGCATATATACGCTGTTGTCAGCTTTTTCTTTTAAATATATTTGCCTTTTATAAAAAGCAAGACACACTTAACCAGCAGATTTGTCTCTTAGCTTAGTAATGGCCGTCAAATTATTTGCAGTGGACGAAGAATTGTCCAATTTTTATTAAATAAGTGTTTTCCTTTAAATTAATTGTTTTAATTTTGCCCACTATACTGAAAAAGAATAATAATTTAATAGATAAATCTTCATCTTATTTAAAATTTTTTAAACATGAGCGCAAGTAAATATAAGCAACCTGACTATTATTTGTTGGATGAACTTTTAACAGATGAACACAAAATTATTCGCGATTCTGTGAGAGACTGGGTTAACAGAGAAGTAAAGCCAATCATTGAAGAGGCAAATCAAAAGCACGAAGCACCAAAGCATTTATTTAAAAAAATGGGTGAAGCCGGTGTTTTCGGGCCATTTATTCCCCAAGAATACGGCGGATCCGGCCTTGATCATATAAGTTACGGACTTATAATGCAGGAACTTGAAAGAGGAGATTCTGCTGTAAGGTCAACAGCTTCTGTTCAAACCTCTCTTGTTATGTATCCGATTTATGAATTTGGTTCTGAAGAACAAAAGAAAAAATATCTTCCTAAATTGGCTAGTGCTGAATTAATAGGATGTTTCGGACTTACCGAACCTAATCATGGTTCCGATCCCGGTAGTATGATTACAAAATTTAAGGATATGGGCGATCATTATCTGCTTGATGGTGCTAAAATGTGGATTACAAATTCTTCAATTGCCGATATCGCTGTTGTGTGGGCTAAAGATGAAGAAGGTGTTGTTAGAGGTTTAATTGTAGAAAAGGGAATGGAAGGTTTTTCTGCTCCTGAAACTCACGGCAAATGGTCTCTTCGTGCATCTGTAACAGGCGAATTGGTATTTGATGGTGTGAAAGTTCCAAAAGAGAATTTATTGCCTAAAACGAAAGGTTTAAAATCCCCGCTTATGTGCCTTAACTCTGCCAGATTTGGTATTGCATGGGGTGTTTTAGGTTGTGCCTGCGAATGCTATGATGTTGCATTAAATTATGCTTTAGAAAGAACGCAGTTCAATAAACCTATCGCTTCTTTCCAAATTCAACAGAAGAAATTAGCCGAGATGATTACAGAGATAACTAAAGCTCAATTACTTACCTGGCGACTGGGAGTTTTGAAAAATGAAGGCAAAGCTTCAGCATATATGATATCTATGGCTAAAAGAAATAATGTGAAAATTGCACTTGACATTGCAAGAGAATCAAGACAGGTTCTTGGCGCAATGGGTATTACAAGTGATTTTCCGATTATGCGCCATATGATGAATCTTGAATCTGTTATTACATACGAAGGTACTCATGATGTACATTTATTAATTACAGGAGCCGATATTACAGGAATTCCTGCTTTTGTTTAATTATACATTAATCTTAATTTGATATGTTAGCACAAATAGTTTTTACTGTTGCTTTTGTATCTGCTTTTGGCTTGTTTTTTTACAGGTTATACAGAATTTACAGATATATACAGCTTGGTAAACACAGGAAAACAAATTTTCGGATAAAACGAATAGTAAAGGTTTTAAAAATTGCTGTTGCACAATCAAAAATATTTAGAAATCCTATTGTTGGATTAATGCATGCAATTGTTTTCTGGGGTTTTATTATTGTGAATATTGAAATGCTGGAAATTACAATTGACGGTGTTTTTGGAACTCACCGATCATTGTCATTTCTGGACGAGATTTACCCGATATTGATTTCTGCTTTTGAGCTTTTTGCTTTGGCGGTTATTATTGCATGTGTGGTTTTTTTAGCAAGAAGAAATATATTGAAATTAAAGCGTTTTTGGGCAAGAGAAATGACTACCTGGCCACGCTCTGATGCCAATATTATTTTAATCACCGAAATTTTGTTAATGTGTTCAATACTTATTATGAATGCATCTGATGGTATTTTGCAATCAAGAGGACATTCTCATTTTCATGAAACCGGATCATTTCTTGTTAGTAGCATGATACAGCCATTATTTACCGGCATGTCAGACAGCAGTCTTGTTTTTCTTGAAAGGTTTACATGGTGGTTTCATATTATTGGAGTATTGATTTTTATGAATTATGTAACTTTCTCAAAGCATCTCCATATTTTCTTTTCATTTTTTAATGTTTATTATTCAAAGTTTGAACCACTGGGTAAAATGATGAATATGCCGGCTATTACTAATGAAGTGAAATTAATGCTGAATCCTTCGGCAGATGTTCCTCCACCTGCAGAGGAAGAAATGGCGCAGTTTGGTGCCAAAGATGCATTTGATTTTTATAGAAAGAATTTGCTTGATGCATTTTCTTGTACCGAATGTGGCAGATGCACCGCTGCATGTCCTGCAAATATTACAGGAAAAAAACTCTCTCCCAGAAAGCTTGTTATGGATTTACGCGACAGGGTAGAGGCGATTGGCCATAAAGTATTAAAAGAAGGGAAAAACTTTAATGATAATAAATCTCTTCTCGATTTGATAGAACAAGAAGAATTATGGGCTTGTACCTCTTGTAATGCATGCGTTTATGAATGTCCTGTTAATATTGACCCATTGCAGCTTGTTCTTGAATTGCGCAGATACCTTGTTTTGGAACAAGGCTCTGCACCGGGGCCGCTGAACGCTATGTTTGCAAATATTGAAAATAACGGAGCACCTTGGCAATATTCTGCTGAGGACAGGCTTGTTTGGACTGAGAATTTAAGTAATAAATCAAAGTAAGATGGAAAATAATCAATTAAAAGTGCCGGTAATGGCAGATCTGGCAGCTGAAGGCAAAAAGCCGGAATACCTCTTTTGGGTTGGCTGCGCCGGAGCTTATGATGACAGATATAAAAAAGTAACACGAGCTTTTGCGAAAATTCTTTTACATTTTAATATTGATTTCGGAGTTTTAGGTAATGAAGAAAGATGTACCGGCGATCCCGCCAGAAGAGCAGGTAATGAAATGCTTTTCCAAATGATGGCTCTTAATAATATTGAAGTGATAAACTCTTATGAGGTTAAAAAGATTATTACTATTTGTCCGCATTGCTATAATGTTTTTAAAAATGAATATCCTGAATTAGGCGGAAAGTATGAAGTTATAAATTATACGCAGTTTCTTAAACAACTGATAGATCAAAAGGTAATTAACATCGAAAATAATGAATACATTGGAAAGTTGATTACTTATCATGACCCTTGTTACCTGGGCAGGGCAAATGATGAATATGAATCCGCCAGGGATATACTGGAAAGTATTGGGGTTTCTTTGGTGGAAATGAAAAGAAGTAAAGAAAAGTCATTGTGCTGTGGTGCAGGTGGCGGACAAATGTTTAAAGAGGCTGAAAAAGGAGATAAAGAAGTTTTCCTCGAAAGAACAGAGGATGCCCTGGAAACAAAAGCCGGTATAATTGCCTCCTCGTGCCCGTTTTGCATGACGATGTTAACAGATGGTTTAAAATATAAAAATAAAGAGGAAGAAATTTATAACTTTGATGTTGCAGAATTATTAGCAAATTCATTAGGTTTGTAATCAAATCAGCATTTCAAATTATTAATCAATACAGATTGTATGAGTCAGTTGATATTAAGTTTAAAAACAGCCATAAAAAACACCAGGCTTTCCGTTCATTCAAACAGGGAACAGGTATTTCTTATAAATATTAAGCACACACAAGAGGAACTTGCGGCTTTTAAAACTGTAATGGATCAGTTTGAATTTAGAAAAGAGGCAGTATTGAATGAGCTTCAAAAGGCTGATATTGATTTTAACGAGATAGCTATAATAGTTTGCAAAGGCGGTGTTATAAAGCCTATGGATGGTGGCATTTATGGTGTCAATGAAGCAATGCTTAGAGATATTTTCCACCCTATGGCAGAACACGAATCAAATCTTGGTGTATTGATTGCCAATGAAATTGCAAAACAGTCTGCGAAAGATATTCAGGCAATTATTGTTGATCCATCATGTGTTGATGAAATGGACGAAATTGCTAAAATCTCCGGGATGCCTGAAATTGAAAGAAAAAGTATCATGCATACTCTAAGCCAGAGGACTGTGGCAAAAAGTTTTGCTACATCTGTTGGAAAAGAATATGAAGATGTAAATGTAATTGTTGCACACCTTGGCACAGGAATTACCGTGGGGGCACATTATAAAGGTAAAATCATTGATGTAAATAACGGACTTAACGGTGATGGACCAATGTCTTCTCAAAGAAGTGGCGGTGTTCCGGTTGGACAATTAATTGAATTATGCTTTTCAGGAGATTTTTCCAAAGAAGAAATGATTCGCAAAGTTTGTGGTAACGGCGGAATGAGAGCTTACCTGGGAACAGGAGATGCCCTCGAAGTGGAAGAAATGATTAGTAATGGCGATAAAAAAGCTGAACTGATTTATAAAACAATTGCCTACCAGGTTGCTAAGGAAATTGCAGCAATGAGCGCTGTTTTGATGGGTGAAATTGATGGAATCCTGATTACCGGCGGTCTTGCACAAAGTCAGTTTATAATTGATGAAATTTCTAAAAGGCTTAAACACATCTCTGAAGTAATTATTTTTCCCGGCGAAAATGAAATGAAAGCCTTGGCCAATAATGGATATCTGGTCTTGAGAGATGAAATTGAAGTAAAAGAATACAGCTAATAAAACGGCATATTGCGATGTTTTCTTAATGTTTTTTATTTTGCTTCGTGGTGATGCTTTTTTCTGAATACTCCTTAATATTTTTGCTATGACAAAAACAGAAATCATCCAACTGATTATTGACTTTTCTCATCGTTTATGTATGCATCATGCTTTTTGGTTTGCTGAAGTTCAAAAGAAATTTGGCAGTGAAAAAGCTTTTGAAATCATGAATGTAGTTTTCGAAAAGAGTCGCAGTATTCAAATGAAGAGGCTCGCCAAGGTTTTAGACTTTGAACTGGAAGATGGAGTGCCTTCTGCACTTAATAGAATGGATGAAACAAAAACTAAAGAACTTCTTGAAGGTATTTCAATTAATTGGTTGGCTAATGATGGTGTTTGGTTTCAGGCTGTTGAAAACTCTTATAATATGACTGATGCCAAATATTGTAATGATAATAGCTGGGCTCAGTTTTCTCCATTCGAGGCCAGATCAATTATGAAACATCTTAATTTGCCCGCAAACCCGGGACTTGACGGATTAAAAAAAGCTTTGCAGTATCGCATTTATGCTTTTGTTAATGTTCAGGAAATTGTCGATGAAAAAGAAAACAGCTTCGTTTTTCGCATGAATGATTGTCGTGTGCAATCTGCCAGAAAGCGCAAAGGCCTCGATGATTATCCCTGTAAATCAGCCGGAATTGTCGAATATACTACCTTTGCTGAAACAATAGATAAAAGAATCAAGACAGAATGCATTGCATGTCCGCCCGATAAACATCCGGATCAATGGTATTGCGCTTGGAAGTTTTATATTTAGGACGGTTTTCTTTGGTTTTTTATTTTTTGTTTAAGTGAGATTGTTCTTAATTTTAATATTCTTAAAACCATGAAACATATCTTTATATTTTTATTCGTAACATCATTTTTATCTTCAAATGCCTTTTGCAAAAAAGATACTACTATTGTGCCTCAGGATGAAAATATAGAAACCCTGTGGATGAGTGGGAAGATTATCACAAAAGCTTTTACTAATAAGATTGCTAAAGAAAATCCTGATGTTCAGGAGTTTTACTTCAGGCATTTTTATTCAGATTATTTTATAAAGCTATCAGAATCCCGACTTAATGAAGATTTATCTTCTTATATTGATTCGTATGTGAGAATTAATGCAGAGATTAAAAATGGACAATGGGATAGTGATAATCCAAATGTGCAAAGCAGGGTAGGCGATTATATCGTAATACATCATATAGAAAAGGTAAAAGAGCCTGTAAAAATAAATTTTGTTGATGGAAATAATAATGAATATTTAATAGAACCTGATCGTATTAATTATCAGGCTGTAACTCCCCAAGAAAGCTCTTCAGGAGTGTATGACGGCGGTGATTCAACGGAAATTCCAATAGAAAAGGAAGACTTTATGAATGCATATTTTCTTGCCGAAAACGCTTTTGTAAATCAACAGCTTCACCTTATTAATCGGGTCAAAAATTCTGTTATTATAAAAATT
The DNA here is from genome assembly GCA_964614525.1 of uncultured Bacteroidales bacterium. Classification (GTDB taxonomy): domain Bacteria; phylum Bacteroidota; class Bacteroidia; order Bacteroidales; family UBA7960; genus PWND01. The sequence continues at coordinate 7,502 of CAZTPA010000056.1, read as the reverse complement.
ACTTTCCCGGATGAAGTACTTCGTGCAATAATTATCGACTCACGTGAAATTCAAGAACTTCAAGGTTTTTTAGAGAGCTTTGAAAAGGAGGGGGAAAACTAGAAACTAAAAACACAAAACGCAAAACGCAAAACGCAAAACGCAAAACCATGAAAAGATCATTAAGTTCTCTTGTCATTATTTTATCAATAGTTTTCTGTTCTGTAAAGATTTCTTACGGACAAAATACTGTAAATTTTGTTGATTCGATTGTTAATCATGCAATGTCGGAGTTCAATGTTGCCGGGGTAGCCGTGGGGATAGTAAAAGACGGAAAGATTGTTTATAGCGCTGGTTACGGCTATAAAAATTCAGAGGAAAAAACTCCGGTTGATGAACATACCAACTTCGCTATTGCTTCTCTTAGTAAAGCATTCGCTACTACAGCATTAGCAATACTGGTAGAAGAGGGCAAGCTGAAATGGGATGATAAAGTTGTGGATTATATCCCGGAGTTTACAATGTATAATTCATACGTTAGAGAGAGTTTTATCATACAGGATTTGCTTACACATCGCAGTGGTATGGGACTGGGAATGGGCGATTTGATGTTCTTTCCCGATGGTTCAGCTTTTACCATTGATGATATTCTTGAGAGTTTTCAACATTTTGAACCTGTTTCACCTTTTAGAACAAAGTATGCTTATAATAATCTTTTATACATTGTATCCGGCGAAATAGTAAAAAGAGTTTCAGGAATGTCGTGGGAAGATTTTGTGAGTGTGAGGATTTTAAAAGCTCTGAAAATGGATAATACTTACACAGCAATTTCTCAAATCAAAGATAAAAATAATTTATCTGCACCTCATTCTTCAGATTCGGGAGAATTAGTTCCTATTCCTCATTTTCCGGATATGATAAATGGTGCTGCTGCCGGCATTTATTCTAATGTGGACGATCTTTGTAAATGGATGCTTTTGCATTTGAATGAAGGTAAATATGGCGATTCATTGGAAAATAGCCTATTCAAGGCTTCTACCCAAAGAGAAATGTGGAAGATACATACCGTTTTGGATGCAAGGCAAAGCCAACAGTATAAATCCAGCTTTGCCGGATATGGCTTAGGATGGGGCGTGTCGGATATAAACGGGCATATGATGGTTCGACATACCGGCGGTTTGCCCGGAATGTTGTCTAAAATCGTTTTAATACCCGATATTGATCTTGGGGTTGTCGTTTTAACAAATACCAGTGATGACGGTTTTGCTCTCTTTGATATTGTTTCTAATGCTATTGTTGATGATTATTTGGACTTAGAAAAAACGGACTGGATTAATACTTATGTGACTTATTTTGAGAATAGAAAAGCAAAGGCAGATTCTGTTGTTAATGAAGTATGGAAGACTGTTGAAAATGCCGATCCTTCCTGCATAAATGAAGATAGTTTCATAGGTATATATGAAGATAAATGGTTTGGTAAGGTCGAAATTTTTGAAAAAGGAGAACAGCTCCGGATTAAATGTCATCGCTCAGCAAAACTTAATGGCCAAATGCATTATTATAATGCAAATACCTTTGCAATAAAATGGGAATATGATGATATGAATTGCGACGCTTTTGCAATGTTTTCTCTCGACAAAGACGGAAAAGCGCAGAGGATAAAAATGAAAGGTATTTCTCCAAATATCGATTTTAGTTTTGATTTTCATGATTTGAATTTGATTAGAGTGGAATAATTATTCCCTGAATGACAATTTGATAATAAATTGAATAGTTCTTAATGATATTTGTTATGTTGGATTTTTTGTAACTTTGTTATAAAGCAATTTTTGAAAAATTAACCGAAACATTAATCAAAATTTTCTATTATGGAAGGACTGCAACATTTTTTGGACACATCAGTATGGTATACCATCATATTGATTATTCTGGTAATTTGGGAAATAGTTTGGAAATTAATTGGAATGTGGAGAGCAGCAAGAAATAATCATGTTGTCTGGTTTATTTGCATTGCCATTATCAACACTCTTGGAATTTTACCTATTGTTTATCTGTCGATAAGCAAGAAAAAAACAGCAAAAAAGAAATAATGTAAGTTTTAATCCCTGTGATTTAAATACATTCTTTCTTCCAAAAATACCCTGGTAAAATAATGATTATTAGAAAAGCAAGTATTCAGGATTTGCCCTTTATTGTTGAGATTTATAATCAATCAATCAAAAAAGGGCAAATCACTGCTGATATGGATGTGTTTACAGTTGAACAAAAACTTGAGTGGTTTGAATCTCACACAAGAAGTAATTATCCTGTCTTTGTGTGCACAATTGATGACGAAATTGCCGGATATGCTTATTTATCTCCGTACAGGCCGGGCAGGAGGGCTTTGGAAAAAACAGCCGAGATAACTTATTATGTGCACGAAAATTATTTCAGAAACAATATAGGATCAGAATTGATTAATCATCTTATAGATTATGCAGAATCACTTAATCTGGAAAATATTATCGCTGTTTTGATTTCTTCAAATACTCCCAGTATTAAAATTCTCGAAAAATTTGGTTTTGAATTGTGGGGAAGTATGCCCAAAATTGTGAAGTTCAATGATGGAAGTTTTGATCATTTATATTATGGTTTGAAATTAGGAAGTAATAATAATCCTTAGGTAAATCATATATATATCACACTTCAGATACCTTTCACAAATCAAATATTATTTGCTGTTTTAGTATATTTGTTTTCTGAAATACAAATAAGCCTGTTTTTATGCTCGATTTGCAGAAATGATAAGTACTACAATAAACTTGGGAGCGAGATATAATTATGAATGAAGAAAAAAAGGAAATAGAGTATTTACAATTAATAATCAGCAAAATAGATAAATCTATCCGTTCCATAAGCGATAGGATTCAACAACAACTTGATGATATTAATGATGTTAAGATTCACTTGCAGGAGCACAAGCGCGAGATGGATCGTATGGATAAAAATGCAGTACATGAATCGGTTTCGCAAATAGCTATGCTGGGCGAAGTTTCTGTTGATAAAAAAAAGCGGTTGATGCGCCTTAGAGATATTCCCTACTTCGGTCGTATTGATTTTACTGAAAAAGGGAAAAATAAACCTCTGCCTGTTTATATTGGTGTTCACAATTTTCAGGATGAGGAAGATAATAAGAACCTCATTTATGATTGGCGGGCTCCAATTTCAGCTATGTTTTATGATTTTGAACCCGGCGAGGCTGCCTATAAAACACAGAATAAAACTGTTGAAGGTTTTATTTCCCTCAAAAGACAATTCCGTATCAGGAAAGCTCAAATGGAATATATGCTTGATAGCGATGTTACCATACAGGATGAAGTATTGCAGAAAGAACTGAAGCAGGCTTCTTCCGGCAAAATGAAGAATATTGTTGCCACTATTCAGCGTGAGCAAAATACTATTATCAGGAATGAAAATGCATATAATCTAATCATTCAGGGAGTTGCAGGCTCGGGAAAAACCTCAATCGCATTGCATCGAATTGCTTTCTTATTATATAAATTTAAAGACACTATTTCCTCTGAAGATATTCTGATTATTTCTCCAAATAAAATATTTGCCGGATATATTTCTAATGTTTTGCCCGAATTAGGTGAAGAAATGATAGAGGAAACAAGTATGGAGGAAATAGCCCGGGAATTGTTCGACTTTCAAATAAACTTTCAGACATTTTATGATCAGGTCTCGGAATTATTAATAAAAAATGATGAAAAGCTTATTAATCGTATTGAATATAAATCATCCGGAAGTCTTATAAATAAAATTGACGACTACCTTTTACATATAGAAAATAATGGTTTAAAACCCAGTGATATATTTATTAATAACAAACCTGTGCCGGCATGGTTTATTGAAGAAAAATTTAAACAATACAGCCGCCTGCCGATTTTGAGCAGATTCAATGAAGTTGTGCGCGAAATTGCAAACAATGTATTATATTATTATGATTATGAAATGCAGGCAAAAGAGAAAACGGAACTGCATGCATCAATACGTAAAATGTTTCCGGTCTCTAATTTGAAAATGATGTATAAAGGATTATATGAATGGCTGGGAAAACCGGAAATGTTGAAAATCAGTAAAGGAAATACTTACGAGTACAGCGATGTGTTTCCGCTTTTATATTTAAAAATGAAGCTTTCAGGCTTAAAACCTAATCATAAAGTTAAACACCTTATTGTAGATGAAATGCAGGACTATTCAGCCATGCAGTATAAAGTTTTAAGCCAATTATTTCCCTGCAAAAAAACAATTTTGGGAGATATTAACCAGTCTGTAAATCCTTTCAGCTCTTCAAACCTGGAAACAATACAGTCTGTATTTCCTGATGCAATCTGTATGTCGATTTTCAAAAGTTATCGTTCTACCTACGAAATTATTGAATTTACAAAACGCATTATTAATAATGATGATGCAGAACCTATAGAAAGACACGGTGATGAACCGCAAATATCTGTATTCGATTCAAAAGAGGATGAAATTGAGAATATCCGTGAGTTTATTAGGGATTTTGAAAATAGCAAAGATAATTCTCTGGGTATAATTTGCAAAACTCAGGATGATGCTGATTACTTGTATGAAAAGCTGCACAAACAATTTAAGCTCATTATTTTGGATGCACAAAGTGCTGCTTTTAGCAGTGGAACTATCATAACAACTGCCTATTTGGCCAAAGGTCTGGAGTTTGATAATGTTATTGTTCCTTTTTGTTCTGATAAAAATTATAAAACAGAAACCGACAGGCAGATGTTGTATGTTGCATGCACAAGGGCAATGCACAAATTACATCTGTCATACTCAAAAAAGATATCTTCATTTTTGAATTTTGTACTTTTGAAATAATTTGATTTTTTTAGTATTTAAAATCACTAATGTTCGATTAAAATGTTAACATAATGTCCAGATTGCCTTTGGCGAGCTCGCAAGCTCGGTTCTTCGCTCCACTTCGTTACGCTCAGAATGACAAGCTTTTATATGTCTGGGAGGGTGGTGGGCTGGCGGCTTCGCCGCCAGCCCACAACCCATAAAAAACACCAAATGCCTTGTCATACTGAGCGAAGCGAAGTATCTAATAGTTTTATCCGGACAACAGTATGTTTATAATATGCAAGAATTATTTTAACAAACAGAAAACTCGAAATAGTCATTAATTAAAACTTTTTCTTATGAAAACATTTATTTTAACCCTGATGTCAATTTGCATTTCTTTTGGCATTTTATTGAGTCAGGACAGGGTTACCGGTGAGCTGTTCGCTACAAGATCAGAAGTTATTGCGCAAAATGGAATGGTTGCAAGCAGTCATCCTTTGGCTACCCAAATAGGAATCGATATTCTAAAAAATGGCGGAAATGCTATTGATGCTGCAATTGCAGTTAATGCCGCTTTGGGTTTAATGGAACCAACAGGATGTGGAATTGGCGGGGATTTGTTTGCTATTGTTTGGGATGCAAAAACAGGTAAGCTTCACGGACTTAATGCAAGTGGAAGGTCGCCCCGGGATTTGTCTTTGGAGTATTTTGAGGAGCAGGGTATGACAAAAATCCCGTCCCACGGATCTTTGTCAATTAGTGTGCCCGGCGCAGTTGACGGTTGGTTCGAATTGCATAATAAATTCGGCTCTCTGGAGATGAAACAAATTCTTCAGCCTGCTATTTCTTATGCTGAAAATGGATTCCCATTAACAGAACTCATTGCATGGTATATGCAAAGGTCTATCCCGTTTTATCTTTCTTCAGAATATCCAAATATTGAGGAAACATATATCGGGCAAAATGGTGGAAGATTGCCTGATGAAGGTGAAATTTACAAAAATCCGTTTTTAGCTGAAACATACAGGAAGATTGCCGAAGGAGGCAGAGATGCTTTTTATGAAGGTGAAATTGCTGAGATAATTGCCGGTTTTATTCAAAAAGAAGGCGGTTTTATCTCTAAGCAGGATTTGTCTGAGCATAAATCAGAGTGGATAGATCCTGTTTCAGTAAATTACAGAGGATATGATGTTTGGGAATTGCCTCCAAACGGACAGGGAATTGCTGCCCTGCAAATGCTTCAGATTTTGGAAGGATTTGATTTCTCTGAGGTGGAATTTGGAAGTGCAGAACATCTGCATCTTTTTACTGAAGCCAAAAAACTTGCTTTTGAGGATAGGGCAAAGTATTATGCAGATATGGATTTTGTAAAGGTGCCTGTAAATGAATTAATCTCTGACGATTATGCTGCAAAAAGAAGAAAGCTTATAGGAGATTATGCCTCTTCCTATGATGCCGGTGAGATAAGTGCAGGAGAAACGATTTACCTCACAGTTGCAGATAAAGACGGAAATATGATATCACTTATTCAAAGCAATTATCGTGGTATGGGCTCCGGAATGCTGCCTCCAAAACTTGGTTTTATGCTGCAGGACCGCGGTGAGTTGTTTAGCCTGAAGAGAGGACAAGCAAATACCTATGAACCGGGAAAAAGACCTTTTCATACAATTATTCCGGCATTTATTACTAAAGATGGAGTTCCTTTTGTCAGTTTTGGTGTGATGGGTGGAGATTTTCAACCACAGGGACATGCGCAAATTGTAATGAATATTGTTGATTTTGGTATGAATTTGCAGGAAGCCGGCGATGCACCAAGATGGGATCATACGGGCACCTCCAAACCAACAGGAGAAACTGCAGAGGGCAGAGGTGAAATAAGAATTGAATCCGGAATTCCTTATGAAACTGTCAGAGGACTCATGGATAAAGGACATAAAGTAAGCTTTGCAAGAGGAATTTTCGGTGGTTACCAGGCTATTCTGTGGGACAATGAAAACAAAGTTTACAGAGGCGCATCCGAAAGCAGAAAAGACGGACAAGCATCAGGGTATTGATGCTGGGGTTTTTGTGTTTTCACCCCTAAAACTCCGAAGTTAAATGAAGGTTTATTTTCGGGTTTGCCTCTTTCGTTATTCTTAACATATATTCGCTAGTAGCCATATAAACAGGGCGGTTTTCTTTGTCGTATGCGATATGGCGATTTTCGTGTGATATAAATAAATCCAGTGCCGCTTTGTCATCGGATGATATCCAGCATGCTTTATAATAATTCATAGGCTGAAACATACATGAGGCACCATATTCGTGCAGCAAGCGGAATTGGATTACCTCAAACTGCAATTCTCCTACAGTTCCGATTATTTTAATATTTCCCGGTTGTTTTATAAAGAGCTGAGCAACGCCTTCATCAGTTAATTGGCGAATTCCTTTTTCCAGCTGTTTGGTTTTTGCCGGTGTTTTATTTACCAATTCCCTGAATATTTCCGGCGAGAAACTTGGAATGCCCTTAAATGACAGCATTTCTCCCTCAGTTAATGTATCTCCGATTTTGAAAACTCCGGTATCATACAAGCCAACAACATCTCCGGGATATGCCAGGTCAACAACACTTTTGTCTCCTGCCATAAAGCTCGTAGGACTGGAGAATCGCATCTTTTTATCTAATCTGGTATGAT
>CAZTPA010000055.1:0-17545 GCA_964614525.1 uncultured Bacteroidales bacterium | reverse complement strand
ATTCACAGCTCCTCGGCTAAGCGTTTTGCCGTAGCCGGCGCGCGTTTGCTCTCCTGATGTCTTTAGTAATTTCAGACTGAAATCTTTCTAATAAGAAAAACATTTATCAGCATGCAATATTAATATTATTCCTGCTTAACATTTATTAGGTGCTTTCATGGCCTCAGAGTTTTTATGTCTTTGAGGTCAAGATAAAAAAACGAAGAAATATCTTTTATTTTTCCTCTATATAAATTTTATCTTTAACAAGATGTCCATCTTTGAATTTGGTTCTTTGTAGTTTATTGCCTTCAGCATCCCATGTTGTCCATGTACCTTGCTTAACACCATTGCTATATGAACCTTCCTGTTTTTTAGCTCCGTTTTGATAAAAAACAACAAAATCACCGTGAGCTCTGTTATTTTCAAATTCTTGCTGACGAATTTTAGCACCTCTTTCGTCATAAAAAGTCCACAAACCATTTTTTACACCATTCTCAAAAGTTCCTTCTTCTCTGAGGTTTCCATTCTCATACCAATATTTCCACAAGCCTTCTTCAAAATCATTATTATACTTACCCAGCGAGCGGTTTTTCCCGTTTTCATACCAATGCTGCGCATTACCGTGTTTAAGAGCTCCTCTCTTATTTTCAGATGTGTCAACAATATAATTAACAACATACCTTTTCTTTCCATCTTCGAACCATCCTTCCCAGAGATCATTCATCACACCCATGCTAAAAGTTCCCTTATCCTTAATTTGTCCGGTTTCATACCAGCTCACCCAAACACCATTCTCTTTTCCATCTTTGAAATTTCCCTCATGACTTTTCTTACCTGACTCGTACCAGGTAGTCCAAAGGCCTTGTCGCTTTCCGTCGATATATTTTCCTTCTCTTAGTTTTTCTCCTGTGGTATAAAAATATGTCCAATCACCATGCTGAACGCCATTATCAAAATCTCCACGACTAGCTTTCCCTCCTATTTCATGATAAAAAACCCATGTGCTGTCCTGCAAATCATCAAGAAGCTTGCCTTCCATTTCCGGATTTCCGTTTTCAAACCACCAATATGCATAGCCGTTACGTTTATTATCGGAATAATTACCACTAAACTCCAACTGACCGTCTATATAGAAGAGTTCACTTTTACCTTCTTTTTCTCCTTCATGATAATGAGTTTTTTCTTTAATATTACCATTATCATAATAAAAAGACCATAAGCCATGCATTTTGGAATTTTTAATTTCACCGGATTTCTCTTTCTCGCCATTTGGGTGCCAGCTTTCAGATGTGCCGTTTTCAACATTCACTTCTGCCCATTTTGTTCCATCCTCATACCAATATTCCCAAAATCCTGTTTTTTCACCATTATCGTATGAACCCGAAGACCATTTTTGTTCATTGCGATACCAGTAATTCCACTCTCCTGCTTTTTCTCCATCCTTTTTAAAACCCTCTTCTTTCTTAACTGAATTAGGATAAAATGCAGTATGCAAGCCGCTCTCATAATTAAATCTGTAATCTAAAAAACCATATTCAGTAAAGTATTCCCATTCACCGATTTTTTCGCCATTATCATAATAGCCTTCTGCTTTTTTCTCTCCATTATCATAAAAATACTTCCACAAATCATGCTTTTTGCCTTCTTTCAGACTTCCTTTACTTTCAACTTCTTCATTTTCGTAATATGAGACAAAAGTATTCTCAGAATAATCAATTTCATGAGATTTTGTGCTGTCAGAATTAAAAAACAACCAAAGCCCTTTTCGTTCTCCTAATTCATAAATGCCGGTTTCTCTTAGCACTTTATCCTGATCAAAATACTCCCATTTTCCATCCTTTTGCCCCTCAGAAAAGCTACCAACACCTCTGAATTCGCCATCTTCAGCCCTTACAGAAATATTCTGAGCATAAACAAAGGAATTTGAAGTTAAAACAAATGAAAATAAAGCAAAAGCAATAAATAATTGAAGTATTAATTTTGGTTTTCTCATAATAAAAAGTATCATTTTTTTAAATAACGAAAAAATTAAGAAGTGTGTATAAATTCAGCACAAAATTATAAAATCATTTAAAGAAAAGCAGCAATAATATTAAAGTTTAATTTGTCCGCTGAATAGTAAAAAGCACCAATTTTTTAATAGAATCTTTAGCCATACTTTGCGGAAAAGATTCAATTTTATCGAGAGCACAATTTATATAATATTCCATTTTATTTTCAGCATACTCAATTCCGCCGCTGTTTTTAATGAGGCTAATCAATTCGTCGGTTTTAGTTTTGCTGTGATTATGATTTTTAAGAATTTTAAGAATTTTTCTTTTTTGAAGGTAAGATGATTTGCTCATCAGATAAATTAAAGGAAGAGTCATTTTTCTTTCTTTGATATCAATTCCTGAAGGTTTTCCTGCCTTTCCTGTATTTTCAAGATCCATAAGATCATCCTTAATTTGAAAAGCTATTCCAATATTTTCACCAATACTTTTGAGTTTTTCCACAGTATCAGCGTCTGCACCGGAGGATGAAGCACCACAAGCAAAACATGCAGCAATCAAAGAGGCTGTTTTTTGCTTAATAATCTGAAAATAGACATCTTCTTTAATATCAAGGCTTCTGGCTTTCTCCATTTGAAGCAATTCACCTTCACTCATTTGTCTTACAGAATGCGATACTATTTTCAACAGTTCAAAGTCATCATTTTCCAGACTCAGCAAAAGGCCTCTTGATAAAAGATAATCTCCAACCAAAACAGAGATTTTATTTTTCCATATTGCATTCAGGGAGAAAAACCCTCTCCTTTCATTAGAGTCATCAACAACATCGTCATGAATCAGGGTTGCAGTATGTAGTAATTCAATAAGAGCAGCGGCTCTGTATGTCTTTTCAGAAATTTGGCCTCCCATGCCGGCAGAAAAAAACACAAACAATGGCCGTATCTGTTTGCCTTTTCTTTTTACAACATAGTTGGTAATTGTATTTAGAAGGGGTGCCCTGCTTTTTATTGCAGAACGAAACAAATCATTAAACTTGTCCAGATGTTCCTGAACCGGTGCTTGTATTTCTTTTAATTTCATAAATAGGCTTTATTTTTTAGGCCTGATATTTATTCTTTTAGCAACAACTTCAGAGATTTTTTCAATAGGTATTCTGTCTTGCTGCATAGAGTCGCGTTCACGTATGGTAACTGTATTATCTTCCATTGTGTCATAATCAACAGTGATACAATAAGGAGTGCCAATAGCATCCTGACGTCTGTATCTTCTCCCGATTGCATCTTTCTCATCAAACTGACACATAAAATCAAACTTCAGATAATCAAAAATCTCTTTAGCTTTTTCACTCAAGCCATCTTTTTTAACAAGCGGCATTACGGCAATTTTTACAGGAGCTAAAGCAGGCGGGATTTTCATCACTACTCTTTCTGATCCATCTTCAAGTTTCTCTTCAAGATATGCACTGCTTATGATTGCAAGAAACATTCTGTCAAGGCCTATTGATGTTTCAACGACATAAGGAACAAAACTTTCATTAGTAAGAGGATCAAAATACTGCAATTTTTTATTTGAATGCTTTTGATGAGCACCAAGGTCAAAATCAGTACGAGAATGAATACCTTCTAATTCTTTAAATCCAAAAGGAAATTCAAATTCTATATCAGCTGCAGCATTGGCGTAATGAGCAAGCTTGTCATGATCATGAAATCTGAATTTCGACTCAGAAATACCTAAAGAATGATGCCATTCAATGCGTTTTTGTTTCCAGTATTCGTACCATTGTTTCTCTTCGCCGGGCTTAACAAAAAATTGCATTTCCATTTGTTCAAACTCTCTCATTCTAAAAATAAACTGTCTTGCAACAATCTCATTTCTGAATGCTTTACCAATTTGAGCAATTCCAAAAGGCAATTTCATTCTGCCGGTTTTTTGCACATTAATATAATTAACAAAAATACCCTGGGCAGTTTCCGGACGCAGATAAATCATATTAGCATCTTCGCTTAAGGAACCCATTTGAGTACTAAACATAAGATTAAAATAACGCACCTCTGTCCAGTTTTTGGATCCTGAAACCGGGCATGCTATTTCAAGTTCATCTATAAGTGCTTTAACGTCTTTAAGATCATTCGCTTCCAAAGACTTGACAAAGCGGCTCATTATTTGACTGATTTTCTCACGATTTGCAACAACCCTGGGATTGGTTTCCAGAAACTGTGTTTTATCAAAGTCATCACCAAAACGTTTTGCAGCCTTCTCAACTTCTTTCTCAATTTTTTGCTCAATTTTAGCAACATAATCTTCTATTAAAACATCTGCACGATATCTTTTTTTTGAGTCTTTATTGTCGATAAGAGGGTCGTTGAATGCATCGACATGGCCGGAAGCTTTCCACACTTTAGGATGCATAAAAATAGCCGAATCAATACCTACTATATTTTCATGATATTGAACCATTGATTTCCACCAATAGTCCATAATGTTCTTCTTTAACTCAGCACCGGTTTGGCCATAATCATAAACTGCACTCAGGCCATCATATATTTCACTTGATTGAAAAATAAAACCATATTCTTTACAATGGGAAATAATCTTTTTAAAAACGTCTTCTCCTTTTAGCATCTTAAAATTTTATTTAATATTAGTTATTATATTTTGACAAATTAATTACAAAATAAGCATTAATTATTTAATTGGTTTACAATTACTTTCACACTTTTTGGTACAATTTCAAATTCAAATGGTGAATGTCCCAGTGATTCACCGTCTGCTTCAAGCAAAATAGGCTTTCTTGAATCAACAGATATGTTTTTTGCCAAAAATGTTTCTACTCTGCTATGCTTTCCTATAGAACCATTATATAACCTTCTGACACTAGCCATAACTCTTAAAGGGCTCATGTGCTTAATAAGTGTAAGATCAAAAAGGCCATCATCCGGTATTGCATTTGGCGCCTGCTGCATTCCTCCGCCGTTATACTGTCCAATGCCTATGCCAATACTAAAAATTCTGTGATTTATTTCATTTCCGTCAACACAAATTTTAGTATTTGATGATTTGTAAGAAAACAGTGTAGTGAAGAGATTTTTCAGGTATAATAACGGACTTTTATTGCCATTTTCTTTTTCCAGATTTGTTTTTTTAACAACCATTGCATCAAAACCCAAACCTGCCATATTTATAAAATACCTGATGTTTTTTATTGCATTGGAATAATACTTTACAATACCGGCATCCTGAAGCAAAGTTTTCTCTTTCTTGATTATTTGAATTGCCTCTTTGTAATCCGTTGGAATGTCAAATGTTTTAACCCAGTCATTTCCTGTTCCAACAGATATCATCCCGAGAGTTATATCAGTACTTATCACATGTTCTTGCTGAAAAATCCCGTTTACAACTTCGTTCATAGTGCCATCGCCACCTATTACAATTATTTTACGAAAGCCTTCTGCAATTTTTTGCTGCACGAGGCTAATTGCATGAAGTTTCTTCTCTGTAAAAACCGGCTCGTATTCCAATTCACTATCTTCCAAAAGCTTAGAGATAGAATCCCAATCTTTCAGTCCTTTCCCAATCCCTGCATTTGGGTTCACAATAACCAACCACTCTTTCCTTATATTATTCAGCATAAAAATATAAATTATAATTTCTAAATACTTTAACCATTAAGTGCACTTATAGTTTACTAAAGACTGCACAAAAAATATTTAGAAGCCTGCAAAATTAAGAAAAATAGACAAAAGAGTTTTGATTTATATCATCTTCAGGCATAAAATTCTGCTATTGAAATAACTTAGGATTTAAATCCCTTGCTTTACAGGGTATGCGATAATCATGGCAACTTCTTAATAATCTTATCTGTTAAGAACAAAATAATTTAATAATAAATATGCTTTTGTTAATGTAATTCTAAAACCGTAAATACTGAAGAATTTTAAACTACAATAAGCCGGATTTTATAATATGTGCAGCGATTTGCACTGCATTGGTAGCCGCACCTTTTCTAAGGTTGTCAGCAACAATCCATATATTGAAAGCATTTTTGCAAGATTCATCTCTTCTCAATCTTCCTACAAAAACCTCATCTTTACCTTCTGCAAAAATCGGCATTGGATAAACATTCTCAAGGATATTGTCCTGTAAAGTCACACCGCTGGAATTCAACAATAGATTCTTAATCTCCTTTATATCAAAATCTCTTTCCAGTTCCACATTAACAGATTCTGAGTGTCCTCCGATTACAGGTATTCTAACAACAGTTGCCGTAACCAATAATCCGGGAGAGTTGAAAATCTTTCTGGTTTCATCAACCAACTTCATTTCTTCAGAAGTATAAGCATTTTCTAAGAAGTCACCTCCATGTGGGAAGCAATTTAAGTCGATAGGGTATGGATAGACAGGATTTGTTGGTTTTCCTTCCCTTTCCATCATAAGTTGATTAACAGCATTAACCCCGGTACCGGTAACAGACTGATAAGTGGAAATCACTAATCTTTTTATTCCGAAAGTTTTATGAACAGCAGCCAATGCAACCACCAACTGGATAGTGCTGCAATTTGGATTTGCAATAATTTTTGTTTTATCGGTAATTGTATCTGAATTAATTTCAGGGACAACTAATGGAACATTATGATCCATTCTCCAGGCAGAAGAATTATCAATAACGAAGCATCCTTTTTGGGCAAATTTTGGGGCCCATTCTCTTGAAACAATGCTGCCGGCGCTGAATATAGCAATTTGTGGCCTGGCCTTTAATGCTTCGGAAATACCTAACACATTGAATTCCTTGTTCATAAAAGTCAATTTCTTGCCAATAGACTTCTCTGAGGCAGCTGGATAAAATTCCTTAACAGGAAAATTATACTCTTCCATTACTTTCATCATTACTTTTCCTACCAAACCGGTAGAACCAATCAATGCTATTTTCATAAATAAAAATGTTTTATCTTTTAAATAAGAATGTTATAAAAGATACAAAAAATACTAAATACTTTATTTTCCCTCTAAAAATATCGCACAAAAATACTATATTTACAACCTTTAGAAAAATTTAAAATTAAAGATATGATGGCAAAAAGAATATTACCGCTAATTATACTATCTCTGGTGTTCAGCTTTGCAAATGCTCAATTTACAGATGATTTTAGCAGTGGAGTTTTGGATTCGCAATGGACAGGAGACAGAGACAAATTTACTGTTGACAATGAAATGCTAAGGCTAAATGCAACAGAAGAAGGCTCAGCATACCTTGCACATCCTTCTGCAGTGATATCAGATACACAATGGGATTTGTGGCTTAAAATCAGCTTTGAACCTTCTGACAATAATCATCCGATTATATACCTTGCCTCTGATAATGAAGATTTGTCGGCTGCATTAAACGGATATTACATACAAATCGGCAAAACAGGAACCGACAATAAAAGATTATACTTTTACAGGCAGGATGGTGAATCATCTGTAGAGTTATTTGCCGGGGCCAATAATATTGCAGCATCAAGCAATAATGTCATCAGGCTTAGAATCGTAAGAGACAATGCAGGTAATTGGGAGTTTTATGCAGATCCAAGCGGCGAAGAATTATTTCTGCCTCAAGGTACTGTTAATGATGCAACATATGAGGAAACTGATTATTTTGGATTCAAATGTAATTACACAGTTTCTAATGTATCTAATTTTTATTTTGATGATATAAAAATTGGAGACATAACGCCTGACACTGAAAACCCGGAAGTAAAATATACTATTCCTTTAAATAGCACTACACTTGATATTCATTTTACAAAAGTGGTTGATGATATATCAGCTGAAGCCTTAAATAACTATTTCGTTAATAATAGCATTGGCGGTCCAATTATGGCTGAGAGAATTGACGAAAGGCCATTTGTTGTAAGGCTTATGTTTGCTGATGAATTTGTAGCTGAGACAGAATACCAGATATCTATTTCAAATGTTCAGGATGTTTTTGGAAATACAATGAACGACTATTCGGGAACTTTTCACTTATATTTCCCGGAAAAATTTGACATTGTATTTAATGAAATAATGCCGGATCCGAATCCTCCGGTAGATTTACCAGAAGCTAAGTATATTGAGTTTTACAATACAACTGATTATCAGATTAGCATTGAAGACTGGTCTTTCCAATCAGGGACAGATCCTTTAAAGGTATTGCCTTTCGGCATTATACCTCCAAATGGATATTTGGTTTTAGTTAACGACCCCGACTTAGCGTATTTTAGCGAGTACGAAAATGTTATCGGAGCAAGCCTTGGAGTAAATTTTTTAACCGGAAGCGGAAGAACTATCGTGCTATATGATGCTAATGGTGAAATAATTCATAATATTTCCTATACTGAAGAATGGTATAATGACTCCTCAAAAGAGGATGGAGGTTGGTCTATTGAACAAATTGACCCATATAATTTTTGTGGTGAAAAAAATAATTGGCGAGCTTCTGTAGACCCCAGAGGAGGCACAATAGGCGAGATTAACTCTGTTGATGACGAAAATTCCGACACAACAAATCCTAATTTGCTTAGAGCAGGAGTTATTGACCCAAACAATATTTCTCTGACTTTTAGCGAACCAATGGATGAAACCACTCTTTTATCTTTAGAAGACTATACTCTGGATAATGGAATCGGCAATCCTATTGATATAGAGGCTGTTGCTCCGGACTATAAAAAAGTTCTTTTGCAACTTGACAATCCACTAGAGGATGAAATTATTTATACCATTACAATTGCGAGTACTTTTACAGACTGTGCAGGAAATCCAATAAATAAAAACACAGCAAAAGTAGCAATACCATCACAAGCTGACAGTCTTGATATAATCATTAATGAATTATTGTTTAATGCTCCTACCGATGTTCCAAGGTATGTTGAGATATACAATAATTCCGGGAAAGTTATAGATTTGTTTGATTATAGGGTGAGTTCCAAGGATACGGTTGAAAACATTTTAACAGGAATACGACAAATTGCAGATGAAAGTTATTTGTTTTTCCCCGGAGAATATGCAGTTTTAACAACAAGTCCGGAAGCTGTTATGGATTATTATCCATACCATGATCCATTTTCTTTTATAAAAATAGAAACAATGCCAAGCATGAATAATTCCAGCGGCATAGTGGCTTTTTCTCACAAGAACATGGAAATAATTGACATGATAGCTTACCAGGAAGACTGGCAATATGCATTGCTTACAGATAAAAAAGGTATAGCACTGGAACGTTTAAATCCAAACAGACCAACCCAGGATAAGTCAAACTGGCATTCGGCAGCAGAGGAATATGGCTTTGGAACACCGGGCATGCAAAACTCTCAATATACTGAAAACATGGAGACACAAGATGACCCTATTCAGGTTTATCCGGAAGTCTTCTCTCCGGACAACACAGGTATTGATGATGTTTTAAATATTGCATACGAATTTGGAGAACCCGGATATACAGCCAATATAACTATTTACGACAGCAATGGCAGAATTGTTAGAACATTAGCAACAAGCATGTTATTGGCAACAAAAGGAGTTATTACCTGGGATGGCACACAGGACGATAACCAGAAAGCTTACATTGGAATATATATTGTTCATGTTGAAGTGTTTGACACAAAAGGTAATGTTAAGTATTATAAGAAACCGGCGGTTCTGGCAGGAAAATTATAACTATGATGCTATTGCCAGTGTAAGAATACTTATTTTTACTCCGTCTATCTCAAGCAATTTTTGAGCACATGATTCTATGGTTGCTCCTGTGGTAACCACATCATCAACAATTAAGACATGTTTGTTTTCAAAATGCTTTGAGTTAGCAACATAGAAAACTGTTTCAACATTTTCCCATCTTACAAATCTTGATTTTTTTGTTTGCGTACCGGTTTGCTCCCTTTTTATAAGATCTTTGGTACTAAGAGGCTTTTGCATTGAATCCGACAAAGCTTTCGCAAATATCTCGCTTTGATTATACCCTCGCTTTCTTTGCTTTGCAGGATGCATTGGCACAGGAACAATAATGTCAATGTCTGAAAAACCATCGCTGCTCAATATTTCGTTACCATAAATTTTGCCTAAATGAGATCCTATCTGATGCATGCCTTTATACTTAAAAAGATGCATTAATTTCTGAACAGATCCGCCTTTGTGGAAATAGAGATAAGAAGCTGCTGACTCAATGGCAACACGCCCTCTGAAAATCTGTTCAACAGCATTATCCCGATCTTTGTGAAAATTTGTTTTAGGCAGTTGATATTGGCATTCTGTGCATATTATTTCCTCATTGCCTATTAATGATTGATTACAGCAACAACACAAGTTTGGATAAATAAGAGAGAAAAAGCTTTTTATTGTTTTTAGCAACATCTGTTTTAAGCTTTCAAATAAATAAATAACTTTGCAAATTATTATAAATCATGCATCTTGTTTTTTGGCAGGTCAAAAAAACAAAAAAAAGCAATAATAAAAAAATAATTGTCTTATTATTAGCAAAAAAGAAACATTATCAATGATATTTCGTAAGAATTCATAAATAAGCCAAGCAAATCACCTAATAATTAATCACTTATAATAAAATAAACTTTTTAAGGAAAAATGGAAGAAAGAAAAAACAACACAACTAACGCTGATATTCAAAACATTAGAAAAATGAACAAACGTAATGAAAGGATTTATAAATGGACAATCCTTTTATTGGTGATTATTATAGGTGTACTCACATATTTTCTGGTAGATACTACAGAAAACTTAAAAGAAGAAGTTGTTTTAACCCATGAACAAAACCTAGAACTTAAGTTAGAGCTTGATTCATTGGTTGGGGAGTACACGCAGGTTAAGTATCAGTATGATAGTGTATTAGTTGAAAAAGATGTATTGATACAGGAAAAAACAAAAGAAATTGAAAAACTTATCACTCAACAAGCTGATTATCATAGAATACGCAGGCAATTAAATCTTTTAAGAGACATAACTCAAAATTATGTTCGTGAGATTGACAGTCTCCATACTGAAAATCGTGTTCTAAAAGATGAAAACATTAAGATGCACGATGAAATTCAAAAAGTTACTGAAAGAACAGTTGAACTTACAGAATCAAAAACCGAACTAGAGGACAAAGTAGAGCAGGCAGCCAATCTAAGGGCTTTTAAAATATCTGCAACGGGAATACGAATAACAGGATTCAGGAAGAAAGAAAAAGAACATGACAAAGCCAGACGACTTGATCGTATTAAAGTTTGTTTTACAATTGCTGAAAATCCTATTGCAAGTCCCGGAAAGAAGAATGTTTATGTAAGAATTTCAGGTCCTGATACAGAAATACTCAGAGTTAGTGATGATGATTCGCACTCATTTGTATTTCAGGAAGATACATTGCAATTTTCAATGCATGAAGAAATTGACTATCAAAATAACAATATAGATATGTGTTTATACTGGGATAAAATTAATGATTTTGAACCCGGTCAATATTTAATATCTGTCTTTACCGATGAGAATTTTCTGGGAGAGACACTTTTAAATTTGAATTAATATTAATACCCACTAATAAATAATACGTTATGGAAAAACAAAACAAACCAATTCAGCAAAACCAAAAAGCTCCGGAAAACACTTCAAAAGCGGTATCTACGGAAGCAAAACCTAAACCAAAAGCTCCGGAAAAAAAGCAAAAGACAAAAGGAGTAGGAGCAATAATTTTTCTGTCAATATTCGTAATAATCTTAGCTGCAGGAAGTGGTTTATTACTTAGACAATATTTTGAGGTTCAGCATGAGGCTGAAACAGCAATACAAACAAATCAAAAAATTGATGAGCAAAGAAAAGAGCTTATAGCTCAGTTGGATGAACTTGAATCAGCATTTCAAAAACTTAGCATAGAATACACCCAGATGGAAGAAGTTCTTCGTTCTGAAAGAGCCAGAGTAAGAAATCTAAGAAATGAATTAGCCGGACAAGGGCCCGGTGCTGATCCTGAAGCACAGGCAAAAATTGAAGAATTAGAAAAACTACTTGCTGAGTATCAAGAGCAAGCAGACCTGCTAAAGTCAGAAAACCTTGAATTAGCAAACGAAAAGTCACAAATTGAGAATACGCTTAATCAAAAAGCTGCATTAACAACTCAATTAGAAAGAGAAAAAAGTGAAATGGAAGAACAGCTTGAAAAAGCATCTATTCTTTCAGTCTCAAACATTGAAGCTACCGGCATTCGCACAAAACGCAGAGGTGATGTACCCACAGACAGGGCGAAACGCACAAGTAAAATTCAGGTTTGCTTTACTATAAATCAAAACCTGGTTGCAACTCCGGGAAACAGAGACTTTTATGTTAGAATTATTGACCCTAACAATAATGTTTTAACTTTATTCCCTGATGATACTTTCAAGTTCGAAGGAGAAGAATTGGCATATAGCGCGCAAAGAACCATAAATTATCAAAATAATGCTCAGGATGTCTGCTTAACTTATAGTCAGGATGATAAATTTGAAAAAGGATATTATAACATTGCTATTTTCGCAGAAGGTTATGAAATGGGCTACAAAATGCTTGAACTAAGATAATAAGCATTAACAAAATATTCTTAAATAAAAAAGGCTGTTCTTAATTTGGACGGCCTTTTTTATTTAACATCAAGATATTAAATATTTTACTCCTATTTCTTTAGTCAAATTATTACTTTTGCACATTAATTATAATGAAATATTTTTATGAAAATCTCATATAAGTGGTTAAAGGAATACATCAACATTGATTTAAACACCGAAGCTCTTTCAAAATTGCTAACCGATTGCGGGCTTGAAGTAGAGGCTGTTGAAACAAAGGAAAGTATTAAAGGAGGCCTAAAAGGCATCTTTATAGGAGAAGTAAAGGAATGTTATCAACATCCGAATGCAGATAAATTATCACTAACAAAAGTTGATATCGGTAGCGGTGATTTACTAAGTATAGTATGCGGAGCTCCTAATGTTAAGAAAAACCAGAAAGTTGTTGTTGCTCCTGTTGGCAGCACTTTATACACCAATAAAGGCGAAGAGTTCCCTATAAAAAAGGTCAAAATAAGAGGTGAAGAAAGTATGGGAATGATTTGTGCTGAAGATGAAATTGGCATTGGAGATTCTCATGACGGAATTATCGTTTTGCCGGATTCGGCTAAAGTTGGCACAGCTGCTTCCGAGTATTTTAATGTTCAAAAAGATGTTGTTTTTGAAATAGGCCTCACTCCTAACCGCGTTGATGCATCCTCTCATGTGGGAACAGCAAGAGATGTTGCCGCTGTTTTAAATGCAGAACTAAAGGATAAAAAGGATTTTTATAAAATAAAAAATCCTGATGTTTCAAACTTCAAACCCGATAATGATTCCAGACATATTAATGTTGTAATTGAAGACAAGGAAGCATGTCCCAGGTATTCAGGAATAACAGTTTCAGGGATTACGGTAAAAGAATCTCCGGATTGGTTAAAATTCAGGTTGCAATCTATAGGTCTAAAACCAATTAATAATATTGTTGACATTACAAACTTTGTGCTCCATGAACTTGGTCAGCCATTGCATGCTTTTGATGCAGATAAAATAAAAGGGGAGAAAGTTGTTGTCAGAAAGACTCCGAAAGGACAGAAGTTTATAACTCTTGATGAAGAAGAAATTGAACTAAGCGGAGAAAACCTAATGATATGCAATTCTGAAGATCCAATGTGTATGGCCGGCATATTGGGAGGTATAGAATCGGGAGTATCTGAGAACACAAAGAATATATTTATTGAAAGTGCATATTTCCATCCATCTTCAATCAGAAAATCATCAAAATATCATGATATTAAAACTGATGCATCATTTAGATTTGAAAGAGGCACAGATCCTAACATCACTGTATATGCTCTAAAAAGAGCAGCTATGTTGGTTAAAGAAATTGCAGGCGGTACGATATCCTCCGAAATTGTTGACAATTATCCTCTTCCTGTAAAAAACAATTTTCTTACTCTTAAATATGCAAATGCCGACAAATTAATTGGCCAAAAAATAGAAAGATATATTATAAAAAATATCCTTGAAACATTAGAGATAAAAATTCTCAAGGAATCAGACTCTGCTCTTGAACTCGAGGTTCCTGCTTTTAAGGTAGATGTTTACAGAGAAGCTGATGTTATTGAAGAGATTTTGAGAATATATGGATATAATAAAATTGATGTTCCCGAGAAATTCAATTCTTCAATTGTATTGACTCCAAAACCTGACAAAGAAACTCTTCAGAATACTATTTCAGAAATGCTCTGTGGAAAAGGCATGACAGAGATTATGAACAACTCACTAACAAAATCAGAATATTATAAAGAGTTATTTGACAAAGAAAGTATTGTGCCTGTTTTAAATCCTCTCAGCCAGGATCTTAATGTGATGAGGCAATCTCTTTTGTTCGGAGGATTGGAAACAATAGCATACAATCACAATCGAAAAGTACGCGATATGAAGCTTTTTGAGTTTGGGAATATTTATTCTATTGACAAATCAAAAGCTCAGGATGAAAATTCATTAAAAAAATACAGGGAAAAATCCATGCTTGCAATATTCATGAGCGGGAATGATAAGCCTGAAAATTGGTACTCTCCCTCTACTCCTTTCAGCTTTTTTGATTTAAAGGCAAATGTGGTTTCTGTAATATCAAGATTAGGGATTGATAAAAATAAAATAAGAGCAAATGAAATATCCGGTAATAAGATTTTCGCAAATGGTCTGGAATATTTCTATAATGAAAAACTAATTGCACGCTTTGGCGGACTTGCAAAAAATATTCTTAAGGTATTTGATTTAAAAGATGCTGTCTGGTTTGCAGAATTAGAATGGGATTATATTGTAAAGTGCCAGGATAAAGTGCAAACGCTATACAATGAAATACCTAGATTTCCTGAAGTTAGGCGCGATCTTGCTTTGTTAATCAATAAGGATGTTAGCTTTTCAAAAATTGAAGATTTAGCATTTAAAACTGAGAAAAAACTTCTCAAAAAAGTTAGTCTTTTTGATGTATTTCAGGATGATGAAAAAACAGGAAAAGACAAAAAGTCTTATGCTGTAAGCTTCATACTTCAGGATGATAAAAAAACTCTAACAGACAAAGAGATTGACAAAGTCATGAACTCTCTGACAAAGGTTTTTGAAAAAGAACTGGGAGCTGCAATAAGATAATTCTTAGATTATTTTTTAAAATACCGGTTCTTCTCTTCAATTGCAGAAAGAGTGCTTTACAATTTTTGATTTCCACCTTTAACAACTCATGCAGATGCAAATCCACAATTGAGAAAACATATCATTAATGTTGTTTGCAAACAGTATTTGCAAAAAATCAGAATTGTCTAAAAACATATATTGATTTGTTTTAGGGGACATCCCGGATACATTTATATCCATTTCCCTATTATTATCTTTATTCCAAAATGATTTCCCCATTTTTTAATATCGCTGTCATAGTCAAAATGCGTTGCACCCAATTGAACTCCAAATGATATAGACCATTTTTTACTTATCATCAAATTGTAACCCGGCTCAACCCAAAGCCCAAAATTTGTATGTTTTTCTATCCGATTTCTAGTAACCCCTATTCCGGGAGCGAGAAAAAACCCTTGAGAAGACAATAACATATCACTCTTTTTTCTTATAAAAACAGGAAAAGAAAATTGACCACCCAAATGACTAATTTCGTTAGTAGTATTTCTTATCCCGTAATTTAGGGTTGTAGATAATCTAAAGTCAATTCTCCGTGTTAAGGTTTTTTGAAAAACTAATGGAAATACATTTACATCAAATTCTCTTTCTTTATAAAAAGGTTCAACCGTTACTGACGGATTTAACCCAATAAAACCAGAAGTTCTTTCTGTTTGACCTATAATTTGAAAAGAAGAAATACATATTAATATTATAGTTAAAACTTTTTTCTTTTTCATGCTCTCATGCTCTAATTTACATTGGCAAACTTATGTGCAATTCTCAGGTAACTTTTTACATTAAAACTACATTATGGATTGATACATATTCAGGCTTATCCAAATGCGGCTTCGTACAGCAGAATTAATGAATGAGTCTATTCTGTAATCAAGCCCAAATTCAAATTTATTTGCTGAAGAAAACTTATACCCTAAAAAAGCAGCAGTGCGGATTTCCAGGTTATATTCCTTTCTTTTTATGGAGTTTAAATATTCGTTATTGAGTTTGATAAAAAATTCTTTCGGGTCAAGAGACAGGCCTTCCAAAGGAATTTCTGCTGACAATCTGTACCTAAACCTGAATCTTGTGTCTTGATCTTTCACGAATGATTGATCAGCGGATATCCTGTGAGCTAAATTAAAACTTAGGTATCTTTTAACTATACTAATTTGCTGAATTGTTCGGTGATTTATTTCGTTATTTTCATTAATTCTTATTAAATAACCGGCCGCTACACTGGTATTTATTCGAATTTTTGTGGCAGTGTGCAATGACAAGTCCGTTAACAAATAATCGTAATTAAAATTGTCATTTATTAAAGATTGTTTTGATTCTGCTTTAAAATTCACAGACCAGTCTCTGGGCAATTTTTTATTTATATTTAAAGATGGCAAAACTCCTAACTGATAGTTGCTCTGGGCATTACATAAAAAAGAAATTGAAATTAGAAATAAGAATAATATATATTGTTTCTTCATCTTAGTATATAATATTGTCAATGCTTTTTAAAACTATCTTTGATTTACGAATTAAACTTCCATTTTCTGAAAACAAATATTCAAACATTACATAAGTTCCTTCAACTTTAGTTGAGATCACAATTTCATAATTGGTTTCAATCCCGTTTTTATCTTCTCTATTTTCTAAAAAGTCTAAAATCCGTTTTGGATTACCCAAAAATTGAATTTGAATCTTTTCAATTGAATATTTATCGTATTCTGAATTAAAATGCTCTTCTATCTTATTATAAGTATCATCAGGTATTTCGCTTGAAGCAATCACTATTTCAACATCTAATAAAGACCCATCTTCTTGAAATTTTACGCTATATCTCTCTCCTTTATGTTTAGTTTTAGCTTCGTAATACATTATATCCTGACCAATCTCTTTGTACCATTTTATCCTGGAGCTGAAGTTTATTTCATTGACAAAATTTACTGCATTTTCCGGGACATCACTTTCTTTAATGCGAAATTCTTTTTCATATTTATATTGGCTAAAGCCACTTATAGAAAAAGATAAAAATATTATTAACAACAAAAATTTTTTCATTGTAATGAGTTTTTTGATTTAAGTGTCAAAAATAGATAAAAACAGAATAAGCTCCAAAATTTTCAAAATAATTAGGCTGCTAAAAGCTCGAATATCATGGGCAATGGATAGAAGTTGTTATGCATACGCAAAGTTAGCAGCAAGTGGATTTGACACCCTGTACAAAATAAAACCACTCGATTGTTTCTAAATATGGAAACTTTTTCGTAGATTTGTATAAAAATTATCTATGATCAAACCGATTGAGATAGTCCTACTTCCAGAGGCGGATGAGTTCGTTGACAAGATTGAGAAATCAGCCAGAAAAAAATTGTTTTATGCGATTCG
>CAZTPA010000054.1:0-18080 GCA_964614525.1 uncultured Bacteroidales bacterium | reverse complement strand
GGATTAGGAATTATTAAATTTTAAAATTGTTTTGGGTTTGTTTAAAGTGAGTTGGGGGATTTTGAATAAGTGTTTGAGTTCTTTAGAAAATCTATTGATACTTGAGAGTGTTTAGGAGAAGATTGGTTGTTGTCACTTGCGTATAATAATATCGGAAATATTTATTATTATCAAGGGAATTATAATTTGGCAGGAGAAAACTTTCTTATCGCTTTGGAAATTAGAGAGAAATTAGGCGATGCGAAAAACTTGTCAGGAAGCTATAATAACTTAGGTGTAATATATCAAGCCCGTGGTGACTATCCAAAGGCATTGGAGTTTTTTCAAAATTCACTTAGGATGTATGAGGAAAATGAGGAAAAGAGGGGAGTTGCTATGGCCAATAATAATATTGGTGCAATATACGATGCTCAAGGAGATTATGAATCCGCATTATATTATTATCAAAAAGCACTTGAAATAAGGCAGGAAATTGGAGATAAATCCGGAATATCAACAGGATACAATAATATAGGCCGGATATTTGAAGCACGTGAAGATTATGAGAGTGCTTTGAGCTTTTATAAAAAGTCTTTAGATATAAAAAATGAGATTGGAGATAAAAACGATTTGTCACTTTTATTTAACAATATTGCCTCTGTATATAGTGCTATAAAGAATTACGAACAAGCATATGAATATTATAGTAAAGCACTTGAGTTTAGTAAAGAAATTGGCGTAAAATCAACGGAGGCATGGAGTACCGCCGGTATTGGCGAGGTGCACTTGAAGAAAAAAAACTTCAAACAAGCATACTTATACAGTATTAAAGCGTATGAAATTGCAAGTGAAATTGGAGAAGTAAAGTTATTGCAAAAATGTGCTGATTTAATATCAGAAAGTTCTTCAAATCTCGAACTATTCGAAGAAGCTTATAATTACCATGTAATATATAAAAATCTGAGTGATAGTATCAAAAGCGAGGAAAATATCAGGGAAATTGTAGGCCTGGAATATGAGTATAAATATGAAAAAGAGAAAGAGCTTGCAAAGCTGGAAAAAGAAAAACGGGAAGTAATTCACAGGGAGGAGCTATTAAGAGCAAAAAATATTCGTGATTTGCTGATAATCGGCTTTGTTTTTCTTGCAGTATTTATGATATTATTGTTTTATGGTTTTATGCAAAGGCGTAAGGCAAATCGCCTTCTTGCAATAAAGAAGTCTCTTGAGTTTAAGCAAAATTTTCTTGCTAATATGAGTCATGAAATCCGAACACCTCTTACAGGACTTGTCGGTATGATTCAAATAATGAGCAAAACAGACCTGAATAAAAAGCAATTAGATTATCTGAATGTACTTCAACAGTCTGCAGATAATTTGTATAAAGTAATTAATCAAATTCTTGATTATTCTAAAATTGAAAAGGGACAGATTAAACTGGAGACAAGCACTTTTGAAACTAATGATATTTTAGAAAATGCGGAAAAAATTTTTCAGAGCATTTCAAATGAAAATATCACTTTCAAAACTCATCAGGATGAGAATGTCCCCAAGAGTATAATTGCTGATAAGGAAAAAATAATGCAAGTTGTAAATAATCTTGTTTTAAATGCCGTAAAATATACTAATTCCGGCAAGATTGAAGTTTTTGCTAAAGTTGTTGAATTCGATGTTCAAAAAAATAATGTACTGATTAAAATTGAAGTAAAGGATACAGGTTTGGGAATTGAAAAGGATAAACAAAGCAAAATTTTTGTTCCCTTCGGACAGATTGACCAATGTGATATTCGAGATTTTGATGGAGTTGGACTGGGATTATCAATTTGTAAAGAATTAGTAAAAAAGCATGGTGGCGAAATTGGTTTTGAAAGCGAATTTAATGTTGGAAGCAAATTTTGGTTTACATTTTTAGCCAAAATACCATCAAATAAAGAAAATGTTAAGGTTTTTGGTGATAGAGCAGATGCTAAGCCCAAAAAATCTTTGAATATTTTATTTGTAGAAGATAAAGTTACTACTCAGAAGGTTGTTAAACTTCTGCTAAAATCCTTGGGTCATAAAGTTACTCTTGCAGATAACGGAAAGCATGCTCTTGAAATATTCAAACCCGGCTTGTTTGATATTATATTAATGGATATCCAAATGCCTGTAATGGACGGTATTACAGCAACCCAAAAGCTTAAAGAAGATTACAAGGATGTTCCTCCAATAATTGGGTTAAGTGCCAATGATTTTGAAGGTGCCAGGGAAAGATATATGAGATTGGGTATGGATGAATTTATTCCTAAACCTCTTATTATGGAAACATTTATTGAGGTTGTAAAAAAGTTTTATAATTGATTCATAGAATTAAATAATAGATTTATTTTAGCAAAATGAATTTTTTAATAAATAAAGTAAGCACTAATTAAAACTACTGATTATGACAAAAAATATTCACCACTCAGGACCTTCGGGCGCAGTTTACGGATTAGGATTTATAGGAGCTGCAATTTATTTTATTATGAATGCTGCATCTTTTTGGATGGGCGTTTTAGGAGTTCTTAAAGCTATTGTATGGCCTGCTTTTCTGGTTTATGAAGCATTAAAAGCAGTGGGAGCATAGTATCGGCAGCTTCTTGATTTAATTAATAAAGGCAGAGCAAAAAGCACCCTGCCTTGTCATTTGTTTATCCGTTATTAGTTTCTAACTTTCTTGAAAAGTTTTCTGCAATCAGTAAAAATCATCACTAAATCACCGGATATTTTTTTATGATTTCTTCGTGTTGCATTAAAATATTTACATACTGAGCCCTGGAATATGTAAACGGATCTTTTGTGCCTTGCTCCGACAGTTTGCCTTTAAAATCATTAATGGATTTGTAAGAATGTGAATCCATCCATGATTCAATTTCTGACAGCATTGAACTGATGTGTTTTGCTTTATTTTTGTAAATAGCACTTACAACCTGAACATTGTCAGAACCTGCCAGAATTAATTTTATAATATCTTTGCCTGTGTATATACCGGTGTTGCTGCTAATATTTGCTTTTATGTTTTTATAAAGAAGGCCTGCATATCTTAAAGGCAATTTATATTCACCTTCATTACTTAAAGAAAACTTGATAGTATGTGATTCTTTTTCAATATTGATGTCTGGCTGGTATAGTTTATTGAACAATACAAAACCGTCAACATTGAGTTTGTCCATTTCTTTTATAACATGAAAAACATTAGCGTAAAAAGGGCTTAACTTGACAGAGATTGGTATTTTGACTGCTTTTTTGACTGCTTTTATAATGTCAATTTGCTCTTTTACTATTGTCGATTCTTCCACATCAGGACTTTTTGGCACTGAATAGAAATTAAGTTCAATACCATCAACTCCGGTTTTCTCAATCAGTCCGGCATATTCTACCCAGGTATCTTTGCTTACTGCATTTAAACTTGCTATAAGTGGAATGGATAATGATTTTTTTGCTTTCTCAAGAGCAGCAAGATGTTCTTTCGGACCCGAATGTTTAAGCTTTGGAAAAATACTAATCATTTCTGAGTGTCGCTCATCATATTCATGCAATTCTTCATTCATTTGAACTTCTTCCAGCTTAATTTGCTCTTCAAACAGTGATTTGTAAACAATTGCACCTGCACCTGCTTTTTCAAGCTCAATTAATGTTTCGGTGTTTTGTGAAAGATTCGAAGAACCTACTACAATGGGGTTTTTTATTTCAATCCCCATAAATTTAGTTTTTAGATTAGCCATAGTTTAATTTTTTTTGGTTGTTATTCTCTAATTGATTTTTTGAGTGATTGACTTTTTATTTAAACAAATACTTTCCCATTTAGTTCACTAAATTATTATGTTTGTCAACTAACTATTAAAAAACAATGCTTTTTAATGTCTTTGATTTTTGAGATATGAAGTTAATAATTATTCTTGTTTTGTGAAAAACTAAAAAGAATATGTGGGCTTTTTTTGTATATTTTTGATAGAATTTATTATAAAAAAATAAGATGACGGAGTTTACTCATTTACACGTACATACGGAATATAGCCTTTTAGATGGGGCTTCAAAAATTGATAAGTTGATTAAAAGAACTGTTGATTTGGGAATGAAATCCCTGGCAATCACAGATCATGGAAATATGTATGGTGTTCTTAGCTTCACAAAGGCTGCTCGTGCGAAAGGGATAAAACCCATAATAGGATGTGAAATGTATGTTACGGATGGTAGCAGATTCGATAAAAAAGGCAAAGAAGACAGAAGTGGATTCCATCTTATTTTATTAGCAAAAAATCTTGAAGGCTACAAGAATCTTTCGCGACTTTGTTCTAAAGGCCATCTTGAAGGATTTTATTATACGCCACGTGTTGACAAGGAGCTTCTTATTAAATATAAAGAAGGACTTATCGCAACTTCAGCCTGCATAGGTGGTGAAATTCCGGCTGCTATAATTAAACACGGTGTAGAAAAAGCAGAAAAAGTTTTGCAAGAATATCTTGATATTTTTGGTGACGACTTTTATCTGGAACTTATGCGTCACGGATGGCCTGAGCAAAAAGCAGCCAATGAGGGAATTCTCAAACTTGCTGAGAAGTATAATGTTAAGGTTATTGCAACTAATGATGTACATTATATTGAGAAAGAAGATTCTAAAGCTCATGATATCTTGATATGCTTGCAAACAAGCAAGGATTATGATGATCCTGACCGTATGAGATATTCCGGAAAAGAATACCTTAAATCGCCTGAAGAAATGGCTGAATTATTCCATGATGTGCCCGAAGCTATTGCTAATACCATGGAGATAGCCGACAAAATTGAGGATTTTGAAATACGCACAAAAAATGTTCTTCTACCGGTTTTTCCCTTGCCTGAGGGTTTTGAAACAGAGAATGAATATTTAGCTCATCTTACAAAACAGGGTGCTATTGCAAAATATGGAGAAATAAACGATGAGATTAAAGAGCGGATTGATTTGGAATTGGGTATTATTAATAAAATGGGATTTGCCGGATACTTCCTTATTGTGCAGGATTTTATAAATGAGGCAAAAAATATGGGTGTTGCTGTAGGGCCGGGCAGGGGCAGTGCTGCCGGTTCCATAGTAGCTTATTGTACAGGCATTACGGATGTTGACCCTATTAAATATAAATTGCTGTTTGAGAGGTTTCTCAATCCCGAAAGAGTTTCAATGCCCGATATTGACATTGATTTTGACGATGAAGGGCGTGAAAGGGTTATTGATTATGTTATTAATAAGTATGGAAGAGATAAAGTTGCTCAAATTGTGACATTCGGCAGAATGGTTGCACGATCTTCTATCCGTAACGTTGCAAGAGTGCTTAAACTTCCTTTGGCAGAAGCCGATAAGCTGGCTAAATTAGTACCTGAAAAGCCCGGAACTACTCTTGAAAAATCATATATAGATATTCCTGAATTAAGTCACGCACTCAAAAATGGAGAAGATTTGGTTAAGGATACTCTAAAATATGCACGGAAACTTGAAGGTACAAATAGTCACCCCGGAGTACACGCTTGCGGTGTAATTATCGGACCTACTGATCTTATTGACTGCATCCCTCTTAGTAAACACAAAGATTCTGATTTGCCGGTTACTCAATATGTTGGAAAAGAAGTTGAGGAGGTCGGAATGCTGAAGATGGATTTTCTCGGACTAAAAACCCTTTCCATTCTGAAGGAGGCTGTGAAAAACATTAAAAACCGGCATAAAAAAGATATTGATATAGAAACAATTCCCCTGGATGATGAGAAAACCTATGAGCTATATCAGGCAGGTGAGACAATTGGAACTTTCCAGTTTGAGTCCAAGGGAATGCGCGAATATTTGCAGGAGCTAAAACCTTCAAATATTGAAGACCTGATTGCAATGAATGCATTGTATAGACCCGGTCCTATGGATTATATTCCTTATTATATTAGCAGAAAACATGGCAAAGAAAAAGCATCTTTTTTACATCCTTTGCTTGAAGATATTCTGAAACCAACTCATGGTATTATGGTTTACCAAGAGCAGATTATGCAGGCTGCTCAAATTGTAGGTGGTTACTCACTTGGATCTGCAGATATTCTCAGGCGCGCTATGGGAAAGAAAAACCCGGACGAAATGGCAAAACAAAAAAATATTTTTATCGATGGTGCTGTTGAAAAAGGTGTAGATAAAAAGAAAGCCGAAGAAATATTTGATGTAATGGCCAAGTTTGCCGAATATGGCTTTAACAGGTCTCATGCTGCTGCATACTCAATACTTGCTTTTAAAACAGCTTATCTTAAAGCGCAATACATGCCCGAATATATGGCTGCTGTTCTTACTCATAACCTGAGTGATCTCAAAAAGATTACAATTTATATGGATGAGTGCAACAGGCAAAGCATTCCCGTACTTGGTCCTGATATTAATGAAAGTGCATACAATTTTACCGTTATTGAGAATGGAGAAATTCGCTTTGGTTTGGGTGCCGTTAAAGGTGTTGGAGAAGGTGCTGTTGAGAATATTGTTGAGGAAAGATTGAAGAATGGTGAGTATAAAAATATTTTCGATTTTGCTACAAGAGTTAATCTTAGAAGTGTAAATAAAAAAGCTTTTGAAGCTCTGGCTTTAAGTGGTGCCTTCGACTGTTTTGAAAATACCCATAGAGCACAGTTTTTCGATTGCGATGGTAATGGTGAAATGAATTTTATTGATAAGATTATTAAGCACGTTAATTTGGTCAGTAATCTGGAAAATTCATCGCAAATAAACCTTTTTAATGAAACTGAAGATATTAATGTGCCTGATCCTGAAATGCCGGATTGTCCTAAATGGTCTACTATAGAGATCCTTAAAAAAGAAAAAGAAGTTACAGGAATGTATATTTCAGGACATCCTCTTGATCAGTTTAAAATAAGAATTAATTCATTTTGTAATGCTTCTTTGGAACAATTCCAAAATTTGTCGGCACTTAAAACAAGTGAATTCGTTTTTGCAGGAATTATTACCAGTGTGAAGCATAAAATATCGCAAAAATCCGGCAACGGATATGCTTCATTCGTTGTAGAAGACTATACAAATAATTATCAGTTCTTTCTGTTTACTGAACAATATCTTAAATTTAAGCATCTTTTAATTAAAGACAATTCTGTTTTTCTGAAAGCAAATCTCAGATACAACAAAAGAACTAACGAGTCTGATTTGAGAATATCGCATATTGGTTTGCTTAGTGAACTTGGTGAGAATTCATCAAATAACATTGTTGTTAATTTACCTTTGGATCTTATTAATAACAGAGCAATTGATATTATTAAAGGCTGCGTTGATAAAAATCCTGGAAAAGCAAAATTGAAAATTAATCTTTTTGATAATCAAGAAAAGCATAATGTTTTTCTTGAGTCTAAATCCTTTAAAGTAGAGCCCTTCGGCTTTCTTAATAATTTGCTTAATAAGATTAATGTTGAATATAAATTGAATTAAAAAATTAATGTGTTTTTAGTGTCAAATTTGAAAAAAATCATTTAGGTTTGTATATAATTTTGAATAGATAATTTAATATTTCTTTTTAACAAAAACATAAGAAAATGGCTATAGAATTTACAGATGCAAATTTCGAAGAATTAGCTTTGAAATCAGATAAACCGGTTTTAGTTGACTTTTGGGCAGAATGGTGTGGACCCTGCAGAATGGTTGCTCCAATTGTTAGTGAATTGGCAGATGAATATGAAGGGAAAGCGGTAATTGGTAAAGTTGATGTTGATAGCAACCCCGAAATTGCAACAAAATATGGAATCAGAAATATTCCAACAATCTTATTCCTGAAAAATGGCGAAGTAGTTGACAAACAAGTTGGTGCTGTTCCTAAAAATGTATTAGAGGATAAGATTAAAACTTTATTGTAGTTTTTTTTTCATGATTTTATTTGGAAGAGGTTGTATCAAAATAAAATTGTTTAGTAAGATTAGCTTTTGGGGTTTTACCATATTTTATATTAGCTGTTCTTTATAATAATCAATTTTTAATATTGATACTGCCTCTTTGTTTTTAACACATAATCGTTTTGTTGATATAACTTTTACATTAAATAAATTGTAAGTTGAGTAGCTTTAATTTAGCAGACATTAAAAAATTTAAAAACCTTGAATTGCTTGCCAGACAAGTTGTTGAGGGTTTTATTACAGGATTACATAAAAGCCCTTTTCACGGTTTTTCTGTTGAGTTTGCTGAACATAAAACTTATAATCCCGGTGAATCTACACGCCATATCGATTGGAAGTTATATGCCCGATCAGAAAAATTATTTGTTAAACGTTTTGAGGAAGAAACAAATCTTAGATGTCAGATTATTATTGACAACTCATCATCAATGTATTTTCCCAAAGATGATAATAGGCTGAAAAAGATTGAATTTGCTACTTATTGTGCCGCAGCTCTCACCTATTTGCTGAAGAAACAACGCGATGCAGTTGGCTTAAGCCTTTTCTCAGATAAGATAGAATCTCATTATAGAGCAAAGTCCAATAGTGTTCATCAAAAGTTATTATTTGCCCAACTTGACAAACTTTTAAAATCAGAAAATCAAAAACTGAATAAATTATCCTCTACAGCCGAATGTTTACATATGCTTGCTGAGAATATACACAAAAGGTCTTTGATTATTCTGTTTAGCGATATGCTGGTGAATTCAGAAAATCCGGATGAAGTCTTTTCTGCTCTAAAGCACTTGAAACATAATAAACATGAAGTAATTCTTTTCCATGTATATGATAAAGAAAAGGAATTAAAGTTTGATTATAAAAACAGACCATTGAGATTTATTGATATGGAAACCTCCAAAGAAATAAAATTAAATCCTGCTCAAATAAAAAATCAGTATCAACATGCCTTGGGTGAATACTTTAACCAGGTTAAAACCAAATGCTTACAATACAGAATTGATTTTGTTGAAGCTGATGTTAATGAGGGTTTTGAGAAGGTTTTGTCATCTTTTCTTGTAAAAAGAGCAAGACTATTTTAAAAAATTACATTTATTTGTCTGTTTTTTGTATTTTTATAACATTATTTTTTTTTGCAAAATATGATGTTCCTAACACACGGATTATTCCGGCTTTCCATTCTATTGTTATTATTTGCAAGTATAAACGTTGCTGCTGAAGATTCATTATATAATAGCAATACCAGATATTATGATTTCGATGAAGAAGATGCACAATTATTAATAACAAAATCCAATGATTTTTATACCTATAACATAAAAGAAAGGCATTCATTTGCCATTTCTGCCCTTGATATTGCATTACAAAGCGAAGACTCTCGCCTTATAATTTATGCTTATGATAATCTTGCAGGAATAAAAATGTTAATGGGTGATTATTTTGATGCTGAAAAATTATTTTATGATGCTGATAAGTTAGTTAATGAATTAAAGTTTCCAGAACTTAGTGTACTGGTGAAAAACAAGCTGGGCAATCTTCTTCGTCAAAGAGGAATTTTTTATATGTCAGTGGAATTTCATAATGCTGCTCTGGAAATTTCAGAGCGTAATGCCTATATACATGGTATCTCAAGTTCTTTAAATCATTTGGGAATGGTTTATAAAAACCTTGAACAAAATGATAAAGCACGGGAATATTACGACTTGGCGCTTAAGTTGTCACTACCTAATGATTTTCACGAAGTCACAATACGCATATTTAATAATATCGGCACTTTGAATCTTGCGGAAAACAATCCTGACATGTCTTTCTATTTTTATGATCAGGCTCTTATAATGGCTCAAAATATTGATGATACTCATAGTAAAGCTATTCTGTTTAACAATATTGGAAATGTATATAGAAATAATAAAGATTTTGATACTGCTTTAGCTTATTATTCAAAAGCTGATAGTGTTTTGACAAAGTTTTATAATATTCCTCTTTACTCTTTGGTGATTCGTAATATCGGCCTAACATATTTCGAAATGAAAGAATTCAGCAAAGCCAAAGAATTGCTCGATGAGAGTTTAGTACTTACTAATGAAATCGGACTTAAATCAATGATAATTAATAATTATTTTGATAGAGCACGATTACAGTTCGAAATGAAAAATTATGCTGAAGCTTATAATGATATGATGGCTTTTAATCAAATCAGTAAAGCTTTGAATAATAAAAATTTGATGGGGCAGGCGAGTTTGTTGGAGGCAAGAAAAGATGAAACTTCGAGAATTAAAGATCTTTACCAAAGCTTAAAACAAAGAAATACTATTATTTTCTTTTTTGCAATTTCATTTTTGCTTCTTGTTACAGGACTTCTGGTTATTTTTTATAAAAGAAACAGGGATAAAAAATCATATATAAGCCAACTGCAAAATTCACTGAAGGAAAGAGAGATAATTACTTCAGCACTTAAAAAAAGTGAAGAGAAATACAGCAAGTTAATTAAAACCATGAATGAGGGATTGATTATGTCGGATGAGAACGATATAATACAGTTTAGTAATAATAAAGCTTGCCAAATGCTTAATGCCGGTTTCGACCAAATTAAATACAAGTCTATTAAAGATTTTATCTTTTCTCAGGATGATGTTAAAATTTATAATGAAAGTTTTGAACTAAGAAAAATCGGAGTTTCCGACCAATTTGAAATACAACTGAAAAGACTTGATGGTGAATTATTTTGGGGACACTTTAGTGTGTCACCTATGCTTGATGAAAATCATAAATTCTATGGAACTGTTATTGTTTTAATGGATGTTACTGAATCGAAAGAGTCTAATTACCAGCTACAGGAAGCTACTGAGAATCTTAATCAGAAAATTAAACAACTAAATTGCTTGTTTGATATCTCTGACCTTACCAGTGTTCCGGGTATTACATTTGAAGATATCCTGAAAAAATCATTGGATATAATCCCTAATGGACTGAAATATTCGCATGATGTATATGTTGAAATAGTTTTTGAAAATGGTGTTTATAGATCTGATAATTATAAAGAAACCCCATGGACATATCACACACCTATAAAAATTTACAAAAAGAAATTAGGGTTTATTAAAGTAGGTTATCTTGAAGAAAAGCCAACTGTAAATAAAGATCCATTTCAGTTTAGTGAAAAAATATTGATAAAGAGTATAGCCGAAAAAATAGCCCAGGTTATGGAAGCTAAGAATATGGAAACAGCTCTAAGTGAAAGTAGAGAGAAATTATATCAGGCACAGAAAATTGCTAAAATAGGTAATTGGGAATGGGATTTGCAAAGTGGTAAAAAAACGTTTTCAGATTCCTATTTCGAAATTATGGGTATTGCCCCCGAGAGAAGAGCACTGTTTGATGATGATGCATTTAAGGAAATTATTCATGTTGATGATAGAAATGAAATTATCAGTCAGATGCATAAAATTTATAGTGGAAATTATGATGAGATTAATTCCTCCTACAGAATAACAGATCATAACGGCAATATTAAGCATATAAGAGCTACAGGGAAAATTAATTGCGATGAAAAGACAAGGCCAATAATGTTAATCGGTACAGTTCAGGATGTTACGGATCAGGTAGTAAATCAAGAATTGAAGAATAATATTGAAATTGCAGTCAAAACTTCAGAAATTAAACAACAGTTTCTTGCTAATATGAGTCATGAAATGAGAACTCCTATGAATGGAATTCTTGGTATGATTGATTTCTTAATGAAAACAAATTTGTCGGAAGAACAGTTTGATTATGCACTTACTATTAAAAACTCATCGGAGAGTCTTCTTAATATAATTAATGATGTACTTGATCTCTCCAAAATAGAGGCAGGAAAATTGATGCTTAAACCTGTTGATTTTAGCCTTTTTGAAACCCTAAAGAAGGTTAAAGGTCTTTTTTCCGCTCTTACAAAACAAAAAGTCCTTGATTTTAATATAAATATTGACAAGAATGTTCCTGAGTTTATAAGGGCAGATGAAAACAGACTTCTGCAGGTTATCACTAACTTAATTTCTAATGCTGTAAAATTTACTCCTGAAGGAAGTGTTGAGCTTAATATAATGCTCAAAAATAAGGATGATAAAGATTTAGAGCTGTTTGTTGAAGTTAGCGATACAGGAATAGGAATAAGTGAAGAAGCAATGGGCTTTTTATTTAAACCTTTTAGCCAAATAGATACTTCTCTTAACAGAAGCCATGAGGGAACAGGATTAGGCTTGTCAATATGCAGAAGTATTGTAAAATTGATGAATGGCGATATTGGAGTTAAAAATAATATCAAGGGTAAAGGAACAACTTTTTATTTTTCTTTTAATGCAGTTCTTTTAGATAAAAAAATTCTTCCTTCTCAATCAAGAATTATTTCTGATGATACTGAGCTTAATCTTAATATTGATGTGCTGCTTGTAGAGGATAAAATAATTAATCAGAAAATAATTAAAATGATGCTGGAAAATGCCGGATGCAGAGTTAAACTGGCATACAATGGACAACAAGCATTGGATATAATGGA
Organism: uncultured Bacteroidales bacterium; assembly: GCA_964614525.1. GTDB lineage: Bacteria > Bacteroidota > Bacteroidia > Bacteroidales > UBA7960 > PWND01. The sequence continues at coordinate 5,659 of CAZTPA010000054.1, read as the reverse complement.
AAGCTCAAAATTTGATATCATCTTTCTTGATATTCAAATGCCTGTAATGGATGGAGTAACTGCAAATAAACATATGAGAAAAAGATTTGACGATCTTCCTCCTATAATTGCATTGAGTGCTAATGCATTAGAAGGTGATGCCGAAAAATATATTAATGCAGGAATGGATGACTATATTTCCAAGCCTGTTAGAAGTGAAGATCTTTATGATAAGATATTAAGCTGGTTAAAAACAGATATTACTAATAATAAAATATGAGTTATATGAAATGTAGTGATAGTATTCCTGATTTCTCTGAATTCCCGGTATTTAATCCTCAAAATATGGAGAAATTACGCTCTCAAACAAGCGGAAGACCTGAGTTGTTGCAGGAAATAATAGAGTCTTTTTTGGAAGAAAGTTTTGAAATCGTTGATGAGATAAATAAGCATAGTGCAGAGAATAATTTGGAAATGCTGGCACGTTCTGTCCATACACTTAAAGGCTTAGCCGGAACCATTGGTGCATCAAGATTATATCAAATTTTGTCGCATGTAGATGCCTGTCATAAAAGTAATAGCTTTTTATTTAAAGACTCCCTGTCTGAAACATTTGAAAAAAACCTTCAAAACCTTAAATTATACTTTAAGGATGAAGGTTTTATAAAAGCGTAGTCTATAATAATATATGCTTTATTATTCTTCAGGGTTTACCAAGCTGCCTCCAAAAATTATTGAATTATGAGTGTTTTCTTTTATGAAAAACAGGAAAGGTCTGTTTGCTTTGAAAATTAATTTGTCATCTGACGGAGCTGCTGTTTTTCTGATTATAACAACAGCAGTTGCAGCAGCAGCCTCAGTCCCTTTTTCATCAACCTCAATATATGCCTGATGAATTACCTTATCTATTTTTAAATCCAGATCACCTGTCATTCCCGATAAATCTGCTTTATTGGAAAATGCAATAGGCATGCCCATTTTCGATAAAACATCTTGCAATTCCACATGCAGCTCTATTTTGAATTTAGGCAGATGTAACTCAACTTCTTGTTTTTCAAAACCACCAACTATTTCATTAAAATATGATGATTCAAATGAATCAGCAAATTTTCCCAGTGCTGCATTTTCTTCAGGAAGAACAATCATCATTGAAAATTTATTGTCATGATAAGGAATTTCAATTGCTGAACATTTATTGTCATTATAATAGTTGTATTCAGATTTGTTGGTCATAAAAGTTGTTTTAGCAGATTTTTCTTTATCTGTATAAAAAACATCTTTGTAAGATACGTCCTCATCAAAAGCAACAGCCCATTCAGCAAGAAAATATATTGCATTCACAATTACCATCCTGGTATCTTCAGTAAGGATATTCTTCCTGATTAAATTTTGTATTTTTGAATTTGTTTTGCTTTCAACCCACTGATTAATGTCTTTTCTTATCGCTTCTCTGTCTCCTTTATAAAAATCTACATAATTCAGAACAGATCCGTAGTTTTTTTCAATAAGATCAAAATACTCCTGAAGAAAATCATAGCCTTCCTGTGCATAAATTGCATTCGCAGCCTCAAAACCTGCTTTTTTGCCGGAAAGAGATTTTACTGATTCGTAATATTCTTTAAACTCCGGATGAAATTTCTCCTGATCAAGCGAATAGTACATCACCTGGGCAATTTGTTCCATTGTTTTATTTCTTGCTCCGGCATATGTCATCGAAATGGCTGTGTTAATGCTAAAAGGAGAAATAATTGTATTTTTTTTGCTCAATTCAATTTGCTTAATCAAATCAATAGCAAATAAATTGTTGCTTTTCTCTGGGTTTATTTCCATTTTAGATTGCTTCTTTGTATTCACGTCTTCTTTATTTGTTGATGATGAAATACTTTTGTTATTACAGGAATAAAAGAACATAGATAAAAGCAGCAATGTTGCTAAATTTGTTAAAGATTTCATGTTTTTGATTTTTGGTTTTAGAATATTACTGTATATCAGGCAATGTAAATGTAACTTTCACACCTCTGAATTTTTTGCTTTCAATATTTATTGATCCATTCATCTTCTCAATAAGCGCATTGCAAATAATCAGGCCAAGCCCGGTTCCTTTTTCTTCTGCTGTTCCTATGGTTTTTGGATGAGGAGTATCTAACTTAAAAATGCTTTTCACCACTTCCATGTCCATTCCAACACCATGATCAGTTATGGTGAATATGCAATTACTATTTTTCTTTTCAACTCTTAGCTCGATATTGCCTTCAGGGTAACTGTATTTAATAGCGTTGGACAAAATCTTTGAAAAAATTATTTTTAAAGCATCAGGATCAGTTTTTAGTTCAATTTCATCATTGCAGTCAATAGAAATATTTATTCTTTTTTTATTTAAACTATTTTTAAAAGCCTCAACTGTATTATTTATCACATCACATACCTTAAAGTTCACTGGATATATTTTTGTCTGGTCTGTTTCGATTGAAGCCCAGTCAATAAGGTTTTCAAGTAACTCATATAATTGCCTGGAATCATCCTGTAATATTTTGGCCATTTTTATTCCTTCTGTGTTTTTTTCTTTTATTTCCGCCAAATCCTGAACAAGAAAATCCGCCATACCCTTCATACCAAGAAGATTATCTTTTATATCTTTGGTCATGATAGAGAAAAACTTCGTTTTTACTTCATCCATATCCTGAAGTTTTTCTTGTGATTTTTTCAATTGCAAGTGAGTGTTAATTCTGGCAAACAGTACTTGTGGATTAAATGGCTTAACAATATAATCCACAGCTCCATGCTCGTAAGCTTTTACTATTGATTCAGTATCATTTGCTTCTGTTAAAAAAATAATTGGCATTAATGAATATCTTTCGTCATTTTTTAAAATATCACAGAGTTTGTAACCATCCATTTCCGGCATTATTATATCAAGCAACATTATGTCCGCTTGAGTTTCTTTTAGTTTTGTTAAAGCTTCATCGCCGGACAATGCTGAATATACAATGTAGTTTTTGCTGAATAAAAGACGTTCAATGGCTTTTACCACATTGATATCATCATCAACAATTAAAATTTTATAAGTTTCCGGAGATTCATCAATTTTCTTTTTCATGATTCACTTTGTTACAGTTTATTGGTTGAAGCTGGGATGCATTAATAAAATTATAAATTATTGCGATATAAAATAAACTTTGCGCCACTTTTTGTTTATTTTGAACACAAGATAATAAAATTTGTTTAAATAATGTCTTATTGCAGCAGATCAATATTTAGTTATAAACACCTATTATTCAAAACTAATAAGCGAAATAATTATTATCTTAAAATGTTTGTTTTTTAATGTTTTTTTTGAATTTAATTTTTATAAGATTTGTTTTAATATAAGCGTTTATTTTTTTGTATATTTACAGGATATTTGCAAAATACTTTTTAGTAATTATTCTACAGAAAATAATTATTTTATCACCAAATATTAATAGTCGTGAAAAAGCTAATAATGATTTTGGTTATTTTATTTACAAGTATTGGTATAGCCAATACTGTGGCCGGTAAAAACAACAATATCGGATCATTTGGTAAATTAAGAGAACCATCAAACAGGGTGAAAGTTCAGCCACCCAGCCGTTCTAAACCCCCACCTCAAAAGCGTAAACCTATTACTCAATCCAGAAGGAGCAGAGCAATGACTCCCACCGGTTGGGAGTTCGGTGGAAATATTGGTACCTCACATTCATTAACCGAAATCGGTGGAAGTAAAAATGATAGCAGAGGTTTCATTATGGATACTCAATTTGAAGCTACCAGTATTAACATTGGTGCATTTGGCAGATATCGATTTGACTATTGGTTAGCTGCGGAAGTAAATTTCAATTATGCTTCTATTAGTGGAGCTGATTCATTATCTCCCATTGGATCTTCAAGGTATAACAGAGGCTTTTATTTTAATAATAATATTTATGAATTGGCTGCAAAAGCCATTGGATATGCACCAAGAATTAATCACAAAATCCCTTTGGATATATACGCTTATCTCGGTGTAGCAGGTTTTTATCATAATCCCAGCCTTAGTGTTCCTGATCCTTCAAATTATGATTTTGAAGAGTTTAGTAATTATCAAATTGCTTTACCAATGGGACTCGGTGCATATTATATTTTTGAACAGCAATATAAATTAGGACTGGAAATTGGCTGGAGAAAAACATTTACAGATTATCTTAATGGATTTACCAGACCTGCTAGTAAAGGTTATGATAGTTATTATTTTACAGCAATTCGATTTAGCTATTTTATTAACAAACAAAAAAGAAACAGGTATTTCTAAGCTTCTTAAAGTTGAGTAAATTGTTATTTTTTATAAGGGTAAAGTTATTAATAGCTTTGCCCTTATTGTTTTTATATACTTGTTATTCATTTATTAATCTATATATTATAATATGAATATATGTTAAATAAAGCAAAAATTATTGTTAATATTTTTTTTGCCCAAATTACTTATTGTACTGTTTTTTTTTCTACTTTTGTTTGCTATTAAATGAGACAGTATGTGTTTAATGTTGATTGACGTTGTCTTATATTAGATGAAAAATCATATTTATACCATTAAAGATTAAAAAATTATTTATTAAAACTTTATATTATGACAAGTATTACCAAATTATCTTTCAGTGTTTTACTGATTTTATTCTTACCTTTGATAACAAATGCAGAAAATAATTCTTTGAATCAACAAGAAGCTGAGAGTAACAATAGTTTATTTGCTGAGTCATTCTATAGTGCATCTGAAAGTGCATTTTTTATCAAAAACTATCCTGGATCGTACAGAAAAAAAGATAATTTCTTTAGTCGTTTATTTGGAAAGAAGAAATCTGTCGCCGAAAAAAATTCACAATCACAAAATCCTTCCAATACTAAAAAAAAACATACTCCACCTGCCAGTGAAAGTGAACTTCCAATGGGTAGTTCAAAAAATGGTGCTGTCAAATCTACTTCTAATTCAGCAGTAGCCAATACTCCCAAAGAGCCACTTAGCGAATCAAGAAGAGATAAGGTTATGTCAAAGAGTCAGTGGTTGATGGGTCTTTCATTCGGCTCTTCACATGCTGTTGCAGATATTGGGAATTCAAAGAATATGGCTTTTGGTGAATTTGTTGATTATCAATTCAGCAACCTTGGATTAAGCATGGGATTATTTACAAAATATCATCTTAATAATTGGTTTGCTTTAAGTTTTGGAATGGATTATGGCAGCTACAAAGGTGTTCATAATGCACCGAGTTTGAATGATTCTTATTATTATGGTTATAGCTTCGAGAATAATATTTTTGAATTTTTTGCTAAAACGGAATTTTCTGCCCCTTTTCTTGCTACAACTCCTGTGGATCTTTATTTATTCACAGGAATAGGAGTTTTCTTTAATGATATGAAGTTATATGATGATGATAACAGACGTGTCTCACCTAACGAAATAAGTGATTATAGCCAAACACAACCTTCAATTCCGGTAGGTTTGGGATTTGGCTATTATTTTAATAATAAACTTAGAATAGGTTATGAGCTAGGCTACAGATATACAGTCTTTACTTTCTTTGATGGTGTTAATATTGATTCTAGTGGTTATGATAAATATTTCTCTAATTCATTGAAAGTTAGTTACAACTTTTAACAAAAAAAAATGTTATAAAAAAAGCCGAATATT
>CAZTPA010000053.1:0-18435 GCA_964614525.1 uncultured Bacteroidales bacterium | reverse complement strand
TGTTTTGTATTTTTAGGGGGAATGGAATCGGAATCATTGGGAATAAACTGTGTATAAATATAAGTTATCTCTAACTTTAAAAACAAAAACGCAACTCAATAACAATATGACACTTGACATTTTAAAATCTGTTGACATTATAGAGACAATGGAAAATTACATTGCAAAAGTTAGACCTGAACCTGAAATAAGAAATCAGCTTGACTTGAGCTATGAAATAAAAGACCAATCTGTAATTTTAAATGAAATTCGCCCTGCTTGGAACAATCCTAAAGAAATTTTTACAAGTTCTTATGCAAAAGCAACTTTTGTTAAAAATAAAAATGTTTGGAAAATTTTTTGGAAACGAGCTGACAATAAATGGCATACATATAAGCCACGACCAACTGTTGAAGAACTAAAAGATTTTTTAAAACTTGTAGACGAAGATAAATATGGTTGTTTCAAAGGCTGACAAAAAAACTTGAAGAATTAGAGAACCTTGTGCCGCCCATACCGGAGTATATTGTGCCACGGTGTTACAAAAATAAATCCGAAAAACGATTATTGAAAAACTAATATCGACCACGAAGTGGCATTCCGTGGATAAGCACTCCTACTTTTCCAAAAAGTCTCTTTTACCAAGCCGTTCCTGATTATAGCGGGATCCCTCCCATACGGTCGGGATGACGGGCGTTTTATGGAGATTTGCTATAAAACATCACTTCGTGAATTTTTCTATTTCTTGGTGGGCTTGGCGTTTAGCTGTTTTACCTTTTCAATTAAGCTTGCTAATTAATTCAATTGGATCTAATTTTATTTTGGAAAAAGCAAACCATTTTTTACCTAAATCTTTTAGAGAGGCTCCAATATTATATACTAATTCCTTATCTATAATGAGAAACCTGTCATGAGCCATTTTAAACTCCTTTATCTCAATGGGTGAGTACTGTTCGTTATGCTTTTTTATATCAAGCTTCAATTGCTTCGTAAAATTTGATGTGTATATTTTTACACTTACATTTTTGTTTCTTTTCGAAAGCATTGTTAATACACTTTCATCTAGATAGTTATCAATAAGAATAATAGACTTTTGGGCTGTTTTAATCAATTTACTCACAAAAGTATATGCTTCAAATACTTGGCCATCAAAAAAAATCCCTTCTTTCGCCGCAATATTTGTTTGCACCTGGAAATCAAACTCATTAACTTTTTTCTTTAAGTGGATTAAATCATTTTCAATTCTTTGAAAGCGGTTATTTATGGCATATCCTTTTAGTAAATATTCTTTTAGAATTTTATTTGCCCAAATTCTAAACTGAGTGCCACGAATTGACTTCACACGATATCCTACAGAAATAATTACATCTAAATTATACAACTTTGTTTTGTATTTTTTTCCATCACTTGCAGTTAGTAAGGATTCCTTACCAACTGAACCCCCATCAAGTTCCTTTTCTTTAAAAATATTTGAAATATGAAGGGTAATGTTATTTCTGCTTGTTTGAAATAATTCAGCCATTTGAGCTTGTGTAAGCCATACAGTATCTTCATCAATTCTTACTTCGAGACTTATAGACTTTTCATTTGATTGATAAATTACAATTTCATCTTTCATATAATAGTATTTATGTGTATTTTAGGTTTGCAAGTCGCAAATATAGCAGTTTATTGTAATCAAAACTAAAAATATCCGAAAAACGAATATCGACCACAAAGTAGCAGCGAAACTAAAAACGAAACAAATTCAAAATCGAAATTTTAAAAATTCAAAACGAAAGTATTATTGCATCGAATTACCAATGGACTTGCAGAAGATACACTGTGCAACACTGTGAAAACACTGTGTGACACAGTGTAACTAAAAACCCGAAACTCAAAACAGAGGAAATTACTAAGCTAATAGTTCTTTCTGCGAAAATCTGCGAGAAAAATCCCACGCAAAGGGCGCAAAAGCTTCACGAAAAGTCTCTTTTACCAGGCTGTTCCTAATTTCAACGGGATCCCTCCCATACGGTCGGGATGACGTGCGTTTTATGGAGAGAAGAGGTCGCCGAAGTCGTGATAAATTCTTTGTGTATTTTGTGTCTTCTTAGTGTCTTTTGTGGTAAAAAAAATCACAACAGAACAAGTCCCTACCATGTCGCTCCAAACTAAGCCTGAATAATCAATCAAAACGGTCAACCCTATTCAGGCATGGACAACCTGACACCCGACACCCGATACCCGACAACCCTTTTTCGCAATATTAAATCGCCGGTTTTAAAGTTTGTTTATAAGTTGTTGATATTATTTGATAATATTTAGGCGCAAAAAGAATTTATCTTATATTTGTCGATTATTTATGTGGATATATTTTTATTTATACCATTTATAGCTTTAAGATAGATTTTTTCTTTAGGTATAATCATAATTAAATAAATTTACTTTTAAGTAAAATATAATACTTTTGTAACTCGCAAGGTAAAATGAAGTACAAACTCGTAAAGCTTTCGAAATTTAGCGGTAAAAAGGCTTCTATATATACCGTTTTAAAAGAAAATGAAAAAGGTGAGTTTGCAGAATCTTTATTTGATATTTTCATAAAAGAAAACATAAATACATTTATAAGTGAAATAAAAGATATATTTGTACGTTTAAAAACAATAGGAAATGATACAGGTGCCAGAGAAAGTTTTTTTAAACTCAAAGAAGGTAAGCCTGGTGACGGGGTATGTGCATTGTATGATTCACCTGGTAAAAAACTTAGATTGTATTGCATCAGGTACGGAACTGAGCTGATAATACTAGGTGGTGGCGGGCACAAGAAAACAAAGGCATTGCAAGATGACAGTAAACTAAAAGATGAAAACTATTTTTTAAGAATGCTGTCAGAAAAAATAACTAAATGTATGCAAGACGGAGATTTATCATTTTCATTTGATTATATGAATTTTAAAGGTAATCTGACATTGTAGGATTAATATGAAAAACAAAACAGAAGAGCACAGCAGTCCTCTTATTGACGAGATATTTAAATCGATATCTCCAAAAGAAGAGAAAAAAACCAGGCAAAAAATGCTTTTAGCGGCAAAAATTGAAGATGCCATGAAAGCAAAAGGCTGGAATAAAAACAAATTGCTAAAAGAAATGGGGCAAAAAAATGCTTCTGTAGCAACAAAGTGGTTTTCTGGAACCCATAATTTTACTATTGACACACTTTTAGATCTTCAGGAAGTTTTGGACATCAAATTAATTAATATTGAAGAGCCGCAAGGGGAAGTTGTTATTAAATACCATGTTGTTGTTCAATCCGAACCTATGGATCAATGTCATGAAGACTTAATACAAACTTTTTACAAAAAACCGGGAGCTAAGGAAAAAAATATACATACCCGTAAACAAAGCTTTAGATCAACACAAACCATCGCAGAAGCATGAGCAAAATGAAGCAACAAGATATCGAATATAAAATAAAAGGAATTGAGATTTTAAACTCCGAAATCAATATTCCAAAGAAGAAACTACCAGATAAGGTCGTATTTAGTTTTGATGTTTCACTGGAGCAAAGATTTAACATAGAACAGGAGATAATCTTTGTTTTATGCGACATTACCACTTTCACAACAGATAATCCGGGACTAAGCTTAGGAAGAATAAAATCAAGCTGTATTTTTACTGTCAAAGATTTAAAAAGCTATATTTCTGATGGAAAACAAATGATATTACCTGAAGATTTTATTAATGCCATCAATACAATATCATTATCTACAACAAGAGGATTAATGTTTTCACTCTTTAAAGGGACCTTTCTTCACGGAGCCCTATTGCCTTTGATTAACCCTTCTCAATATAAAACAAAAAAGATAAAAAAATAGAAAAAGATACTTATTGGATATTCCGGAGCATACTGACCCCCTCAACCATAAATATTAATCAAATATAGCAAAAATGTGGGATTGGGGGATTAGTTGTTTAGTTGTTTAATCGTTTAATCGTTTAATCGTTTAATCGTTTAGTCGTTTAGTTGAAGGATGGTGGATTGGTTTGCTTAGTGTATCTCCCGCTAAGGCGGGACATTTGTGTAACTGAGAAACCCGAAACAAATTACAAATTACAAATCACGATTTGGCAGCAGGCAATACACTGTGAAACATGGTAGATTTGTGTAAAAAATAATAAATCCTTAATAAGCTAATAAGCTTACTGATTTTTATGTAGTTGCAGTTTCTACTAAGGTTGAAAAAAAGGATAAGGTTTTTTAAAAAGGGTACTTAGTTTTCTTTGTGTCTATATAGCATCCTTTGTGCGCTTTGTGGTTTTAAAAGAAAATATTCCATGCAAAGTGTGCCGAGCTTATTGCAAAAACCGCAAATGTAAATGATGCAATAATCATTGAGAATACGAATAATCCGTGTTATCCGTGGTCTGTTAATGTCTTGCGAGGAATAAAACAAATCTCAGAAAAAAATAGTAATTATTATACAATATTACTGAATTTAAGTATCTTTGTCTAAAATTTACTAAGATTGTCAGTCGCAAATTACATAAAACAATTATTATCTTACGAGGAATATTCATTCTCATTGAATGAATTGATTGAGAATATCCATAAAAGTGAGACTTCCATAAAAAGCGAGCTATCGCGACTAATTGTTAAAAAAGAAATCATAAGTCTTCGAAAAGGATTCTATCTTATTATAACACCAAGATATTCATCAGCACAAAAATTGCCATTACAGCTATATTGCGAGAAACTTTTTAAATATTTAAACAGGAACTATTATGTAGCGCTTTATTCAGCTGCAAAGTTTCATGGCGCAAGTCATCAACAAGTTCAAAAAGATTACTTGATTATTGAAAAGCCAAAACTTAAGGATATATCAAAGAGTAATCTTGACATCAGATTTTTTACAACAAGTAATTGGCCGGATAAGAATATTCTATTGAAAAAATCAGATGCTGGTATTTATAAAATCTCAAGCCCTGCATTGACTATTGTTGATTTAATTCATCATCAAACAAAATTAGGTGGAATTAACAGAATGCTTGCAACCATTGAAGAGTTATCAGAAAAATTAACCAATTCAGACTTATTAGATCTTTTAAGCTGGTATCCAAACCAAAGTGTTATACAAAGGCTTGGGTTCTTAATAGAAGAATTAGGAATGCATAAGGACTACCAAGAATTGATATTTAATAGCTTAATGCAAAATAATTTCTTTCCGGTGTTGCTGTCTCCGAAATCAAATGAAAAGGCTGGTGCTGCTAAAAATAAATGGAAGGTTGATATTAACGTGAAATTAGAAAGTGATTTATGATTCCAAGACCATACATTGCTAAGTGGCAGCAACAGGCACCATGGATTGAATTTTCTCAAGTTGAACAAGATCTAATTATTTCAAGAACATTGGTGGAAATATTTTCTGATGATTTCCTAAGAGAAAATCTTGCATTCAGAGGCGGTACAGCTTTGCATAAATTATACCTTAATCCTGCTTCACGATATTCTGAGGATATTGATTTGGTTCAAATTAAACCTGGTCCGGTAAAACCTATAATGAAAAGAATTGGAGAAGTTGTTTCCTTCTTTGATGAAAAAAGAACAACACAAGTTCGTGGTCATGGAGCCAGGGTTTTATACCGTTTCACCTCGGAATATGAAGAGATAAGAATGCGACTGAAGCTGGAAATTAACTGCAAAGAGCATTTCAATGTGCTTGATTGGGTTGATATTCCATATAATGTTGAAAGTGAATGGTTTTCTGGTATAGCCGATATAAAAACGTACAATATAAACGAACTTTTAGGAACAAAACTAAGAGCATTATATCAGCGAAGCAAAGGAAGAGATTTATTTGATTTAGATTATGCGCGGCGAAATATCGACTTAAACTACGAAGAAATCATAAGCTGCTTTAAGGAGTATATTTCGTTTGCTACAGGGAAAAGACCACCAAGCAAAAAGGAATTCTTACTTAATAGTACTGAAAAGCAGAATAGTGTTGAGTTTACAGGCGACATGGAAGCTCTTCTAAGACCAGGAATGAGATACAATCAAAATGAGGCATTTACATGGTTGAAATCAGAATTAATTGAGAACATTTAAATTATGCATATAACTATTATTAATTAATATGCATATTCCTGTGCAAGCTCCCCCTCAACCTTAAAATTAATCAGATATAGGATAAATGGGGGATTGGATGTTTAGTTGATTAGTCGTTTAGTCGTTTAGTCGTTTAGTCGAGGGGTGGTGTATTGGTTTTACTTTGTGACTCCCCCACTAAGGCGGGACATTTGTGTGACTGAGAGAACCTGAAACAAATTACAAATCACAAATTACAAATCACGATTTAGCAGCAGGTATTACACTGTGAAACATGGGGCATTTGTGTAAAAAATAACAAACCCTTAATAAGCTAATAAGGTCACTGATTTTCATGGAGTTGCAGTTTCTACTAAGGTTGGAGAAAAAGGATAAGGTTTTCTTTGTGTCCATAGTGCATCCTTGGTGCGCTTTGTATTTAAAAAAAATATTGACCCGGGAAGACTTTTGGATATTCCGGGTTCGGATAGTCTTCTAAAAATCTATATATTGGCGTAATTATAAAAATAAACGCTCAAAAATAAATCAATTTAAATAGTACAATCATTACCAATCAGAGTTAGGAGGATTTACTTCTTTCAACCCTTTCCTTTAAAGCCAAATTCATTTGATGATAGCCAATTTCAGTTTTTTTAATCATACCACCCATAAATAAAACTATTGGCCCTCTGAATCTTTCAACTTGCCTAAAACGAGTTTTGCCATCCGGTCCGGGTTCAAGTAAAAACGAATGATCTCCACGATATATAATTTTAAGAAAACTCCCTCCCCAAATGATTTTTTTACACGGTACTACATCATAAACTTCCGGTTTAAATATCATTGGTTTCAATCCGGGTGGAACAACCTTGATACGCATGCGTTGACCCACCTGTAGATTTCCCTCAACCATTGGAATAAATGAGTTCCATGATTCCCACGATTTGAAGTCTAAGAGCACTTCCCATACTTCTTCAGGTTTGGCATCAATATCTATATATGCGTCGATTATCCGAAACATTATCTTGGAAGTGGTTTTCTCTTTCATAGCTTTATCTTAAAGAATTAAATCCGCAGGCAATTTTCTAGTTGCATATTCCTGAGCATACTGCTCCCCTACCCTTAAAATTAATCAAATATAGCAAAAATGTGTGATTGGATGTTTAGGCGTTTAGTTGTTTAATCGTTTAGTCGTTTAGTCGTTTAGTCGTTTAGTCGAAAGGTGGTGGATTGGTTTGTTTAGTGTATCTCCCGCTATGGCGGGACATTTAGTAACTGAGAAGCCCGAACTTCAAATATCAACCACGAAGTAGCATTCCGTGGATAAGTTTACCTGATTTAAAAAAAAAATTGCTTTTGCCATATCTTTCCTGGTTTCAACGAGATCCCTCACTGACGTTCGGCATGACGTGCAGTAAACATAGGATGACGGTGCAGGGATAAGCATTAATAATCAACCCAAAAACGGTCAACCCTATTCAGGCATGGACAATGGACAACCCATCACCCGTCACAAAAAAAAACTCCCAGCCTTTAGCCATCAAACTCCCAAATTATTTAAGAATTTCATACATTTGGAAAACCTTTTATAAAATATTCTATAAACCATAAACACCAACATCATGAAAAAAATTACCATAATACTTATTGTTCTTTTTGCTTTTGCAGGATGCGAGCAAAAAGCAACTCTTGAAAAGAGTCCGATTACCGATGCAACGATTAGTTCGATTATTGATAATTTAAAAAACGAATATGATAAGTCTTTGCATGAAAGAATTGAAAAAGGTGTTAAAGCTACAGCAAATCTTTGGCGCGAATCTGACGGCGACAATGAAGAATTTAAGGCTTTCTGTCATGAAAACTTCATTGAATCAGAAGAAGAGCTGGATTATGTATTTGATGCTTTTGCGAATAACTTCGAATATCTTTTTGGATATATGAACAGGATTGTAATCGAATTAAACCGGCCTGTTCATGAAGATCGTGGCCCATTAAAAACTATTGATAAAGTTTTTGGAGCGTATAGTCCGTCTTCTCACATTCAGGATGATTTTTATGAAAATAAAATAGCTTTCATTGTAACTCTGAACTTCCCATACTATTCTCTTGAAGAAAAAAACAAACTTGGTGCAGATTGGGATGACAGGCAATGGGGCTATGCTCGTTTGGGAGAGTTTTTCACTGCCAGAGTGCCTGCTTCAGTATTGCAAAATTACAATCAGGTATATTCCGATTCAAGGCTGTATATTTCCGAGTACAATATTTTTGCCGGCAAACTCATAAATGATGAGCAACAAACATTATTTCCGGAAGGAATGAAATTACTTGCTCACTGGAATATCAGAGATGAGATAAAATCAAACTACGGACAGGAAAATGGCCTGGAGAAACAGGAAATGCTTTATAATGTAATGTTAAGAATTATCAATCAGGATATTCCTGTTGAGGTGATAAACAGCAACGATTATTTATGGAATCCTCTTTCTAATGAGTTGAAAAAAGATGGCGAATCAGTTGATATTACACCCGAAAATACAGTTCGTTACGAACATTTGCTAAATAACTTCAAAGCATTAACAAAAATAGATCCTTATCATGCAAATTTAGATACGTATATTAAACGCCGTTTTGAAAGCAGCATGGAAATACCATTTGAAGAGGTAGAGGAATTATTCAAAGAATATGCCTCTTCTCCCCTTTTGCGTGATGTAGGTAAAATTATAAGCAAGCGACTGGGACGAGATTTAAAACCTTTTGACCTTTGGTATAATGGTTTTGTTGGCCGCGGCGGATTGTCAGAAGAATCTCTGGATATAATCACAAAATCAAAATATCCAAATGCTAAAGCACTAAAGGATGATTTACCGCGCATTTTAAGAGAATTAGGCTTCAGTTCAGAAATAGCTGATTTTATTGCCGGAAAAGTAGAAGTTGATGCTGCGAGAGGTTCCGGCCATGCCTGGAGAGCTTCCATGCGCGAAATGCCGTCGCACCTGCGCACACGTATCGCAAAAGACGGGATGGATTATAAAGGATACAACATTGCTATTCATGAGTTTGGACATAATGTAGAACAAACAATCAGTGTTCACATGGTTGACAATTACTTTATAAATGGAATTCCAAACACGGCATTTACAGAGGCTCTCGCTTTTATGTTTCAACAAAGAGACCTTGAGCTTTTAGGAATCAGCCAAAAAGATCCTATGAAAGAACAACTAGAAGTATTAGATGTTTTTTGGGATAATTATGAGATGATGGGAGTTTCGCTTGTTGACATGAAAGTATGGCAATGGCTGTATGATAATCCTGAAGCTGACGCAGAACAGCTTAAAAATGCAGTTATAAATATTGCAAAAGAAGTTTGGAACGAATACTATGCTGATGTATTCGGAGTAGAAGATGATCCTATACTGGCCATATATTCACATATGATACAATCACCATTATACTTAATGAATTATCCATATGGCAGATTAATAATGTTCCAGCTTGAAGATTACATTAGTGATAAGAATTTTGCTGAAGAAGTTTTAAGAATTTATTCAATTGGCCGATTAACTCCTCAGCACTGGATGCAGAAAGCAGTAGGCGAGCAAATCAGCAATAAGCCATTATTTAGTGCTGTTGAAAAAGCATTGGAAGTTGTTAAGGAATAAAAAGCCTTTATAAATATGTCAGGCTTATATATTTGTTAAAAAACAATAAAAAAACTGCTTTATTCGTTAAATAATAAAGCAGTTTTTTTATTCACCTTTAAATCACAGAGCCATGACACCAAAAAAAAGCCCAAGTGCTAACCTCGAGAAAAAGAAAAAAGTATTTTTCAACATAGGAATAATAATAGCCATGACAGCT
The DNA here is from genome assembly GCA_964614525.1 of uncultured Bacteroidales bacterium. Lineage (GTDB taxonomy): Bacteria > Bacteroidota > Bacteroidia > Bacteroidales > UBA7960 > PWND01. The sequence continues at coordinate 8,531 of CAZTPA010000053.1, read as the reverse complement.
GTGTTGGTAGCCTTTAACTGGAAGCAATCCGAAAGAATGATAGAGGATTATAACGGAAATGCTATTGCACATTATGATGAAGATAAAATTCCTATAATCATAAATAAACCACCGCCACCACCACAAAAACCATCACCGGAGCTAAATATAACAGAAGAGCCTATTGATGAGGATGACTTTGAATTGCCAGATCCAGAAGCAACACTTGAAACATATATTCCTGAATGGGATTTTAGCGGTTATGATTTTGATCCACCAAAAGAAGATGACACAATCTTTAATTTTCCTCAGACAATGCCTTCCTTTCATGGAGGAGAAGAAGCTCTTGCTGCATATCTAAAAAACAACTTAAGATTTCCAACATTAGCAAAAGAAAACAGAATATCAGGTACTGTTTTTGTGAGCTTTGTTGTTGAAAAAGATGGAAGTATTACAAATGTTCATGTAATGAAAGGCGTAGGCGGAGGATGCGATAATGAAGCTGCAAGAGTTGTTTCAGGAATGCCAAAATGGGATCCGGGTTTACAGGGAGACCAACCCGTCAGAGTTGCATTTAGGTTGCCAATAAGATTTCTTCTTAAATAAGTTCGCTGTATTTATATAAAAAAGGCCTGGAAGCTAAAACTTTCAGGCCTTTTTTGTTTTTCTAAAAAAAATTATTCCTCCACAAGATCAAGCATAAAAGCATATTCAAGAGCAACTTCTTTTAATCTGGAAAAACGTCCTGAAGCTCCTCCATGGCCGGCCTCCATATTTGTTGACAAATACATTTTAGTATCAGCGGTATTATGCTCTCTAAGCTTAGCAATCCATTTTGTTGGTTCAAAATATTGCACCTGGCTATCATGCAGGCCTGCAGTAATCAGCATATACGGATAATCCTGACGAATTACTCTGTCATATGGAGAATATGTCAGCATATATTCATATTCGTCTTTAATATTAGGATTTCCCCACTCATCATATTCTGCAGTAGTTAAAGGAATACTTTCATCAAGCATAGTTGTAACTACATCAACAAATGGAACATTTGCAATTAAACCTTTAAAAAGCTCAGGATTCATGTTGGCTACTGCACCAATAAGCAGACCTCCGGCAGAACCACCTTTTCCAAAGAGTTTTTCATTATTTGTATAATTATTATCTATGAGATATTTTGCACAATCTACATAATCATAAAAAGTGTTCTTTTTATTCTTAAGCCTTCCTTCTTCGTACCAGTAACGCCCCATTTCCTGACCACCCCTGACATGTGCATAGGCAATTATAAAACCCCTGTCAAGCAAGCTAATCCAATTCGAACTAAATCGCGGGTCTAACCTTGAACCATAAGATCCATAAGCATATAACAATGTGGGATTATTACCATCAAGATCTATTCCTTTGCGGTACACAAGAGTTAACGGAACTTCCCTTCCATCGCGGGCTTCGACAAAATAACGTTTGGTTTCATAATTATTTTTATCAAAACCACCAAGCACTTCAGTTTGCTTCAACAACTCGGTTTCCCCGGTTTTCATATTATAATCGTAAATTGAATTCGGGGTAGTAAGAGAAGTGTAAGAATATCGAAGAACTTCAGAATCCATTTCTGCATTTACGTTAATTGCAACAGTATAAGCCTCTTCATCAAATTCAAGATAATAATCTTTATCTTTCAAATTATCAATAATTCTAAGCTGTCTGAGTGCATTACTTCTTTCCTGGAGCACCAGGTAATCTTTGAATACTTCAATAGATTCAAGGAACACATTATCTCTGTGAGGAATAACTTCTTTCCAAAACTCCAGATTTGTTTTATTCTCAGGAGTTTCCATTAAACGAAAATTCTCAGCATCTAGATTTGTAAGAACATAAAACTTATCATCTTTATGTTCAATAAAATATTCCACTTCTTTTTTTCTGGGTTGAAAAACTTTAAAAACACCAAGAGGATTGTCAGACTCCAGAATTAATATCTCATTACTTAAGGTTGAATTAGTTTCAATAGTGATAAACTTATTGTCTTTTGTTCTGGATACGCCCATGTAATAATAAGTTTCATCATCTTCATAATAAACTTCAACAGGCTCTGTATGATCAAACACATTTAATCTGTTTATTTTATTATACCTAAGTGTTAAAGAATCGATAGAAGTGAAGAAAATAGATTTATTATCGGCAGCCCAAACAACATCTCCACTTGCCAATTGTATTCCTGTCTCCCTGGTTTCTCCTGTGAACAAATCTTTTATGTAGATTGTATGTTGTCTTCTTCCTAAAGTATCTACTGTGTAAGCAAGTAGGTTGTTATTAAAAGAAACATCATACGAGCCAACTCTAAAATAGCTATAATCTTTAGCAAGCTCAGGAACATTTAGAATAATCTCTTCTTTTGCATCCAAATTATCTTTCTTTCTGCAATATATCGGATACTCTCCACCTTCTTCATACCTGGTATAATAATAATATGAATTGCTGTAAAAAGGAACAGATTTATCATCTTGCTTTATCCTTCCAACCATCTCCTTATAAAGCTTCTCCTGTAGCTTTGAAGTGTGAGCTAAACCCTCATCTCTATAAGTATTCTCAGCTTTCAGATAATCAATAACTGTGGGATTTGAAGGATCATTCATCCAATAATAAAAATCCATTCTGGTATCTCCGTGCAATACCAATTCTTTTTTGATTTTTTCCGGAACAGGAGGAGAAACTTCCTGTTTTGCATTTTCTTTACATGACATTGTTATAACACTTATTAGTAATATTAGCAAATACTTTTTCATAATGAAAATTGTTTAGGTTTTCGATAATCCAATAAATTATGATAAAATTAGTATAAATAAATCAGCTTTAAAACTATATGTTCTTCTTAAAAAAGGATAAATTAAAAATCATAACTTCTCGAATACTATGATATCCTGAAAGTCAACTTTTTCTTTGGAGTTTTGATCACTCCAGTAACCGGGCAAAATCTTATTCACCCTAAACCCATTGGCATTAATAAGTTTTTCAATTAAATAATCTTCATTAAAAGCAACATTGGCAGATTTAACTTTCTCATCCATCAAACGGTAATATCCCATATCCTTACTGAAATAGAAATTGCTTGTCTGCATTTTATTAACAGCATCTTCATTAAGGATAAAAAATGTAGAGAAACATTTACCTCCGGGTTTTAGCACTCTTGAAATTTCCTTCATATAATTCTCTACCTCATTCGGCACCATATGAGTAAAAACAGAAATGAGGAAGACAAAATCAAATTCATTATCATTATAGGGGAAAACAAAATTACCTGCATTTTCACCTTTTGAGGTGTAAAGATCGTTGATCAAATTAACCTTTTTGAACTTAAAAGCAGGATACTTTGATGAAATATTTTTATTACACCATCTAACTCCTCTCTCAACCAAATCAAAGCCTTCATAACTGCCTTCATTAGATAAATAAGTGGTTAAAGGCCTTGCCATTCTGCCTATTCCGCTTCCTATATCAAGCACTCTGTGATGTGGTTTTAATCCAGCATGTTTGACAAACAGTTCCAGAAAAGTATTTCCTGCTTTCACGAAATCCCCGGATCCTGTATAAATTAAACCTCTCGGAGGCACCATCTTTTCGCGGGCACCAACAATTTTTTCAAATATATCCACCGGCAAGAACACAAATCTTCTTACAAAAAGCCTCATTGACGGACTTAACAAATAATACAGTTTCCTAAGCATGAATAATTATGTGCTAATTCTTTATAAATTTCTTTACTTCAAAGAATTCATTATTACTAATGGTAATAAAAAATACTCCTGCAGCAAAATTATTCAAAGGTATTGATTTTTGAAAATAATCGCTGCCTTCATCCAGTTGCTCGCTATAAATAACAGCACCGGAAATATTTGAAATCTTAATTTCCCCTCCTGCAAATTCCGGAGAGATTGACAAATTCAATATACTATTGGCAGGATTTGGATAAACACTAAAAGTAGGTTTAATATATTCTTCAACAGAGGTATCATCTACAAGTTTTACCTCGAAAGAATAATAACCATCAGGAGCAACAAGCGGTTTTGTAATTGTTTTGCTATTATTGTTAGTTGCACTGATATAATAATGGATTTCCATTTCTTCTTCAAGAGTAAGGTCATTTATATATGCATAATATGCATCCTCCTCAAAAGTCATATCAATTGAATTAAAGCCATCATCCGGGTTTATTGTCCAAAACACTTGTGCTTCAGATATTCCTGACTCACTGTTAATTACAGCCTTAAAATCAATTTGCTCATCTTCTACTAAAACCAATCTTTTTTTAGCATGTGAGATATGAACAGGATCATCAGCTGCTATTTCACGTGAGATGCAATGTATTGCTCCTGCATAAGGAATTACATTCTCCATATTTATACCATAAACTTCATAGCCCGGCATTGCTTCACGATATGTCTCCAGTCCGGTTTCATCCAGTGCATGTCCATATTGAGGGACAAGAATTATGTTGTTTAAAATAATCGCATTGGTAAAAGTCCTGTAGTCTGAACTCGGAGGATAATTACCGCCACTACTGGGGACCATGGGAATTCTTACAATTTCATAATCATTATCAAAAGCTGTTTTAAAGTTATCTAAAACATACTGAATATTGTTTTCAATATATGGCCCATCGGAAACTCCTTGCGGGAATTGTCCTACAAGAATAGTTTCCTCATCGAGCAACTTCATATGCATATCAATATGGCTGATAATATCATAAGGAAGTTCGTCCATTTTAATATATCTGTCGATACCCATGTAATCATACTTGATATCATCAATATCTGCTTCACTGTAGGATGAATTTTCACCCAGGATAAGTTTTGAAGAAAAAGCTGTTCCGTGCCCGTCGGTCATGAAGTTTCCTCCGGTGGCAATCAACATTCCATTATCGCCTGCGATATCAAAATGCTGAATACCAAAATAATCAGCCATAAATTCAGGAATTTCATTATCATCAGGACGCGGGCGATTATATTCCCAATTGATAAACGCTAAATCATTATTTTCCAGGTAAATGCTTTGAGGACCGTAATCTCTCACCCAAACAGTATTGAAAGGAGCCTGCACTAAAACGATATTTTCCAAATTAACACCGCCATTACTCAAATAATTTTGAACATCTGTGGGATTCGAACAAATTATATAAACAGTAACAGCTTCCTTTGCTCTTTTCACAATCTCCCTTAATTCATAACTAAAGGATGCCCATGTAACAATAACTCCTTGCGCTTCTTCCCATTCCGCCGGTGTTCGAGGAGGAACAGCAGGTTGAGATATACTCTTAGCTTTCGGAGGATTGCTTATAAGTTCATTATAATCTTTAATTTCTTCATTTGTCAATCCTTTTGGCAGCGGATCCTGTCCAAACCCAAAACAAATTGATGACAACAAAATAACGGAACACAATATGATTTTTTTCATTTGAAAAATTTATTGGTAAAACTTAATAATTAATATTTAATTTCAAAATTCTTATAATTAGCGAAAGGAATCTCATTAACAGACATGTTTTTTACATTTGACCAATCCGGGCCAATCCTGCAATAATCAACAAAAGCCTCTAAATCCTTTTGTTCGCCTTCAGCTTCAATAAAAACACTAGCATCCGGCATGTTTTTTACAAAACCCTTGACATTGTATGAATCAGCACCCGTTTGAACATAATATCTATAGCCAACTCCCTGAACTTTTCCTTCTACAGTAATTTGAACACTTTTTACACTCATAACAATTGCATTTTAATTAATGTACAAAAGAAATCAAAATGATAACACACAACTCTAAACAAAGATTAAAACCTGATAGTTTTAACAACTTTTCTATTTTTTATATATGAAGAAATTATTCTCCTTACATCAGAATTATCAGCAGTTTCAGTAATAAACGGCAAAAGTCCTTCAGGATTTTCCACAGCTTCATTATCCGAAATAAAACCAAAGCCAAGATATTTTCCGTTTTGAATTAAAACAACAGATTTTTCATACTTGGTTCTGCCTTTGTCAATAATCACAAGATTCTGTCCTTCAAATGAGATATCGTCAATTGCCCGCTTCACCCTAATATTATAATCATCAGGGCTCTCTTCCAAAATGCAGGCACCTTTACATATTCTGATTGCATAATAAAAACAAGCACCGGAAGTTTGATACAAACCGCATAAATTCTGGCAAAGGCTGTATTTATTTACAAGGGCAGACAAGAAATCTATTGTTTTATCCCTTGAGGCAAAACAAGCTATTGGGGTTTCATTATTATTGGCCTTACTTATTTTCAGGCATAAGTAGCCGTTTTTATCAGTATAGCTATAAATTCCATAAGTAAAAACAGACCTGCGCTGAGCCCTGTTAAACAAAGGCTTTTTTTCTTTTATAAGCATTGATTCTTTTAACAAAGCAATAAGTTCACTACCGGTTTCTTCATATTCTATTCCAACAATTCTGCCCAGCATTTCAATCGCCTTCTTTTTTGTCTTTTCTCTAAGATGGCTCAAAACTCTTTGTCTAATTCTATTGCTTTTTCCTATGTATAAAAGATTTCCTTTCTCATCAAAAAAAGAATAAATCCCTGTTTTATCGGGCAAACTCTCTATAATGCTAAAGTTTAAGGCAGGATTGAGAAAGTTTCCCGCTAATTTTTTTTCTAAGCCATTTGATAAAAGTCCGTTATCACTGCTCTTTTTAATAAGTTCAAAAAGCTTAACAGTTGCCAGTGCATCGCCGGCAGCCCTGTGCCTGTTGTTGAGATTAATATTAAGCGAATTACACAAACGCCCCAGGCTATATGACTGCAAACCGGGGAAAACCTTTCGGCTAAGCTTCACAGTGCACAAGCATTCCCGTTGATAATTGAATCCCAATTTTAGAAATTCTTCACTAATAAATCTGTAATCAAAAGAAACATTATGAGCTACAAATATTTTTCCTTCCGTAATTTGAACTATTTTTTTTGCAACTTCAAAGAAACGGGGAGAATGTTTTACCATCTCGTCGGTAATTCCTGTCATCTTAGAAATAAAATGGGGAATTTTTGTTTGCGGATTTATAAGTGTTTGATACTCTTCAATTACTTTCTCTCCATCGTGAATAAAAACAGCTATTTCGGTAATTTTATCCTTTCTGGGGTCGCCTCCGGTGGTCTCAATATCAATTATTGCAAACATTTTAAGAAATCATATAATAAATTTATAAAGTTTGTAAAGTTATAAAGAATGCAAAAATGAAATACATATTCGGAAAGTAATTTTCGGATTTTGGAATTGACATCACTGTATCCCATCCTGCTTTTAGAACAAGAGCTTGGAATCTTGTTTTGCCGTTGTACTTAAACTTTGGTTTTCGCTTACTGAGCAATTTAAATCAGAGTACATTCAAAAATCTATTATTCGTAAATATGATTTGCAAATCCGACAAAAAATCCTAATGTCACATTAATTGATTCAGTCCCGATTCTATAGCTATTTGAATTTATGTCCGCAATTATAACAATAATGCGCATCTTTTTCATTATTGCTTGCACATTCACTGCATTTCTTTTTTAAGGTGCCTGATTTTATGACTTCTGCTGTAAATATTCCTGTTGGTACAGCTATAATCGAATAACCTATTATCATAATCACTGAAGAAATAATTTTTCCAAATACTGTAAGTGGCACCAGATCACCGTAACCCACAGTAGTAATAGTTATAATTGCCCAGTATATTCCTTGGGGAATGCTAGTAAAACCACTTTCGCTGCCTTCTACAATATAGATTAGTGTGCCCATTATACATACAATAATCAAAATAAGAAACAGGAAAGTGCTAATTCTGTAAAAGCTTTCCACAATTGCTCTTCCTAATTTTTCTGATGCAACTAAATATCTTTTCAGCTTTAATATTCTGAAAATCCTGAAAAGCCTGAGTATTTTAACAATCATCAAAGAGTGTGTCGCAGGACTTAGAAGCATTATATACACGGGGAATACTGCTATAAAATCTACAAGTCCCCAATAACTAAAAATATACTTAAAAGGCTTTGGGCTCGCCCAAATACGAAGAATATACTCAACAGTAAAAATGAATGTAAAAAAGATTTCGATTATAAAAAACAGTCTTGCATAATTTGTTTTTATCGCAGGTATACTTTCTATAATAACAGCAATAACACTGAGGGTGATCAGCCATAGCAGGACAATATCAAATAATTTTCCGGCTTTAGTTTTAGTGCCGAAAATAATAGCATATAGTTTTGTTTTGTAATGCATAAAAAAGATTTTTTCAAGATTAATAAAAAATACCCGGAAAAAAGAAGAGAATCAAATTGTAATATCAAAGGTAAAAATTAAGTCAATTCACAAAAAAAACTTAATAAAAAATATAAGATAACAAGTAAGACTTTTTAAATAATTTCATTAATTTTCAATTATTTATATAATGAAATTTTCCTCCTTCATAAAGAGCAGTTTCGGACTGACATATCCCTGTACTGTCATTCCTGCTGTATGGGGAGGGATGCGGTGAAATTAGGAAAGGTCTGGGAAAAGT
>CAZTPA010000052.1:0-19132 GCA_964614525.1 uncultured Bacteroidales bacterium | reverse complement strand
TTGCTTATTAACTAATATGAGTATTAAGCATTATATTATAAACAAAAACATAGCATGTAGCAGGAAATGAGATATTAGTATTCAAACAATTTTTACCGGAATCAACTTTCTTCTGAAGGAGATAGAAAACATATTATTCGAATGATTAGGTTGATTAACGCAGATAGTTTATAAATTGAATTAAAGAAATATTCCAACTGAGGTGTTGTGAAAGGAAATAAACTTTCATATTTTAGTTGCTACAGAATATCCCTAGCTTATAATATCAAAGGTGTTTGTTGGTGGATGAAAAGATTTAAGGAAAATAGGATTGATTAAAAATCATTAATCTCTTTCTTGTTTTTGATGCAAAAAAAAGAGGATGATTTGAAAATCATCCTCTTTTTAAAAAATAAAATCAAAATAATATTAACGTAATATTTGAATACGTTCAGTTATAGTTTGATTTTCTGTTTCAACTTGAATTAAGTATATTCCACTTAGAATATCATCAACGCTTATCTCAGTTTGTAGAGAATTTAATTCGATATTCTTAATCACTTGTCCTGTAATACTTATTATCCTGATATTCGTAATCAATTCACTTGATTCAACAGTAAATCTTTCTTTAGCAGGATTCGGAAATACAGAAATACTTGCAGTTTCTATTTCATCAATTGAAGTTTCCTGTTCAGTTATGAAACTAAAAGTATATTCATTCTCCATTACAAGCATTTCATCTTCAGCATCAGCGACTGCATCAACAGGAATAACTACAGTGTACTCTATATTGTAATTCAATTCTGCATTTGGAGTAATTGTTAAAACATTATCAGTCAAATTTGTGGTAAAATCCACAGAACCTTCACTATAATCTACTGAAATATCTCCAAAACCATCAGATTCAATAACATTTCTGTCAAATGTTACAACAATATCAGTATCTATAGAAACATTTTCTTCTCCATTGGCAGGATCGGTCGATACAACAGCAACAAACTCTGAAACATAATCTTCAATATCAGCGGCAAAACGAGGTACAATTTGAAAATCTTCATTATATTGAATTATTACACCTGTTATGCTAAGTTGATTATGAGGAATTTCTGTTTCGATGTAATCAACATTCCAGAAGTCTGTACGAAGGACAAATTCATTTACCCCGTCAGTTATTGTATAGTTTGTTCCATTTTCAAACAACTGCCCCTCAGTAATATCAACAAAGCTAACGTTTTCAAGCTTGATTAATTTTGCCTGATCATCAGATGTTACTTCATCAATTAAAAAGATAACAGGTTCAACAGGATTATTTTCTGTTGCAGGATCTGTATCTTGATCAGGAACAAACTGTAACATTTCATTATATATATTAATCTCACCACTAACATTAGAAATTACATCATATAGGTCGTATTCTGTAGTAATTATTCCATCATAATCATCTATCATTATTGCAGCAGTTTCATCCTGCAAAAATTTACGATTACGGTACCCATCCATTGCTACAATAGTGGCTTCTCCAGTATATAACGCCGGAATGTCTTCACCTAAAGCACGCAATTCAGCTAAAGTACTCACCTCGACAGCTTGTGACTCTTCAATAGAGACATCATCAATCCACCATTGGTGAGCAAATTCTCCCTGGTACACAAATGCAATATAAATTATCTGTCCTGCATAAGCAGAAAGATCAATATACTTTTCAGTATAATCAGCAATAGGAGTATTAGATTCATATACTTCAACATAATTACCCAGTTCAGGATTACCGCTAGATGTAGAAATATGGACACCACTGTATCCGTAATAATTCATGTAAGCATTGTTTTCAGAGAATTTCAAGAACATGCGTTCCTCTACAGGTACACTGATTTGTGGTGTAACTAACCATGAATCAGCAATACTTCCTTCATCAGTGAAATTATGATGAGCGGCATAACCGGTTCCACGTTCAACTGTTATCCAACCACCTTCTCCTAATATGTATTCTTCCCAAGTTGCCGGAGGAATAACATTTTCATCAAAATCTTCTGTCCATGGGAATACTGTAACAAGATTATCATCTATTTCAACCATAACAACTGTCTGAGTAACATTTTCATCAACAACTGCAACATCTCCTTCAGCAATCAAATAACCATCTTTAAATACTTCATAAGGATGAGTACCAACAGTTACATCTTCAAATAAGTAAGTTCCCGCAGGATGAGTTTCACCTAAAAATGTAATCTCTGCATCTGCAATAGGAGCAGCTGCCTCATCAATAACTTCAAAAGTCACAGAGTAAGCGGTTAAAGCCTCAATATCTGTCCAATTGCGAGATGTTATAAAATCCCCATCATTTGTTGAGTTTGGTAAGCCTGTGATTAAAACCGGACCAGCAGGAACAAGATCTCCAATATAATCCACATCATAAAATGTTGTTCTGAATTCACCGGTAATAGCAGGGTCAGTAATATCTGCCAGATTGTACACTGTTCCGTTTGCAAATGTAGCATCTACTTCAACATCAAATTCAATGTTTTCAATAGTTACCAGCCTTGCTTGATAGTCCATAAAGTTCTCATTAAAATCCTCTAATGACAAAACAGGAGGTATAATTTCATTGTCTTGAGAAGTAGCTGCACCTGGGTCTGCAACAGGCACAAATTGTAGCATATTGCCATAAGATGTTAAAGTTCCTGTAATGCCTGTAATACCATCATAAATTGCATATTCTGTAGTTATGGTACCGCCATTGTCATCAATAAGAATACCTGCAGTTGCATCTTCAATATATTTTTGTCCACGAAAACTTTGTTGATAAGTTAAAAACACTTCGTTTGTTAAAGTGTATTCAGTTGTGCCATCAGCTTCCTGATTTCTTAGTGCGTAAACACTGTGCATGTCAGTAATGCCCATATCTGCAAATGATCTTGGGGTTATTTGAATAGTTTCATTATACACATGAACTATTGCAACAACATCTATTACTTCTGTTGGAATAGGAGCACCAATATACTCAACTTCATAAAACTCTGTTCTAAACACTCCATCACCTGACAAATCACTTACATCATAGTTTTGTCCTGTTGCAAAATCATCACCATGATGAGCTGCATCAAAGCTTAAATCGGTTACAAGCACCAATCTGCCCTGATCATCAGCTGTAAGATCTGTTAGTGTTTTTTCTACTATCAGTGGTTCATTGTCGGTAGAAGTTGGTTCGCCGGGATCCTCAACAGGTATGAATTGCATTTTATTATTATACAAATTCAAAGTACCTTGTATTCCTGTTATCCCATCACCAATAGAATAAACTGTGGTAATAATACCGTCATTATCATCAATTTCAATTCCGGCAGTTTCATCCTGTATCCATTTTTTATTACGGTATGATTGCTGATAAGTCAGAATCGCTTCACCTGTCAGCACATAAACTGTTGTTCCGTCTGCCTCTTGTGCTCTAAGAGTTTGAATGTCGCTAACATCAACCATTGTTCCCTTTTGGGAATTTGCAACCAGGTTATTTGTGCTAAATAAAACAGCAACAAATACCATTGTCAATAATAAAGTAATCTTTCTCATAATTGTAAATTTTTATTAATATTAATTAAGTAATTTGATAAAAAACACTGTAAATTCGAGATATTGTAATCAACAAAATTAGGCAAATAATATAAATTTAGCTAGATAAATGTGCGTTTTTTTTAATTATTAAAATACTCAATAAAATGATAAATAATTCTAATTTTATAAAAAAATTAAAACAACCGTTTTTTGTTTTACCTTAGATATAGATAATTAGAATTAATAATTTTCATATGACGAATATAAAAGTATTTATAATTATACTCTCTTTAGCATTGTTCTCATGCACTTCTTCAAGAATAGTAAAACCTTTGAATAAAAATGAAAAGGAAATTGGTTTGAGCCTTGGTGGTCCTTTAATAAGTTTTTCTGATTTGGTTATTCCAATTCCTCTGACCTCTTTGCATTATGCTCACGGGTATAACGACAATTTAACCTTATACGGGGGTTTGCACACAACATCATTATTGTCTGGTGTAATTCACACCGATATTGGTATTGTTCAAAATATCTTTTCCGAGGATAATTATTATTTTGGAACAAGTATTAATCCTTCTTTACACTTTATGATTGATATATGGGAGGGCAACCCTAAGCTGTTTCCTTCAATAGATTTTAATCTATACAGAACATATAATGAAAGCGGTAATTTCTTTTATTTTGGTGCCACGAATTGGTTTGATCTTGTTAAATACAAGGCTCATGGGGAACTAAACACAACTAAATGGCTAATCTCACCGCAAATAGGTCATACTTTTATGAGAAACAAGTGGAATATAAATCTGGAAGTTAAATATTTGCTGCCATATATAAGTAATCAGGACATTGTTGTTGATTATGTAAAATGGACCGGAAATTACGGAACAATAGGAATATATCTTGGTTTTAATTATAGGTTTAATAAATAATGTTTCTTCATAAGGATTCTCTAAACTTAAATATTTGATGATGAAAATTAAAAACGCACATATCATAGCTGTCATTTTAGGATTACTAATTACAAGCTCATGTTTACGACTTGATTCTTTTATGTTTAATAATTCGGTAATTGAAGAATATTTACTGGATGATTATCCTTATGAAGTTGATTTCATTCTTAATGAATCATATAATATCCATGATACAATGATTCATCTATTTGTTTTAGAATCAAAATTACCAGAGGAAACCACCGGTGTTGATATTTATTCAATGTATATTGGAGATATAAACAGAATAGATACAGATACGGTTGTCTTGTATTGTCACGGCAATAAAGACCACATGGATTTCTATTGGCCCAGGGCAAAGCTCCTGGCAAATGCAGGTGAAAAAAACAGGTATGGTATAATGACTTTCGATTACAGAGGTTTTGGCCTTTCAGAAGGAATACCTACTGAGGAAGGAATGTATGCAGATGTTGAAGCAGCATTAAGCTGGTTGAAAGAAAAAGGCTTAACTAATGACAGATTAATAGTTTATGGCTTTAGCATGGGCTCTGCACCTGCAACAAAGATTTCAGCAGAAGATTCCTTTTCGATGAAGCCATCAAAACTAATCCTGGAAAATCCTTTTGCTTCATTTGATGTTATGGTTCATGATGGCGCGGCATTAACATTACCGGGTTCATATATCTCAAATCTCGAAATTGACAATGCAGAAAAAATTAAAGATGTAAATCAAGCTTTTATGTGGATTCATGGTATTGATGATAGCTTTTTAAGTATTGAATCTCACGGAGAAGTAATCTATAAAAATTACTCCGGTATTTATGGCGAAGCTCATAGAGTTCCTGATGCTGAGCATAGTACTGTGCCCCAAACCCTTGGATTTGAAGACTATAATGAAATTATTGAAGCATTTGTAACTTATTAAGTTTGTCTAAAATCCTTCTTTATTGCTAATAATTGTTGATAAGTCTATTTTTTTTCTTTTTTTCTGATAAAAACAGGAAACTATAGACTTTTTATAAATCACTAATTACCAGATACTCTAGTTTTATTACACCAAAAATACATACTTAATACAATTACATATTTATATTATTTGTATTTATTTGTAATTTATAAATAAAAAGTTTATAAATTTGTACTTGATTAGTTTGTCATATTTGTTCATTTACACGACTTATTTAGTTTTTTAACAGAAAAAAATGGAAACCTCAGCACGAAGAGACGTTTATAGAGAGTTACAGGAAGCTCCAAATTTGGACTTTTTCTATTTGAAAGGTTCAATAGATACTCCTGAAGTATTATTGGATTTAAACGATAATGCTTGTTTGATTAAACTTTCAGGAAGATCACTGCCGGAGGATTCAAGGAATTTTTATACTCCTATAATGGATTGGATAAAAAAGTATGCTGAAACAAAGCTGCTTGACACAAAAATAGTTTTTCAGTTTGAATATATTAATTCATCTTCTTCAAAACTAATACTTGAGCTTTTAGATATGATAAAGCAAATTTTCACAAAGGATAAAGAAGATTTGTTATTTATTGAATGGCGATACCTTGAGGATGATGATGATATGCTTGAAGCCGGTCAGGATTTTGAAGAAAGAGTTGGGATTGATTTTAAATATATCGGATACTGGTAAAAGAGGTTTTATGCCCATAATTAATAACTACATATAATACATAAATAAATCATTAATAAAAAAAAGAAATTACCATGGCAATTTCAGACATGCAAGAAAGAACAAGTGTAGTTGAAGGAACTAATAGTCAAGATATTTTCTTTTTAAAAGGAACATCTGAGACTCCTGAAGTTTTACTCGATAGAAAAAACGGAGTAATGAAGTTTTCCGGCAGGTCATTACCGGAAAATGCAAAGAGTGTTTATAATGACATTAAAGATTGGGTTCATTGGTACTCGCAAGATCCACTGCAAGGCACTCATGTGATTTTTTCATTTGATTATTTTAATACTGCCTCTTCAAAAATGATTATGGAAGTATTGGATACAATAAAAATTATTGAACAAAAAGATAATAGTTTAACAATAGATTGGCATTATCAGGAAGATGATGAGGATATGTTTGAGGCTGGTGAAGATTTTGCCGAAATATCAGAATTAAAGTTTAACTTTTATAGTTACGAATAGGATAGAAGAAGTTTATTCTACATCCTTTTTGTTTTTTAAGAAAAGCTTGCCTGTATTAATAGCTTCGTTATCCTTATATATCTTTATATTGGTTGTACGTTTTGTGTTATCGTTTTCATAATCATAATAAATCCACAAACCTTGTTTCATTTCATTTTCATAATGTCCGAAAGAATCAATATTGCCATCTTCTAAATAATATATCCAGAAACCTTCAGGTTTTCCTTCTTTATAATTACCTAATTGCTTTATTTTTTTATTTGAATAATATACTTTCCATTTTCCTTCATAAAAATCACTAGTAAATTTACCAATTGCATGAATAGCTCCATTTTGGTGATACGACATCCAAAGGCCTTCTTTTAGGTTGTTTGTATAATATCCTTGCTGCAGTACAGGTCCATCCTGATAGTATTCTGTATATTTCCCTTCAATCACACCTTTTTTATATGTGCATTTAATCTGAGCTTCTCCTGTTTTATAAAAAGATTTGTATTCTCCTTTCAATAGTCCATTTTCATAATAACATAATCTTTGCAAATTTCCGTTTTGATAATATACTTTTAATGAATCCTCAAAATTACCATTGCGTTTTTTACCATCATAATTAATGCTGCCATCATCATAGAACTCTTGGTAAATGCCATTTTCAATACCGAAGGACAAATCAGTTCTTTTAAATACTTCACCATTAGGATAGTACATTTCAGTTATTCCATGCTGAATGCCGTTATGGTAATTAACAATACTTTCAGTAGTTCCATCAGGATAATAAGAAATAAATTCACCGTTTAGTTTACCATTTTGGTAATACCCTTTTTGTTGGAGATTTCCATCCTGATAAAAAGTCTGGTATGCTCCATGCCTTAATCCCTCTCTAAATTTAATTTTTTGATGCAATAAGCCATTCTCATAATAAAGTTTCCATAAACCTGATGGCATATTATTTAAAAATTGGCCCTTTTGGTTTATAGTACCATCCGGCAAATAAAAAGTATAATTGCCATCCTTAATTGTGTCCCCATTCTCAATATTTGCATAAAACTCTTCCTTTATAACATCAGAAGAATCATATAATATGCTGAACTTCCTATTTTGAGAATAAATATCAGTGCAGCAAAAATATGCAACAGAGAAAAAAGCAATAAAATTAATCAGGAAAAACTTAACCATATTAGTGCATTCAATCAATTTCTATCATGATTTGAGTTCCTTTGAGGTTTGACTTAATGCCATAATCAAGGATTGCCGCCAATGAATATTCACCTTTGTCCAAAACATCAGGAAGCCGAAGTTCAAGTGTACGTGATGATTGAGGATAAGTAGTGATTTTATGAGTTTTGAATTTTTGTTCTTCAGAGGTTTCAAGATTTGAAGATACAAGATAAATTTCACAGGGAGTTATCACGTCTCCTAAATTATCAATATTAACTGCAAAAACTTTTTCTTCGTCACTTTCTGACGTTATTTCTCTAAGGTTAGATAATACTATATTTGGTTCTTTTTCTGTTATAGGGTTAAATGAAACAAATACATCAATTCTGCCAGATAAAAATAAGCCTGTCTGAACATTTTGATCAGCAGAATAGGCTGTTCTTTCAATAGCTGAAGTAAAACTTATAATTCCCCATTTCGAAGAATAATCATCAACCGGAGCTTGAAAAGTAACCTGAATTAATTCTTCCTCATTTGGTTGTAATTCAACGAAAGAAGGATTCAGAGTTATCCAGTTTGTAATTGAATTCCGCGTTGATCCTGCAGGTAATAATTCCATGTCTCCATGTCTTTGAACAATATAATCCCTCAATGTCAATGTTATTGATTCCTTTCTGTTTCCATGGTTTTTTACTGTAATTGTTTTTGTTTCAGTATCACCCGGATTATTGATAAATTTTATACGTATAGGTGCCACTTCAAAATCTTGTGCTACTAAACAAGTTGAAATTGCAAATAAGATGAGAATAATTATACTTTTTTTCATTAGTTTTAAGACTTTAGTGATTAGGAGTGTTAAATTATAAATACATAACATATTACAAATTTAATAAAATTATATCTAAATTTTTAGATATTTAATTAGCATTTATTTTAAGTTAAGTGTTTTAAGTAAATTAGTCAGATCCTCTGCTTTTATTGGCTTGGTAAGGTATTCATCCAAGCCCATTTTAATGTATTTTTCTCTGTCTCCTTCAAAAGCATTAGCACTTAAGCCAATTATAGGAGGCAAAATTGTATATTTCTTTTTTAATTCTTTTGTAGCAGTTATGCCATCCATTACAGGCATTTGAATATCCATCAAAATAAGATCAAATTTGTTTTTAGCAAACAGTTCTAGTGCATGCAGTCCATTTTCTGCTGATACAACATCACAATTCATAGATTTAAGCATCAATCCAACTACTTTCCGGTTAATCTCTTTGTCTTCAACATATAATATCCTTAATTTTGACGATGGCTTTGCTTTTATGCTTGGTTTTTTTTCTATTTCTTTTACTTGTTTTTTTGCCAGCTTTGCTTTAAATGTAAACCAAAACTTACTTCCTTTTTTGGGTTCGCTTTCAACATCAATTTTTCCCCCTAGTAAACTTGAGAGATTCTTGCAAATTGACAAGCCCAGTCCGGTTCCCTCAAATCTCCGAATATCAATATCATCTAGTTGAGAAAAAGGTTTGAATAAATGCTTTTTTGATTCTGCTTTTATACCTATTCCTGTATCAATTACTTCTATTTTAACTAAAAGATTTTCATCATCTATCCATTTTTCCGGCAACACATTCAATGTGATACTTCCATTGTCAGTGAATTTAACAGCATTAAATAACAAATTATTTATAATCTGAAATACCATTTGGATATCGGCTTCAAGATAATCAGGTAAAAAAGGACTTTTATTTATTATAAACTTGATATCTTTTTTACATATTGAGTCAAACAGTCTCTTTGCATTATCTACTATTTCGTTGCTTTCAAATACTTTAGGTTTCACAACAGTTTTTCCTGCTTCAATTTTTGAGTAATCTAGTATTTGATCAATTATTTTTCTCAATGTTTCTGATGAGAACCTTATTGTATTCAGATAATCAAACTGCGTGTTATTAAGTTTTGTCTTTGCAAGAATATCGACCATGCCAATAATACCGGTCAGTGGAGTTCTTATTTCATGACTCATATTTGCTAAAAAGTTCTGTTTAAATTCTGCAGAACGTTTAGCAATTTGAATTTTCTCTCTCAACTCATCGCTGCGTTTTCTTTCTGTTATATCGGTAAGAATAATTGCAAACAAATCAGGTCCCGGCCTGTAAGAAACAACTTCATAATATTTATCCAAATCTTCTGAGTAATGCTCAAAACTATCAGGTTTTCCGGTTAATGCAACATTATCATACTTATTTGTTATCTCTTTTGTAACTGATGGCATTACATCAAATATTGATTTACCGATAATATCTTTTCTTTTTAAACCTGTTAGTTTCTCGAAAGCATCATTTACTTTTAAATAAACATAATCCCTGATGTTATTTTTTTTGTCATAAACAACTTTATGTAGGGCTAATCCTTGTTGCATGCTGTCAATCAATCGGCGATATTGCATTTCTCCTTCAAGCAAAGATGTTTCTATCATCCATCTACGAACAGCATTTGAACAAACACCTGCAAGGGCTTCTAATTCTTCAATAGAGTAATTTTGCGGCTTTTTATTGTAAGAAAAAATAATTATACCAATTAGAGTTCCTTCAAATTTAAGTTGTATAACAGAGAACCACTTATTGCCAAATAATGAATCTTTAAAACTAGCTTCATCTATATTATCGGTATTTATATTTATAGCCGAAATATTATTTACATTTTCAATATCTCCTGAATTGATTATATTTTTAAATTCAGGAGAAACTTCAAATTCCACACCTTTAAATTTTTTATTAATATCGCGCAATTCAGCTTTATCAACACTATTGCTTAGGGTTGAGTATTGATATTCCAAAGCTTTCGAATGTTTTATGTTCGTTGCTATACTAACAGAATAAGCTTGTGTTATTTCTTTAATATTATGACAAATAAAACGAAAGATATTTTGTGATATCGGTATAGATGCTAAGCCTGTAGAAAAGTTTTTTAGATTTTTTGAAATACGCTTTTGCTCCTGCATATATTCCTCTAATAATTTGTTTTGAGTAATATCAATAATATATCCTATCAATCCTTTGGGCTTATTATCTTCCCCCAAAAGTGCGTACTTATGCATTATAGCATGACGTTTTTCCCCTTTTCTATTTGTAAAAGTAAAATCAATATTCTGAGAATATACATTATTGTCAGGATCTAATAAATCTTTGTCGAATTTATCATAAAGCTTTGATTCTTTAGCATCTACAATATCAAATACGGTTTTGCCGGCTAATATTGATGATTTAATTCCAATAAACTCTTCAAATGCATTATTGCAAACAGTATATTGCTTGTTTATATCCATTTTGAATACCGGAATAGGAATAGCATCAATGTTTATCTTATCATCATTAGCTGCACTTTGTTCGGAAATAGGTGTCCAGTATGTAATAATGTGATTATTTTCTGCCGGGACTACTCTAATATTAAAAAGTACACCGAGATCTTTAATATATCGGGTTGTCTCATAAGGCTTATTGTTCTTTAAAGATTCAGAAAAAAAAGCAATCCAATTAAAGTCAATATTCTTAAACCAAGGTATAGTAGATAATTTCAGTTTCTTATTACAATTATCAAATTTAAATTTAAATAATTCCCCGAGAATTTTGTTAATAACTAATATTTCTGAGTCCACAGCATTGCCAGAATTATTGAAAATAATTTTTTGATACATGCATCCAATAGGCATGTTTTCAATTATTTCATTGGTTAGCAGCTGTTTATTCATGGGCATTATGCAAATAGGTTTTTAATATATTGACAAATATATATGTTTTTAATAAGTTGAGCGTTTTATATAACAAATTTAAGAACTTATTAACAGTTAAGTTAAGTTAAAAGAATTTCATTGTTTATAATAAAAAAGGTGAGTTTAATAATTTATTTTTTAATTTTACATACAAAATAACAAACCGTATAATATATATATATGAGAAGTTTTTTACTGATAATAATTTTTTTACTGATATGTATTAATGCTTTTTCACAACAAGCAATTCCGTTGGATGATGAACAGCAAGAAGAAGTTGAAATGCTTGAGGAAAGAGTTACTTATTATCGCAACAATGGGGAATTCAAAAATGCAGTTGCAAATTTGAGCAAAATAGCATTTATTTATTGGGACAATCAAAGGTTAGATAAAGCTATCAGCTATTTTTTAGAAACAATTCCATTATATAAGGAACTTGACGATGACTTTAATGTTCAAAAAGTATATAGTAATATAGGCTTAATTTATCTTGACATGGAAGATTTGGTAAATGCCAGATCTTACTTTTCCAGAAGTCTTGAAATAAGGCGAAATATTGGCAGTAACCGTTTGATAGCAACAGGTTTGGTGGATTTAGCATATGTTGTAAACGCATATGGGGAAACTCAGCGAGCAATTGATTATTTGCTTGAAGCTATGGAGATATCTCTTGAGTTTAATTATGAAACTTTACTGTTAAGTATTTATAGCCAGTTAGCTCGAAATTATGATGATCTTGGCCTAATTGCCAAAAGTGATGAGTTCAGACAGAAATATCAAACCCACCAGAGTTATATGGCTACAAGCAATATAAAAGAGGATTTTCAGATAAGGGAAGAACAAACTCAAGCCGAAATCAGACAAACTCAACTTGAGAAAAGGGCACAGGAATTAGAGTGGAAAGTTCAACAGTTGATTTATCAGGAACAACAAGATTCTATTAAAATTATAGTACAGGCTCAGGAAGATTCATTATTACAGGCTCAGAGACTTAATCAAATCAGGGAGCAGTCTATCCAGATATTGGAACAGGAAAAAGAATTGCAAAAAACCCAACTTGAACAACAAAAAGAACGCGAGCGAACTCAAAAAATGATAATTTATTATGGAATCGCAGTTCTTATTGTAGTAGCCCTGATGTTGATTGTTGTATTCTGGAATTATTTTGCAAAAAAACGGGCAAACAAAAAACTGGCAATAATTAATAAAGAAATTGAAAGTAAAAGTAAACAATTGCAGGAAGCATACTACAAAATAGAAGATCAAAACCTTAAAATAACTCATAGTATTAACTATGCAAAAGGAATACAACGTGCATTATTGCCACCCCAGAATGTTTTGAAAAAATACATCCCCGAATCATTCATTTTCTTCAGGCCTTTGCATACTGTTAGTGGTGACTTTTACTGGTTTAAGGAAATTGAAAACTCAAAAGAAAAAGCCAATAGAGACAGCATTTTTGGAGATAAAATAAGTAGTAATAATTCAAATGAGAGCATTAATAAAGATGATTTTTTGCCTATTAAAAATGACAAATTCATTATTTCTGCTGTTGACTGCACCGGTCATGGAGTGCCAGGGGCTTTTATGTCTATGATTGGTTATAATTTGCTGGATGAAATTACTTATCATGGAATCACTGAATCTGATAAAATATTAAAGGAATTACATGAAGGAATCAGAAAGACCTTAAAACAAGAAGAAGGAACAAATAGAGACGGAATGGATCTATCTCTTTGTGTAATAAATAAGAAAGAGAAAACACTTGAGTTTTCAGGAGCCCAGAATCCTATTGTTTATATCCAAGATGGGGAAGTAAATGTAATTAAAGGAGACAGAATGTCAATCGGAGGCAAACAAAAAGAATTGGATCGTAATTTTTCAAAAGTCACTATAAATGTTGATAAACCAACCTGGTTTTATATTTTCTCTGATGGATATGCAGACCAGTTTGGAGGACCTAAAAACAGAAAATTCTTGCTGAAAAATTTAGTAGGAATGCTGGAAGAAATTCATAAAGAACCCATGGAAACACAAATGGAAATAATTGAGGAAACATTTTGTGAATGGAAAAAAGATGAGGATCAAATTGATGATATTCTCGTTATTGGGTTTAAACTTGGTGGAAATGGTGCTGATAAATAACAAATAAATTGTGTTCAAATTATGCTCATTAATCAAAGTATTTTCAAGATAAAAAAAAGATTTCAACAATATACCTTATTTTTTACTTAATTTATTTAATTATATAATTATATGTATTATATTTGAATGTTTAAATAAATGTTTTTTCTCACGAACTTAAAATCTATAACTATGAAAAGAATTACTCTTATCTTAATTGGAAGTTTACTCTTAGGAAATCTTTCATACGGTCAAGCTGTTGATGACAGAACAGTTATCCCTGTTGCTGTTACTTTAAGCTCTATTTTAAGACTTAATGTTGTTTCCGGTGGTAATATAGAGTTTAATTTTAATACTCTTGCAGATTATCAAAATGGAATTGACAATTCATCTTCTTATGACACAAGGTTTACAGTAGCTTCATCAGTTGACTGGGATGTATTTATGTACTCAGAAGAGGCATCACTGGTTTCTACCGATGATGTGGCTGCCGCTGGTATGGATCTTGATAATGTTGGATATCATGTTCTTTCTAATGGTACCTTTGATATTGCTGACTTAACAGTGTCTTCAGATGACCCCACTGCGCCTGCGGCTCTCACATCAGCTGAAGTTGTTATTGTTGGATATAATGGAACTGTTACAAATGCCGGTGATATACAACAAAATGATTTTACAATACATTGGGAATGTGGTACGATGATTGGAGGTATGAATTCTAATAGTATATTATCTCAACAATTGGCTGCGGATCGATATTCTACAAATGTATTTCTTATTTTAAGGCCAACACCTTAAGTAATTTTATACTTCTAATTTTAAATTTTAAAAAGCCATGTGAGGTTTCGCCTGGCTTTTTAAAATTTTGATGTAAAGAATTAGATTATATTAATTTATATTGTATATTTAATTATATATACGAAGATTAATATTATTTAATTCTAATATTTGTAATTATAGAAACAAAAGCTTAACAGCTACGGAATGTTAAAATTCTACCTTAAATTCTTTATAGTAATTACGCTTATATGCTTTAGCAGCTTTGTTAATGCTCAAGATTGTGAAGCTGATACTTGTTTACTTAGAATTACCAGTGGTGGCAGCGTAAATTTCCGTATCAATTCTTTAAACAAATACAATGACGGCGTCGAATATGCTCAATGGACAAGGTTAGCCGTTCATTTCTTTGATGAGCTTGATGCTACAAAAACGTGGAAACTTGAATTTAAAGCTTTGTCTATCCAAATTCATGGTGATGGCGGCCAGAACATTGATCTCGGATATATTAGCTTGTTGGCCGAAGATGGCGGAGGTGCTAATGGCTTGTCTATGTATATTCAGCCGGAAAAACAATTGGAAGGTAATTATCAAACTTTAATTGAAGGAGCTCCACAAGGAGATTTTGATGACAATATTATTATTATCTCTTATAAATGTGGTAAAGGAATTGACAAATTGCTTAATGAACCTCCGGGATATTATGTTGTAGATATTGAATTAAAACTTTCAGCCCAATAAAACAAAAGATGAAGATTCAATTCAAATATTTGTTATTTGTAATTATATCTGCCTTAGCATATTTAACCTCCTATTCTCAAAATACCAATAATTTCCAGAGTGATTACCCACAAATAAAATCATATTTCAGAAGTTCCGACCTTGTTGTAGATCCAGCTAAATCTTTCTTTAATGTATTAACTGTTGTTAATAATGGAAATTCCACAGAGGTTGTTTTTGTTGATTTTAACGCACCATTGGGGTGGACAATTATAAAAAATGACAGGCAAAACTATACTATTGATGCACGTGATTCTGTGCGTATACCAATAAGAGTTGCCGCTACAAAAGATGTAAAAGGAGATATTGGGTATTCAATTATTGGTTCTGTTAATGACAGAGACGGGCAAACTCTCTCAAATGCTTATTGTTATGTTAAAATTCCTCGGGTTTCCGATTTGGTTTTTAGGCCTGTTTCCAGAGTTTCGTATTTTGATCAGCAAAAAGGTGATAGCGAATTAAGCTTTTTATTAAATAACAGGGGTAATGTCAATGAATTGATTAATATTACTTTAACAAGTAATGAAAATATTACACTTCCCAATGAAAAGGATAATACCCTGGCCTATGATATATTGCTTGAATCAGGAAAAGACACTATTGTTAAAGTGCCTGTAAAATTTAAAAATAATGATGATCAGTCAATCCAAACAATGTTTAGAGTTGATCTTGCGGGAGTGAGTGATGCAACAATATTTAACACAACATTTTGGTTTAAATACTTAACTGATGATTATAGACATGAAATACCACCTGGAGAAATTCCTCTTATTCTTGAAATAATGATGCATAATTTGTTTAGCCAATATAGTCCATATTTTTCGGGTAACATTGCTGGTAACATCTTATTTAAAAAGAACAGAAATATCAATTATAGATTCAGGGTATATGGAATTGGCAGGTCTAATGATTTTATGAGTCGCAGTAGGTTTAGGGTGGCATATAATAGTACGAAATTTGACTTTATTGTTGGTGATCTTTCCGGCTTAGCATTAAAACATGGTTTAGGCAGGGGTTTGCAAGTTAATTACAGATTATCAAAAAGACATGAAATATTTGCATTAGCTTCAGAAAATCAGTTTAGACCTATCATAAACTATGGTGGTGGAATTACCTCAAGATTAAAATTATTTAGTTTTTCTCCCAGGTTTGCTTATGTTGATAATAAATTTCATAATTCCCTGTCGGAAATTTATGGTTTAAATACTAACTTTAATGCATTCAGAAACCATAAGCTAACCATTGATGCCGGAATTAGTGATGCTACTTTTACTGAAGTTGATAAACAAGAAATTGGTTATGGATTCAGAGTGAATTATTCAGGAAGAATAAAAAACTTAAGATTTAGACTTAATGAGCAATTTGGTACAACAAATTATTACGGACACTATGCGGGTCGTCATAATTTATATGGAATGATAAGTTATCCTTACAAACATGGTTATTTGTTTGACTTGATATTTAGTGATAGGATAAATAATCCCATAATTGAAAACTCTGATGGTATATTCTCAGAGACCTTTCACAGTTCACGCATAATACAGCTAAGAACAACTAAGTATATGGACAAAGGATATGCTCTGTTTTTTAGTCCTATATATGAAAACCAAGGTTCTAATGCTTTTTATCTTTATAATGGGAATGATCCTTTTATTACAAACAGTGCTAAATTTGAAGTAGGGACAAGAATTCGTGAAAGCTATAATGAGTACTTTAATCCATCTCTTGCTTTAGGCTATACATGGGTTTCCGATTATTCTGAACCTGGCATTGGAACAAATATTTTTAATCTTAGTAGTAGAGATAAGTTTTTTAATGCTCATTTTAGCTTGAATATGAAAAGAGGTAAATGGGGTACTTATCTGAATTATTTTTATGGTCCTTATGCATTAAATCAACAATTGCAATATTTTTATAATAATTATTACACTCAGAGCATCAGAGTAATGCCATATTACGAGAGTTTTGTTTATAAGAATATTGTAAAGCTTACCTCGAAAATCAACTTTATGTATGATTTTACATATAAAACAACAAGAATGCACATGCATAATGAGATTGATTTATTTTTCAAAAAAGGATTCACTCTTTCTCTTCTAAATACATTGAGTTACCAGGTTTCAACAGATTTAATAACAGAAGATAAATATGATTATTCAAATGCATATTTTGAAATTAAGCTTAAAAAGGATTTTCACTGGAACCAACCACGTATTAAGTACCATGATTTAACAGTCAGCTTGTTCCGTGATCTTAATGGTAATTTAAAAAAAGACCCTAACGAACCTGGAGTCAATAATGTTTTAGTTTCAATTTATAGAGAAGATCCAAAAATGTTTGATGAATTTGATAAGGAATATGAGTATACAGGCCAATTAGTTAATAATAGGCTATTATCCGGATCTGACGGAACAGTTTCGTATAAAAACCTTGCTGCAGGTTTATATAGAATTGAGATTAACAATATTGATAAAAATGGTTCTTTTGTTCCGGATTTTAGTGAATTATTAATTGAAATCAGCGAAGATAAAATAATTACTGTTCCGTTTTTGGAAAGAAATAAGATTTTCGGAAGAGTAGTTCTTAATAGAAGCAAGCTTTCAACTCTTGGCAGAATTGATGTCTCAAATATTCGTGTAAATGCCGTTGATACAAGAGGAAATACTATTTCCACGCTTACTGACAAACAAGGAGAATTCGAACTCTATGCTCCAAGTATTGATGATTATATTGTTTCTGTCCATAACATTTTCAAGGAACAGTTTAATTTAAGACAAGACAGCTTTTATGTTCACCTTAATGCATATAAGCAATTTGAAGTTAATTTTGTTTTTGATGAAAAGAGGCGGCAAATAGATTTTCATGCGGGAGATATGGCAGCGGATGCTGATATTGTAAGTGTGAGAAGAACGAATTTGTCAGGCGTTATAAAAGACAGAACCACATTACAACCTTTGCGTGCCACTGTTGAGGTTGTTGATAATACCAGCGGAAGGAGTATTGAAACAACCAGATCAGACAGAAACACAGGTAGATTTCACTTGAGCTTTATGACAGGAGAGAACTATTCAGTAATAGCAAGCGCCCCTGGATATTGGATGTATTCAGATAAACTTGAACTTGAGCAAGTACTGACAATTCAGGATGTTGAAAAAGAAATATTGCTTGACAATATAATTATCGGATCAAAGATTGAACTTAGAAACCTTCAATTTACTAAAGGTAGTGCTGAAATTCCAAATGATGCATACCCTGAGCTGGATAGATTAATTGAACAATTAAAACAAAATCCAAACGTTAAAATTCAAATAGCCGGACATTCTGATGCTCTTGAAACAATAGACCACCGTGATATCTCCGCCACACGTGCCGAAAATGTTGCCAGATACATGTTTGAACAAGGTTTTGGCAATATAGATTACGTAGGCTTTGAAGATAAAAGGCCCATTGCAACGAATGACAATGAAGAAAATCGAAGGAAAAACAGACGTGTAGAAATTACTATTATTGACAAATAAATTTAAGATGAGAACTAGCATATTTTATGTAATAATAATTATGTTTATGTTTTTAAGCTCATGCGAAAAAGAAGTAGAGTTTAAATTTGACATGGATGATCTTATTGATACTAAATGGGGTGTGCCAGATATTCAGGAACTTGCGCCTGACGTTGTTAATTATGATTTATCTGCGCCAACTATTTTTTATGAGGATGGACATATGACAATTGGTGGTTCTAAAACTGATTTTTGGACATTGCGGGATTCCCAAAGCATTCATATTGAGCAAATGGCAGAGATTTGGTTTATTATAGATCTGACTCCCAATCGATTGTACGTTGAAAAAAGCTTATATCCTTCGGGTAAATTTATTTTATCCTGTATTTATCCGGCTATGGAAGAATGA
>CAZTPA010000051.1:0-20333 GCA_964614525.1 uncultured Bacteroidales bacterium | reverse complement strand
TTTACCGGATTTACAGCCGTTTTTCAATTCATCTCGTCAATTTTGACGAGACCATAGCCGGCGCGCGTTTGCTAATCCGGGCAGTGGTGGTTGTTTTAGAACTTGCACGTCATTTCGACAGTCAGGGAGACCACAAAGTAGCAGCGAAGCTAAATCTAGTGGATGAACATGATAAACTTTTTAAAAAGCTGTTTTTAACTAGTCTTTCCTAGTTTCAACGAGATTTCTCACATACGTTCGAAATGACGTGCGGGTTCGGCATGACATGCGGGAGACATAGGGATGACGGTGCTTTTTATAGAGTAAACTTAGACCCGTCGGGAAAACTATGCAGCCTTGACTTTTTTGTTTCGTTCTATCTCAAGACAAATATGAAAATAAATATTTAAATTATTCATAAAAAAATAGCCCATGAATATCACGAGCTATTTAAAGAAAATTTTAAAACAAAATCTTTATTATTTCTTTGTTAAATTAGAACCGGAATTAATATCAATACTGTTCATTACAGGACTACCTTTATAATTTACGGTACTTCCTGCCGATGCATTCACGCTTAATTCTGTTGTATTTACCTGCACTAAGGTTCCGGCATTTGCTTCTACTCTTGTTATTTGTGCTTTTAAACCTGAAGCATCAACCAAACCACTTGCATTTGATGTTATATCTAAAAAGTGTGTTGTGCCTTCTATTAAAACTTTTGATCCTGCATTTTGATTAATTGTGATATTGTCAAATTTTCCACTTATGTCAATTAAAGAACCTGCATTAGCAATTAATTTTAAGTCATTTTCAAATATTTCACCCTGCGAAACAAAATCTGCTGATGATGATGCCGAAATGCTTCTCAATGTGGGATTTGAAACATTAATGATAATATCATCATCACTCTTAAAGGGCTCTTTTGCCTCTATAACTAATTTACCCTCAGATACTTCAATTCGTATAATATCGTGGAGGTTTTCATCGGCTGTTAATTCCAAATGCTGCATACTGCCCTGAACATAATTAACATTGAATTTGCCATTAATTTCTATTTCAGTAAAATCCTGAGCAGATATTTCCTTTTTAACAAGAATGCCATTACCTTCTGTTGCCGGTAAAAATACTTTATTTCTAAAAAGCAAACCGCTAATGATCATAAACAAAAGGATTAAGCTAAGAGCGCTGACAATTAATATATTACTTTTTTTCATCTTGTGTTGTTTTTATAAATTAATGTTATTGGTTTTTGTACAACTTTTCCATATCCTCGCAAGATATATCTAAGAGCTGCATCGTTTTCATAATAACAGGAATATCCCTGTTTATAAACTCATCTCTTTTTAAAGATAATGCCTTTTTATAACCATCATCATCAACAAAATATCCTATGCCTCTTTTATTATAAATGATTCCTTTCTCCTGCAAATACACAAACGCTCTCATTGCAGTGTTCGGATTAACTTCCATCTGAATTGCAATATCACGCACAGATGGAATTCTTTCATTAGCTTTCCATTTTCGTGAAAGAATATTTTCACAAAAGACATCAGCTATTTGCATATAAATAGATTGATTTTCAGTAAATTCCATTTTATACCTCTCTCTCTTTTATTCTAAAATAACTTACCAGCAAACAAAAGGGTGCTAATAAGCCAAAATATACTATTTTAAAAATCATTGGTATTATGTTTTCAAAGACATGCTGAACTTCAGGATTAATAGTATTATTCGAGAAATATGGATTTCCGGATCCGAACAAAACAAATGTCATAATTATTGTAAAAACCATAAATGCCATGCCTATTACAAGTAAACTGAGAGCTGTCTTTATGAAATTACCCTTCCTGAAATACACAGAACCCAAAAAGAAGATGCTCTGTAGTATCAGGTACGAGCTCATAATTTTAAGATTAGCCAAATCTAAAGGATTAAAAAATTGCAATGGTGTGCTCCAGATTAAATTGCAAAACAGGCTTGAAACCATTATGGCAAAAGCCAGCAAAATATTGGCTATAACAACAAAAACTACTGAAGTTACAAACCAATGTGATAACAATTTCTCAAGTGCATTGGCCGGCAATGTAAGGAAAAACTGACTGCGTGCCGGAGAATTCAGTTCCTTAAAAGCTAATGATGTAATGATGAAACCGCCAATAAACAACTGAATTAAGCCAAAATTCACCAAACTGCCGTAATTAAAGTACCCGTTGGACATAAAAGCCTGAGCTAATGCAATAAGAATAATTAAACTCGTTGCTGCTGCAAGTCCTATTATCCAGGTTTTTCCGTTTAGAGTTATAAATCGCTTTATTAATTGCAAAAAGCGAGAAAATGAAAATAAATTAGTTTTTTCCATGATTACAAAGGTTATATTGCATTATTAATAATTTCTGTTTCTTTGATAATAGCATTGAATAAAAGCTCCAGGTCAACATCTGTATGCTGTCCGCTATTTTTATAAATAGCTGCTTTTCCACCCAAAACTTCTTCTGCATATAAATAATCAGTTTTCTGATCATCCTTAAGTTTGCCAAATGCAAGCTTTTCAGATATATCAAATGTGCTTTTATGGAATATTATCTTTCCGTTATCAAGTACAATAACATGATCAATTATACTTGCAAGATCCCTTACCTGATGAGTTGAAATAATAACACATTGTTCTTCGGTTGAAATGGAAGCCATTATTCTGCGGAATTGACTTTTAGAAGGTATATCCAATCCGTTTGTAGGCTCATCCATTAATAGAATTCTTGTTTTTGTGGCCAATCCAAAAGCTATCAGAAATTTCTTTTTCTGACCGTAGGAATAAGTTGTAAGATTTTTCCCATTAGAAATCTCTAATTCATCAAGATACTTTTGAAATAACTGATGGTCGAAACGAGGATAAAAAGGAGAATGGAGATCAACGAATGTGCTAATTTTAATAGAAGGAAGTTCAAACTCCTCGGGAATAACAAAAATATTCTCTAAAGTTTCAGGAAGACGTTTGCCTGACTCCTTTTCATTAACCAAACATGTTCCTTTATAAGGAAATAACATGCCCGAAATTAGTTTTAATAATGTTGTCTTTCCTGCACCATTCATACCAAATAGGCCGTAAATACTTCCGGCTTTAAGTTGAAGTTCCAAATCTTCAAACAATTGCTGCTTCCTCTTATAGCCAAATGTTAGCTTAGAAATGTTTATCATAATAAATCTGTTTTAAATAATTACTGTACTATAATACTAAGACACTACAAAACTAAAATATCTTTTTAATACCACCAAATATTTTTAATAATTTTTTAATATTTAATGAAATATATTGGTTAACGTATTGATATTTAATTTTTTATGATTTATATTTTTGATAATAGGTAAGACTCTTTTTAAAGGATAAAGCCAACTCCCAAAGATATTTTTAATCACCCTGATGAAGCAGAGCCAAACAAATATTTATAAACAATAATTTTACAGAGATACTTATGATAAATCAGACACCCATATTTTTCTTGTGGTAAGCTGAGTAGATTGCTGCAACAGGATTATGTCCGGTTATTCTGTCTTTTACAATAAAAGTTGAAACCGGTGCAACAGAATATTTTGTAAATAAAATATCGTGACCTACGCAAAGTCCAACAATCAAATTCAGGTCGGTATTCAGATCATTTAAAACCATAGCTTGCCCAATAGGGTTGCAAATAGCCTCATGCCTGTCATCTTTTACTTGTTTTAAATTGTATTCCTTTTTATTAATTCCTGAGAATTTACAGCTTATAGCATAGGTTGTAAAATGCTTATCAAGAATTTCTTTAATAATTTTTGCTTCATTTGTTAATCCAACACAATGGGCTATTCCAATTTTTTCATATCCCATGTTTTTGGCGAACACAATAATTTCTTCCATTCTTGTGAGCTTCATATAATGCTCTCCTTCAACCCGTGTTGAGACTTCAAGAATTGTTTTATTCTCTTTATTATCAAATGCTTCCTTGGTCATGGACATATATTTTTCAAAATCATATCCCTTGACACAATCGTCTCCATGATAACAAGCATTTACTTTACAGCCTGAACAATCGATATTTTTTTTGTTCATATATAAAAAGTTTGAAAAGAATAAACAAATCTATTAAGTAGAACACTCAATTATTCAAAAGTAAGAATAAATAAACAGATAATAAATTAATAAAGTATAATAGAGAAAAGGACATCTCAGTTTTTAACACATCTTACAGACGCACCACCATTTTTATTATAGCCGTAATCATAAACATTAGGATAATCAACATAAATAATCCTGTTAACACCACTAACAGAATCAATTTCATCCTGCGACCACCACATTGCAACAGAGCCCATACTGTTAAAACCACCGCAATTGTATCTGTGACCGGTTCCTAATGCAGTAAATCCACTTTCATTAGTAGCTCCTGTATTTGGACTATTCCAATGTTCTGTTCCTGTTTCTTTTAGTTTATCAGCAGCAAGATCACTTCCCCCAAGAAATTCAATCAGTATATTCCAATCGTTATCATCAGGGACACGCCACCCTGCAGGGCAAAGCTTTTTAGTAGAAACGGCAAAGAAATTATAGAAAGCACCATAGATTTCGCCCAAATCAGAATCATGATTATAAAAGGCATAAGATCCTTCCCTTAATTCACTCCATTCTATATCATCTTCAGTATAGGGAATCTCTTCGCCATCATTATATTTTGTAGTCTTTAAATTTTCTGCCATCCAAATCTGTTCGCCAATTTGTACAGTTTCATATTCATTGCCATCAATATCTACAACTACCAAAGGTTCTGAAGCCTGCGTAATAAAAGACAATTCGTTTCCATAAGCAGTTCCTGCTTCATTTACAGCATATGATCTAAGATAATACACGGTCTCGGGCTCTAATCCGGTAATTTCACTAACAAACTCCCCTACTCCTGTTCCTTCAGAGGTAAACAGAAAATTATCCTCAAGAGTTGGTGATTCAGATTTGCAAACAACAATTCCCCTTGAAGTAATTTCTGCAGCTCCATCGTCAGTGATATTTCCACCACTAATAGCTGAAGTATCTGTAACATTTTCTATGTCGAGTGTTGTTAATACTGCAAGACTTATCTCATCATCATCTTCTTCGTTGTCATCATTATTATCATCATTTTCATGTGTATCATCATCATTTGCGATTTCTTCTTTTTCGCAAGAAATAAATATAAACGACAAGCTAAAAACCAATGGAAGTAGTAAAAACAGATATTTCTTCATAATTCATTATTTAACATTCTAATACAAAATTAAACATATTTATCTTAGAAACAACAATGTTATGCATTTATCTATATATGTATATTATTAAATCAATACACATATTATTTATTGTGTACTGATTTAATAAAAGAGTTTTTATAAAAAAAAGTGGGTTTGCAATAACTGAATATGCTTAAGAGGGCAATAAATTAGAAAATATAATATAATCCTGCTTCTCCGGTAAAATTAATCTTATCAAAATTATCATAAGAAGCATAGCCGCCCATTATATTGAAACTAACACGATCCCAAATAATGAATTCAATACCAATTCCAATACCATTATTTAAGTTGCTGCTTATACTTTCCTCCCCTGAATTATCATAAGCTTCGTGCTTCTCATAAAAATATCTATTACCTTGATAAATGAAAAAATTTGTTATATCAGTTTTGATTATCTTAAATAGAAAAGTAAAACCGATATTATAATTTATCGAATTAGCATCTTTGTATGGTGCAAATGTAAGCTGTGCGCCAAATACTTCGGGCCAAAACCGGTAAGATATACCATGTCCGGTTGTAAGGCCGGCTCCTACACCTAAATAATGTTTGAATTTTTCGTTATTGTCCTGATTTTCCTTCGCGTGAGAAGTTATTTGAAAAGAACTAAATAACACAATAAATGCGATTATACTAAGTCTCATACTCATATCTCTTAATAATTTTATTATACTTTTTTTACAATAAAAGCCGAGATTAGGGATAATGCAAGGGAAATGAAAAAAAACGTATCTTCTTTGTTGTATTTTTTAAATACTTCTTGTTCTTCAAGATACTTCGTAATGCATTGAATAATTAAAGAATGAAAATGTGTCATTTCTTTTTCGTTTTTCTTACCCTTGTAAACTCCGGCCATATCCAAAAAATAATTAATACTTTCATATTGCCGAATATAAGTATGCTCGGTTTCATGAATTCTATTTTGAAGTTCTTTTTTTACTTCTATTAATTCTTTGTAATTATCAATCATTGTCGGATATTTATTTTACTTACTTAAATTTTTGAATATAGTACGAACTACTTCATCTTTAATATACTTTTCAAGCAATTGTTTTTTGAAAATAAGAAAGACTATAAACACCAAAAGATAAATAGCGCCTGTAACAAGAAATCCGATAATATTTGAATCATAGATTTCTCCAATCCATAATGCGAGTGCTACTGAAATAAAAATCAAAAAGAAACAAAAAATTAGCAGCAATACTATCTTTCTGAATAACACAGAAAAAGCATCACTAACTCTTTGAGTCCCTTCAATTTTTAGTAATAAAATCCGTGAACTGACATACTCTTTAATTTTTTCCAGCATAAATTGTTTATTACTTACTGTGATAAATATGAAAATTTTAAAACTAATGGACAAGTAACACCAATATATATGCTTGATGTTTCATAGAAATCCACTAATCTCAAGCACAACATTGGTGCTACATTGTCGTTTTTTTTACCTTCTGGTAAAGGATTAAGTAGCACTGGAGGTTTTCTTTTTTTCATCCTGTTTTTTAACTACTTCTTCATCAACTGTTTTGCTTAAAAGATCTTTTATTTGAGTTAACAAATCATCCGTTTTACCCGAGATTTTTTCCCGCGTTTCTTTACCGCTTGCAGGTGCTATGAGAATTCCTGTGATAACTCCAGCAGCAGCTCCTACTAATACTCCTAATAATACATTTCCACTATTTGACATAATAATTTACTTTTTAATGGTTCAACAATATGTTTTTATCATTATTAATTTCAAATATAGTAATTTTTTGGGACTTCTCAAAATAATATTTGTTAAAACAGTATTTTTTTTGTTTGATGCTTCATTTTGGTATTTTGGCAAAAACTAATCTTTTGCCCGATTTATCATTCTTAAAAACATTATTTCAGCTTTGCTTTTAATATAATTTTAATTTCTTATATAGTTTTTTCCGGGTTAAGTGTTTTCTTTTTCATTTATAAAAGTTGTTTTTGATACTTGAACTTTCATCAAAATGACAAGGCATTTGGCGTTTCTTAAGCGTGGTGGGCTGATGCCTGTCATTCTGAGCGTAACGAAGTGAAGCGAAGAACCGAGCTTGCGAGCTCGCCAAAGGCAATCTCCTGGCTATGTTCACATTTTAGTCGAAACTAATGATATTAAATTTAAAAATTATTAATAATAATTCACTACCTTTGCCGGCTAATTTCTAATTTATTATATGCAAAATTTTCAAGAATTAGGGTTAAAACCGGAATTACAAAAATCGGTTGAAGCTCTAGGGTTCAAAGAGCCCATGCCTATACAGGCAGAAGTGATTCCCTCCTTATTAAACACTCCATCTGACTTAGTAGGACTAGCACAAACAGGAACAGGAAAAACAGCAGCATTTGGACTGCCAATACTTCAATACATTGATACAGAGTCAGATCACACACAGGCATTAATACTCTGTCCAACAAGAGAGCTATGTATGCAGATAACACGCGATTTACAAAGCTATGCTAAGTTTTTGCCTAATCTGCAGGTTGTGCCAATTTATGGAGGAGCAAGCATTGAAGTTCAGTTTAAACAATTGAAAGCCAAGCCACATATTATTGTTGCTACACCGGGCAGGTTAAATGACATGATTCGTCGTAACAAGGTAGATTTCAAAAAAGTATCATGGCTTGTATTGGATGAAGCAGATGAAATGCTTGACATGGGTTTTCAGGAGGAAGTTGATTCTATACTGGAATTTACACCCAAAGGAAAGCACACCTTACTTTTTTCGGCCACCATGCCGGTGGAAGTAGAGCGCATACTTGCTAAATACATGAACAATCCGGTTATAAAAACCGTAGGCCAGCGCAACAAAGGCACAAGCAATGTTAATCACATGTATTATATGGTGCAGGCAAGAGATCGCTATCAGGCTCTAAAAAGGATAGCTGATTTTAATCCTAATATATATTCAATTGTTTTTTGTCGCACAAGAGCTGAGACAAAAGATATTGCTGATGCATTAATTCGTGATGGATATAATGCAGATGCATTGCATGGTGATTTGAGTCAGGCGCAGCGAGATCATGTAATGAAAAGATTTCGTAATCGTACTTTGCAAATGATGGTGGCAACAGATGTTGCAGCCAGAGGAATTGATGTAAATGATCTTACGCACGTTATCAACTACAATCTTCCTGATGATCCGGACATTTACCTGCACAGAAGTGGAAGAACAGGCCGTGCAGATAAAACAGGTATATGTATTTCTATCATAAATATGAAAGAAAAGCATAAGGTAAGAATGTTTGAAAAGAAACTGGGTCGCGAATTTGTTAAAGCAAAAATTCCAACAGGCGGCCAGGTTTGTGAAAAACAACTCTTCCATCATATTGACAACATGGAAAACGTTGAGTTAAACCATGAAGAAATAGATTCATTTTTGCCTGTAATTTACAAAAAGCTTGAATGGATGGACAAAGAAGAGCTTATAAAAAGATTTGTATCTCTTGAATTTAACAGATTTCTTGAATATTATAGAAATGCAGTTGATTTGAACGTTGATGAATCCAGAAGCAGCGAATCAAAAGCTAAAGGTGGCAAATTTCAGAGAATGTTCATTAGTGTTGGGCGTAAAGACAAATATTCGGTACCCCAAATTATAGGTCTGATAAACGATGTTACAAAAACCAGGGATGTAAGTATCGGAAGAATTGATCTGATGCATTCATTCTCTTTTATTGATGTTGATGTGAATGCCGTAGAGCTTCTTCAAAAGTCATTTGCTGATGAAAATGCCAATCCTCTTGGAGTTCGTATTGAAACAGCAAATAAACCGAAATCTTCTTCGGATGGATTTAGAAAAAAGAAATATTCAGATTCTGATGAGTCATCGAAAGATGGTTTTAGAAGAAAGAAAAGATTTTCAAAATCAGAAGAATCAAGTGAAGGTGGTTATAAAAAAAAGAAAAAGCCCGGAAGTTTTAATCGAAGTTCTAAATTTTCTAAAGACAGCAAACCATCAAGGATTAAAAAATAACTTATATTTTAATCCGGCGCGCATCCATCTTCCACGTTGAGGAACATTTGCTATATCAATAATGTCCACATCAAAGAGATTTTCAAGTTCGGCAAAAACCTGAACAGATTTGAGATTATACAATACTTTCAAATCTATTAGCCAATATGGCTCAAAATTAATAGTATTGGTAAAATAGCCGTTATCATATTGCATATATCCACCTGCTCTGTGCTGACGGCTTATATCAAGATTTACTCCCCCATTTTTAAATACAGGTAATGATATTTGAATGTCTAGCTTGCTTTTTAAAAAATCAAGTGCATATTGTGATATCATTTGGCCACTTTCCTTATCAGCATACATATATGTATACGCAAAACTAATGTTTGGTTTTGTATGTGAATTGGATTTAATAAAATTTATATGCTTTCGAAAATATAACTCAATGCCACTTATATCAATATTTGTATGATTAAGGCTTTGCCATTTATCATCATTTTCAAACATAACCCAATCAATCATATTTACTCCCCAACGTTTGAAAGCTATTAATTCAAAATGAATAGCTTTGCTTTGATTTTTAATTCCTGATTCCAAAGAATATGCTTTTTCCGGTTGCAAATCGGAATTTGCCATGTGGGTGGGACTATTATAAAACAAGTCAGTGAAGGTTGGCATTCTTAAAGTTCTGTTTGCAGATGCAATAATTCGCCAATTATTATAAAACTGCCATCCAAGATCAATTCCCGGAAAGAAATCTAAACCATTTTTAAGGTCTGTATTATAATATGTCAATAAACCTCCCGAGAAAATAATATCATTTATATAAAAACTCTCTTCAGCCATTATACTCAATCCTGTTCTTTGATAATATTTTGTGTAAAAAATATCATTGTCATAAGAAATTGGCTTTGGATTTTTCAAATCATGGCCAAGAACATTGCTGTAAATGTCTTCAAATCTATAATCTAAACTAATTGAAGATTTTGAATAAGAATGAACATGTGACCATTTAATATTTGCGCCGGCAGAATTGCTTAAATGATAATTATGATTAAGATACCATTCCGGTGCATTGTTTCTGAAAAGCTCAAATCTATCGTGGTGTTGTCTCCAATATATTGTAGGAATTATTTTAATTTTCCCATGCGGGATGATTTTCACAGATGCAAAAGTTGTTTGAGTTTCCTCAAATTGATTGGGAAATTTAGGAGTATAAAAGCTATTTGCACCAAAAGCTTTAAGGTTATATCCTGTTTGTGCAGCAACATCAAAAGACTTCAGATTAATTTCTGAATTGTAAAATATATTTCCATTCTGGAAATCTGTATTGTCAGTAAAACCATCACTTGCACCTGCATTTGCTGCAAGGTAATGATTAATAATACCAGTGGAAAAACTGCCTGAAACAGCAGCTTCTTTATATGAATGCTGTCCAAGTGAAAGGGATGTATTTAAATACGCTTGTTCCGGTGTTTTAGTTATGATATTTATTGCTCCATTAAAAGCATTTGGGCCATAAATCCTGGCACCGGCACCTTGCAAAACTTCTATTCTGTCAATACTTTCAACATCAACGGGAATATTTAAATTATGATGCCCGCTTTGGGAATCACTTATATTTATTCCATTTAGCAATATTAATGTTTGATCAAAAGTGCCACCTCTTATACTCACATCTGCCTGCATTCCATAACCGCCCCTGTGTCGGATATCAACACCACGTGCATACTCTAATATGCCGGAAATATTTTGCGAACACGATTGCTCAATTTCTTTTGAGGAAATAATCTGTACAACACGCATAAGCTGAGATTGCACATCCGGGCTTCTCAGTGCGCTTACAATGACTTCATCTAGTTCCTCTTCTATCTGAGTAATGTCGTTCGGAACTTTTTGATTCTGTGCTTTACAATATTCAGGAAGAGTAAGAATAGAACAGCAAGATAGCATTACACCGATATGAATAATTTTTCCTAAACTAGAAAATACCGCATATGATTTCCTGGTCCAGCGCTTAAAATAATAACGGTTAATGCTAATGCTACCCGGTAAATTCATAATCTGTTTTTTGAGAAGTCGCAAAAGTACAGAAAAATAATATTCAGACAAAAACAATTATCGCAAAATATTCTTATTTGAAAAACTAAGTGTATTCATTTTTTGGAATTATTTTTACAGCTTAAAATCTGTGATTTTATTTCCAAACATTATTTACAAATTTGTGTTAATATTTGTAAAACTTTATTACATAATACCGAGTTAATGAAATCTTTTCTGTTTATTTTATTAATATTTTCATTTACTTTTTCGAATGCTCAAGTAGATGAGACTAGAAGCTATATAGATAGTTTATTAAATCAAGCTAACCTTATTGGCAGTCAGGACTCAGAAGAAGCAAAAATAATTCTGGATATTGCAAACGAGCTTGCAATTAAAACTGATTATATATCCGGCCGAGCAGAAGCAATGCGACTTTTTGGTTTGTTGAAGTTTTATAAAGTTGATTATAGCGGTGCATTAAAGTTATTTAATGAAAGTCGCGACTTATTTAACAGCGCAGATAATCTTAAAGGAAAAGCAAAGGCGATGAACAATATCGCGGTATTATATCAATATCAGGAGCTTAATGATAAAGCATTAGACATTTATAATGATGTAATTGAAATATATCTTTCAATAAATGACTCTCTCGGATACGCAGGAATCTTAAATAATATGGCGAATACTTTTTCTGATAAAAAAGATTTTTTCAAGGCACTTGAATACTATAAGAAATCAGTCGAAATATATACTAATGTTGAATATTCAAGCAAAAGGGAGCTCAGCAGGACATACAATAACATTGGTGGTGTTTTTTTAAACCTTAACATGCCTGATTCTGCAATATTATATCTGGAAAATTCTTTGGCAATTAGAAAAGAAATTAATGAAATACAAGGCATAAAAAATTCATATCAAACTATTGGTATGTATTATGTAGAAATAGAAGACTATGAAACTGCCCTGGAATATCTAGAAGAAAGTCTTAGGATTAGTTTTGAAATTGATATTCCTTACGAAATAGAATCGGCGGCAAAAGATTTATTTGAAGTATATGCCATACTTGGTGATTATAAAAATGCGTATAACGCCCTTTTGACATATAATAGAATTAGAGATGAATCAAAAAATGATGATATAATAAGAATAATCACAT
The DNA here is from genome assembly GCA_964614525.1 of uncultured Bacteroidales bacterium. Taxonomy (GTDB): domain Bacteria; phylum Bacteroidota; class Bacteroidia; order Bacteroidales; family UBA7960; genus PWND01. Next base: position 7,892 of record CAZTPA010000051.1, on the reverse strand, counting down.
CTGCTGAGCTTGAAGCAAGGTTTGAAAAAGAGCAGGAATTACAAAGATTATTACAAGAAGAAAAAGAATTTGAGCAAAAACATTTATTGACAAGGCAAATAAGAATTAGAAATACATTAATTATTTCCGTTTTATTACTAATACTTATTTCCTATTTAATTTACCGAGGTTATAAAATAAAACAGAAACATGTTAGATTATTAAACGAACAAACGCAAGAAATTCTTGAAAAGAATGATGAATTAAACATGAGGCAACAAGAGATTATTTCACAGAGAAATGAGATTGAAAAACACAGGGATATTCTTGAATTGACAAACCAAGCTTTAAAAGAATCAAATAAAAAGATTACTGACAACATTCATTACGCAAAAACAATTCAAAGAACCATATTGCCATACAAAAATGATTTTGAGCAATTTTCCAAAGACAATTTTGTAATATATAAGCCATGTGATATTGTTTCAGGGGACTTTTACTGGTATGAAAAATTTAACGGCTATGATATATTTGCATTGGGAGATTGCACCGGACATGGTGTGCCGGGTGCTTTAATGACTATGATTGCAGATGGTATTCTTAAAAAAGTCCTGATTAATAAAAAAACTGACAATCCGGCAAAGGCCTTAAAAGACATTCATTATGAAATTATCAATACATTAAAGCAGCAGGATGATCATTATCATAACTATGATGGTATGGATTTAGCACTTTTGTTTATTGACACCAAAAAGAAAAAAGCAGTCTATTCGGGAGCAAATATTTCTTTATATATTAGTAATACAACCGGATTTTCAAAAATAGACTCGGACAAAATTTCCTTAGGAGGAATAAAAAAGAAAACGCTACCGGATTTCAATAATAAAGAATTTTCAATTACATCAAAAACTCAAATTTACTTATGCTCCGATGGCCTTTTTGATCAAATGTCACCTGTAGGAGAGAAATATGGTAGACGCAGATTTGAAAACTTATTAAAAAGTGTAATTGCATTACCTATGCCACAGCAAAAAGAAATTCTTGAAAAGGATTGGAATAAGCATAAAGGCGATGAAAATCAAATAGATGATACAAGCCTTATTGGATTTGAATTTTAAAATCAGCTTAATTTACCTGAACGGTTACAGTACTTCCTGAGTCTATATTAAAAGATTTTTCCTGGGTAAAAACAGTGCTTGTTGATGCACGTGAGCGGTAAACAACCCTGTATCTGCCGGGTTGTAGATATAATGTTTCGTTTAAAATACCATCTCTAAAAGTATATACTTCCTTGAGTTCATTCTCCTTTTCTTCAAACAACTTTGCAAATCCCGGAGCTGACAAACGAATCACGGCAATACCGGGTCCCGGAATTTCAACTTTGGTATTATGACTTTGTTTTATATCAACATCTTTTATAATTATCCTCGGTAAAGACAGAATTTCCAGATCATATTTACCAATAAGATATTTAACTTCTTCGGAAAATTGCTGAATATGCAAAGTTTTGTTTTCTCCGGCTTTACGAATTATGGTATAGTAGTTCATTGGAGTTCGTCCGCCAACTGCCAAACTTAAGCTTCCCTGGGGAGCATCTGCTGCGATTATATTATGTTTGCCGGCATTGATAGAAATGTCGTTAACATGAATCGGTGGTATTGTATGAACAACCATATTGTAGGTAACAAGCGGATCAAAATAATAAAGAGTATCGGGATTCCCTCTTACATTAATAGTATGAATAATATTCTTCAATATTTTTCCACTCATTTTATCATAAAATGTAATAGGCACATTTGATTCGGTGGGTTTTTTGTTTATATCAAGTAAATTGACCTGGGCCGTGGTATTATCTAATGCCTGAGAGATAACTATTTTTAAACTTTCCCTGAATTCATTTTCACTGGTAGCATCAAAATACTCTCCGACACAATCAAACTCATTCTTAAAATCTCTTCCAATACCAATTACAAAAGGTTTTAACGTAATTCCATCTTTTTGCAGCGCTCTTGATACTACGCAAGGATCACCGCCACATTCCTCAATACCATCTGTAATAAGAACTATAATATTTCTGCAATTATCACAAGGCGTAAAATCATGTCGTGCCGCTTCGAGTGACATTGCTATGGGCGTTGTGCCCTTAGGAGTTATTGTTCTTAATCTATGCCGTATTCGAGATGCATTATCCGGAGCGAAAGGTATCTCGAGCCTGGTATCGTCACAATCTTGTGGAGGAAACTTCTTTTGATGGCCATAAACTCTCAGAGCAAGTTCAAGATTATCAGTATTTTCAAGACTATCCAGCAATTCAGATAATAAAGTTCTGGCAATTGTAATTCTCATATCACTTTGCCAGCGTGCATACATACTTTGCGAAGCATCAAACACAAACAATATTCTTGTTAAAGGTGGTTCAGGCTCAGGATCAGTATTTTTTTGTGCTTGAACATTTGCTAATGAAAAAAAGCAAATAATAATGAGAGCAAATATGTATATTTTTTTTGTCAAATCTTTTCTAATAATTCTTATAAATCAATAACGTATACGCGATAATAATATTCTGGTTACCCGTAAACTTAGAAACTTCTTATTAATAATCTCCCAGAGTTTCTTCGAAATTTGACATAGCTTTTTCAAGTTGTTCATCATTTGGAGGACTGCCATGCCACTTGTGAGTTCCCATCATAAAATCCACACCATATCCCATTTCTGTTTTCATTAGAATCATAACAGCTTTACCATTACCACATTTGCTTTGTGCTTTTGATATAGTCTCCAGGATATCTTCCATATTATTTCCATCCATTTCCAACACTTCCCATCCAAAAGATTCCCATTTTGCTTTTAAATCCAAAAGTGGCATTATTTCATCCACAGGGCCATCAATTTGTTTTCCGTTAAAATCAACTATTCCTATCAGATTGTCGACTTTTCTTCCTGCAGCAAACATTGCAGCTTCCCAAATCTGGCCTTCCTGGAGTTCACCATCTCCCATTAAACAATAAACCAAATTATTATCATTGTTTAATTTTTTAGAAATAGCAGCGCCACAGGCAGCACTAAGTCCTTGTCCCAAAGAACCACTTGCTATTCTAACTCCCGGCAAATTTTCTTCGGTAGCCGGATGTCCCTGAAGCCGGGAATCAATTTTTCTAAAGCTTGCAAGTTCACTAACTTCAAAATATCCGGAACGAGCTAATACACTATACCATACTGCCGATAAATGTCCATTTGAAAGAAAAAACATATCTTCTCCTTTTCCATTCATAACAAACTTTTGCGGATTATGATTAAGAATTTTAAAATACATGGCTGTGAAAAAGTCAGCACAACCCAAAGCAGCACCCGGATGTCCTGATTGTACTGCATGAACCATTCTTAATACATCTCGTCTAACTTGTGTTGCAATTTTCTTCAATTCTGTTGTCTGTGTCATAATCATATTTTTAAAAACTTGACAAAGGTAATAAATTGTTCATTTTATCAAATATATATTGACTCATGTGAGTACAAATATTTCAGAATTATAAAACAATAACAAATTCCCTATCTTCAAAATACAATATTAATAAATTACACTTTTGTCCGATTAAAATGGTAACATAATATATAGATTGCCTTTGGCGAGCTCGCAAGCTCGGTTCTTCGCTCCACTTCGTTACGCTCAGAATGACAAGCTTTTATATGTCTGGGAGGGTGGTGGCTGGCCACCAACCTTAAAAACACCAAATGCCTTGTCATACTGAGCGAAGCGAAGTATCTAGTAATTTTATCCGGATAACAGTAAATATATTATTGTTCTTTTTATTATGCAGTGTTAAAATGCAAAAAACTTGCTGCTTTTTTATTTAGTCTATTAACAATAAACTTAGTACATTTGCGCGCAAATTAAATAATTAAGAAAATGGCACTAAAATGTGGAATAGTTGGTTTGGCCGGTGTTGGAAAAACAACTCTTTTCAACTGTATCTCAAAAAGTAAGATTAATCCCGATGCAGCAAAAACTACTAATCTTGGACAAGTGGAAGTTCCTGATTTGAGACTTGATGTACTGACAGAACTTATTAAACCGGCTAAAGTAGTTCCAACAACAGTGGAAATTGTTGATATACCCGGTTTAATGAAAAATGCCGGAACTTCAAAAGGCGGCAATCAATTTCTCGCAGATATTCGTCAGACCGATGCAATAATTCATGTTCTCAGGTGTTTTGACAGCGATGTTGTTCCTCATATTGAAGGCAGCGTTAATCCTGTCAGAGATAAAGAAATTATTGATCTTGAGCTAATTACAAAAGATTTGGATACGCTTGAGAAAAAACTCTACAAAGTGGAAAAACTTGTTAAAACCGGAGACAAGGATGCTAAAACAGAATATGAAGTTTTAAGTAAGCTAAAAGACCACTTTGAAAATGGAGAAAGTGCGAGGACATTCAAATTTGAAGAGAGTCATAAAAAATATATTGACGATTGTTTCTTTATAACTGTAAAACCTGTTTTATATGTTTGCAATGTTGATGAAGATTCTGCAAAAGAAGGAAATGAATACAGCCGTAAAGTAAAAGAATCCTTTTCGGATGAGAATGAGATGATATTAACAATTGCAGCTCAGGCAGAGGCGGATATTGCAGAACTGGAAACTGCCGAAGACAGGGAGGAATTTCTTAAAGATTTAGGATTGGAAGAACCCGGAGTTAATAAACTTATAAGGGCTGCTTATGAATTACTTAATCTTAAAACATTCTTTACAGCCGGACCCAAGGAAGTTAGAGCATGGACATTTAAGGAAGGTATGACTGCCCCACAAACAGCAGGTGTAATTCATAGTGACCTTGAAAGAGGATTTATCAGGGCTGAAGTAATGAAGTTTGATGATCTTAAAGAATTAGGTTCAGAACAAGCTTGCAAGAATGCAGGCAAGTATTTTATAGAAGGAAAAACTTATGTTGTAAAAGATGCTGATATCTTGAATATCAGATTTAATGTGTAAGTCCGCCATAACGTATATTGCCGGATAATAAATTATTCGCCCGCATCTTTCATTTCAAAAAAGGACTTTAGTCCGCCTATGTAATACTCTTTCCATCCATAAAGAATATTTTCATGTGCGTCATCGGGAATATTTATATGATCTATTATTAATTTTGTGTGCTTTTTATCCGGATACAAATTTATTGTAACAATAGAATCTTCTTCAGTATCTCCAAAAAACCACATTTGTTTAATCAGCTCATTTTCTTTAAACTCAAGATTAACTCCTGATATCTCATCCTCAAAAATTGAAAATTCCGTGCCTGGTTCTGTACTCATTTTTGCGGGATAACCCGTCCAAAGCTGTATAGTAAGCGGATTAGTAAGTGCAATATATACTTCTTCAGGAGAAGCTTTAACAGTGCGGGTAAGTTTAATATTCTTTGACATGCTTTTATTATATAATATTTTCTTCTAAAATTTATTGTTTTCTGTTTAGCATTCATTTAAGTGAAGGCATTTTCAGTCCTTATGCATTCATATTTCTAAGAACCAAAGCAGTTTGGGCAGGAATATAAAGCTTAATGCCATGCTCTTTACTTCCTTTTCCCACAGATTCACTTTTAAAATTCACTTCTTCATCAATACGCTCAAAACCACCATATTCATTACGATCAGAATTAAGCACAATTTTATAACTTCCTTTTGGTACACTAATTAAATAATCAGTATATGATCTGAAAGGACTAAAGTTAAATACAAATATTAGATTATTTCTGGAAAATGTTAATACCTGGTCATCAATATTTTGGGTATGAGGAAAAATATCTGAATTCGTTAATACATTATACTTTTTAATACATGAAAGCATTTCTTTATCAAATGAAGCCAAATACTTAAATTTTAAATCAGGATTATCTTTCAAACTCCATTGTCTTCGGGCATAATGATAAGACCAATTGTTATGCAATCCGGGAAAATCAATCCATTCCGGATGTCCAAACTCATTTCCCATGAAATTAAGATATCCGTTACCGGCGGTAGCAAGAGTAATAAGTCTTATCAGTTTGTGAAGTGCAATTCCACTATCAACATTAATATTAGGTCTGTCCACACTCATATCAAAATACATATCTTTATCCATTAACCAAAAAATAATGGTTTTATCGCCAACGAGTGCCTGATCGTGAGATTCACAGTAATGGATTGTTTTTTCATCAGCTCTTTTATTAGAAAGATTATAAAACATATCACCAACATGCCAAAACTCAACTCTTTTCTCTTTAATTGTTTTTATCCAAAAGTCAGGAATTCCCATTGCCAATCGATAATCAAATCCGATACCTCCCATACTATGGGGAGTTGCAATGCCGGGCATACCACTCATTTCTTCGGCAATAGATATTGCAGAAGGGTTAACTTCATGAATAAGTTTATTTGCCAGTATCAGGTAAGAAATCGCATCTTCATCCTGATTATGATCAAAATACTGCTCATAACTTACAAATGCCGTTCCAAGACCGTGATCATGATAGAGCATACTTGTTACACCATCAAAGCGAAAACCATCAAACCGGAACTCTTCAAGCCAGTATTTGCAGTTGGATAAAAGAAAATGAATTACTTCATCTTTGCCGTAATCAAAACATCTGCTATCCCATGCCTGGTGATTTCCACGAGGCCCATCATGAAAAAACTGATAATATGTGCCATCATATCTGCTTATTCCTTCTATTTCATTTTTTACTGCATGAGAATGAACAATATCCATAACAAGCCTTATTCCCAGTCCATGTGCTTCATCAATAAGTGCTTTAAGATCATCGGCACTTCCGAATCTGCTACTTGGGGCAAAGAAATTACTCACATGATAGCCAAAAGACCCATAATATGGATGCTCTTGTACAGCCATCATTTGAATAACATTATAACCGGCTTTATGTACATAAGGCAAAATATTCTCCCTAAACTCATTCCATGTTGCAACTTTATAATCCTCAGAAGCCATTCCCGTGTGGGCTTCATAAACAAAAGGAACAAAGTCATCATCTGCTTTGGGAACAGGATTTTTCCATTTATATTTTTTTGCAGGATCCCATACCTGTGCATTAAATAAATATGTTTCTTCATCCTGCACCACTCTTCTTGCCCAGGCCGGAATTCTTTCTCCCTCGCCATCTCCCCATTTTACATAGAGTTTATAAAGATCAAGATGTTTCAGTGATTCGAGAGGTAATTCCAGGCTCCAATTTCCTGCTCCGATACTTCTAAAGGCAAACTCATCTTTTTGTTCCCAGTCGTTAAAATTGCCAAGTAAATATATTTGTGTAGCATTTGGTGCCCATTCTCTGATTATCCAGGAATCATCAGTCTTATGCAAGCCGTAATATTTATGGCCATTAGCAAAGTCCGAAAGGCTTCCTGTGTCTTTAGTAAGATTTTTTTCTTTATCAAAGGCATTTCGTAATCTTCTGTTTATGTCTGATGCAAAGGGCATCAAATATTTATCTCTCTGAACAAAAGCCGGAATAATCATAATTTTTTCATGTTTATTTTCGCTTAAAATTAGCACAATTCAATGAGATATAATAATTTTTTTGAAATTTATTTGTTTTGCAAATATAGGATAACACGCTGTTTTGGTGGCTTGGTTTTGTTATATAATGTTTTTCTTTTGAGAAGTCTTTTTTTTCTATGCCTAATGTGTTTAATCCTTTCTTGTAATACAATAATCACACATAAGTTTCTCTTGAGAATTTCCGATGTTGGGAAGGCATAGAAAGTAAAAGCTATTTTTTCTTTGTGAAACTTTGAATATCCTTTGTGTATATTTGTTATATAAGACTCGAAGAAAGCGCAAAACATCTTCTAAAACTACAAATTAAAAAAACCTTATTACCTTTTCTTCAATATTTTCAATGAAAATGTTATTAAAGATCTTT
>CAZTPA010000050.1:9930-20878 GCA_964614525.1 uncultured Bacteroidales bacterium | reverse complement strand
AGTTGGTTAGAGTCCCGATGTTTCGGGATTAATCAGAGGGTCTCCCGAAGTTTCGGGATCCAAGAGGAGGAGCTCCAAAATCAGCCACTTAAAAGTTTATACTTTGAGTGGTTTTTTTGTTTGTGCGAACACAATTTGAGACACAAAATCCTCTTTAACTTGTAATTGCAAAAAATATATATTCTCATTCTTTTGGCATAGCCCAAAAGAACAAAAAACCATGCAAAACGAATGCTGGCGCTCTATAAGATATTGTTTGTTAATAGTTATATTAATTAAAAAAGTCCAAAAATGCACTTAGATAAAACCCTGTTATAAGGAATAACTTTTATTATAGATTTGGTTATTAAATACATAAAGGCTTACTGTATTATTAGTTTCCGGCTATAGACAACCCCTCTTTCATTTATGATAATACAGAAGTATATCCCCGCTTTGAGGTGTGAAACATTAATTATATTATTTCCGGATTGCACTTTTTGATAATGCACACTTCTGTTATTTACATCCATCAGTCTGAGTGATAATTTGTCATGAAAAGACTTTGCTATACTCACTGTAAAAAAATCCTGAGCAGGATTGGGAAAGATACTCAAAAAAGCTTCGACAGTGTAATCCTCCACATCAGTAACATCTAATGGGGTGCCCCAGCTTATCCCGTCTTTTTCATAATAAGCCAGCTCCCTTCTTACCAATTGCCCAAAAGCTGCCTCGCGCGGATAAAAAGGTCCGCCAAGAGCTTCGTAATAATATTTAACTGAGGGAAGACTCCATCCTGTCATCATTTGCCAACAGGAGCTGTCAAGCTGTTCAAAAACAAAAGAATGATCAAGCTTTTGATAAAATTCTCCCATGTTCATTTCAAAATAAGTGTAATACTCGGGCACTTCACTGTCATCATTATAAGGAACTGCCGTATAAGGCAATTGATCAAAAAACGGATTGGGATTTATAATCACGTTTAGGGTATCGCTGCTCACAGAAATGCTGTCTGTCCAAAGCTGTAGTATGCATTGGTTCAAAACATAGCAATATTCAATAGAGTCAACATGATCAATTCTATCAATGTATTCAAACACAGATCTGGTTTCGGTAGTCTGAAAATAACCATCTTCCTGACCCACCCAATAGCCATTCTCTTCGATCACATGCATCACATCTCCGGGCTGAAAGTCATACACATCAAACCACATGAGATTCTGTACGCCAACCTGTGGCTCCGATAGTCCGGCAAGATATAATTCATCCAGTCCCATATTAGGCCCGTACCACAATGCCTGAAAATCCGGAAAAAAGTAAAAGCTTAACGCTTGTACCCAGCCATAATGCTTGCTGACTTTAACCGTCATCTCATTCACATCCATTTCCAAAGGCTCACCTTCTGAATCATACGCCTGAAAAGCTATAGTTTTCACCGAATCTGTAAGTTCCATAAAATCCATTAACTCATGTGCCACCAGCGTAGCCCTGATTTGCATATTCCCAGGGACTTCATAGACAACCCATTCCTCATCCAATGATGCCAATGTATTTATCATTACAGCATCACCGGCATAATTGATAAATACATTTTCTCCATTGTCATTTATCTCAATAGCCTTGGCTATCCACGATCCTGCGACGGGTGAGTAACATTCATCGAAGGTATTAAGGTTTATTCTGGAGGGATAAAGGATAGTTGTAGCTCCATCCAACACTGAATCAATTCGGAGACAGAGAAAATTGTCATCTTTGTTAATAAAACATTTTTCTTCTTGGGGATATACTGTTTGATAGTTTTGCCCTGTGCCCGGAAGAGAAAACAACAACAGAGATGTAACGACAAGTAATATTACACGCATAAGCTTGTGGTTTTGATTGAATTACAGAGGCAAATATAGCTTTTTTAGCCAATCCAACATAGTTATTTATTAAATATATTTTCAATTGTTAAATGTTTTTCATAAAAAATATACCGCGACATACTTTGTCGCACTCCGTTCATATCTTTGCATTAAAAGATTGTGACATGAAGAAAAATATTAAACTTAAAATTTTGAATAGTATAGGAAAAGTTTACGAAGTATCAGAAGAATGCAAGCTGGAAAAATCCTTTTTTGCATTAATTGATGAAGATTTATCTTTTATTTCCGAATATTTCCGAACGACTAAAAGTCAGGGGTTTTTTATAGCAATGATTTTTGCACTGAATTATAAAGGAGATACTGTTGATTTAAACGACCTGATAAAATATTTTAACTGCAATCCGATGAAAATTCTAGAATTTAGCGAAGACTTCGAATATTTGCATTCATCTGGTATATTGGTTAAGCAGAAATCACGGCACAGAATGCATCTGGCCGGAACTAATGACCAATTTACTATTAACAAAAAGATCTCAGAGGCAATTCTAAATAACAAACAAATGCCCGAGCTAAAAAGTGAAAAAATTACAGATGTAATAATTTTACTCGAAAAGTTATATGATATTGGAAAACAACGCTATGATGATGAAATACCAACCTATGAATTGTTTGAACAATCAAAGGAAATAATATCAGTAAATTTACATTTTCCGCTAATAAAAGAAATAGATTTGCTAAAATTAAGTATTCAGGATACATATTTATATCTTTACTTGATCTGGAAGACAATAACAGGCAGTGAATCGACAGATATCAGCTCAACATTGGAAGGAATTTATGACAGTGCTTCAAAACGAGTAAAATGTATGCAGGCAATTCTATCAGGTGAAAACATTCTTATTAAAAACAAGATGGTTGAAATAGTTGAGGCCGGTTTTTTTAATGATACCGAAATGAAATTGTCGGATTATTCTATAAATTTACTAAATGACTGTGGCATAAAGTTCTTTCTTAACAAAAAGAAAAATGAAAACATAATATCCCCGGCCGATATTCCATACAGAAAATTAATTTTCAGCGAAACTGAAATGAAACAACTTTTTTTGCTGAAAGATTTATTGACAGATCTTAAGTTCAGGGAAACTCAAAAAAGATTAACAGAAAAGAATCTGTCAAAAGGAGTTACAGTTTTGCTACATGGCGCAGCGGGTACAGGTAAAACGGAGATTGTTAAGCAAATTGCGAAAGAAACAAACAGAGAATTGATGAAAGTTGAAATAAGTCAATCAAAGTCGATGTGGTTTGGAGAAAGTGAAAAAATCATTAAACGGATTTTTACTGACTACAACTCTTTTGCTAAAGAATGTGAACGAATGCCTTTATTGCTATTTAATGAAGCTGATGCGATTTTCTCAAAAAGAAGAGAAATCAGCAACTCGAACATCACCCAAACTGAAAATGCAATACAAAACATTATCCTTGAAGAATTGGAAAACTTTGAAGGTATATTAATTGCAACCACAAATCTTGCAAACAAGCTCGATTCTGCATTTGAAAGAAGATTTTTATTTAAAATTCATTTTAAAAAACCGGACACTTCAATCAGGGCAGAAATCTGGAAATCAAAATTGCCCTTTTTGAAAGTGGAAGAATGTTTGGTTTTAACTGAAAAGTTTAATTTTTCAGGAGGGCAGATTGATAATATCTTTCGCAAGAATGAAATACATGAAATTATTCATGGAGAAAAAGTTACGCTTGAAAATTTGATAGCTTTTTGTTCAGAAGAAACAATAGTCAACAACAGAATAAAAATTGGTTTTAATAAATCCTAAAAAAATGTCAAAAAGAGAATCCCTTGCAAGATACAGTATAATCATTAAGAAACTAAGAAAGCACCCGGCCAACTTTGCTGATATTTCAGACAGCTTGGCTTTGGAATCTGAATTACAGGAATACAACTTTAATGTTTCCAAACGTACCTTTCAAAGAGATTTGGAAGATATTCGTTCATTATACAATATTGATATTCAGTATGACTATTCCAGAAAAGTTTATTTCATAGACTTTGATGAGCAGCAGGATGTGAATGAGAGAATTTTAGAAGCCTTTGATACATTTAATGCATTGAATTTGTCTGATAGATTATCAAACCATATTCATTTTGAAAAAAGAAGGCCACAAGGCACCGAGAATCTTTATGGCTTGCTGCATGCAATAAAGAATCAGCTTCAGATTAAGTTCACATATCAAAAATACTGGGAAGACGAACTGACGGAACGTATTGTAGAACCATATGCCCTAAAGGAGTTCAAGAACAGGTGGTATCTCTTGGCAAATGATCTGAAAAACGAAAGGGTGAAAAGTTTTGCCCTCGACCGCCTAACAGAACTGGAGATTACAAAAAAGAAGTTTCAGTTCCCACTTGAATTTAATGTTAACGACTATTTTAAGCATTGCTTTGGAATAATAAGCCCAAACGAGCATAAACCACAGCAAGTAGTATTATCTTTTGACCCCTACCAGGGAAAATACATTAAATCTTTGCCATTACATGAGTCTCAGCAAGTTTTGATTGACAATGAAGACGAGTTGCGGGTTAAACTGACTTTGTTTATTACCCATGACTTCTTTATGGAGCTATTGTCTTTTGGCAATACAATGAAAATTATTAAACCGGAAAGTTTAATAAAAGACGTCCAAAAGTCATTAAAGGAAACTTTAGAGTTATATTAGGCCGTCTTTATTTGCTTTTTCCTTAACTGCTTCAATTACTCTCTTTATCTCTCATGAAATGCAATGTCATGCTAAACCTTAGTGAAGGATTTCGATCTTCCCTGCATTGTCATGCCAAACGCCAGGGAAGAATGACGGTGCTTTTTATAGAGTGAAGAAACAGATAAACAAACTATGCAGCCTTGACTTTTTTACTTTTTGTGTTAAGACAAAAATGAAGAAATATTCTCTTATTCTTTTGGCATAGCCCAAAAGACCTGAAAAACAAGAATTTAAGTAGCGACTTTGCAAGTTAAAAATTATATCACAGATACAATTCACTCGCAAATATTCCAGCATAAACAATCATCAACAATATTAAATCCACTAATGATATTACTAAACCGGCTATCGCCAAACCTCTTGGCGATTTGAAAACACCAATAAAAGAGAATAAAAAACCCAAAAACCATAATATCCATCCGAATACCGGAATCCAGCTCAGGAATAATGCTATTAAGGCAATTACAAAACCTGCTGTACCCAGTCCGTTTGAACGCCTTTGTATCTGATTAATAATTGTAGTATGGCCGGTACCGCCATGATCTTCATTGTGTGATTCTGTCATAGTTAAATCTTTTAATGTTAGTTTTTACCTAGGTAAAAAACAGCGCCATTATTATAATAAAGACGGATTAAATAAATAAGAATTACAAGATTCTCACTGCTTTTCCCTTTTTGCTATTAATTATGAAAAACAAAAATATGAATTATTTTTATATAACAACTATTGACATATCTATATCTGTTGTGCTTTTATCCAAATACTTTATTTATGTCGTTGCATTTTGACTTCTATTTTAGAACAATAAACTTTCCAATTTCACAAAACAATCAACACTTATATAACCAATGATTTTGGGTACTTTATCATCATTTGTGATAGAAACTAAGTATTTGATTAATTTTGTAATTATTAAATGAAAAATAAACATGAAAAAACTTACCAAAATAGTAGCAACAATATCTGATAACCGCTGTGATATTCCTTTTCTGGAATCATTAAACAATGCCGGAATGGATGTTGTAAGAATAAACACAGCCCACCAGGAGCCTGCACAATCTTTAAAAGTAATGCAGAATGTAAGAAAAGTCAGTGACCGAATTCCCATACTAATCGACACCAAAGGCCCGGAAATCAGAACCTGCGAATCGGAGCATGATATACTTGTAAATACCGGAGATGTGCTTATCGTTAAAGGAGATCCCAATAAATTTTCTTCTAAAAACATTATTTATGTTGACTGTGAGGATTTTGTAAATCTAATGGAAGAAGGCAAGAGCATAATGATTGATGATGGTGATATTGAACTGCTGGTGACCGAAAAAAAGGAAGACTCTCTCATTACTATAGCAAAAAATATTGGAGTGATTAAATCGAGAAAAAGTGTAAACCTTCCCGGAACGGCTGTACATCTACCAAGCCTTACAGATAAAGACAGAGAGTACATCGATTTTGCCATAGAACACAATATTGCATATATCGCACATTCTTTTGTAAGAAATAAAGAAGATGTTCTGGCAATACAGGCAATCCTTGACAAAAAGAAAAGTCCGGTGAAAATTATTGCAAAAATCGAAAATCAGCAAGGTGTAGATCATATTGATGAAATTTTAGATCATGTTTATGGTGTGATGGTTGCTCGCGGCGATCTGGCAATTGAAATTCCGGCAGAGAAAATTCCGGGAATTCAAACTATGATTATTAACAAATGTATTCTTAAGAAAAAAGTTGTAATTGTTGCAACTCAAATGCTTCACAGCATGATAAAGAATCCACGCCCAACACGAGCAGAAGTGACAGACATCGCAAATGCAGTGTTTTTTGGTACTGATGCAATTATGTTGAGCGGAGAAACTGCTGTTGGAAAATACCCTGTAGAAGCTGTAGAAATAATGAGCAGAACAGCTATTGAATCTGAAAAAGCAAAAACATTTAATCCTGAAAGGCAAGTATTACCACACGATAATGATGTCTCCGTCTTTTTATCTAAAACTGCCGTAAGATCAATAAATGCTCTCAATACCAAGGCAATCATAACCGACACCGACACAGGCAAAACGGCACGCTATCTTGCTGCTTTTCGCGGCACAACAACTATTTACGCTCAATGTTATGATGCCAGGGTTGTAAGAGAACTGGGAATAGTATATGGAATTTATGCCGATTTTATAAAAGTAGAAACATCAAAAAAAACATTTATAAAAACAACACTGAACCGACTAATCAATCGCAATGAGATTAAGCCGGAAGACCTCATTGCTGTTTTGGCGGGAAATTTCGGCAAAAAAGCCGGTCCATCATTTGTTGAAATTAGTCAGGCATCTAATCTATTAAGCTCGTAGTTTTTTATTAAATTATTTTAACTTTGCTGATTAGTGAGATTTCAAATCTCATAAGCTCCGGGTCATTTCTGATATAAAAAGAAAGCCGGAATCTCTTTCAACACAAAAACGGAAGTTGTTATGGCAATAGACATCAAAAAACTTACACACGAAGATATTAGTGCTGCCATTCAGGAAGGTCAAAATGACTTTTTGAAGGAGATTATTGAAGAATTATATCCTGCAGATATTGCCGAGATAATGGATGACTTGTCTCTTGAAGAGGCAAAGCATTTTTTCTCATTATTGTCGGCACAGGAAGCAGCTACAGTTTTGATGGAGCTTGAAGAAGATGTCAGGGAGCGCTTCCTTGATTCTTTTACAACAGAAGCTATCGCTCGACTCTTTGTTGATAATCTTGATTCTGATGATGCTGCCGACCTTATCAATGAACTTCCCGACAGCATGCGCGAAGAAATTCTTTCGCACATTAAAGACCGTCAACAAGCACAGGACATTGCCGACCTTATGTTATACCCCGCAAATAGTGCCGGCGGTTTAATGGATAAGGAGTTTATTAAAGTAAACATCAATTGGCATGTTGTTACCTGTATCAGAGAAATGCGTAAGCAGGCAGAAGAGGTTGAGCATATTTACTCAGTTTATGTTGTTGATGATGAAAATGTTCTTAAAGGAATTCTTTCCTTAAAAGAACTTTTATTAGCTTCTCCAAGAACAAGAATTTCTGAGTTATACAATCCTGATATAATTTCGGTTAAAGCTATGAGTACCGGGGAAGAGGTTTCTTCCATTATGAATAAATATGACCTTGTTGTTTTGCCTGTGATTGATGAAATCGGAAGGCTAATCGGCAGAATTACAATCGATGATGTTGTTGATTTTATTAAGGAAGAGGCTGAAAAGGATTACCAAATGATGTCAGGTATCAGCCACGACATTGAGTCGAAAGATAAGGTTTGGGAATTGATGCAAGGCCGGTTATTTTGGCTGATTGTTGCACTTTTTGGCGGAATTATCGGCTCTCGGGTTATTGCAAATTATGAAGATCAAATAAGCATCAATCCGGAAATGGCCTTTTTTATGCCTCTTATTGCTGCCATGGGCGGAAATGTCGGAGTACAATCGTCTGCATTAATTGTGAAAGGCCTTGCAAACAACACCCTGAAGGCCGGCGGAATATTGCCTAAATTAGCAAAAGAACTTTCTGTGGGACTTTTTAACGGGCTTGTTTGTTCCGGCCTGTTAATGGGCTATAGCCTGATTTTTACACCTTCTTTTGCTCTGAGTATGACAGTGAGCGTTGCTCTTATGGCTGTTATTCTTTTTGCCGCTATTTTTGGTACCTTTGTGCCCCTTGCTCTTAACAGACTCAAGATTGACCCGGCACTTGCTACCGGGCCTTTTATAACAACATCTAATGATATTATCGGCCTGTTCTTGTATTTTTTGATAGGTAGGCTTATGTATGGATTGTTTTAGTGTTTCATAAAAAAACAATACTTAGTCAAATATTTGTTTTAATTCTTGTGAAAAATAGTATTATTTTTGCAAACAAATCAAAGCAGTAATTAATTTGGAAGATTCACCTGATTCATATTATAGTATTTTAGCGACTATTCCTAATTTTATTAATCAATTTCCTACCGATGCACTAATCGGACTATTCATTATTATTATTTTATTATTAATGTCTGCATTGATTTCAGGATCGGAAATAGCTTTTTTTTCACTTGATCATAGTTTAATTACTAAGCTTCAGAAACGTCAAAGCAGAGCAAGCTACCTGGTGTTAAAGCTTATTAAAAGGCCGAAATATTTGCTGGCAACTATACTTATTTCGAACAATATGATCAATATTGCCGTCATTATTCTCTCTTCTTTTGTACTGACAAAAATATTTGATTTCAGCAATAGCCCTGTAATGGGTTTTGTTATACAGGTAATTCTTGTGACTTTCCTGCTCCTGCTTTTCGCAGAAGTTTTGCCAAAATTATATGCAAAGCAGTATGCCACTAAATTTGCTTGCTTTATGGCAACTCCCCTTTTTCTTTTAAAAGGAATTTTTTACCCTTTCAGTTCAGTATTGGTTAAAGCAACGAATTTGATTGACAATAAACTTGAAAGAAAACGGCCCAATATTAGCATGAATGAACTATCTCATGCTTTGGATATGACCTCAGATACTAATGAAACAGAAGACAACAAGAAAATACTGAAAGGAATTGTTCAATTCGGAAATATATACGCCCGCGAAATTATGAAATCCAGGGTAGATGTGGTTGCTGTGGATATCGGAACACCTTTCAGGCAACTTGTTGATCTTATTATTGACGCAGGATACAGCAGAATCCCGGTTTATAAAGATTCTTTTGATAATATTGAGGGTATTTTATATATAAAAGATCTTTTGCCTTACCTGGAAGAAGATGATGATTTTCATTGGCAAAAACTCATCAGAAACAGCTTTTTTGTTCCGGAAAGTAAAAAAATCAATGACCTCTTAAAAGAATTTCAGGAAAAGAAAATCCACCTTGCTGTGGTTGTAGACGAATATGGAGGAACCAGTGGCATTATTACCCTGGAAGATATTATGGAGGAAATTGTGGGTGAAATAAAAGATGAGTTTGATTTTGAAGAACCCATCTTTTCTAAAATAGATAAGAATACCTTTGTTTTTGAAGGCAAAACATTACTTAAAGATTTCTGTAAAATTACAGATACTGATTATCATATTTTTGACAGTATAAAAGGAGAAGCCGATACTCTGGCCGGTTTGATCCTGGAAATAAAACAAGATTTGCCTTTAAAAGGTGACAAACTTGATTACGATGTTTTTGAATTTGAAGTGGCTGCTGTTGATAAGAAGAGAATACAGCAAGTTAAAGTACGAATAGGAAAATAGTTTATACTATTTTTTGCTTATAAGAGTTTTATCTATATGAATTATTCAGTTAAGATTTTTACCGTTTTTCTTTTATCTATCTTTCTTTATGCTTGTGGCGACAATTCTTCTCCCAAGCCTCGTGGATATTTTAGAATTAATCTTCCGGAGAAAGAATACCGCAATTTTGACAGTGTTTTCCCCTATACTTTTGAATATCCTGTTTATGCCAAGATAAAACCTGATCAGTCTCCTTCTTCTGAGCCCTATTGGGCAGATATAAGATTTCCCTCTTTCAATGCTGCTATACATTTGAGTTATAAAACTGTTGGCAGCATGAATGATTTGAATTTGTATTTTGAAGATTCCAGGACATTCGCAAACAAGCAAATACCAAAGGCTAATGCTATTAGAGAAAATGTTGTTGTTAATCCGGAGGCAGATGTTTATGGTTTAACTTATGAAGTTCAAGGTACTAATGCCGCTTCTACTTACCAGTTTTATCTTACAGACAGCCTGAATCACTTTCTCAGAGGTGCCTTATACTTCAATTTTCATCCAAACAATGATTCTCTTGCTCCTGTAATCTCTTTTATTAAAGAGGATATAGAGCATATGATAGAAACTCTGGAGTGGAAATAGCCAAACCTGTGCAAACATACAAGGACACTATGTTTCCTGTCCCGATACCTGATACCCGATGCCAGACACCAATTTTTTTAACCACCGACATGATTTAGCACCTTGAATCCTGCCAGCGGCTTTATGCCCTGGCAGCGATTAATATTGATTTAACTAAATGAAATTCCAAACATTCTCCTATTGTGTCTAAAAATTTTAACACATCAGCCACATAGGGGTATACTATTAAAACATATTACAGCTTTTCCTTCTGTGAAATGTGTTAATCTTTTCTTTGTGCAGCCGGAATAAAAATCAGAATGATGGAATTTCCTCATCCTTAGGAGGTTTCTGTCAAAGCTCAAAGTAAAATAAAGAAGAGCAACCTTGCTTTCAGCTGCGAAAAATCGGAACTTCCACTTCGCTTCAGCTTTTAACTTTTATCCAATGCCGAGGAATTTATTGAAAAGGACAGGTCAAGCCC
>CAZTPA010000050.1:1705-9830 GCA_964614525.1 uncultured Bacteroidales bacterium | reverse complement strand
GGTCAAGCCCGGCCAACACATACTGCACCTTGCTTTTTCATTATCTTAGTTCGCTGACATCATGGGGCTTTATACCTAAATACCACCTAACCGCCGCCAGGGCATAAAGCCGCTGGCGGGGTTTTGCATCTAAAAATCCTGCCGGTGGCTTTATAAATAAAAAAATCAATCCATTAAATTGTAAAAAAGAATATTTCAAATTCCCCAATTAATAGCAGCACCGGTATTGGCCGGGCTTGACCGGCCTCAATCTTTTACAATGGGACAAAAGTAGGGACAAGGCTTGACCTGTCCACAAAACAAGTGTGGGTTAAATCAAAAAACAGGATTCTACCTACCCACAAACGAAATGACGGTGTGGCACATTTTACATACAACACCTGTCCCGATACCAGATACCCGATGCCTGACACCTATCTATTAATAAACTCAAAGAGAAAAAACCCGTATTCAGAAATACTCTCTGCGAACATTAGAATAAAATCAATCAGTATTGCGCACCGCCAAATAGGCTGAACATAAAATACTTGTCAAAAGGATTGGTAAAACAGCAGGATTAAATGTTTGCGGAAACCAAGGAAACAAAACTGCCATTAATAAGGTAAGAATAAAAACTCCTTTAAAATATAATTGCCCCCAGCTTTTCTTAGAGAAAAACACAAAAAACAAATGTGTAGGAAGTGCCCATAAAAGAACCAGGTTTGGAGTAAAAGCAGCATGATCTGAAAAGCCGAAAAGTGGTAAAAGAAACAAACCTAAAAGTCCTAAAACAACAATCCATGCTTTCGCAAAATATCTTCTGCTTGTAGCAAATAACATTCCTATAAAAACAAACACAAACAAAGCCCAGAAAACAAAAGGTGGAGTAAAAAGCCCTGGTTCCTGAGGCTCAAGAGTATCCTTTAGAATAACGATTTCTTTCAAAACAAGATCTTCGCCGTTTTTTGTTTTAGCATTTGCAAATGCAACATACATGTAATCCGGCAAAAACATATACTCATATGCTGTAGCTTCCTTATCTACAGGCAAACCAAGGGCAATGTCAATGCCAAAATGCGCCCATGGCAGGTTTTCCACATAATCAGCAAGAAGCTCCCTGAAAGTTTTTTGTTCAAAATCAAAAGGGTATTCATGCCATTTTATTTCCACGTGATCATCAAATAAATCCCTTATCCTTGTTGCGCAATTATCAAAAAAGAAATCATATAAGTAATACTTATTCTCAGGCTTTTTGTTTTCCTCCAGAAACTCAAAGATTTCCTGTTTTTCTTTGCTGCTAAGATTCAGCACCTGCTGCACTATCCCTCTTCCTTCAAAGTGATACTCGGGAACAAACCAGCTGATAGAGCCGGCAGACAGCATATAATGGAGTTTTCCGCGGATAAACTTTATATAAAAATTGGGAGTATTAAAATCAAATGTGCCATAATTATAAACCCTTTCAAAGCCTGTAAGAGGATCATTTATATAGACTGCACTATGTCCGAAAACGGAATAAAGCTCATCTCCGGGAGTTGCTGTTAGAAGGGATATTTCGGCATTCTCCGACAAAACAGTTTCAGAAAATAAATTTGCACTATACAAGCTTGCAAATACGAAAAGCAATAAAATTCTAAATGTCTTTTTCATTTTTATATTCATTTTTATCAAAGTCACGGTTTTCAATATAATTCACAAACCATTCTGTAAGATCAATTTTATCTTTAAGAAGTTGATTATGATTGTTGCGCAATTTTAATTTATAAGAATGGTCTTTTGCTATCATTAATGCTTTTTTTAAAGCTTCCTCCTGATCTTTTTCACTTTCGGAAAAATTAGACACTAATCCGTATTTCTCTTCTTCTTCAAAAGTGTAGCCGCGGCCGTCATTATTTACATATATTGCCGGCGTTCCCAACACTGCAGCCTCAGATGCCATTGTAGCGCTCTCGCCGATAAGCAAATGAGCAAAATACAATGCGTGGTGCATACGGTTTGCAGGGAGAGGAAATGCATATTCTGACAGCTCATAAGGAATGCTGTTTTCAGCAGAAATAAAAACCTTTCCATGCTCACTAAGTTGTTTAACAAGCTTTGTTTTGTTACTCATGCTAATTCCCTGACCACCAATGTCATGACTGGCATTTAATGAAACAAAGCGCAGGATAAAAAACCTTTCATTTTCTGATAATTCCAGTTCTTTAAGAACAGATGCATCAGGAATAAATCGTTTTGGATGCAGATAAAGCATCTCCAGGTAAGAAGGGAAACGTAATTGCTTCCTGCCTATATCCTGCTGATAACAATCCGGAGTTAGGATTTTTTTTGCAAAAGGACGATACATCATTTGAATAAAACGATTCTTTTCTGTATCATCAAGGACTATTGATGTTGTTCTGCATAATGCTGAAGCATGAGCAGCATAAGGAGAACTGAAGCTGATAAACAAATCCGGCTTAAATCTCTTTGCAAGCCTGTACAGCAATATATCTGTTCTTAAAAGATATAGACCTTTAGTAAAAAAACTTCTTCCACCTTTTCCCCTGTTATAGAATGGAATTCTAAGCAACCTCAAAAGAGCGTGATTACAGTCCTTATCACGAGCTGTAATAAAAAACTCATGCCCTTTTTGGCGCATAATATAATAGAAGTTCTTAATATAATGTACGTGCGCAGGATGGCCTAAATCAATAAATATGCGCATTAAGTGTTCTTTTTTTTTAATAAATAGTGACGATTAAATTTTATATTCTGCTGAAATTCATCTTAATATTCAAAACAATAATATTGTAAATGTTGTATGACTCAGCCGCCTCAAAAATTAGTGTGTTTAAAGATTTATTCGCTTTGATCTTCAGAAATCTCAAATACCTGCTCCACAAGAATTTCGGCAATTCTTTTACCTGTCTTTCCGTCCCACATCTCAGGAATTCTGCCGTGTTTTATAGTTCCGTCAAGAACATCTTCAGCAACTTTTTCAGCTCGTTCTGCTTCAAAACCAACAAGTTGATTGGTTCCAACGTCTATAGTAACAATGCGTTCAGTATATTTTCTAATAGTAATACATTGAACGCCCAGAAAAGTAGCTTCCTCCTGAATCTCGCTTGTGTCAGCCATTATAGCTTTAGAATTATGCATCAGCGATAAAAATTCGAGATACGGGAGAGTGTCGGTAAGAATAATATTATTGCTGATTTTTTTGTCAAGCATGAACCCAATGAGACTGTTTCTCCCTTCTCGACTTAACAACCAAACTACAGTGCACTTTTTTGAGAGTCTGTTAAGCATGTCAACAATATCTGTCATTCTATCAAGATTTGACAAATTTTCAGTATGTTGAAAAAAGGCAAGAATGTAGTCTCCTTTTATTTTAAACTTTTTATGAACCTCCAGTTCCTGTATTTCTGTCCAGTATGATTCAAGGCTATCAATAAGAGTGTTACCGGTAAAATAGATATTGTTGTTATCTTCGCCTTCATCTCTCAGGTTTTTCATTCCGCTATGCTCACTTACGAAGTGATAATCACAGAGAGTATCAACTAAAATTCTGTTCATTTCTTCATGACTGCTTCTGTCGAAATTTCTAAGGCCTGCATCAATGTGCGCAAGCAGTATATTCATCTTAGAGGCTGCCAATCCGCATGCTAATGTGGCATTTTCATGTCCCGACAGAAATACCAAGTCAGGTTTTTCTTCCTTTAGGATTTTTTCAAACTCAAGCATCGCATTTGCGGTTTGGTCCACATCAGAACCATCACCATAAGATACATACCAATGCGTTCTTGGCAATTCCAGGTCAACAAAAGTATCCAGAGAAGAGCGTTCTTCAACATCCTGTCCGAAAAAACAAACAATATGTTTTATCTCTTTACGATATTTTTTTAATGCTTTGTCAATTGTAGCAATTTTAACAAGATTCTGGGGCGTGGAAGCAATGCTAACTATTTTTCGCATATTCATGTTTTTTGTTTAACAAAGATAAAAATAAAAAGATATCAATGTTTCTAGGTGTTTTTCTTTCTTTTTGAGTTATAAAATATCCAAATCAAAGAACCTAGCAATACTCCGACCACATTATAAATAAGATCATTTACATTAAACGCTCTATATGGTAAAAAATAGTGCGAATATTCTAATGCAGCAGCGAGAAAAATGCCGGATAACAAAATTACTAATTTTGGATATCTTAAACTCTGTCCAAATGATATTTCGCAAACAAATACCCATGGCAAAAACATTAGAGTATGAATAAGATAATCGAGTCTGAAAGTAAGAATATAAATATTATTTGCCTCTGACAAGCCTGTAGTATTAAGAGGAATAATTAAAACTATCAGAATAAAAACAATATAAAAAACAAATGCTAATTTCTTCATCAGGTATTAAATAAATATTGGGTTATTGATTTGCTTGTTTTTTGTAAGCTTGATTATGCTTTTCAGGAAAAATCGGATATTTTAAAAACCCATCTGCATTCCAAAAGTAATTGTTTGTGTTTTGCCGTGAAACAGCTCAGGGGAAAACATATCAAGATATTCCTGGGCACTTATTCCATCAACATCAAAACCCTGAATATTCATATTATGATATTCCGCAAAAATACTAAAATTATTATATAGCAGATATCCGGCCTTAAAAGCAATTGTTTCATTGCTCCAGGTTATATCCTTCAAAACAGGCTTATCATCTACTCTTCCGGTACCATACAAATAATAGTACTCATTTCCGTTTTCAGCTTTTGTGTATGATGCTTCAAGAATCAATCCTCTGTATGGCTGTATACTCAGAGCTGCATACAATTCCCTGGCATTAGACCTGAGATAGTGGCCAAGATTATAATCATTTGTTTCGAAAGTAGTTGTTGGTGTTCTGTGTTGGTATGTCATAGGATAAGTAAAGGTATATTCACCGGTAAGTGATACGTTTTTCAGCGGCCAATTACTAAGCCTGGCACCGGCTTTAGTACTGGTAAAATTATTTCGTTCATCGTCACCTACCCTTGTTTTGGAGAACTCATCCACAAACCAGCTTGCATAAAGATGCAAATGTTTAATTTGTCTTGAACTGATATTAAAAAACATTGCCGAATTATGATTGTGACTCATCCCTTGTGTTTGCGTATGCACCACCGATTTATAAAAAAAGAACGGAATAAGATATCCGGGATAAACGTCCATATCACTATATATCACAGAGTTTCCAACGGATATATCTAAGCGTGGTATAAGACGCAAAGTGTACATATTTGCGGCAATATATTTGTCATAATAAACTGATTTATAAGGTGCGCCATCGTATGGAGTATAGCTTCTGACACTATCAATAACTTTAGAATTAAGCCATGCATGATAATAGTGAAAATCGAGCCATTCCGTCGGGTGCAGATGCAGCCGTATCATCGGCATTGAAGGGGTGCGCCCGGAAAAAATATTAGAACCATTATAATTATCTCCCCACATGATGTGGTTCTTTTCAAGATAAAAAGCTCCCCAACTCCATGAAGCAGCTATTCCTCCCCTCATCTCGCTGAATTCTCCGCCGGCACCTCCGCCTGTAATTCCTTTATACGCACCACCAAGAGCCTGCGTAAAATATGTCGGACTTGCAAGTCTTCCGCCTTTTTGTTGGTTATCTCTCAAACTTGCATAAACAGAGAAGTATTTGCCGATATATGAATGTATTTCTGCACCGCCCCATGTGTGACGAATTTGTCCGTTTTCATTTGTATAATACTGAATGCCGTAAATCGGCCTTAAGCTGAAACGAAATAATGTGTCGCGATAATCAAGCACGGGAGGAAACAAACTCCACAATACAGCAGAGTCTTTTTTATAAATGCGAACATCTGATTCTTTTATGTTTCCAAGCTCTATCGCGAAGTCGTTAAGATACATATTTAACACTGACCGCTGCCTGGAACTTAGTTTCTCCTTGTTTTTTGAGGCTTCTGATAATTTTTCAGCAATAAGAGAACGAGAATAAGGTTTCACAACAGTTTTAAGATCAATAATTTGATCACTTGCCAGCTCGTTAAGAAAATCGTAAAGAAGCTCATTGGAATGATGCTCGGGAATAGACTGTGAAAACCCAAACACAAAAGAAAAGCAAAGAATGGATATCAGGAAAAAATTCTTTATTATGTTCATTATGTTTTGATTATTTATCACTTTTCAATATTTCCCCCAGGCATCTCTCTGCTGTTTTGCCGTCCCACAGTGCAGGCCTGACAGGAGAACGAGGTGTTGCAACAGCAAGTTTATACTCATCTCTAATCGTTTTTATACTATTACCAACCAAAACACTTACCCCGCCATGACTTGTCAGAGTTACCGGCCTTTCAGTGTTCCAGCGAAGAGTAAGGCAAGGCGTTCCAAGCACCGTACATTCTTCCTGGAGGCCGCCACTGTCAGTGAAAATAACTCTGGCAGACATATTCAGCCTCAGCATTTCTACGTAGCTGAGAGGATTGAGCATAAGCAGCTCTTTTGTCTTTTTAAGTTTATCCCAAAGGCCAAACTCCTTAATATTTTTAATAGTTCGGGGGTGCATTGGCCACAAAAGATTTATATCTTTCACCACTTCATCACAAAGGAAATCCACAATTTCCGACAAGCATTGCATATCATCAACATTTGAAGGTCTGTGAAGAGTAACAATTCCATATTCAAAGCCGGGCGGTATCTCAGGCTCAATAAACCTGCCTTCAATAGGAGGATTGAATAAATGGTTTTTAATAATTATTTCATCCACACTCATCTTCTCTGCCTGCGACCTGAAAGATTCCAGGGTATCTATCATAATATTACCAACAAACTTGATTTTATTTTCCGGAGTACCGGCTTTTCTGAGGTTTTCTGAGGCAATTGTGTCTGGAGTAAGCAAAAGATCGCAGATGCTGTCGGTTACAAGCCTGTTAATTTCCTCAGGCATTCTTAAATCGCCGGATCTAAGTCCTGCTTCTATATGGCAACATTTTACCCATTCCTTTTTAGCTGTAATGGAGCAAGCCATAGTTGCATTAACATCGCCCACAACAACAACCCAATCGGGCAGGTATTCTTTCACAACCTTTTCAAACTTAATCATTGTTTGGCCAACTTGCTCGGCATGAGTACCGGAGCCTATGCCAAGATTAATATCAGCTTCGGGTATGTTTAGTTCGCTGAAAAACTGAGCCGACATACGATCATCATAATGCTGTCCGGTATGAACAAGCAAGTGTTCAATATAATCAGGACTTTTCTCGCCAACATTAGCATTATGATTTTTTATAGCGCGAATAAATGGAGATATTTTAATAAAATTAGGTCTTGCACCAACTACTGAGAGGATTTTCATCATTAAAAACTTTTGTTGTTAGTAGTATACGTGGTTTTTTTTAAAGAGTTATTTTGGGGAAAAACTAAAAGTTAAAAACTAAAAACTAAAAGTTAAAAGTGAGAAATATAGGAAAAGTTTCACTTTTCACTGTTAACTTTTAACTTTTAACTTTTTTCAGCGTTTTTATTGTAGCTACCAGCATTGCAATAAGTTCTTTACAATCATTTTGCAAACTTTGGAATAAGTCGGTGTTAATGTAATCTGTATCATGGAGTATGTTTAGCCAATATTCAGTTTCATTGGCTTCCTTAAGGGAAATACTCATTTTGTGAATGAAGTCAAGGTGGCTTTGTCCAAATTCTGCTTCTCGTATAAGAGCTCCGATCGCAGTTCCACTTCGTAAAATCTGCTTACTCAAGACGTATTCTTTTTTGTCATTCTGCAAAAATTGCATCAATCTAACAATCCTAATCGAAAAAGTATAACTCTTATCCTTCAAAACCGATTTACCCACAACTTTTAGTTTTTAGTTTTTAGTACTGAAAAGTATAGACTTCCGCTTTTAACTTTTAACTTTTAACTTTTAACTTTCTACCTTTCTTCAACTTTTAGTTTTTAACTTTTAACTTTTAACTCCCTTTCTCACGCTCTCACGCTCTCCCGCTCTAATCTTCTCACCTTCCCCGCTCCTGCTTTTAATCCCTAAAAATCAGGACTTCCGCTTTGCTCCCACTTTTAGTTTTTAGTTTTTAACTTTTAACTTCCTTTCTAGTATAAGAGCTCCGATCGCAGTTCCACTTCGTAAAATCTGCTTACTCAAGACGTA
>CAZTPA010000050.1:0-1605 GCA_964614525.1 uncultured Bacteroidales bacterium | reverse complement strand
GTATAAGAGCTCCGATCGCAGTTCCACTTCGTAAAATCTGCTTACTCAAGACGTATTCTTTTTTGTCATTCTGCAAAAATTGCATCAATCTAACAATCCTAATCGAAAAAGTATAACTCTTATCCTTCAAAACCGATTTACCCACAACTTTTAACTTTTAGTTTTTAGTTTTTAGTTTTTAACTTTCTCTCCCGCTATCATCTTCCCATATCCGGGGTTATTTCAAGATATTCTATTAGTGTCAAAAAAAACAGGAAATTCTTTATAAATACTTAGGAATTGGATAACTTCAGTTTTAAGATTATTCCTCACAAACGCTTTTAAATTTTCATCAACCAATTCACCGATGCCTTGTAATAAACTTTTTGACTTAATCTGCTCAATTCTCGAAATGCATGATTCTATATGCTCTTCAAATTTAACACCCATTCTTTGTTCAATAATGGCTTTGTTCACGGGTGTCTTATCCTTCATAAAAAAATAAACATCAAAAACATCACGATTAGTCAACATTTTTCTATCTAATAGGGCGCATAATTTATGAGCAAACATGTCAGGTTTGATCATAACCTTCACCGGAATTCCTAAATAGTTTTTAGTCTCATAGGTATCCGGAAATTCCCTGTTTGATATTTCAACCTTAAGGTTACGTTCGTTGGCTCCATAGTCCAGCACTGCTAAAAGACCAAAGTGCTTTTCGGCTTCATCCCGGATTTTGCCATGTTTTAAAAGCACTTCTTTTACTTTATTAAACAAGTGCTTACTTCTATTCTTCATCAAAAGATTAAAATCCAGATCAACGGAAAATCTCGGCAAACCGTAAAAGAGCATGTGAGCAGTGCCGCCTTTAAAACCTAATGATGTAGCCAACTCAGTATCAGAATAAATATCTTTTAATATAGAAACCAATAAAAACTTATGTTTATTAATATCAAGCATTTTCAAAAAGTTTTTGCAATCTTTTATCTAATAAATTGGATTGGTATATTGGCAGCAAATCAAATGCAATGTCTTTATTTATGCTTTTAGTTAAATCAAAATAAAACTCTTTGTTTAGATACAATAAATCCAATAATGCCCGCTCAGGCGTTGCTATACTGACGCCCTTATCATTCATGATAATCCCTTTTGAATTATATAATATTTCATTCTTGAGTTTCCTGAAAACAATAGTATTTCCGTCAATTACAAGGGAACGGCTCAAATAACTAATTCCGCTTATTCCCGAGTCATACTGAAATATAATACCCGCTTTCTGTAAAACATATTCCAGTGATATATATGATGGTTTGAAAATTTTACATGCTAACTCTTCAGCAGAATAGTTTTCTTTTGCATATATACCCCTTCTGAGATTTTTTATTCTGTTTGTCTGCACAAAATAATTTACCCTTTGTTTCAATTTTGCAAAATCAGGCTCATTCACCAACATTGCAATTTCTTGAAACGTAAATACTGTTCTTTTGTCCTTGTATAATAAATAAATTAAATCAGCAGTCATTTTTACGTAAACTAAACGTTGTGTTTTTTGACACCTTTGGTTTACAAAAGTAATAAAAAGAAAGTGAAAAGTTAACAGTGAAAAGTGAAACTTTTCCTATTTTT
>CAZTPA010000049.1:0-21216 GCA_964614525.1 uncultured Bacteroidales bacterium | reverse complement strand
CCAATTAGTGGCAAATATAATTACAATAAACTGAATTGCAAAATTTATTTGCAAAAGGAATTAGCATCTTCATTAAATCCGGGGGAAATATCAGAAAAAAACCTGTTTAACTAAATTTAAACAGACCTTTTTAATATTTGCACTATCACTATATAATTGTTTTGTATTATATATTGATAACCTTGAGTTTATTACTCAAAGAATTTGCTTGTAAATGGTGATGTAGGGCCATTTGGACGCTGAATATGTCCGGAAGGGCCTTCTCCCAGAAATTCTGAAAACCAGGCTTCATGCTGGATCTCTTCATTCAGAATAGCAAGTGCCAGCTCATATGTGCGATGATCTTTTCCAAAAGTCATATTGCATATTTCACTGTAACCACGAACTGCACATCGTTCTGCTTCAACCAAAACCTTGAGGATAGCTTTAACATCTGTTGGGTCAGCAGGTAAACTTGCCGGGGGACAAGCTGACAAATCATGAAATTCTTTCATGTTGTTGGGGAGGCTGCCACCAAGTTCATAGATGCGGGGTACTAATGCTTCGAAGTGATTTCTGTCCTCAATTCTTGCATCTTCTGCAATGTTCTTGATACCTTCACCTTCCAATCCGATTAAATTTACACGCAAAATGGTGTAATAATAAAATGTGGTTAATTCTGCTGCAGCATTTTTGACAAGCAAATCAATTAGTTTGTCAATGTCTACGCCTGATTTGATAACAATTTCTCGTGCTACTTGTGCCATGATTTATTAATTTTTGGATTAATAATGATTTTAAGATTATAGAAAGAATATATGTGCTAATTAGAAGTTCAAAATGTTTTATGTAATAATAAACCACTACATATGTGTTTTGTTTATATTTATCTATGAAAAACTTCAAATTAGGAATTAATCATATTTCCCTTTTTCTCGAAGTCAGCATTGCAGGCAAATATTTGGCAATTAAGACATATTGTTATACTTATAAGTTTGGGATTAAATATAAAAAGGTGCTGCATTATTTGTCAACGGAGTAGTTGCACAAAACACAGCACCTTTTCAAAAAAGCCGCAAATAATTACAAATAGTAAACCCTGTTTATTTAACAAGAATTTTCATGTCATTTCTAAAGATAAACTGATTTGTATCAATTTCATAAGCATTTACTCTCAGGATATATAAACCATTTTGCAAATCAGCTTGCCGGTTAACAGTAATTTGATTATTTCCTTTATTTAAGGTTTCGGGTGGCAGATTAAAAACCTTTCTGCCCAATACATCATATAATTCAAGTTCAATATTTGTTGCTACCGGTAACTCCAGAGAAACATTAAAAGAACCTTTATTGGGATTTGGAAATATATCAAAATCATAATCTGTGATTTCATACTCAGAAATTGATGTTGATTTTTCTTCATAATTAGCCACCATCGAAACATCATAATCCGGCATAGTGTAATAGTAATCTTCCTGAGTACTAATCTCATTACCACCAATTGTCCAGTTAACAAAATTGTAATCTTCAGAAGTATTTGCATTTATCAGCACTGATTCTCCTTCTTCATAGGAGCCATCTCCTGAGGGATTTCCTCCTTCGGGAGGATTAGCAACAAGTGCAAGGTTGTATTCTACAATTTGTTCTTCGTAATTTGCTGTAATAGTAACATTATAATTTGGCATAGTGTAATAGTAATCTTCCTGAGTACTAATCTCATTACCACCGATTGTCCAGTTAATAAAATTGTAGTTTTCGGCGGTATTTGCATTTATCAGAACATTTGTGGCTTCTTCGTAGTTTCCGGCGCCTGAGGGATTTCCTCCATCATTCGGATTTGTTTCAAGCGACAATGTGTATAAGGTGCCTGAAGGCATAGCAAGTAATGCCTGTAGATTCCAATTGTAGGTTAAAGCAATATTAAGGTCGGTAAGTTCTATCCATGATCCATCCCACAGAATCATATTACCTTTTCCCGGCACTTCCGGTCCTGCGTCTCTTCCTAAAGGATACACACCATCGCCGGGATCATCATATTCAACTCCAAACCATAACTCCTCACTTGCATCAATATAATATGAATTCTCAAGTTCAACTTCAACCCAAGTGTTTGTTTGTTGTGTAAAAGGTTGACTAACATATTCTGTTAGGTTTTCTGAGTCAGTTCCTTGCCAAATTTTAACAGTAGCATTATTTGCCTGATCATTAATATAAACTCTTACCTTAGTTATTCCAAAACCGTCATAAGCATCTATATCAGAGGGCTCCCACCGCGATGCTATGGAGTATGTTCTTGCACTTCCTGAGCCAACAGATCCTGCATTATTATTATCATCCCAATGTATCCATCCGGAAAATGTGTTAGCTGCAGCCCCAAGACCTGAGGAATAGTCACCTTCCATATACCATTCACCCTGCTCATCTTGCCTTTCTTCTGCTGCTATTGACCATATTTTGTAAGTATAGGGTTCATCTTGTTGCAGTTCAATGTGGTTATATGAGTTTGCATTACCTGCAAAAATTACTGTACCCCCACCGCTAAGTGTATTTCCAACACTATAGGTTTCTCCATTAACCGGATCTCCAATGTCATTACCTGCAACAGCATACGCTACTAGCACTTCGTCATTATATTCATTTAGATCCCAGTTTAAATTAATCTGGGTAGTTGAAACAGCAGTTGCAATAAAATTTTCAGGATTAGGGACTCCACCAAGATATGTTTGCGCTTCTTCAAGAGCCGCTGCTGCATCCAGGGCGCCAATTCCAAGTTCCCCTGCATATCCGGGATTTTCATCGTATAAATCAACTCTTACACTATTTACTAAAATATCCCATAATTGTTCATTTGTAAGCACTCCCTGGGTGTTTGAAACAATTAGCGCTGCTACTCCTGAGACATGCGGACAAGCCATTGATGTTCCACTTTTAAAAGTGTAATCAGAGGGTACATCTGTACTGGCAACATTTGTGCCGGGCGCTGTAATATCGACCCATGCTCCATAATTTGAGAAATCGGATTTATTGCCCCTGTTATCATGAGAAGCTACTGCCATTGCACCTAAAACATCAGGATCGTTATAACCGTAATATGCAGGATACCATTGTCCATTATCATTATCATTACCGGCTGCAAATATAGTTATTCCGCCATCTAAGCCGGCTCCACCACCATTGTCATTAAAGTAATCTATACCATCAAGTGCACTTTGATTATAAACTCCGGGCTCATCATATCCCCAACTATTTTGAGAAATGGAAGCTCCATTATCAGCAGCATACATGTTCATTCCAAGATTAGTAAGGCCTGAATTTCCCCATAAGTCTATAGACATAATCAAAGCACCATTTCCACTACCATCACCACCGGACAAACCGGCAACACCAACACTATTATTTGTAACGGCCGAGACAGTTCCTGCAACATGTGTTCCATGACTACCCGCTTCAGTATTTGTTCCCTCAGGCCCGATATCAGGCCAAATATTTGCTGCTAAATCAGGATGTGTATATTCTACTCCCTGGTCAATTATTGCAACAATGAAATTTGGATTACCTTTTTCAATCTCCCATGCTGCTTCTGCATTACAATCCCATCCGGGAGTGCCGGTTTGCCCGATATCTTGTCCGGTATTATTAAAATGCCATTGATTATTTGCATAATATGGATCATTGGGAGCCCATTTGATTTCCGTATTATCCATATTTAAATCTATAGGTGTGCTTTCTACCGGTTCTATTAATCTAATAATATAAACAGGTTCTGCTATTTCAATTTCAGGCAATGCCTCAAACATTTTAACAGCTTCAATAACATCAAACTTTTCATCAAAAGTTACTTCCCTCCATAAATGCACTCCCCATGCTTTATGTCTCTCTTTATATTTTTCTGAAGCAGGAGATACTTTGTATAAAACATCTAATTGCCTTTTATACTGCACTGCTCCAATTTTTTCATTTATTTCATCAAGAGAAGAAATACCTGTTTTGACATAATCAGATTTCTCAGCTTTAATGTATTCTGTGTCAAGTTCTTGATGCAAATATGGCTTCAATTTTATAAGAAGCTTCCCCTTTTCATAAGAATCCGGGGATACTTTTTCCAAATCTATAGGTGGCCTTATCCCTCTTTTGACATTATACTTTAATTCAAGATTCCTTTGTTCTTTGACAGCTTCCTGTTGCCTTTCATTCAATCCTTTTGATTGAATTTCATTTATGTTTGCTGATTTTTGTGCAATAGCAAAGCTCAGCACAATATAAATACTAAAAAAGAATAAAAGTAAACTTAAGCGTTTCATTTTGATTGATTTAATTTATAAAATGGCTTGAAATTTTTGCAAGGTAAATATTTTATTTTGGGATATTCTCATAAAAAATCAAAAACATTATATGTTAAACGCATGCATGTATAATATTGTTCAGGTGAGTGCATTATTGTGTAAATAAGTATAGTTTTTTATTAAAAAATGCATCATAATGTCGATTGATAATGTAATATTATGATTTTCATATTAAAAAATTATTATAAATAAATAGCTTAGTA
This sequence comes from uncultured Bacteroidales bacterium, assembly GCA_964614525.1. Lineage (GTDB taxonomy): Bacteria > Bacteroidota > Bacteroidia > Bacteroidales > UBA7960 > PWND01. The sequence goes on along the minus strand of CAZTPA010000049.1, from coordinate 16,691 downwards.
CTAGAATTCTTTTGTGTTTAATTTATAAAATGATTTTTCCGGAAATGAACTATAATTCGTAAAACATGCAAAAAATGAATTAAAGCCTAATGCTGCATTTTTCTTAACTTTGCATTTGAAAAAATAATTATTTATGAAAATATTAATTCGCAATATTAAAGAGCTAATTCAAACTGCCAACAAATCAGTATCAAAAGTCAGTGGCAAAGAAATGGCAAATCTTCCTACAATCAAAAATGCATGGATTTTTATCGAAGACGGATTAATTAAAGGATTAGGGGAAATGAATTCATTTCAAAAAGATAGTCTTTTTGAAAGCATGAACACAAATGATGTAAAAACCATTGATGCAACAGGTAAAATGGTTTTCCCTTCCTTTTGTGATTCACATACACATATTGTATATGCCGGCAGCAGGGAAATTGAGTACATAGACAAAATCAGAGGTTTATCTTACGAAGAAATTGCAAAACGTGGGGGAGGAATTTTAAATTCTGCAAAAAGATTGCAGGAAACTTCAGAAGAAGAACTTATTGAACAAGCGATGCTGCGATTAACGGAAATTAAAATGCTTGGCACCGGCGCTGTGGAAATAAAAAGCGGATATGGGCTCAATACTGAAAGCGAAATGAAAATGCTGAGAGTTATTCGCCGGCTTAAAGAACTTAGTCCACTTACTATAAAATCAACATTTTTGGGAGCTCATGCTGTTCCCGCAGAATACAAAAAAAGACAGTCTGAATATGTAGATTTGGTTATAAATGAAATGATTCCTTCTGTTGCCGGTGAAGATCTTGCTGATTATATTGATGTTTTTTGTGATAAGGGCTTTTTTACGGAAGAGGAAACTGACAGAATATTAATGGCAGGAGTTAAATACGGCTTAAGACCTAAGATACATGCCAATGAGTTAGATTATTCAGGAGGAATACAAAAAGGCGTAAAATACAATGCTCTTTCTGTTGATCATTTGGAATTTACCGGCGAGGCTGAAATTAAATCATTGCTAAAGAGCGATACCATGCCATGTCTTTTACCCGGCGCAGCTTTTTTCCTGGGAATGGAATATCCTCCTGCACGTAAAATGATAGATGCCGGCTTGCCTGTTGCAATGGCTTCCGACTATAATCCCGGCTCTTCTCCTTCAGGGAATATGCAGTTTATTATGTCATTAGGCTGTATTAAGTTTAAAATGATTCCCGAAGAAGTCATTAATGCAGTTACAATTAACGGCGCCTATGCTATGGGAGTTGAAAAAATTCTTGGAAGTATTACTGTAGGAAAAGTTGCCAACTTATTTATTACAAAACCAATTTCTACTTATGAATTTATGCCATATGCTTATGGCAGTGATAAAGTAGAAAGCGTTATTCTTAACGGAAATTTACAATAAACACATGAGTGATAATTCAAATAATGATAAACTGATAGCCAAAACATTTTTTGGCCTGGAAGAAGTTTGTGCCAATGAATTGAAAAGTCTTGGTGCACAAAACGTGGAAATACTTAATCGCGCAGTTTCTTTTAAATATAATCAAAAGATCTTATATAAAACCAATCTTTGGAGCAGAACGGCCTTGATAATCCTGAAAGATATTGCTCATTTTAGCATAAAAAGCCAGGAAGATTTTTATGATCAGTTAAGAAAAATAGAATGGACTGATTATTTTGATGTAAATAAAACAATAGCAATAAAATCTACTATTAATAAATCCGTTTTTAGCCACTCTCATTATGTTAGCTTAAAAGCAAAAGATGCAATTGCAGATTATTTCAGAGATAAATTTGGGAAGCGCCCTTCAGTTGATACTGATAATCCTCAAATCAGGGTAAATATTCATATTTTTGAGGAGAAATGCTCGGTTTCAATGGATAGCAGTGGTGACCCGCTTTTTAAAAGATCATACAGGCGTAATCAGGGAGAAGCCCCTATAAATGAAGCTCTGGCAGCAAGTTTGTTAGCACTCAGCGGATATACACATGATATTCCATTGATTGATCCAATGTGCGGAAGTGGTACTTTTGCTATTGAAGCAGCTCTTATGGCAACAAATACAGCACCGGGGATTTTCAGGAAAGACTTTGCTTTTCAAAATTGGATAGACTTTGACAGGGCTTTGTGGACTGATACCGTTAGTGAAGCTAAAGATCTTGTGAAAAATAATAATTTCAATATTACTTCTTTTGATGTTAGCAGCGCAAGCATTAATTCTGCAAGGCAAAATGTGCTAAGAGCAGGAATGCTTGGTAGTATAAATCTTTTCCGTCAGGACTTTTTCCAATATGACCCGCCGGCTGAACCCGGAATGATTATTATTAATCCACCATACGGCCAAAGACTAAAAGAGAGAAATATTCTTGAATTTTATGATAATATTGGAAGAAGATTCAAGTTTCATTATCCGGGATATAAAGGATGGATTATCAGCTCTGAGAAAGATGCAATGAAGAAAATTGCCCTTAAGCCTTTTTCCAAAAACAAAGTACAGAATGGTCCGTTGGATTGTTTGTTTTATGGATATGCTATGTACGAGGGTAGTAAAAAAATTAGTAAAGAAAAATAAACTACCAAAGATTTTCACACCATAATCATTTCTAAACATGAGTATTTCGCGACTCTGTCGGGATGTTATTTCCTTTCGTGAATAATGGATTGTTTATAAATTTAAGAGGAGCTCTATGTTTTTTAATAGGCAGGCAAATAAATTGATTTGTTTGTATCTTGTGATAGAACTTTCATATTCATAAAAACATCCCAGAGGAATCAATATGAATTATCTTTTGTACCTTTGTATGTTAAAACAGGCATTAAATATTTATTGTCTGTACGGTAAGGGATAAAGATGTAAAACATATAAGGGATAAATAAGGTCCTGGAATACAGGGAAAATATAATATTTTGGAAAAACAAGGAAAAATTAATTAAAGATATGAAGAACAAAAGAGTTTTAATAGCTACCGGCGGTGGAGATTGCCCCGGACTGAATGCTGTTATTAGAGCAGTTGTCATGAGGGCAGCTCAAGAGAAAAACTGGGAAGTAATAGGAAGTATCAATGCATTTGACGGCATCTTAAATGAGCCAAATGAGATTGTTGTACTTGACGAAAAAAAAGTTGGTGGAATTCACATTAGAGGAGGTACTATTATTGGAACTACAAATAAGGGTGGCCCTTTTGCCTGGCCCATAAAAAATCCTGATGGAAGCTGGGGCAGCGCAGATCGCTCGGATGAAATGTTGCGCAGATTGCAATATTTGGGTGTTGAAGCAATAATCAATATTGGTGGCGACGGTTCCCAAAAAATCTCAAAGCAATTATATGAAAAAGGATGTAATATAATAGGCGTCCCTAAAACTATTGACAATGATCTTTCTGCAACAGATTTCACTTTCGGTTTTCAAACAGCCGTGCAGGAAGCAACAACTGCTGTTGACAAACTTGTTACCACAGCAGCGAGTCATAACAGGGTTTTAGTACTCGAGGTTATGGGCAGGTACGCCGGTTGGATAGCTTTGCATTCCGCTGTTGCCGGTGGTGCTCATGTTTGTCTTATCCCTGAAATACCATATGATGTTAATAAAATTGTTGAAAAAATATACAAGCGATTTGATAATGGGAGAGGATTTGCTATTGTTGTAATCGCAGAAGGAGCAAAACCCGTAGGTGGAGAAATGACTTATGAAGCCAGTGATGAACAAGGATATAACAATGTTCGTCTTGGTGGTGTTGCTGCAAAACTGATATATGATCTTAAGCAGGCCGGCCTGGATACCGACATGAGAGAAACGGTACTTGGACACCTGCAAAGAGGTGGTACTCCAATTGCATATGATCGTATTCTCGCTACACAATTTGGTGTTAAAGCTTTTGAAATGGTTCTTAATGGAGAATACGGGCAAATGGTTGCATACAGACATCCTAATATTGTCTCCGTTTCTTTTGACGAAGCCATAAGTGATTATAATTTTGTAAACCCTGATTCCGATCTTGTAAAAACTGCCAGAGGGGTTGGTATTTGCCTGGGTGACTAAGTGGTTTATTATTAAAAATTTAATGATTTTGTACGCTAAGATATAAATGGAAAGAAAAACCCTGTTTGTTGATGTGCTTTTACCTCTTCCCCTAAAAGGCTACTTTACATACAGGGTTCCTTTTGATATGAACGAACTCGTTTGCCCCGGCATTCGGGTTGTTGTTCCTTTTGGTTCAAAAAAAATATATTCCGCACTCGTTAGAAGAGTGCATCAGACTCCTCCCGGAAATTATAGTGTGAAGTATCTTATTTCATGCCTCGACGAAAAGCCAATTCTAACTGAAAAACAATTCGACTTTTGGGAATGGATGGCCGATTATTATATGTGCACAGAAGGTGAAGTTATGAATGCCGCTCTTCCCTCTGCACTGAAGCTTGCCAGTGAAACAAAAATTGTTTTTAACCCCGAATTTGATAATAATTTTGAAAATCTACAGGAGAAAGAATACCTTGTGGTTGAAGCATTGGAGATAAGAAAAGTATTGAGCATAAGTGAAATTGCAAAAATTACCTCATTGGGCAAAACTTTTAACCTGATAAAAAATCTTATAGATAAGAAAGTTGTTTTACTGCAGGAAGAATTAAATAATCCTTATAGGCCAAGAACAGAAGTTTTTATCAAACTCAGTGACTTTTATAATGAAGAAGAAAATTTGAAAGATCTTTTTGATAAACTCGAAAAAAGAGCTGCCTCACAACTGGAAGTTTTGATAAACTATATAAAACTTTCCGGACGTTATGAGCATAAAAAAAAGGAGGTAATGCAAAGTGCTTTAGCAGCAGGATTAAGGAATGCTCATCAGCCGATAAAAGCATTATTAAAAAAGGATGTTTTTGAAGCATATCAGAAAAAAGTTAGTTATTTTGATCACGAGGAGGCTGAAATATCGGAAATTACATTCAATGCTGAACAGGAAAAAGCATATTCTGAAATTAAAAAAAGCTTTGAAGAGAAAGATATATCATTACTTCATGGAATAACATCCAGCGGCAAAACAGAAATTTATATTAATCTTATTAAAGAATACATTAGCAAAGGGTTTCAGGTATTATACCTTTTGCCGGAAATTGCTTTGACCACGCAGATTACTCAAAGGTTGAGAATGCACTTCGGTGCAGATGCAGGAATATATCATTCCAAATTTAATGATAATGAGAGACTTGAAGTTTGGAACAATATTGCATTTGGTGGAATAGAATCTATGGACAGGAACATAAACTACAAAGTAGTGATTGGACCACGATCAGCACTGTTTTTGCCATATACAAAGCTTGGATTAATCATTGTTGATGAAGAACACGAAACTAGCTATAAACAGCAGGATCCGGCACCCAGATATCACGCCAGAGATACAGCAATTTATCTGGGAAAAATGTCAGGGGCAAAAGTTTTGCTTGGATCTGCAACTCCATCAATAGAGTCTTTCTTTAATGCAAAAAAGGGAAAATTCGGCCTGATAAATTTAAATAAGCGGCATGGAGGAGTTATGCCGCCGGAAATTTTTGTTGCTGACATAAAAAAAGAGACCAGGCAAAGGACTATGAAATCTCACTTTTCTTCTTTTTTGCTTGATAAAATGACGGAAACTCTGGCTGATGGCAAACAGGTTATCTTATTCCAAAACAGAAGGGGCTTTTCTTTAAGAGTTGAATGCAAGGAATGCAACTGGATTCCGATGTGTAATAATTGCGATGTTACATTAGTATATCACAAGCAAATAAACAGGCTTAAATGCCATTATTGCGGATATACAACAACGCCTCCCGGCACGTGTCCCGCCTGTTCTTCAACTGCAGTTATGATGAAGGGTTTCGGAACGGAAAAAGTAAAAGAGGAACTGCCTGTGTTTTTTCCCGATGCGCGCATTGCCAGAATGGATACAGATACTACAAGAGCCAAAAATGCTTATCAAAAGATAATTTCAGATTTTTCTACTAAAAAAATTGACATACTTATTGGAACTCAAATGATAAGTAAGGGTCTTAATTTTATGCACGTGGGTGTTGTTGGTATTCTTAATGCCGACAATATGCTTAGCATACCGGATTTCAGAGCTCATGAAAGAGCATACCAGCTTATGTCGCAAGTAAGCGGCAGGGCAGGGCGCGATAAAGACAGAGGGATTGTGGTAATTCAAACGATGGATCCATGGCATGCAATTATTAGAATGGTTATTGATTCAAATTATACAGGAATGTATGAAAGTCAGTTGGAAGAACGATTAAAATTCAAATATCCTCCCTATTACCGTCTTATACAAATTACATTGAAGCACCATGATCCGCAACTTCTGAGTGAAGGTGCAAAAGTGCTGGCTGCAAAGCTTAAAAAAAATTATGGTGATATGGTTCTTGGACCTGAGTTTCCTCCTGTTGCAAGAATTAATAATCAGTATCTGAAAAATATAATGATAAAACTAGATCGAAATTCCGGAATGAAATCCAGAAAAAAGGAAATATTTTCGATAATTAATGATTTTAAAACGGAAAAGGAATGGAAAGCTTTCAGGGTTATTATCAATGTTGATCCTGCTTGATAATAAAAATATCCTCACCTTCTTTTTTCATATAATATTCCTCGCGGGCAAAACGCTCAATGGCATGGGGGTTTTCTTCAAGCTCTTTCTTAATAATACTGTCTTTTTCAATTTCCCTGATATAATATTCGCGTTCAGTTCGGAGTCTGTTGAGCTCGCTGCTAAAACGATATTGTTGAATGAAACTATTATTGTCAAAAAACAATAGCCAAATCAGCACTACTATTATAGCGATAATGTATTTGTTTTTTAAAAATGAGGGTATTCTAAGCTGTTTGATTTTTTGCCACATTATCCGTGTCTCATATTTGAAAATTACATCAAAATTACAAAAAAATAGCGGATAATTAATTTTTAAAGTTCTTTCATTTTCTAATCATATAAGCCTTTGACCCGCGGCTTGCCTGCAACAAAATCTTTTAAATAAAATGGCTCAAAATAAGCGGTATTTTCAAAATCTTTATTTAAATATTTTTTATATGCAAGTTGTATAAGGCCTTTGGCAGAACAATCAACATTCGGAATAAACTCTAAATTTGGATGCTTCATAACTTCTTTGCATTTTTCGGCACCATCACCAAAAATGAAAAAAGTTCTTTCTTCAATTAATTCTTTAAATGAAGATTCGTCAATAATAACAGCATTTGTAGGCACAATTTCACTCATATTTTTGTCAAAAACTGCTGAATATATTTCCATTCGTCGCGCGTCCACCATTGGACAAATATAAAAATCAGTATTGCTTGTTTTTTCTGAAATTTCTTTCTTATATGAATTAAGAAAATACTGCGCAAGGCCGTGCATAGAATCCACAGAAATAAGAGGAATATCTTTGGCAAAACAAATTCCTTTTGCTGCAGAAACTCCTATTCTTAAGCCTGTATAAGATCCCGGTCCTTTGCTAACGCACACAGCATTAATTTTGTCAAAACCTATCCCGGTTTCTTTAATAAGTTCATCAATAAAAAGAGTAAGTTTTTGTGCATGGCTGAAGTTTTGGTCGCTTTCTTCTTTTATGGCAATTAGCTCACCTTCTTTAGCCAAAGCAACCGAGCATGCTTTTGTAGATGTTTCTATATGGAGTATGTATGTCATTTTACTCTTCTTTATATAGATCTGTTGTTTTTGATTTTATAACAGGGTCACCATCTTTAAGGCTACGGGAAACCGCATGATAAGGCCCGCTTATAACTTCTTGTTCTAATTCCAGTCCTTCGATTATTTCAATAAAATATGAGTCCTGTATTCCTGTTTCAACAGGAGTCTGTTTTGCAATTCCATCTTCAAAAATGAAAACATATTCGACTCTTTTACTTTGCTCATCTTTTTCATTATCCTCGTCCTCGCTATTTTCCTTATTGTCAGTTTCGTCTTCTCTAACAGTAACAGCCTGAATAGGAACAGACAAGGCATCTTTTACAGTCTTTGTTTGTATGTCAACTGTTGCTGACATTCCCGGCCTGAAAGGTGAAAGGTGTGCGCTTTCTCTTTTTTGTAAATCACTGTATGATTCGGGTAGTATAAATATTTTTACTTCAAAATTGGTAACCTGATCTATGCCCATTCCCTCAGTTTTGGCAGAATTTGCTATAGAGCTTACAACACCTTTAAATTCTTTATCAAGGTATGCATCAATTTCTACTATTGCAGTATCACCTTGTTCTACTCTGATAATGTCATTTTCATTAACCTCAACCATTACCTCCATTTCACTAAGTTTGGCAATTCTCATTATTTCTGTTCCTGCAAATTGTGATGTACCCACAACCCTTTCTCCAATTTCCACATCTAATCTGCTGATAGTACCATCCATAGGAGCAAAAATATTTGTTTTGGAAAGACTTTCCCTGGCTTCCTTTAGAGATGCTTCGGAACTTTTAACCTGGTATTCGGCGGCTTTTACACTTTGTCGTGCTGCTTCTGTTTCCGATTTGGCAACAAGAAATTGCGATTTTGCAGCATCGTACTCTGCCTGAGAAATTGCATCCTGCTCGTAAAGGCTTTTATTCCTTTCATAAGAGGCTGATGCATTAATAAACTGAGCTTCTGCCTGCGCAAGGCGAGCTTTGGAGTTAGCAAGATTTGCACGTACCGTATTTAATGAAGCCTCTACTCTGTCAAGAGCAGATTCGTATAAATCGGGATTAATTCTTACCAGAAGATCGCCTCGTTTTACAAATTCTCCTTCTTTGATGTTTAGCTCAACAATTTCTCCTGAAACATCAGGGCTGATTTTAACTTCAATTACAGGTTGTATTTTCCCGCTGGCACTAACGATTTCGACAATCGTGCGTTTTTCAACGGAATCTACCGTAACTCTGCTTTGGGCTTCTCCTCCTACCCATCCTGCATTCTTGCCGATTATCACTATTATAAGCAAAGCTACTACAGCTATTGCGCCATATTTTAATACTTTTTTGTTCATGTGTATAATATTTGTTTTTAATAGTCAGATGCCTGTTTCGTTTTTACATAAATGGGAATCGCATATTTGATCATCTTATTGGGTAAACGAAACTATCATGCTCTTATATATTTTGTCTTTATAATCTTAATGTATTTTTCTATAATTCAATTGGGTTTCCCATATAAAAGTCCAAAATGCGCATTCTGAAAACATACTCATATTTTGCTTGCAGCATCTCTGATTCAGCAGCAACAAGTTTGTTTTTCGAATCATTGTATTCAAGATGATTCACCATCCCTACATTAAATCTTTGCTCTGTATATCTGAATGCTTCATTAAGAGATTTTACATTTTTTTCTGATGCTTTATATCTTTTTAATGCAGCTGAAGCATCTGCATGTGCCTGTTGAATGGTCTTGAAAAGCTGATCTCTGGTTAGCTGGCTTGTAATCTTGGCATTACTTACATTTATTTTGCTTTTTGACACAGAAGCCTGCACCTGAAAATTGTTAAAAACAGGGATAGTAAGATAAAGCCCGACTGTTTGATTCAGATTATCTGAAAGTTGGTCACTAAAGGGTTTAATGCGTGTTTCATATTCAAAAGTAGGTGCATACACAGGAACACCATTAGCAGTAACACCAATTTCGGAAGGTTCACCAATAATAATGTCTGTAACTTCTTTGCTTGCTCCTGAATAACCCGAGCCGTAAGCTCCCCTTATGCTTAACATAGGACTGCGTCCTCCTTTTGCTATTGCAAGCCCTCTTTCGGCGCTTTTTACTCTAACATCTGAAGAAATAACTTCAGGCTGAATATTGGCTGCTATATTGTATATTTCCAATGGAGAATTTTCGGGTTCTCCCTCAGAAAGAATTTCTATTTCAGGAATACTAATAGCAAAACCTTCAGTTTCTTTTAAATCCAGCATCTGAATTAAATCCAGATATGCAAGTTCAAGTCTGTTTTTTGCATTAACAAGTTGTAACTCTTCAGAAGCGAGCTGCGCCTCAATATTAAACAAAGCTCCCTTGGGCTGTGTGCCAGCATCAACAAGCAATTTTGTGCGTTTTAGTTGCTGCTCTGTAATTTCCAACTGATTTGATGATATATCCAGTAATTCAATAGAATATAAAATCTGAAGATATGCCGAAGCAATGGCAAGCGCAATGTCATTACGCATGCTCTCAACATCATATTTGCCGGCATCTAACTCAAGCTTACTTTGCCTGATGGAATTAAATATTTGCAGGCCGCTAAATAGGGTTAAACCACTGCTTATGGAGAAATTGTTTGTTTGTACGCTTTCTGTTGCAAACTCATTTGTAAAAGGATCAATTGTTCGCCCGTAATTATACCCGTGAGATGCATTGGCATTTAGCGTTGGCAAAAGATTTCCACGACTTTGAAAAAGATTTTGCTCTGCAATTTCAACACCCAATTCTTGTTGTTTTATTCTAAGGTTGTTATCCCATGCGTATTCAATGCAGTCCTGCAAAGTCCATTCCTTATTATTAATGTCCTGTGAATAAGTAAATTGAAAAGCCAGGATTAGAAAAAGCGTAATGATTGAAGAAAGTTTCATGGTTCAAGTCTTGATAAAAGGCAAATTTAACTAACTGATTGCAAAGAATCTCAAAAAAAAACAAAATATTTGAATTATTTAAATAAAAAATCTATTATCAGCTTTTAATTTATAAATCGGAGGGTATGATGAATAAGTAAAAATAATGCTTTTGCTTTTAGCTTAATTATTAGGTCAGCTGTTAAAATTTTATAATTTTGTAATAAACAACAAACACTAATAAAAAACCAAACAAAAATGAGTACAAAAGGAACAGATTTTTACATTAAGGCGGGTCAAAGAGCTCTGCAATGGCATGAAGAAAACATTGCAAAAATGAAAAAATGCAATTTTGATACTATTGCAGTACATGGCATTTATTCAATGCAAGAAGCTTTAGATTTTAACCAAGGCTCAATTATTGAGCCTATTTATATGTCAACATCTCAAACATACAGGGATTCTGATGAAATGGAAGCTGCCCTATCTTATCAAATACCTACATCATGTTATTCAAGAATAGCCAATCCAAGCATGTATTACTACGAAGGAGTTTTGGCTTTATTAGAAACCTATAAAACGGGTGTTGATGCAAGTTGTTTGGCTACTGCTTCAGGTATGGCAGCTATACAGAGTGCAGTTGATCCTTTTTTGGTAGTTGATCCCAAAAAGCCCGATGCACCAATGAATTTTGTTGCTACAACACAGGTTTACGGAGGTACTTATCAGCAGTTTTCAATCAGGAAAGATGCAGAGAAAAAAGTAGAATGGAGAAAAGTAGTAAACTCAAATGACATTAATGAGTGGGAATCGCAAATTGACGAAAACACGAGGTTTTTATACGGAGAACTGCCAAGTAATCCTTCTCTAAGTTTCTTTGATATAAAAAAAGTAGCTGATCTTGCACATAAACATAATCTTCCATTAATAATTGATTCTACAGTTGCAACACCGGCACTTCTCAGACCGCTGGAACATGGTGCTGATATAGTAGTTCAGTCTGTTACAAAGTCATTATTCTCAAGTGGCTTTGGTATTGCCGGAGCTGTTATTGCAAAGAAAAATATTACAAGTAATATTGATAATGATGCAATGAAAGAAGATTTTTGCACTTATCTGAAACTTTTGCCTAACAGGGATAACGGTCCTAATATTTCTCCTATGAACGCAGTGCTTGCAATTAATGATATTCGCACTATTCGTTCAAGAATAGATCTTGTAAGTCGTAATACCATGAAAATTGCTAAATTTCTTGAGTCGCACAAACATATTGAAGGGGTTGATTATCTTGGTTTAGAAAGCCATCCCTTGCATGAGTTGGCGAAGCAATATATGTTTCTTGTTGATTCTGAAAATGATGATTTATACAATAAGAAAGTTAACCGTTACGGACATTTAATGTCATTCCGAATTAAAGGTTCTGCACAGGATACCAGGGATGTTTTTGATGGTTTCCAAAGAATATGGAGAGCAACAGATCTGGGAAGAATTAAATCCGTTGCAACTATCCCGTCTATTTCTACTCATCAACAGCAGGGAGAAGAGGGCCGAAAACTTGCAGGTATTCCGTCAAATCTTATTCGTCTTTGTGTTGGTGCCGAACATCCTGATGATATTATTGAAGACATTAGCAGAGCACTGGAAGTTCTTGATGGTAAGAAATATCCTGTTACCTATCCTGAATATTCTGCCGGAGGAGCATCTTCAGCTACATTGAAATAAAGGAAATTTTGTCTTTTTAATTTAACCTTATTATAATGAAGCATTCTGTTAAATATTATTCAACAAATTTAGAAGCTCCTGAAGCATCTTTTAAAGAAGCCTTGCTAAAAGGGCTGGCTCCTGACAGAGGATTGTATATGCCTCAGATAATACCGCTGATTTCGAAAGAAGTAATTGATAGTTTTTCCGAAATGCAGTATCATGAAATAGCATATCATGTTGCCGGTCATTTTCTGGATGATCAACTGCCGAAAGAAGACCTTAAGCAAATTATTCAGGATGCTTATGATTTTGAAGTTCCCCTGGAGAATGTAACAAATCGCTCGTATATTATGCGTCTGGATCAAGGGCCTACTGCATCTTTTAAAGATTTTGCAGCAAGGATGATGGGGCGTTTGATGAATTATTTTCTAAAACTTGACAATCGTAAACTGTTAATACTCACTGCCACTTCGGGTGATACAGGTAGTGCTATAGCTAATGCTTTTTTCGGTCTTGATAATATCCAGGTGGTTGTTTTGTTTCCAGATAAAGAGGTTACAAACAGACAAAGAAAGCAAATGACTACCCTCGGGGAAAATGTTAATATTATTTCTCTGGATGGTAAATTTGACGATTGCCAGACTTTGGTTAAGCAGGCTTTTTCTGATCCTGAACTTGATTATCTTAATCTTTCTTCTGCAAATTCAATAAATATAGGCAGACTGATTCCTCAAATCGTTTATTATTTCTATGCATATTCAAAATTGAGAATAAAAAACAAAGATGAGCAAATTATTTTTTCTGTTCCTTCTGGAAATTTTGGTGATATGATGGGAGGTATGCTTGCAAAAAATATGGGTTTGCCTGTGAAACGATTTGTAATTGCAACAAATGAAAATGATGAGGTTCCAAAATTGCTTAAAGAAGAAAAATATAATAAAATTGAGCCTTCTAAAGATTGTATTTCAAGTGCGATGAATGTTGGGCATCCCAGTAATTTGTCAAGATTAATTGCTTTGTATGGTGGTGTAATGGATGAAAAAGGAAATATAAGCCATCCTCCAAATTTTGAACAAATGAGGAGAGAGCTTTTTGCTGTTAGCATTAGTGATAAAAAAACAAAAGAAACAATAAAAGAAGTTTATGAAGAATTCTCTGTATTGCTTGAACCTCACGGTGCAGTTGGTTGGGCAGGATTGCAGGAGTTTCTTATAACACACCCACAACCACCGGGACAACTTTGTGTTTCTCTTGAAACAGCACATCCTGCTAAGTTTCCGGAACAGATTAATGAAATTTTAGATTTAGATCCTGATTTACCTCAAAGTCTCAAAGAAATTGAGAAAAAGGAGGAAAAGTATTCTCATTTATATAATGATTATAATGAGTTTAAGGATTTTCTTAAGAAGAATTATTAAATAAGATCTGTTTGGGATTTGTATTACAGTCTTGTGAATGCTATTGCTTTTTTGAAAAGTTATTTATTTAGAAAAATTCACTTTTTAAAGCATAAAACGGGACTGAAATAAATTGATACTTTTTTAATGAAAAAACTAAGAGATGAAGTATATAATTATCCTTTCTGATGGAGTAGCCGATAATCCTATAGAAAAATTAGGAAATAAAACTCCGCTTATGGCAGCAAATAAACCTAATATTGATAAGCTGTGTGAGAAAAGCCGCTGCGGCAGGCTAATTACTGTTCCTGAGGATATGCCTCCCGGAAGCGAAATTGCAAATATGGCAGTTATGGGTTATGATGTTAAGGAAGTATATCAGGGCAGGGGAGTGCTGGAAGCTGCAAGTATGGGAATTGAAGTTCAAAAGGATGAACTGGCAATGCGCTGTAATCTTATTTGTATTGAAAACGGGATTATTAAGAACCATTCTGCCGGACATATTTCTACGGAAGAATCGGCTGTGTTAATTAAGGATTTGCAAAAAGAACTAAATACAGATAAAGTTTCTTTTCATCCGGGAGTCAGCTACCGGCATTTACTAAAAATCAAGGGTGGCAGCAATATGGTTCTTTGTACCCCTCCGCACGATGTTCCCGGAACACCTTTTATGGATGTGCTTGTAAAAGCTGAATCAGAAGAGGGTGATGAAACAGCTCTTTTACTTAATGATCTTATTCTGAAATCGCAGCGGATTCTGGCAGAACACCCTGTTAATCTTAAAAGAATAAAAGAGGGGAAAGATCCGGCTAATTCTATTTGGCCATGGTCTCCGGGTTATAAACCAAAGATGAAAACTTTCCGTGAATTGTACGGTATAGATGGTGCTGTTATTTCTGCAGTAGATTTATTGTATGGCATTGGAAAGTATGCCGGTTTTAAAGCTATCCATGTTGAAGGTTCTACAGGCCTTTATGATACAAATTATGAAGGGAAAGCAAAAGCCGCTGTGGATGCTTTAAAAGATGTTGATTTCGTTTATCTTCATATTGAAGCCAGCGACGAGGCAGGCCATGAAGGAGATGCGGAGCTTAAAACGAAAACTGTTGAATATCTGGATGAAAGGGTTGTAAAATATATTGTGGAGCAAACAGAAAAAATGGATGAAGATGTTTCTATTGCAATATTGCCGGATCACCCAACTCCTTGCGAAACACGCACTCACAATCATGATGCGGTGCCTTTTATGATTTATAACCCAAATCTCGATCCCGATGATGTTAAGGTATATGACGAAATTTCTGTTGAGAAAGGTATTTATGGAACATTAAAAGGGGATGAGTTTATAAAGACGTTTTTGGAAAGGTAAAAACTAAAAGTGAAAAGTTAAAAGTGAAAACCCCGCCAGCGGCTTTATGCCCTGGCGGCGGTTTGGTAACTTCGCTTTGTCCCTTTGAGCCTTGAACTTTGAGCAGGAGTTAAAAGCTGGAGCGTGAGAGTGTGAGAGCGTGAGAACTTAGAGAACAAACCTGCACGTCATCTCGAACGTAGTGAGAGATCCGGTAGGTGAGCGTGAGAGAAAGTGAAAAGCTGTAGCGAAGCGGAAGTCCCGATTTTTCGGGGCTGAAAACCCCGCCAGCGGCTTTATGCCCTGGCGGCGGTTTGGTAACTTCGCTTCAGCTTTCGCCTTTGAGCTTTGATATAAAACTCCTAAGTATTAGGAATCTCTTCTTATATGCATCTTATATGCCTTATATGGTAAAAAACCAACACACACAAGAGTTCGCTAGTTAATTACAAACTTTTTCATCACCGCTTCATCTTTGTTGTAAAGGCGGATTAGATAAATTCCTTGCTGAGCCTTTAGCATTTCTTCAACCATTATACCATCACTTAGCTTATTTCCTGAAAACTCTTTTCTTAGCAATGGTTTTCCTGTTATATCAAATACTTCCATTACCACATCGGGTTTTGGCGAGGTGAAATGAACTTTCAGAATGTCATGATTATGAGAAAGCATATTAATTTCAAGATTTCCGTCAACTTTTTCACAATAAACACTAACAGGGCCGTAAGTAGTTTCACCGGCATCAAAGTCTGTTTGTATCAATTGATAATAAAATGTTCCTGAGATATCAACAGGGTCAAAGACTTCATAATTAGAAACCTCAGATGTTGTACCTTGCCCGGGCACGGTTTTTATAAACTGCCATATATTGGCATCAGTGCTTCTTTCAAGAGTAAAGAAGTCGTTATTGATTTCGGAGGCGGTAGTCCATGAAACATTGACACCATCATAAGTACATTCAGCAGAGAAATCGAGCAGGTCAACCGGCAAAGGATTTTCCGAAAAATCGCCACCAAGAACGTAATAAGAGAATCCGGTCACACCTTGCCTGGCAACCCAGTAAGCCAATGTTCCTGCATCAATAGTTGTTATACCCGCATTTGTGCCCGGAACTTCCCACACATCAGTGCCTTCAGTTTTTTTAAGCATTCTTAGGTTGTCTGCATTTGCAGGGTCAATGCCGGGAATTCCCTGGGTGTTGAATTTAATATTATAAGTACCACCATCAAGAGCATCATGAGGTTGAATCCACCACACACCTTCTTCTGTGATGTTGTCGATAGTAACGCCATCACATTCAATAGGCAAATTGCCATAATAATTACCCTCATTAGGAGTATCGTTAAGCCATTGAGCAGAGACAATACCGGGAGTTGTGGGAGCCACTGAATAATTAAGCACTATCCATCTGTCATCATCTACTGTACCAACCGGCAGGTTAAAATCCGTTCCTGTACCATTCACCCAATGCCTTACTTCCCCGATAATACGGCCGGAATTGTGGGTAATGCTGCCTGTGTTGCCGGCATCGGTGCCTATGAGGATGTAGTTGCCGGCAGAGGATGTGATATTTGTATTTAATGTTAAATTATTATTTACTAGCATTGGAGCTGTCTGGTTAATGGCTCCATCAGAGAATTCAACATCATAAAAGTTGGATGTTGCTCCTGCATTAACTTCTACTGCAGTTGTATTATTGAA
>CAZTPA010000048.1:0-21541 GCA_964614525.1 uncultured Bacteroidales bacterium | reverse complement strand
CCGTGCATGGGATATTTTTCCCAGAGGCATCAAATATGCTGGTCATACCAATTTTTTTTCCAATTAATCCAGACATTTTTCGGAGTATTTTTCTTTACGCACTAGTAATATTAATAATTAAACTTTAATTTCAACTTCAACACCACTTGGTAGCTCCAGTTTCATAAGAGCATCAACTGTTTTTGAAGAAGAAGAATATATATCCAGAAGGCGTTTGTAGCTACAAACCTGAAACTGCTCTCTGGCTTTCTTGTTAACAAAAGGAGATTTCAATACAGTGAAAATCCTTTTATTGGTAGGTAGTGGAATGGGTCCATTAACTACCGCACCTGTTGATTTAACTGTCTTAACAATTTTCTCTGCTGATTTATCAACCAGATTATAATCGTAAGATTTTAGTTTGATTCGAATTCTTTGACTCACGGTTAATCTATTTTAGTAAATTAATATGCATTAATTCCATTTATTTTTAAAATCACATTTTCTGCGATATTTTTAGGAGCCGGCTCATAATGAGAAAACTCTAAAGTTGATGTTGCCCTTCCTGATGTTAATGTTCTCAAAGATGTAACATATCCAAAAGTTTCGCTAAGCGGCACTTTTGCTTTCACAACCTGAAGATTAGCTCTTGAGGAAATTCCTTCAAGCTGTCCTCTTCGTCTGTTTATATCACCTGTAACATCTCCAACATTTTCATCGGGAGTAACAACTTCTAATTTCATAATTGGCTCAAGCAAAATCGGATTTGCTTTTCTCATAGCATGTTTAAAAGCAACTTTTGCTGCCAGTTCAAATGATAATGCATCTGAATCGACATTATGATAAGAACCATCAACTAACACAACTTTTAAGCTATCCACGCTAAATCCTGCAAGAACACCATTTTGCATGGCATTTTTAAAACCTTTTTCAACTGCAGAAATAAATTCTCTGGGAATATTTCCACCCTTCACTTGATTAACAAACTGCAATCCTTCAACATTTTCATCTGCAGGACTCATTTCAAAATCTATATCAGCAAATTTACCACGACCACCTGTTTGTTTTTTGTAAACTTCGCGGTGTTTAACAGTTGCAGTAATTGCTTCTTTATAAGCTACCTGTGGTGAACCTTGATTACATTCAACGTTAAATTCTCGTTTTAATCTATCCAATAATATTTCAAGGTGCAACTCTCCCATACCACTAATAATTGTTTGGCCGGAATCTTGGTCAGTTCTAACAATAAAAGTAGGATCTTCTTCTTCAAGTTTTGTAAGGGCGGCATTAAGTTTATCCACATCAGCCTGAGTTTTTGGCTCAATAGCAACGCTAATAACCGGATGAGGGAACGTCATTGTTTCCAACAATAATGGATGTTTTTCACCACAAAGTGTATCGCCTGTATGTATTGATTTGAAACCAACAGCAGCACCTATATCACCTGCTTCAATGAATTGTATAGGATTTTGCTTATTAGCATGCATTTGTAAAATACGTGATATTCTTTCTTTTTTACCTGTTGATGCGTTCAAAACATAAGAACCTGATTCTAATCTACCGCTATACACTCTAAAAAATGCTAATCTTCCAACGTAAGGATCGGTAGCAATTTTAAAAGCAAGAGCAGCAAAAGGGCCATCAGAATCGGCAAATAATTTTTCTTCTTTTTCAGTTTTAGGATTAATTCCTACAATAGAATCAATTTCAACAGGTGATGGCAAGTATTTACATACTGAATCAAGAAGCAATTGTACTCCTTTGTTTTTAAAAGAAGAACCACAAAGAACAGGAGATATTTTTAAAGCAATAGTTGCATCTCTAATAATTTGTATCATTTCCTCTTCTGAAATACTATCGGGATTATCCATGAATTTCTCCAGCATTTCTTCGCTTTCTTCAGCACAACCTTCAATCAACTTCATTCTAAATTCCTGAACAGTATCTTTCAAATCTTCCGGCACGGGAATTTCAATAAAAACATCACCCAGTGATTTTTCTTCCCATACGAATGCTTTACCGGTTATAAGATCAACAACACCTCTAAAATTATCTTCGCTTCCAATAGGAATTTGCAGAGGAACTGCATTCATTCCTAATCTTTCCTTAATCTGAGCAAGCACAGTAAAAAAGTCGGCACCGGCTCTATCCATTTTATTAATATAGCTAATTCTTGGCACCTTATATTTGTCAGCTTGTCTCCATACTGTTTCAGACTGAGGTTCAACACCTCCAACTGCACAAAAAAGGGCAATAGCACCATCAAGTACTCTTAAAGACCGTTCAACTTCGACAGTAAAATCGACATGTCCCGGTGTATCAATAATATTGATTTTATATTGATTATTATTAAATTTCCAAAAAGTTGTAGTAGCAGCAGAGGTAATTGTAATGCCTCTCTCCTGCTCTTGTGCCATCCAGTCCATGGTAGCGGTACCTTCATGTACCTCTCCCAGCCGGTGATTAATCCCGGTATAGAATAATATACGCTCTGTAGTTGTGGTTTTACCCGCATCTATGTGCGCCATAATTCCTATATTCCTGGTATGTTTTAACTTTTCGTTCATTAATAATTTGTACTATAATATATATATGTTATTAAAATCTAAAGTGAGAAAAAGCTTTGTTTGCATCAGCCATACGGTGAGTATCTTCTTTTCTCTTATAAGCAGCACCTTCTTCTTTGTATGCCGCAACAATTTCACCGGCTAGTTTTGCAGCCATTCCTTTTTCATTGCGTTTTCTTGCAAATTTGATAAGGTTTTTGATAGCAATTGAGCTTTTTCTTTCCGGTCTGATTTCAGCAGGAATTTGAAAAGTAGCTCCACCAATACGGCGGCTTTTTACTTCTACAGCAGGAGTTACATTAGTAAGACCTTTTTTCCATACTTCAAGACCATCTTCTTTTGTTTTTTCGGCTACAATGTCAATAGCATTGTAAAAAATAGAAAAAGCAAGAGTTTTTTTTCCTCTCAACATTAAATTGTTGACAAACATAGTAACCAGCTGATCGTTAAATTTTGGATCAGGCAGGGTTATTCTCTTTTTTGGTTTCGACTTTCTCATTTATTATACGGATTTTAACTTTTAATCAAATTAAATATTATTTCTTAGGTCTTTTGGTTCCGTATTTAGACCTTCTTTGCTTACGTCCGTCAACTCCACTGGTATCGAGTGCACCACGAACAATATGATATCTAACACCCGGTAAATCTTTTACTCTGCCACCGCGAATAAGAACAATAGAGTGTTCCTGAAGGTTATGACCTTCACCCGGGATATATGAGTTAACTTCTTTACCATTAGTTAGCCTAACTCTGGCAACTTTACGCATAGCAGAATTAGGTTTTTTGGGTGTTGTTGTATAAACTCTAACACAAACACCACGACGCTGCGGACATGAATCTAAAGCGGGTGACTTACTTTTATAAGTAACCTTTTTTCGTCCTTTTCTTACCAATTGTTGAATTGTTGGCATATTTCTTCTTTATTTTATATAAAACTCTTATTTATTAAGCATTTAAACAAAAATCATCCTCATTTAAAGGAGTGCAAAGGTAAGGGTTATTTTCACAAAACCAATAAGCTTTGTATTTTTTTTTTAACAACCCAAACTAATTTGCAAAAAACAGACAAAAACCCGTCTGTTGAAAATAAAATATTTTTCAAAACCTACTGAATATCAAAAACTAAATAAACAGATATTGGGGGGCACAAAATTATTAATTTTTTTCAATAATTTGATATATTTTTTCAATCATCAGTAAATATTTATAAAAAAGCGGAAAGAATTTACTTTTGATTTTTCAGAATGCACTGAGTTTCAAAATTTCAAGCTACAAAAATAATAAAATCTAAAGAGAATTTAATTTTTCTTGCTGTTTTTAACAATAATACATACACCTTCTGTATCAATTTGATTATCATGTGTATGATATTCAAAAGAAAATTTTTCCGGATATAATGAATTGTAGTAATTTAAATACTTCGATGCAGCTTCCAGATTCTCATTCATATTATCACTTACATTTACAGGTGTAATATTATCTCTGATTTGGCATTTGATTTTAATTTCAATCAGAAAATCTTTTTTTTGTACAGCAATATCTATTGTTCCTTTATTATCTAAATTTGAAAAAAATGTTTTAACTATGTTTTCAGTAAATCTTAAAATTAACATTTCAGGAAAAATGCGATTTAAATCCACATTTTCATCAATTTTTATTCTTACATCTAACCTATTATCCAACACAAATTTTTCAAAATAAAGGTATTCTTTACATAGTTTAATTTCTTCTTCAATGCTATGTTGAATTTCATCTAATGAAAATAGCATAGCATTATATAAAGCTGCAAAACGCTGCAGATTTAAAATAGCTTTTTCAGTGTCATTATCTTTTATAGAATGAATTACCGAATTAATTGCACTCATAAATAAATTGGGATCTGCTTTGTTTTGATGTAGATATAATTCCATTTCCATCATCTTTTTCTTAATGTCTTGTTTTCTTTTTATTTGATAAATATGAAGTCTTCTTGTAACAAATGTAAAACCAAGTAAGCCAAAATATAACATCCAAAAGACAAAATGATTAAATATAAAGAATGGATTTTCTGCATATCTGAAAGAATAAATATTTGATTCCGCTTGAAGAAATATTTCCGGTGATTCATTCTTATTCTCTTTAATTGACATTATAAATTTGTCAGAAATTTTAGGAAAATTTTCATCCAGAGCAAC
This sequence comes from uncultured Bacteroidales bacterium, assembly GCA_964614525.1. GTDB lineage: Bacteria > Bacteroidota > Bacteroidia > Bacteroidales > UBA7960 > PWND01. The sequence goes on along the minus strand of CAZTPA010000048.1, from coordinate 16,821 downwards.
CCATTTATAAGTTGATGTGCAAATCACCATTATTCGACCATTTATCAAATCAAAGCAAATTAATTCGTCTATGCCATCGGAATTTAAGTCTGCTAACTCACATGCACCAGTAATAAATGCAACTTCAGAATTCATAAGGAGATTGAATTTACTATCAAAAAAGTAAGTGCCTAAGTCCGGATTAGAAACGGCCAAAATATTCTCTCCTTGTTTATTACAAAACAGACATGAAGAGCTTATCCTGAAGTCAAACTCCTGCTCATCATAAATGTGTCCTGATTTATCAAAAAAATATAATTTTGTTTGTCCACCTCCTCTGTAATTATGAGTAATGCCGGCTAAAACAGATTCTTCAGAATTATGAAAAACATATGCTTTAAAATAGATTGATTTGCCGGGAATTTCAACAGGTTCGAAAACAAACTCCAAATTATTATCCAACACCATTAACCAATTACTATAATCATGATATTTCGCTTCATTAGGGTTAACATTAGCTGTTGACACCCCGCTGGTTATTATTTCGTTTTTTCCATCACCGGTAATATCCGCCTGAATAATATTTTTGATATTATATGAAGATTCGGGAGATTTAGCTAGGGAATCCTTTTCAATGTAATATGCGAAAACTCTTCGTGGATACATAGAAAACCCTGATGAAATTCCAAATATAAGTTCATTAAGTCCATCACCATCAAGGTCGTCCATTTGGGCACTAATAATATTGGGGTCGGGTGAAATCTTTCCCAAACCGGTTGTAGTAATAAATCTATTTTCTATAAATAAATCTGTACTATCCGGATTTTCAATAGCATGAAGAAAAATACTATCATTGGATAAAGTAAAAAAGTACAGCTCTTTTATATTATTTGGTTTATAATTCCCTGAAATATAAAGTTCTTGTTGATGAAAAAAATCAACATTTCCATGCAAATTCCACTGATTATAAACTAGTCCTTCATCATTTCTGACTTCAATCATAGTAATATTTCCTGAATTTCTAATAAATATCTCTTCTGAAATTCCATTGTTTGTTATATCCTCATAATAATAATATATATTTGGCTTTATAAATTGTTTGCTTACTAGTTCTATAACATAACGTTCCATATTTATTGGCAGCAACAAAAAAATAATTATTGAGGGAATAATTGGCAAAAAGAAAGGGTGAGTAATTATAGATAAAAGCCTTTTCATTGATTTATTCAAACATTAATTCGACATATAATCAAAATATCCTCATATATAATTTGCTAATATATAAATATATTTGAATATGATGTAATATTTGAAATAAAATCAACATAATTCTTCAGCCAGCACGCCTTCTTTCAGTGCAAAGGCAGAATAAAATACTTCATTTATTTGAAATGTCGTAATTACATAATTAATAAAAACACTTGCAAGAACAATTGTATCCACGCGCATTGGAATAAGGCCTTTCATTTTTAGCCGATTTGCTTCGGTTGAGGCGAGTAGTTTATTATATATGAGACGAAAGTCATTTTCCTTTATAGGAGCTATTTTGATTTCTTTATCAATCGGTGTATTATAGATTTGGGAATAAATCATTGAGTGCAGAGACTCAAAGGATCCGGAGCAACCAACTAATTTTGATACAGGAACTTTCTTAATTTGATCTAAAAGAGGTTTTAGACGGAGATTGAAATAGTCATGAATTTCATTGATGTTCTTTTTTGTAATAGGATCAGAAGGATTGAATTTCTGCAACAATCTTGCAACTCCCAGGTCAAAGCTATGCTTATATATAATAGAATCATTTTTTGCCAGGATAAATTCGGTACTACCACCGCCAATATCCATAATAAGTACAGCATCATTAAAATCGTCCATTGCAAGTTTTACTCCTTTATAAATCAAATCTGCCTCTCTGTCTCCATCAATAACATTGATTCTAACAGCTGTTCTTTTAAACACTTCATCAACAAAAACATTACCATTATCAGCACTCCTAACAGCAGAGGTGGCAGTGATAATTGTTTTTTCTGATTTTAGTTTATTAGCAACAGAAATAAACTCATCAATGGCTTTATATCCTCTTTCCATTGATTCAGGTAAGATTTTATTATTAAGAATAGTATCCTTTCCCAGCTTTACATTTTTAATGTCTTTATATACGAAAGAATAATTTCCGGCATTATCAAGGTCTGCAACAAGCAGGTGAAAAGTATTAGTACCACAATCAATTATTGCCAAACGCATGTTAGTAATTTTTCACTAAAAAAAACACATCATCAATCAAAGACTATCTTCTATAAACTATCCACTTCCACAATTCTTTGTAGGAAGGTTTTTTTCCGTACATAAGTATTCCTGTACGATAAATTTTAGCTGCCAGCCATGTTGTAGCGACAAAACCAAGTATCAGCAATGCCATTGACAAAAATAAATCAAAGAATGGCACGCCAAAAGGTATTCTAAGCATCATTACAATAGGAGAAGTAAATGGGATAATCGACAGCCAAAAAGCGACAGGTCCTGAGGGATTATTAATAATCATTTGTGCCATAACAATGGCAAATATCAGGGGAACAGTTACCGGCAGCATAAATTGCTGGCTGTCTGTTTCATTATCAACGGCAGACCCAATAGCAGCAAATAAAGATGAATATAAGAGATATCCTCCGATGAAAAAGAAAATAAATGAAAAAATCATAACAGGAAAATCAATAGCTTTTAACCCTTCCATAATCTGACCTGCAGGTGAGTTGTACTGCATAATATCTTCCGTGCGTTCTTGCAATCTCTCGGCATCATAAGTATCATCCGGTGAGACATAAACTTGTTCAACAGGAGTAAATTTAAATTGCTCAGGAAAAGCACTTTGTACTGAAACAACAAGAAAAAAAGTCAGTCCTACCCAAATCATAAACTGAGTTAAACCAACTAATCCTACGCCAACAATTTTCCCCATCATAAGTTGGAATGGTTTAACAGAAGAAACAATTATTTCAACAATACGACTGGTTTTCTCTTCCAGGACACCTCTAAGAACCTGAGAACCAAACATAAAAATAAAGAAATATATAAGTATGCCTCCAAAAATTCCAAGCACCATACTAATTTCAGGATAATCTGCTTGTTCAACACCATCTTTCAGTAATCTTATAGCTCTAATATCGATAGACGTATCGATAGCTCTCAAAACTTCCTCATCAATTCCAGCGGCTCCTAATTTCAGGCTTTCAAACTCGTGTTGCAAGGCATTTTCAACATAAAGCTTTGCATTCATATTTACAGACTTTTCACTAAAAAGCCTCAGGCCTGTAGGTGCTTCAAAAGCAAATTCAGGAATATGCAAAACTGCATCATAGCTGCCTCTTTTATGCAATTCAAGAGCGTCATTAATATTTGTAGGCAAATGAACAAATTTTACGTCATTTGCATCTTCAAGATTTTCATAAAAGAAGTCTGTATCATCAACAACAGCAATTTCATAAACACTATCAGACATTTGAGCAAGAATAATCGGACCAATCATCAAAGCTGCCATAAGAACAGGCCCCAGAAGAGTCATTACGATAAAACTTTTTTTCTTAACCCTGCTAAGATATTCACGCTTTATTATTATAAATATTTTATTCATTACAGCCTGTTTATAATAAGAAATAATAAAATTTTAGTTATTCAATTCATCAGGATATTTGCCGGTCACGTTTTTAATAAAAATATCATTCATGCTTGGCAGCAATTCCTTGAAACTAATAATTCTTCCAGCCGCAATAAGCCTTGATAAAAGCTCATTGGAAGAAACTTCTTTGGGTAATTGTATTTTATATTTTACAATATTTTCTGATTTATTCTCGATTTTAACTTTAAAATCTTTTTGAAGATCCGTATAAAAATCTTCACCGGCCTCAGCCATTTCAACACTATATATATCTGTAGAGTATGATTTCCGGATATCGTCAACTCTACCTTCGAGAATTTTTTGCGATTTATTTATCAATGCAATATGATCACAAAGTTCTTCAACAGAGCTCATGTTATGAGTTGAAAAAACAACAGTAGCACCGTCATTTCTCAGTTTTAGAATTTCCTCTTTTAATAAATTTGCATTTATCGGATCAAATCCGGAAAATGGTTCATCAAATATCAGCAATTTAGGTTTGTGCATAATTGTAATAATGAACTGCACTTTTTGCTGCATTCCCTTTGAAAGTTCTTCGACCTTTCTGTTCCACCAAGGCATAAGGTCAAATTTATCGAACCATTCAATAAGTTCTTTTTTAGCGAGAGCTTTATTAACATTTTTCAATTGTGCGAGATAAACAGCTTGCTCACCAATTTTCATTTTTTTATAAAGGCCTCTTTCTTCGGGGAGATAACCGATTTGATGCACATGTTCAGCTTTTAATTTCTGTCCATTAAAAAACAATTGTCCTGAATCGGGTCCAATAATCTGATTAATAATTCTAATCAGCGTTGTTTTTCCGGCACCATTAGGTCCCAGCAGTCCGAAAATTGATTTTTCCGGAACAGCAATACTAACATTATCAAGAGCTTTGTGACCTGAATAGTTTTTTGTGACATTATCGGCACGGAATAGATATTCCATTTTTTTTACATCAAATTAATAAATACATTAATTAAAGTGCTCTCTCATTTTTTCGAAAAAGCTTTTATCAGACTTAGTAGGATTTGGTTTGAAGTTACTTGATTTAGCAAACTCATTTAGGGCCGCTTTTTCTTCTTTAGAAAGATTTTGGGGAGTCCACACATTAATACTAACAAGCAAATCTCCTCTACCATAAGAATTAATAGAAGGTAAGCCCTTTCCTTTAAGTCTTAAAACCTTACCTGATTGAGTTCCGGGTTCAATTTTTATACGTGCCTTTCCTTCCAGGGTAGGTATGTCAATGGATCTACCCAGAGCAGCATCAGGAAATGAGATATATTGTTCATACAATAAGTTACTTCCGTCTCTTATAAGATGTTCGTGTTTTTGTTCTTCAACCAGAACGATTAAATCTCCGGGGATTCCACCTCTGGCGGCGGCATTTCCTTTTCCGCTAAGTGATAGTTGCATACCTTCGGAAACACCCGGCGGTATATTAATACTAATAAGTTCCTTATCTTTAATTATGCCATTACCGTAGCAAGTGTTGCATTTTTCAGTAATAATTTGACCTTCACCTCCACAAGTCGGGCATGTGGATGTTGTTTGCATTTGGCCTAAAAAAGTATTTGTAACCCTGGTAACTTGTCCCATTCCATTGCAAGTAGAACATGTTTTATAGGAACTTCCGGCTTTTGCACCTTTTCCACCACAATCTTTACATGGCACATATTTACTTACCTTAACTTTTTTCTCAACACCATTAAGTATTTCCTCAAGAGTAAGTTTAACTTTTATTCTAAGGTTAGAACCTTTGTTTACGCGGCGAGAGGAGCGACCGGAGGAACGACCAAAGCCGCCAAATCCACCAAAAGCACTACCAAAAATATCACCAAACTGGCTGAATATATCTTCCATAGACATACCGCCACCACTAAAGCCACCGCCACCACCAAAGTTATTTCCTAAACCGGAATGACCATATTGATCATATCTTGCTTTTTTATCCGGATTGCTCAATACTTCATAAGCCTCGGCAGCTTCTTTAAACTTTGCTTCGGAACTTGCATCATCAGGATTTTTATCCGGATGATATTTGAGTGCTTTTTGTCGATATGCTTTTTTTATTTCTTCTGCGGTAGCATTTTTTGAAACACCCAGTACTTCGTAATAATCTCTTTTTGCCATTTAAAACTCCTTAATAATTAATTTGCCACAACTACTTTCGCAAATCTCAAAACCTTGCCATGTAATAAATAGCCTTTTTCTACTTCGTCAATAATCTTTCCTTTTTCCTCTTCGCTTTTTGCTGCAACATTGGAAATAGCTTCATGAAAATCTGTATTGAAGCTTTCTCCGATAGTTGGGATTTCTTCTACTCCTTTTTGATGCAGAATACTTTTAAACTTAGTATGTATAAGATTAATTCCCTTAACTATGAATTCATTTTCCTGAGTTTCTTCAATAGATTCACAAGCTCTGGCTAAATCATCATAAACAGGCAAAAGAGAAGTTATCACATCGGCAGACGCCATTTTCGAATACTCAACTTTTTCTTTAAGTGTTCTCTTTCGAAAATTATCAAACTCCGAAAACAGTCTTAAATATTTATCATTAAGCTCATCAAGCTTTTCCTGTAGTTCTTCTTCCTTAGATTTAGCCGGCTCTTCTTCGTGAATTTCAGTTATTTTCTCTTCTTCGTTATTTATGTCAGAATTGTTTTTAGATGACTTTTTGTCTTTACCTGCAACATTATTGTCTGACTTTTTTACATTCTCTTTTGTCATTTCTTTCTTTTCTTCTTTGTTCTTTTTTGACTTCACCATATCTTTTTAAGCATTTTCAACAAAATAATTAATTCTGCAATTATTAAAAAGGCATTTTACTGACTTGCTCTACAAAGGCTTTGCCAATTATAAAAAGCAGTCAAATTGTCAGCCAATTTGAATTCTTTTAATATCAGCACCAATATTAAGAAGCCTCTTATCAATATTCTGATAACCTCTGTCAATTTGTTCAATATTATAAATTGTGCTTTTACCTTTAGCACTGAGTGCTGTAAAGAGCAGAGCCACACCTGCTCTAATATCAGGAGATGTAAGTTCCAGTCCTTTCAGGGTATGTTGTCTGTTAAGACCAATAACCGAAGCTCTGTGAGGATCACAAAGAATTATTTGTGCTCCCATATCAATTAATTTATCCACAAAAAACAGTCTGCTTTCAAACATTTTTTGATGAATAAGCACACTTCCCTTAGCATGAATAGCTGTAACCAGCACTATACTCAGAAGGTCGGGTGTAAAACCCGGCCAGGGAGCATCGCTAATAGTCAGGATACCACCATCCAAAAATGTTTCAACCTGGTATTCCTCTTGGGAAGGGATAAAAATATCATCACCAATTAATTTAAAATCTATACCAAGTTTAGCAAACACTTCAGGAATAACACCAAGTTGATCAAATCTCACATTTTTAATAGTAAGTTCAGACTGAGTCATCGCTGCCAGGCCGATAAAACTACCAATCTCAATCATATCCGGCAGCATTGTATGTTCACAGCCATTAAGCTTGTCAACACCTTTTATGGTAATAAGATTTGAGCCAACACCTTTAATATCGGCACCCATATTTAGCAACATTTTACAAAGCTGTTGTATGTATGGTTCACAAGCTGCGTTATAAATTGTTGTAGTACCTTCGGCAAGAACTGCTGCCATAATGATATTGGCAGTACCTGTAACAGAAGCTTCATCAAGCAGCATATATGCACCTTTCAGTTTCTTAGCCTTCAAAGTAGCATATCCATTATCCCTGTTTAGAATAAATTCTGCACCAAGATTTTGCAACCCTATTATATGTGTATCAAGTCTTCTTCTGCCAATTTTATCACCACCCGGCTTGGGGACAAGTGCTTTGCCATATTTAGCAAGCATTGGCCCAATAATCATAACAGAACCTCTTAGTTTGGACGATTCTGAAAGGAACTCCTGAGATCCAATATATTCTGTATTAACATTGTCTGCCTGGAAAGAATATTTATCCTCTTTAATTTTCTCAACCTTCACTCCCATTTTATCGAGGAGTTTTATAAGATTGTTTACATCAATGATATTAGGTAAATTATTTAGCACAACCTTTTCATCGGTCAATAAAGTTGCACAGATTATTTGTAATGCTTCGTTTTTAGCACCTTGCGGGATAATTTCTCCTTTGAGTTTTTTCCCTCCAACTATCTCAAAAGCTTCCATTTACAAGAGTTTTTGCTATTGTTTCTGAATAGGATTATTTATATTAATAATTGTGCGAAGGTATTGAAAAAAGGTATTATTTCAATACAATATTATCGTAAAAAACGAGAGATAAGAAGTTCTTATAAGTTTATCAACAATCCGGACTTAGCTTTTCCTGGGTCTGTGCGAAGGTTTAGAATAATTTCCGGATTTAGGGTTATTATATGGCTTGGACGGATGTCTCTTCCTTTTATTTTTAGAAAGTATATCCGAAGTATTGTGAAGCTTTATATTATCATCTAAAGTAAGCCTTCCTTTTGAAAGAGTAGCAAGGTCAGCGGCAATATCTTCATCATTAACGGTTTCTCTGTTCCAGGTGAGATATGATTTTTTAAGATGATTTGCAATTAATTTAACAAGTGCACGTTTTTCATCACCTTCAGGATATTCACAGGCTTTTTCAATCATTCTTTCGATATGCCTGCCATAATGTTTATAATGAATATTATTTGAAGAATATTTTAATTTTTCGGGCTTTGTGAGAAAAGTTTCAGCTGAAGGTATAGGATAGGGAGAATCAACATCCAGTTCAAAGTTAGACATAATGAACAGATGATCCCAAAGCTTATGTTTAAAATCGCTAACATCTCTGAGGTGAGGATTAAGCTGCCCCATCACATTAATAGTAGCTTTAGCAAGTTTATTGCGTTTATCTCGTGATTCAACAGTTTTGATATATTCAATCATTTTCTGAATATTTCTTCCATATTCTGAAATATTCATTTTAGAACGTGAGGTATTATACTCCATAAATTTTTAATAATATAATTTTGAATAATTCAAATATTCAATAATATGTGGGTTTATAAAATTATTATAAGGTACAAATAAGAATAAGTACTCTAAATAGCATTAATTAAAAAGGGGTCAAAATTAAAAACAGAGGCATTTATATGCTGCAAATATAAACATTTAAAATAATACTAAAAAAATTATATTAAAATTTTCAATTTTGCATATTTAAGCAACAGTTGTTTTTGTCCAAAGTTTTTAAAAACAACAGAAGCCTTAGCATTTTCCCCACTTCCTTCAATTTGTTTAACTTGTCCTATACCAAACCTTTGATGTTGCACAGTCATGTCAATTTCCAGCTGGCTTGCTGAGAGTTGGGAAAACCCGGAATCACTATCTACTTTATCATCAAGAGGCTTTGCACTAAGATTATTAATTTTAACATATTTCTTTCTGCTTTCCCCGAAATCTTCTTTTTGGAATGCATTTTTAACTTTAGCATAGGTATTAGCGGAAGCATCATTAACAAATTGCATATCTATTTCATCTAGAAATCGGCTATGCTCGCAAAAATTAAACTCTCCAAATTTAAATCTGGTTTCAGCATAAGAAAGGAAAACTTTTTTCATTCCCCTTGTCAGTGCAACATAAAATAATCTTCTTTCTTCTTCCAGTTCTGTTCTTGATTGCAAAGACATTTGAGATGGGAATAGGTTTTCCTCCATTCCGGCGACAAAAACCACCGGAAATTCTAATCCTTTAGCGGCATGCATTGTCATTAAAGATACTTTGTTTGTATCTTCCGGATTATCATTTTCCATGTCAAGATCTGTCATCAGAGAAATTTCTTCCATAAACTTATCGATAGATCTGTTGCCTTTTTCACCTTCCACATCTTCTGCAGCCTCTGAAAAATCTTTTAGTGCACTTATTAACTCTTCAATATTCTCGCGTCTCATGACGGCTTCAGGCGATTCATCTTCATTATAATGCTTAATAATACCTGTTTGATAGGCTATCATTTTGCCCATTTCGTATGCATTCACATTCAAGAGCCTTGCTTTAAAACTTTTGATCATGAGCACAAATTCATTCAGTTTTTTCGCTACGCCGGATCCTATCTCCACTCTGTATTGTGCAGGATTCTGAGCGACATTCCAGATTGGAGTATTGGAGTCATTGGCGGCAACAATAATTCTATCAAGGCTGGTTTTCCCAATACCACGAGCGGGAAAATTCACAATTCTAAGAAAAGCACCTTCATCACTATTATTAACTATTAATCTGAAATATGCCAATAAATCCTTAATTTCTTTTCTTTGATAAAAAGATAAGCCGCCAAAAATTTTATAAGGAATACTATTTTTTCTCAAAGATTCTTCTAATGATCTGGATTGAGCATTAGTTCTGTATAAAATAGCAAAATCTCTATCTGCAAAATGGTCTGAGTTTCTAAGCTCAAAAATTTTAGCAGCAATAATAGAGGCTTCTTCTTTTTCATTTGCAGCCTTAAAAATATTAATTTTATCTCCTTCTTCATTATCGGTCCACACAAGTTTTTTTATCTGATCCTTGTTATTCGCAATAACACTATTGGCAGCATTAACAATATTCTTAGTACTTCTGTAATTTTGTTCAAGTTTATAAACCTTATGTTCGGGATAATCACTTTTGAAATTTAAGATATTTTGAATATTAGCGCCGCGGAAGGCGTATATGCTTTGTGCATCATCGCCGACAACACAAATATTTTCATTATTAGCGGCAAGTTTTTTCACAATCAGATACTGAGAAAAATTAGTATCCTGATATTCATCAACAAGGATATAGCGGAATTTATTCTGATATTTATACAAAACATCGGGATGATCTCTTAACAGCACATTAGTATTAAAGAGCAGGTCGTCAAAGTCCATTGCAGCCGATTTTCTGAGTCTTTGTTGATATAAGCTGTAAATAAGTCCAAGTTTAGGTCTTCGACTTTGGGCATCATGAGTCTGAATTTCAAAATCCTCATTATAATCAACGGCTGATATTAAATTATTTTTTGCGTTAGAAATTCTATTAAGGACAGCGCCGGTATTATAAGCCTTTTCGTCAAGATTTTGTTCTTTAATAATAGTTTTAAGAAGCCTTTTGGAATCATCAGTATCGTAAATTGTAAAATTGGAAGGATACCCTGTTTTCTCGGATTCATAGCGCAAAATTCTGGCAAAAACAGAGTGAAAAGTACCCATCCAAAGGCTCTTAGCTTTGGATGCACCAACCAAAGTAGCGATACGCTCTTTCATTTCTTTTGCAGCTTTGTTGGTAAAAGTAAGTGCAAGGATATTGAAAGGATCCACGCCATTTGCCAGCAAATATGCAATTCTATATGTAAGCACTCTTGTTTTGCCTGAGCCTGCGCCTGCTACAACAATCACAGCACCATCAAGAGATTTAACTGCTTCTTGTTGAACTTCATTTAAATCGGATAAAAAATCTGTCATAAAAAAGTAAGGATACTAAATATCAAATAATAAAAATCTAATAAATTTTGCCGGCAAAGGTATTGAACTAAACCCGAATACCAATAACAATTATGTCATCAATTCTTTCATAATTTCCGGTCCAATCTATTATTGTTTTCTCAAGAATATCTCTTTGCTCATCAACAGGTTTAGTATGAACATCGATTAGAATTTGTTTGAAGTTTTTACTCATAAACTTTTTCCCTTCAGCACCACCAAATTGATCCTTATAGCCGTCAGAGAATACATATAGCATATCACCTTTTTGAACTTCAACTTTATTATTAACAAAATTACGATCTGCTCTTCGGTGAATTCCTATAGGCATTTTATCTCCGGGAGTTTCCAGAATTTCATTATTTCGGATAACATATAAAGGATTATTTGCTCCTGCGAACTCTATTGTTTTTTTATCTTTATGAAAAACTATCAATGCAATATCCATTCCGTCTCTCGACTCACTGGATTCATCTTCCTGCCTCAAGGATTTCATAACCTGATATCTAAGGTGATCAAGAATTTCGCCAGCATTATAATCATTATTAGAACTTACAATTTGGTTTAGATAAGATATCCCCAACATACTCATAAATCCGCCCGGAACTCCGTGCCCTGTACAGTCGGCAGCAACAGCAATAACTTTATCTCCCATCTTACCAATCCAATAGAAATCACCGCTAACAATATCTCTGGGCATAAACAAGATAAATCGTTCAGGAATAAGTTCATCAATAAAATCATCAGGAGGTAAAGCAGCAGTTTGTATTCTTTTAGCGTATTGAATGCTATTGGTTATATTTTCATTTTGCTTTTCAATCTTTTCCTTTTGTTGCACAACTTCCGCAGTTCTTTCTTTAACAATACCTTCAAGAATTTCCTTTTCTCTTTGTAGCCTTCTGGTATTAAGAATAATAATCACATAAACAATTATTATGAGTATAATAGCATATCCGATATAAGCCCATACGGTTCTATACCAAGGTGATAATATTACAAACTCAAATGTAGCAGGAATGCTTTCCTGTCCATAAACATTGCGGGCTTTTACTCTAAATGTATAACTTCCAACCGGGATATAAGAGTAAACTGCTTTTGTTTCCGGCGACCAACGTGACCAATTATCAAAGCCCTCCAGGTTATAACTATATTCAATATCATCCTGAGCTTCGAAGAAAGTAGAAGAAAACGTAAAACTCAGATTATTGAATTCATATTTTAAAACCGGCTTAATACTTTCAGGCTGATCAGAAGCAACCATATTCTCACCTATACTATTTTTGGCAAAATTAGTTCCTGCAAAAATCAATGAATCCCCAAGAGTGCTTACATTTCTAATAATAGTATTAAAGGTTTGATTATAATCTTTTTGGACATTATTGTTGTATGAATACAACTGATCAGAAATTCCCATCCAAACAACATCATTATCATCAACAAAAATAGCATCACACCATAGTGATGGTAGAATTTTAAAGGGATTAGTAATAAAGTCAAAAGTGCCATCATTATTTTTCTCGGCTTTCTCAATCCATATTTTCTGTTGCCCTATATATCCTGACATCCAGAGGTTTTTACTATTATCTTCAGCAAAAGAAAAATAACCTCTTTCTCTATTTGCATCATCATGATTAATTATAGTATCATATAAAAAAGTTTCTGTTTCATCATCAAATACATATATCCCCTCACTGCTTGCAAACAATATCCTATTATCATATTTAAAAAGCTTTAACAAATTAAGATCTTCGGGCAAGCCATCTTTAGAGTCATATTTAGTAAAGTTTATCTCATCCCCTTTAAACTGAAATCTGCCATATCCGACTAAATGAGAGGCTACCCAAAGGTCACCATTATCCTCTTCTACTATAGCTCTAATTTCATTGGGGAAATAATCTTTTAGAACACTTACATTCCATGAACCATTTTTATATTCAATAATTTCCAGCCCCCCGCTTAGTCCCAAATATATTCTATCAGGATAAACATCTGAAGAGAGTACTTCCAAAGCATTATGAGTTTTGTCCGGAATAGTTTTAGTAATTGATCTGACACGAAAATTATGATCAACTCTAAACACTTCACCTCTTGCCGCAACTATTATTTCTTTCTGATTTGTAACAGGATTCAACCATATATCCAGAGCATAAACAAACATATTAATTCCTTCAATTTCAATAAATTCGGCAGGCTTTGTTGGATATGTTTGCAAATAAAATACGCCGGAAGTAGTAGCAACAACAATTTTATTGTCAAAACTGACTATGTCCATAATAAGACCAATCAAACCGGAGCTTTCATTAAACTTTTTTACAGGATTCAGAGCATGTATATATGATACACCATTGTTCAGAGCAGCCCATATAGGAGCATCTTTTTCTTTAGAATTATGATATAAGAAATATGAAGTTGGATCTTGCAGGCCGTTATTATTATCGACAATAGCTTCAATATTGCCGGTTTTATCAGTAATAATAATTCTTTGAGAAGTTGCAAATCCAAATCTGTTTTCGGGTAGTTTAATTGTATGAAACAAATAACTTTCACTTAATAATTGCTGGGTCTTCTCCTCAAAAAAATTGTCATCAATTTCATAAGTATTCATATTATACAGAAAAACACCATTATTATCAGTGCAAATCATAAGATTGTCATCATCATACTCTAAAACAGAGAAAACATTCTTCCTTGCAAAAAACTCACTTCCGGGTATCTCAACAAACTCTTCTCCATCTAATTTCAGAAGACCTTTGATGTATGTTCCTACAAAAATATCATCATTATGCAAAAAAGTAAATAAAGGATAAATATTTTCGCGAAAATATGAATTATGTTTATATGCAATTACAGTATCTTCTTTACTATGGTATGTAAAAAAGCCGCTTCTTACAGAAAAATGAACGGTATTATTATTGGCATATAGTTTCCAAACCTCAGAAAAATCATGAAAAGCAGTATCAGTTTTTTCCAAAAGTGAAACATATTCCATATTTCCGATTTTGTCGGGCCGGAGATATCCAAACTCACCAACTGCACCCACATATACTCGTCCATTTTCATCAACATCAAGAGATCTTACAGCTGAATTATTATCAACAGGTATCATTCTCCAGTTATTTCCATCATACTCAATAACTCCTGCATGATTTCCGATATACATTACACCTCTGTTATCCTGGGTAATACTCCAGTTTTGTTCGGCAGCCTTATACTCAATTGGTGCAAAATTATTCACAATAGGATTACCGGTATTATTGACCTGGGTATAACTAAAAAGAGATGTGATACAGAATAAAAAAAATATTATTTGCCTCATTATAATTGTTATTTCTGCTAAAACAAAGACATTCGCAAGTCATAAAAGTAAAAAAAATATGCAAAAAGACAGCTATTTTTTTCAATTATTCACTTTTGAAAGTTCAAGTATCAAATGCAACTTTTATAAATAAAGGAGAAAGCAGATAATAAACAAAAAATTAAAACCGGCTAAAAATTACTCATTCGTATTTTGCAACATCATTTTTTCGAGTTTTTCAATTCTCTCTTCAAGCTGCTGAATATAATCCTGCTGTTCCTGAATGGCTTTATGCATTACAGGTATTAAATAAGATGTAGAAACACCAAGCAAACCTGTTTCCGGATCTTCAGAAACCATTTCAGGCAAAACCAATTGTACTTCCTGGGCAATATATCCGGTATTATAAAAACTCAAATCTTCAGAATCTTTGTACTGATATTTAGCAACTCTGATATTCTTTAAGATATCAATAGCATTAAAATCTGCATTTGCAATATTCTTCTTCAATCTTTTATCGGATGGTTGATCAAAGGCAAGTGTGCCATTTGTATTCTTTATAGAGCCGGCATAGTAAGTACCATCACCGCCATAAAATCTAATTAACCAGTGATCCCCACCGGAGCCATTAGGCCCGGCTTTTATATATACGCCATGTCTGCTATAATCATTTCCGCTATTCTGGAAAGTAGCAATTCCACCACTAACATTTCCTAGAGTATGAAAAACATTAGTTGGTGCATTGGTTCCTATTCCAACTCTGCCTGTTGTTGCAAAAAACATTCTATCAGTATCGTTTGTTCTAATTACCAATGGAGTATTGGTATATGTTCCGATTACACCATAGGAGGAACCATGCCAAATTCTTATCTGTTCTGTTTGCGTAGCATCATAATTAAGCCTGATTGAACCATCAATACGGGCAATACCATCAAGCCTTGCAGATCCAGTGATATGTAAAGGGTTTGCAGGGGAATCATTACCTATACCAACATTGCCATTCTTAAGAATCGTCAAGGCATTACTTCTGCTGGTACTTGCTGTACCATTAGCAACAACAAAAAGCCTGTCGGTGCTGTTCCAAGCTGTAGTGGAGGCAGGAGTATATAATGTATTATATCTACCAACAACCATTTCATAACCTGATAGAGCTGAGGTATAATTGCCCATTGCGGTAGAATATGTTCCACTTGCTGTTGTGCTGCTACCAATAGAATTTGAGCCATAAGCTTGCGCGCTTGCATAATATCCCAGTGCTGTTGAAACAGAAGCTGTAGTTTCGCAATTACGACCAATAGCAACAGAGCTTTCACCCGATGCTGTTGTAAAATATCCTAAAGCTACAGAAACATTTGTACCGCTCGACTCAAGCGCGGTACCAATAGCAATTGCGTTTTGCTCAATAGCTGAAGAATTCCTACCTATAGCTATCGCCCCCTCGGCGCTTGCTGTTGTATTATACCCGGCAGCCAGTGAATAATTTCCTGATGCCTCAGTTCCAGAGCCAAAGGCCGTTGCAGCATGTTGAGAAGCAGTTGTATTATCTCCCATAGCAGTTGACATCAGGCCACTTGCAATAGTAGAAGAGCCAAAAGCCGTTGAGACAGCACCTGAAGCAGTAGTCTCATTTCCAAAGGCTGTTGCTGACCAACTATTAGCATTAGTTTTATGTCCCATTGCCAATGAGTTTATACCCGTAGCCTCCACTTCATTTCCAATTGCAACAGCATATTTTGCAGATGCTACAGAAAAGGAACCCATTGACAATGAGTTATTTCCCTGCGAATGAGTATTATTACCAATAGAAGTTGAAGCAATTCCCAGAGAATATGCACCAAGTCCAAGTGCAAAGGAGAAATTACCTTCGGCTTTAGTGGGGAAGTCAGTTGGATTAAAATCGGTAGTATCTCTACCCATAGAACCAAAGGCATAGCTACCCTGTCCTAAAGCAAGTGCGCCTGCGCCAAATGCATAAGAGTCCTGCCCTTTAGCAACAGATTCATAACCAAAAGAAAATGAGGTTTCTTCCTTAGCAATTGCACCCCTTCCCAAGGCTGTTGAATAAGTGCCTTCTGCGAGGGTTTGAAATCCAATAGCTTGAGAATAATCACCTTTGGCTTTAGTTTCAAAACCTGATGCCCATGAATTGGCACCAACACTATCAGGATGTACAATTAAAACCTGACCAGCAAGAAATGCATTAGAAAGCGGATACCATAAAATTCGCGGTTCACTTGGATCTATAATTGTAGCATTATCAGTTTCTACATTAAAATAATTTGTTGGTGCATTTTTTTGAGAAGTAAAACCACCAACAGCGAAGCCGCCCCTGGCAGTTTTTCCCGGACGATCATCCACATATATTCTTGTACTATCAACAGAAACCTGCAAAAGATTTCTGGGGACATCTTTCTGGGA
>CAZTPA010000047.1:0-23464 GCA_964614525.1 uncultured Bacteroidales bacterium | reverse complement strand
TTTCAACGAGATCCCTCACTGACGTTCGGCATGACGTGCAGTAAACATAGGATGAAGGTGCAGGTTTGTTCTCTATAGTCTCACTTTCTGCTGCTCCCACGCTCTCACACTCTCACCTTCTCCCGCTCCAATTTTTGCTTCACAAATATTAATGCTGAAAGTTTTTGTTATTACCTTTGCAAAAAAAACTAATGGATAAAACGATTGACGCTTTTAAAAAGCTCATAGATATAATGGATGAGCTTAGGGAAAAATGCCCATGGGACAAAAAGCAAACCCTTGACAGCCTTAGACACCTTACTATTGAAGAAACTTATGAACTTGCGGATGCTATTATAGACAGGGATATGGATGAGATAAAAAAAGAACTTGGAGATTTAATTCTTCATGTTGTTTTTTATTCAAAAATTGCATCTGAAAATAATGCTTTTACCCTGGCAGATGTTCTTGAAAGCATAAACAGCAAACTAATAAGACGACATCCTCATATATACGGCGACGTAAAAGTTGATAATGATGAGCAAGTTAAAGAAAACTGGGAGAAGATAAAACTAAAAGAAGGAAGCAAGAAGAAAGTTTTATCCGGTGTTCCCGCTTCATTGCCGGCAATGATAAAAGCATACAGAATACAGGAAAAAGCCAGGGGAGTTGGTTTTGATTGGGAAAAGCCTGAACAGGTTTGGGACAAAGTGCATGAAGAATTGGAAGAGCTTAAGCATGAAATAGAATCGGGCGAAAGCCACGAAAAAATAGAAGAAGAGTTTGGAGATTTCTTATTCGCTCTTATTAATTATAGCCGATTTATTGATGTTAATCCGGAAAGTGCTTTGGAGCGAACAAATAAAAAATTTATTCAACGGTTTGAATATCTTGAAAAAAACGCAAAAGAAAATGGCAAGGACATGAGAAAAATGACACTGGCCGAAATGGATGTGTTCTGGGAAGAGGCCAAAAAAACTGCTTCTAAGAAATGAAATTGAGGTTTCATACTTTTATAATTTGCCTGATATTATCCCTGTTTTTATACAAAAACTCTCAATCTCAGGAAATCATTCAGGATAAATACATTTATCCCGGAAAATCATATCTGACATCATATATTCACGATGGTATTAATACTGTAAAATCGCCATTTTACTTTAATAAAAAGGAATGGCTAATTACAGGTTCATTAGCAGGAGCGGGATTATTGGCATGGAATTATGATGAAGAAATTCAGTCATTTATGAACGGGCTTTACAACAAAGCTTTAAGCAACACAGGAGAATATTTCCTTGAGCCTCTGGGCGGAGGATATGCAACAGTCCCAATACTAGCTACAATATGGCTTTTTTCATACACTAATGATAATTCAAAGCTTACACATTTTGCCCTGCAGGGCGCAAAGGCATACATTATAGCCAGGGCGATAAGCTACGTTCCTAAATATTTGGCTCAGCGGGAACGGCCCGGAGATCAGGAATTTTTCAACAAGAATGCATGGCACGGACCATCATTTCAAGTAAAACATACTTCTTTCCCAAGTGGGCACGCAGCATCTGCTTTTGCCCTGGCAAGTGTAATTTCGCATGAGTTTAGTGACAAACGGTGGGTTGCGCCGCTAAGCTATACAGCAGCAGGTATTGTCTCCTTTTCAAGAGTGTACAGAAACAAACATTGGGCATCTGATATGATTGCCGGATGCGCAATCGGACTCTTAACAGGATTTGCTATTAATAAAATGCCGGACAGATTAACTTTAGCACCATCATCATCTGATATTTCGGCAGGAATAGGTGTTTTTTATAATTTGCAATAATTGTTATTGATTTAAAATTACATTTCGCAAATCAAATGTTTGTTATTATTTTTTGTTTGTCGAATGATCAACGTCTGTGATAAACAATTCCAAATCATAAAAAATCTCATCCGCCCTTTTGCCAAGTTCTTTGTCAAGAAAGAATGCTGCATTAATTCCGGGAACAGACCTTATTGAAGCTATCATTTGTTGCATGTCATGGCGGCTTTCATCAACTTGTATCAATAAAAGATAATCTAAATTTGCAGGTGTCGGAAAAATAATCTGCTCATTATTTTTGTTGTTTAGAACAAACATTCTAAGGAGCAATAATTCATTATAACATTCAAAAACATTATGAAAAGCCGGCATTTTCCCCGCTGATGATCTTACAGGAAAATTTCCAAAGAAATTAAAGTTATAATCCAGATATTTATTGAGCAACCAACAAAATCGATAATCTTTTAGAGGACAAAAAACACCAATTACAATAAAATCGGGTTTATATTTTACATTAAGTAGCAGTTTTTTGCCCATCAAATATTCTGTTTTTTCAGATTTCAGTAATGTTGATAAACAAAGTTACTACATATTGAAATAACAGAGCAGAAAAACACTAATTCAATAAAACTAAACCATGGAGTTTTTTATTTGTCTGCCCGGCTATGCTTTTTGAATTGAAATTAAATAACGGATTTTAAATAACAGGAAGTTTTATGCAAACAACTTTTCCCAGGCAGTGGCTGAAGCATTTTGCTCAGCTTTTTTTATAGAGTAATCTTTACCTCCGGCCACAACTTCACCATCAATTATTAAATTTACTTCGTAAATTTTCATGCGTTTGCCATTTTCCATCTCATTTACAACAACAAATTCCGCTTGCTTTTTTTCCTTCTGGACATATTCAATTATCCTGCTTTTGTAGTTAACTTCAGTATTAACAAGGTCATCTATATCCACATGAATATTTATAATCTTATTAATAATAAGCTTCTGGGCAAAAGCATATCCTTTATCAAGATATACAGCACCAACGAAAGCTTCAAAGGCATCTCCCGTGATTGATGAGCTTTGAGAAAAGTTTTCCAAACTCGACATAACAAGCTTATCCAGTCCGAGCTTGCGCGAAAGGTTATTAAGGTTTGTTCTGCTAACAATTCTTGATCTGATTTCAGTAAGAAAACCTTCATCTTTATATGGAAATTTCTTAAAAAGATAATCAGCAATAACAGAGCTTAAGACAGCATCTCCGAGATATTCAAGCCTTTCATTCGAGTGTTTAACTCCATTATTAACAGACAGTGCCATTGACTTATGGCGAAACGCAAGCTTATATAGGGAAAGATTCTTTGGATTATATCCAAAAATATTTTTCACAGCCTCTGCTAATTTTTTCTCAGAGGCTGTGAATTTTTTATTGAAAATATTAATAAATCTCAAATCTTATTTAAAAGTCTAATCTACATACTTTTTAAATGCAAGACAAGCATTATGACCGCCAAAACCGAAAGTATTACTTAGAGCAACATTAACAGTTCTCTTAGCAGCTTTATGATAAGTAAAATCTAACTTATTATCAATTTCAGGATCATCGGTAAAATGATTAATTGTTGGAGGAACAATATCATGCACAACAGCAAGGATTGCAGCGATTGCTTCAACTGCTCCAGCTGCACCCAATAGATGGCCGGTCATAGACTTGGTAGAATTGATAGCCATTTTATATGCGTGCTCACCAAAAAGTGTAACAATAGCTTTTGGTTCAGCGATATCACCCACCGGAGTAGAAGTTCCATGAGTATTGATATGATCAACATCTTCTGGTTTCAATCCTGCATCTTCAAGTGCATATTTCATTACATTTCTAGCACCCAGCCCTTCCGGGTGAGGAGCTGTCATGTGGCTTGCATCAGCAGAAAGACCGCCACCTGCAACTTCACAATAAATTTTTGCACCACGTTTTTTTGCATGTTCAAGCTCTTCAAAAACGAGAGCACCGGCACCTTCGCCAAGAACAAAACCATCACGATCTTTATCGAAAGGCCTTGAGGCAGTTTGCGGGTCATCATTTCTTTCAGAAATAGCTTTCATAGCACTAAAACCACCAATTCCCGGTCCTACAACCGCAGCTTCTGAACCGCCGGTAATAAACACATCTGCTTTATTTAATCTGATAAAATTATAAGCATCTATCAGAGCATTTGCTGCGGATGCACAGGCAGAGGTAGTTGTAAAATTAGGGCCTCTGAAACCATATTTTATTGATATATGACCTGCAGGGATATCTGCAATCATTTTTGGTATAAAGAAAGGATTAAAACGAGGGGTTCCATCTCCTTTTAAATAGTCAGTCACTTCTTGCACCAAAGTTTCCAATCCTCCAATGCCACTTCCCCAAATAACTCCGGCACGGTCAAGATCCAACTTGCTTATATCAAGCTTTGAATCTTCCATTACCTGTTCTGCAACAATCATTGCATATTGGGTAAAACGGTCATACTTTCTTACTTCCTTGCGGTCAAAATAATCCTCCCATTTATAGTCTTTTATTTCACAGGCTATTCTGGTTTTAAATTTTGACGCATCAAATCGTGTAATTGGGCCTGCTCCATTAACACCATTTAGCAAACTGTCCCAGTATTCAGGGACAGTCTTGCCAATAGGTGTAAGAGCGCCAATTCCTGTTACGACTACTCTTCTAAATTCCATGTAAAGCTACTTAGGTTTTACTTATTGTTGTTCTCAATGTAAGCAATAGCATCACCCACAGTGTTAATCTTCTCTGCTTGGTCATCAGGAATTGCAATGTTGAATTCCTTTTCAAATTCCATAATTAGTTCCACTGTGTCCAGTGAATCTGCCCCTAAATCATTAGTGAAGCTAGCTTCAGGGGTTACTTCCTTTTCGTCTACGCCAAGCTTATCAACAATGATAGCTTTAACTCTTGTTGTAATTTCAGACATAGTTATCTCCTTTTTTTTGTTTTACAGTGTGCAAAGATAAAAGATTAATCCTATCCTAAACAACTTTTTTTTTGGCATTTTTGCATATATTAATGTAAAAGTTTGTATATGTGTATTTTATAATGAACTAAGTTTTTAGTTTATTTGCTTTTATAACATATTTTAGATTTATTTCTGCTGTTTATTATGTTTTATCTTGTGATTCTTTAATATTTATCACGACTATCCGATTAAAATCAATTATAGCCTAAAGGCTCAAAGACACCAAGAAACACAAAGCATAAAAGCCTGCTTGCCAGATTTTTAGTGAATTATCGTGTTTTAGAATCTTAATGGCAAAAAATAAATGCCAATATTACCTCCAAGACAGTCAAGTTTAATATAATTGTTATCAATATTGACATTCATTCGTTTCAAAATATATTAACCGAACAGTAGTGAATATTTATTTGTTCGTAATAGATTACATATACATTGCCATATTTTAAAAATTCTGTTTGTTGTCAAATATTTTGATAAGCTTATTTATCCTAATAAGGCAAGAATTCATAAAGAACAAACGTATTATAAGTAAAATACAGATATGCATATGCTTGTTTCTTCTCAGATTCATTAGTGTCTAGATAAGATGGTAATCTAATTACAAAATTGCCAATGACGAGTTTGCAAACTCGATTCTTTGGATAATAGTGTTTTTAGATTGATTAATCATTATTTAAGATATGAAAAAAAATGACCTTTTTAAGTCATTAATATGCAGGACATTAACTATATTTCTGAAAATTTGTTAAAGAAAATATTGTAACAAAGATGTTTTTCTAAAGTTTTTTTCTCATTTTTGTGAAAAAATAATAATAGTTTATATGTTGCAAAATAATAAACGAATAAGAATTTGTATGTTAGCCTCAGGCAGAGGCAGCAATGTTCAGAATTTCATAAATTATTTCAGGAATAACCCCAACATAGAAATAGCTCTTATTATTAGTGACAATCCAAATGCTTATGTTCACAAACGAGCTGAAAAAGAAAACATTCCATCGCTTACAATAGAAAGGCCTAATTGGGAGAATAAAAAGCAGATTATTAATATATTTAAACAATACAAAATTGATTTTATTGTTTTAGCAGGCTTCCTGTCTATGATTCCGGATTTTTTGATTAGTGCCTATAAAGACAGAATTGTAAATATACATCCGGCTTTACTTCCAAAATATGGTGGCAAAGGAATGTATGGGATGAAAGTTCATAAAGCTGTTATAGCCGCTAAGGAAAAAGAAAGCGGCATTAGCATCCATCATGTAAATGAAAAATATGATGAGGGCAAAATAATATTCCAGGAATCTTGCGAAATATGGGACACCGACACAGCAGAAAGCTTATCTGAAAAAGTTCAATTGCTTGAATATAAGAACTACCCCGACATTGTAGAAAAAATGGCATTAAATATCAAATAGCTTCTTAGATTATATCCATCACATCTTACTGCAATTCTCACTCAATGTGTAATGCCAGGTGCAAAAGTAATCTCTTAAATGCACTTATAATGTTATGGTTTCATTATTAAAATCTTCCGCTATTTTGTTGTGATGGTTGAAAACTGCTCATTTTCGGCAGTCTTCAACCATAGTTACACAACAGATTCTTCAAAGTATTATAAGACTTATAAGGTCTTGTCTTTATTAAAATTGTTTCTTCCTACTCAACATGCTTTAAAGCAACTTCAATTGCATCAAATAAAGGCTGATTAGAAATTGGTTCGCCAACAGCAAGCTTCATCCATTCCTGGGGAATTAATCTTCCTGTTGCAAATATCCTGTCAATCTCTGAGGCAGTATTTTTACCTGCAATTTGGCCTTCTAACTGAAATTCTATTAAATGACCAATCGGATATGCTGCCAGATATAATGGATAACTAATCATATGAGAATAAACAGCCAAAATTGGAGAATCTTCAACTCCAAAAACAGGAGCAAAATAATCATTCCATACTTGTTTAGCAATTTTAATAGTTTGTTCTTTTAACTGGGCTTCCGTGGCATTAGGATTTTCATACATCCATTGCCAAACGTACATATCAACTAAAGACACACCCATAATTTCATAGGCACCCCAAAAAACATCCAAAGCTTTTAAGTGTTCCAGATTTGGATTATTACTTTCCATTCCAAGTAATTCAAGATCTCTTGTCTGGAAAATAAATGCGAGAGCTTCTGTGAAAGCAGTATTCGGCACACCATTGAGCATATAATAATCAACATCATAAAGGCTTATAGTTTGTTCAACATTATGGCCAAGCTCATGAGAAGCTATATTATAACCATTATAATTAAGTCCTTCATTAGCAATTCTTGTGCGCAAATATGAGTTTTGAGAACGCATTTCTGCTCCCCAGGCATGTCCTGCACCACGAGCAGCTTCAACTGTAATTTTTGAAGCAATTTCATTTGCTCTATCCTTTTTATAACCAAGCTTCATTAATATGTTGGGGATGTCATTCTCAAAAGCTTGTGCATTAGGATATTTTTTTTGAGTAATAATATCAAGATTGCTTTCATCAATTCCGCTGCGGGCTTTAAATCCATCATACCAGATATCATAAGCTTCCAAATCACGACCAAGACGCTTAGTGATTAATTCTCCCACTTGTTTCAACAATGGAGAACTTACAAGATCAATAAATAAATCCTCAACCTCTTTGCGGGTTAGTTCCAGATTTGCGTCAAAAGCTCTTTCTATTGCTGTTGGGTATCTCGGAGAATAAGCATCTGCTTCACGGCTTGCGTGATAATTATTTAATAAATGTTTATAACGTGTATCCGGTTCGTGTTTGAAGTCAATCTCTTCACCATCTTTATAAACTTTATTTGCATAAGGATCCCATTCTACTTCTGTATTATTTATTACTATTTCGGGAATTTCCTGGGTAATAATTCTTTCCATAACCTTATATATCATTCTCTGTTTCTCAAGGCCATCTTCAATACCGTAATTTGATTTGAGCTGATCGCGCAAACCCCAGTGAGTTATGAGTTTCATGCCTTCAGGAAAAATGGTTTCCCCTTTTTCATTAAGAAGCTTGCCCATCACTATATTATATTCGGAAATGTATGCATCGGATTCTGTAGAAACGCGGGAAGCTATTTGATTTATCTCCGCAGGAACCCTTGCGGTAAAAACATCACCCATGCGTGCATAAGCCCATTCGAGCCTGTTCCAGTCACGCCCAAGATCAGCTTTTTCATCAAGTGAATAAAAAGGAAAATTCAGAACATTAAGAAAGGCTATTTTATTCTTAAAAAAATCATCATAAAAATGAGCTAAAGGAGAATAACTGCCAAACATCATATCAACAGGTAAAACCTCTCCTTTGTCCAAATGTAATGCTCTCATAAGGTCGAGGCTGGTTCTGTTGGCGTATCCCCAAATTGATTCGTAATTTTGAGAAAGTTTTTCAAACAATACTTTCTTCTCATCGCTGCTTCCTGCATAATTCTCAACACAAAAAGCGGTAAATTCCTCTTCTGTTCCGTCCGATTTTTTCCATAATGCGGCAAGTTGAGAAACTCCTTTGGTTATCATTGGCTTCTGATCAGCGTTGTAATCTTCTGCTATTTTGTTGATAGTTGCTTCTATCGTCGATTGTGGAATTACTCCCATCTCTTCTGTTTTTGCTTCTTCTTCACATCCTGTAAACATAAGCGTCGTAATTAATAGTGTTAATGTTAATGACAATAATCTTTTCATTTTGTTTAGTTTTAGTTAGAAAATTTTATTTGTTAGAAATATTTTTAGAAATTTTCAGTAAACTTAATCGTTTTTTTTAAAAAAGCATCAATCAAAAATTACTTTCTGTAATAAGCAGTTTTATATCAATATAAGCTCTTATTACATGCTCATCTTTAGCTGTCAACATTCTTGTTTAATACTGATTAAAAGAACAAATTTCATCAAAACTTTTCCTGATTTTTTTTCTTTGTTTCCCTGCTTCATAACCGAGGGTAAAAAGTAAGGCCACACGTTTTTTTGCCGGAATTTTAAGAAGCTTTTTAACTTTTGCTTCATCAAACCAGCCCAGCATACACGACCCCAATCCTAGTTCGGCTGCCTGCAGACTAAAAAAAGAGGCAACAACCCCAATATCCATAAGATAAAAATCTTTGTCTTTTAGGACGCCACCAATTTTTGCAAGCATTTTTGGAGGTTCTACAACAAGAGCAACCATTACAGGTGCTTCGGCAGCAAATCTGTTAAATCTTAATACACTCCCGTATGACGAATGGGAAATTTTGTCTTTTAGTTCAGGGTTATCCACTACTACAAATTTCCAGGGCTGTGAATTACATGCCGAAGGTGCTAATCGTGAACTTTCAATTATCTTTAATATCTTCTCTTTCTCAACCGGCTTTGAAGAATATTTGCGGGTACTTTGCCGATGTTTACATAAATTGTAAAAATCCATAATAAGTCTTTTTCACAAATGTATTTATAATTTAAATTTTCCGGTAAAAAATTGTGTTTAAATCTAATGATCGGCTCGTTCATTTTGGCCATTTAAATTTTTAGCGGAGTGAGCTTAGATCCGTCGGAAAAACTATGCAGTCTTGACTTTTTTGTTTAGTTTTTGTGTTAAAGCAAAAATGAAAATAAATATTTAAAAACGCCTTTTCTGCTTTTAAATTAAACAATTGGCCGTATTGCCTGTTAAATATTCAAGAAAAAATATTATATTTGTGTAATTATAATGAATAATTAATTGCTTTTAAAGACTTATTCTTGCAGCCAATGTGAGAATTTTACTTTTTTGGAAAGTTCTGTTTAGAATTAATTTTTAATAATAATCAAAAAACATAAAACTATGTCAAATTATCACGAACCCGTTGATGAATTATCAAATGAAGCAAGAAATTTTTCACGGGCATTAAACAGTTTAAAAGAAGAAATCGAAGCGGTTGACTGGTATCATCAAAGAGTTGTTACAACCGATGATGAGGAGCTTAGGGACATCATGGCTCACAATCGCGATGAAGAAATTGAACATGCATGCATGACCCTTGAGTGGTTGAGAAGAAACATGCCGGGCTGGGATGCCGAATTAAAGGAGAACCTTTTTAAAGAAGGCCCTATTGCTCATCATGACAGTCATGACGACGATGAACCCAAAGAAGGTTCAGATTCATTAAATATTGGAAAAATAAAAAAATAAGAGGAGGAAATCATGGATATTTTAAGAAAATCATTAGCACCAATCTCATCGCAAGCATGGGAAGAAATAAATGATACTGCCAAAGATGTTTTAACATCAGTATTATCTGCCAGAAAATTTGTTGAAGTTGAAGGGCCTAAAGGCCTTGATTATGCTGCTTTACCTGTTGGAAGGATTAATATTCCGGCAAATCAAAAGGCAGGTGTAAAATACGGAATTCACCAGGTACTTCCATTAATTGAAGCCAGAATACCTTTTGAGCTTGATATCTGGGAGTTGGACAATATGGCTCGCGGAGCCGAAGATATTGATCTTGATGCACTTGAAGATGCTGCGAGAGAAATTGCAAAATTTGAGGAAAATGTAATCTATGAAGGATTAAAAAGTGCAAATGTTGAAGGACTAAAAAAATCTTCTGATTATCCTGCAATACCTTTTCCAAAAAACACTGAGGAAATTGGCACAGCTATTGCCAAAGCAATTGCCCAGCTTAAAGACAAATCCATAGAAGGGCCTTATACTTTGGTTTTAAGCAGTGAAAAGTGGCAACAGGTAAATGCTTTTTCCAAAGGTTATCCTTTGCGCAAGCAACTTGAAAGCCTGCTGGGCGGTTCAATTATTCTAGCTCCAAATATTAATGATGCATATATTGTTTCTGAAAGAGGAGGCGATTTCAAACTTGTTTTAGGTAAAGATATTTCTATTGGTTATGAATCTCATACCAGCAAGAAAGTGCAATTGTATCTAACTGAATCTTTTACATTCCAAGTAATTGATCCTGCTGCAGTTGTGGTGTTTAAATAGGCGAAATTTGTTGGTAATATAAAGTTTTATGCCGGATGATATTTTTTTCATCCGGCATTTTATTTGCATTACAAAGTCAAAGCAAGGTATAGCTATTGCTAAGATTAAACTCTAATTAATTATTAATTCGGGGAGGTTTTGCATCCAAACTATGAAAGTTAACAAAGTTTGTTTTTCCTGCTTTAATTTCAGTGCTGAGAGATACAGTTCGTGCAGTATTTCCGCTTTGGGAGATAAGTTCCAGTGAATAATTTTGTTTTCCTTTAGGCAGGAATATCCTTGTATAATATATTGAATGCGGTAGTGTTTGCCAGTTTCTGGTGTCAGCTTGTTCGCTGATTGCTCCTGCCACGCCAAGAATAGCGCCCAAGCCTTGGCTTTCTTGCCTTACAGCAATTTCTGTAATTTGTTTTATGGCAAGTCGGAGTAAAGCCTTGCTGAATTCACGCAGCATTCTGTCCTTCAATGACCTGAAGGCAATTGCATTTATATCCTGAGCAAGATAAAGAGGGTATGTTTTTCTAAGAACTTTAATTTTGGCTGCATAATAAACTTTTTCCCGTTCAACAAATTTAGGAAAAGCAACTCTCAACACTTTTAAATCTCCTAATGAATTTGATGATTTTTGACTTGGCGGTAAGTCGAATTTGAAGGCCATTCCCAATTCTTCATTAACAAAATTAACTTGTCCGCCGGAGCCTCTCACAGCAACAAACTCAACAACCCATTCTTCCTTTACAGGTCCAAGTCCATTTTTCCAAAAGAAAACAAGTTCACCTATATTAGGATTTGATGAATGATTGTAGGTTGTATTAAATTTTTTTTCATAAAACTGCAACAGATCCGTGAAACCTGATCTATATGCTGATCTTAAAAGATCTTGTTTCAACTGTGGGGGAACATTTACGTCGAAAAGATCTTTATAGTCCTCCTCATAAATGTTATAAGCATTCCTGTAGGCTGTAAAAGCATTATTATAATCGCCGGATGCATCATAAATAATTCCCATCAAATTATGGATGAAGGCATCTCTTCTGTAGTGTTTATTTGATTTGAACTTATCATTTAAGACATTCAGTTTGTTGTTCATTCTACGGCATTCAACCAGGGCCGCATCAAAATTTCCAAGCTGAATAAAGTTCATTGCCTTATAATAATGAATCATAAGCAACTCAAAATCTTCCCCTTTATATTCTGTAACTTTGGGATTACTAAAAAGAGCTAAGGCTTCATTTAAATAATCATTGAGATAATCTTCGCCAAGTATATGGGCTTTCTCAAAAAACTCATTGCTTTCTTTATAATTGCCAAGCAAATGATTAACCGTTCCTTGGTTCATTAAATACAAAATTCTTGTTCTTTTTTTCTTTCCTTTCTTATCATTGTCAAGAAATTTTGCAGCTTCTTCCAGTTGGCCGGAAGCAAACAGCTGATGAAATTCTTGGTATTTTTGATAATAGGTACGGCAGGATGGAATCAAAAACAAGAGAAATAAAGATGCTATCAGGAATCTTTTAATCATAACAAAATTTGAGAATTACAAAAAAGTTATAAATAAAACCCCATCATATTGATGAGGTTTTAAAAGTTCTTGCCATTAATTGCTTACTGTTTTTTTAATTTTCTTTTCTCCAATCCAAACTTTTTCATTTGTTTCCATATCAGAAAGTTCGAGATTTACCTGATAGTAAATAACCTTATCTCTGCCGTGTTGGTCAACAATAGAATTGATAGTTCCGGTAATCATATAATCTGCACCTAGTTCTTTTCTCCATTCTGAGACTGTTTCAGGCGAAGCAAATTCATGTTGATCGGCTCTTTCCTCGCGTATTCTCTCGCGAAACTCAGCTCCTTGCACTACTCTTACCATTCCAGTATTAACAAACTCCCTCTCCATATTTCGGATAAATGTTTCGGCATCAATGTGTTCATGAGTGCGATTTTTAACTTCACTAATAATAATTACAGGCTGTCTGTCATGCTTGATTTCAAAACGGCTTAACCATGGACGGCTCAACACATCCTGTGTCATTTCTGCTGCTACAAGTCTGCTGTCGGTGTCATTCCATCTACCGCTGAGATCAATTGTGCTGTCGGGGTCAACTCTGGATACTTGTCTTTGATAACAAGATGTTGCAAATAGTGCGATTGCTAAAACGAAAATAAAATAGAACTTTTTCATAGTATTAATTTTTAATTAAAGATATAAAATGACATATCAAATTAGATGCCAAATATAAAACAAAAAATTAAACATATTGCTTTAAATAATCCATTTATCCAATAGAGATTTAAATATTTTTTCGCGATACGGTTTTGCTAAAAAATCATCCATAAAATTCGCTTTATAGTCAATTATATTAGTCAATTCGTTTTTGCCGGCCAAAGCAATGAAAGGAGGAGTTGCTCCGTACTTTTGTTGAATTTTAATTTTAAGAGTATAGATGTCAATATCAGGCAAATAAGGATCACAAAAAATAATAGAGTGTTTGTTTGGATCAAATTTTTCTAAAGCCTGATTACCATTAATGACGGATTCGGATTTAATATTATGGCCACTTAGAATCAGTGAGAGTATTTTTTGATTAGTTTGTTTGCTGTCAATAATAAGGGCAACAGGATATCTTTTTTTCAGATAATGATATTTCTTTTTGTCAAGCACTTTAGTTTTTTTGAGTTTTACAGGAACCTTAAACCAAAAATGACTTCCTTTTCCTTCAGTGCTTTCTACTTCAATTCGTCCTCCCAATATTTCCACAATTTGCTTGCTAATACTTAAACCTAATCCCATCCCATCGTATGCTCTGCTAATAGATGAATCTGCCTGACTGAATCTTTCAAAAACAGAACTAATTTTTTCTTCTGCGATACCCACCCCTGTATCCCAAATGTCAAACATGAGAATTTTCTGGTCATTAGCAGTATTTACAACGTTTGCTCCTATTGTAATCTCTCCCCCTTTTTTATTGAATTTTATTGCATTACCGAGCAGGTTTGACACAATTTGGCTAATTTTTAGTTCATCAGTTTCTACAAGAAAATCAATATTTTGAGAAGGCTTAATCTCAACAAATAGGCTCATTTTCTTAGCAGAGGCAGAGAAAAGCTCAATTTGCTTATTTATCATATCATAAACCCAAAAGTTCTTTGTATCAATTGCATTTTGCGATCTGTCCAATTTAGAAACTTCCAGAATATTATTAATTAAATACAACAAATGGTTTGACGATTGATGTATAATATTTACCAGTTCTTTTTGATCATCTGTGAAATCACTTTTTTCCAACATATCCAAAACACCAACAATTCCATTAAGAGGGGTAAGCATTTCATGACTCATATTAGACAGGAATTGTTGCTTATGCTCGGTTGTGCGTTTTATTATTTCAAGCTCACGTTTTAGCGCTGTTGTTTTCTTTTTATGAGTTATATTCCTTGAAACACCAATAGAACCAATAATTTTGCCTTCACTGTCTTTTAGAGGAGTACCGCTAACCATTAAGGAAATCACATCGCCGATCTTATTCTTTATTTGAACCTGATATGTATTTGAAATGTTCTTCTTTCTTAATTCAATAATTTTATTAACATTTTCTTTTTCAACTTTTCCCGGCATTAGGAAGCTAATATTTTTCCCGACGAGTTCTTCCTTGCTGTATCCTGAAGTATGCGACAAGGATTTATTAATATAGGTAATTGTTCCATCCGCAGAATTTGTCATAACTCCCTCAGCCATATTATCCAAAACCTTTTCATATTTACTGAGACTTTGGGTCATTATGTTTTTTGTTTGAACAGATGACAAAGCTAAAGATGCTATTCTGGCAAAAGTCTCAATCATGAAACGGGAAACTTCCTGCTCATTTCTGAATATCATAATAAGGTTGCCAAATAAAACATCTTCTTTATACAAATTACAAAGCAGCATTTCACTTACATTTAGTTCTTGCTTTGTTTTAGCACATTTCCGGGAATTTATATCATTGAAAAAGAACTTATGTATAGCACCATCTATTTCAATTAGAGAATTTGAGGTGAAGGTTTTAAATATTTTTGAGCTCTTTTTAATTGGATATTCTTTCCCAATTATATCCATGCCCAAAACACTTGACAATTTCTTTGTAATCACAGGAACGCCTTGGATATTCTTGGTAAGCAGAGCATTTTCTTTCTCAACATATTCGTTGAGAATGATAATACAATCACCACTAAAATCAAATATTTTTTCTGTAACATACTGAAATATCGCTTCAACAGAATTCAAATCAAACAAACTAGCAGATATTTCTGAAATCAACTTAAGGTATCTGGAATTATTTTCTGCATTATGCATATTATAAAATACTTAATTCGTGATAATCATATAATCTAAACGACAAAGTTTAAAATTAGCAAAACATAGTTTACAAACAAATAATTATTTAATTCTGCCATGATATTTCTTCAGATAGTATTTGCAAAAAGAGTGAAACAAATTAATATCATCTTTATTCATAGACATTAATCTTTCCATTATTCGCGGATAAATAATTCCATCTTTATCAATTTCAACATCATCCAAAAGCTGTTGCGCTTTTTCTTTTACGATGCTAATTTCATCTTTGGCAGGATTTTCAGTTTTTTCTTTTTCACGTTTTAGGGTAATTTCAGAAAGGTATGTAGCATAAACCATAACAGCTTGTCCCAGGTTTAAAGAGGGATACTTTTTTATCATTGGAATTGTTGTAAGTATATCACAAAGTGAAAGTTGTTTATTGCTCAGTCCGGATTCCTCTCCTCCGAAAACAACAGCAACTTTTTTCACAATTTCTTTCTTGTCAATTAAGATTTTTGCAATATCCTGAACAGGATAATAGTGTTGAGAAACTGTTCTTTGTTTAGCTGCCGAGCCAACCACAAAGGAAATGTCCTCAACAGCACTTTCAAGGCTTGGAAAAACCTTTGCTGCTTCCAGTACATCATGAGAACCATGAGCAATGGCTTTTGCTTTTTGTCCAAGATGATCACAGCTTGGTGCAACCAGCCGAAGGCAGCTAATGCCCATTGTTTTGAGTGCACGTGCAGCAGCACCAATATTTTCCTCACGAGCAGAATTGCACAATATAAAAGTTATTTCAAGCATAATGTCTTCTTCACATTTTATAAGTTATAAGAAAACCACAAAAATACGAATAGCCTAAAAAACTTTCCAATATATTTTCAAAATGAACAAATAATCATTTATTAAATGCAGATATGACAATTGATTTGACATATAACTACCGCTAAATGCCAATAAATCGAAAACACATGATGAGGTAATTAATATTTTAGAATTTTGAAATTATGCACTTTTTTATTATTTGACAATTTCAGTACATACACTCCCTGCTTCAATCCCTTTAAATCTATTTTGTGAACAGAATGATTTTCATAATTATTCCTAATAGTCTTTGCTAGCACTTTTTGTCCGCTAATATTATATAGTTCAAGTTTTACTTCACTATTAACAATAGATAATTCAACATTAATAAAATCAGATGCGGGATTAGGGGAAACTACAATATTTTCATCCGACATTTGTTCTGATGAGTTTGAGCTACCAACATCAAAAACTGCAACCATCATATGTTCTTTATTGACAGAAAAAGTAAACTCACTTTTATCAGACACTATCTCTCCATTATCTTTCCAATAAACAAAGTGCCAGTTGTCATTAGCCGTAGCGTTTACTGTAATTTCAGTTCCATAGTCAAAAAGTCCATCTCCATCAACAACACCAGCATTGTAAGGATTAGCCAAAAGCTTCACATTATATTGTTTAATTTCAAAATGAGCAACTAATTCGATATCCGTAAATGCAGCAACTTCAACATTTGTATTTGTAGATATTATATTGTCACCGTCTTTCCAATAAAGAAAATAATATCCCTCCGGTATGTCCGTTGATATTTCAGCAATTTCGCCATGTGCATATAGACCTTCACCTGTCAGATTGCTAATTCCTCCGGGCACAGAAGAGTGGCCTATAAAGTATTCAGATTCATTAAAAACAGCTTTTAAAACAATATCATCATCAATATAAAATTTTTCTGTTGGAAAGACGGACACAATTTCAGAGTTCAGCTCATAATGTGAGAAGCTCCAACTTTCATCGGCAATAGCAGACAAAGTAATAAAAGCCCCGCTATTAAAAACGTAATTACCTTCAAATGGTGTTATTGATCCATTTCCTTCTGTCTCTATATTCACCTGCACAAGGTTGGTTGAATCTATTTCAAAAGAAACTGCTTCAGAGGTTTCTGACTCAGCGTAAGGGTTTTTATAGATTGCTGATACACTATATTCATGAGTTCCAACCGGCAGTCCTGTAAGAGTAATTTCATTTATGCTGCTTGTAATCCCGGTAAAAGTATCATTTCTATATATTTTATAAGCTTGGATTTCCGGGCTATGTTTCTCCACAATTGGCACATCCCAGCTTAAAAGAGCAGAGTGATCATCAATGCTACTTACTGCCAAATTAACAGGTGCCGGGAAATCTGCATTATAATCTCCGCTAATAGATATATTGTCGATGCAAATTCCTAAGCTGCCATTTGCAGTTGCTTCAAAAGCAATTTGTGACACTTTAAAAACTTCCGATAATGGAATTTCAGCATACGTCCAGTCATTCACATCAGCCATGAATGTTTCCAACAGAACCCAATCTGTAGATTCATAATTTCTTATATATACTTTCAAAGTATCCTGTTTATCAGATGCCGCATTGGTATAGTAAAAGCTTAGTGTTCCATAATCGAATTCATTAAAATACACATCGGGTAAAATAATCTTTGAAGTATTATTTAAGTCCTCCGATTTAAAAAGCAGGTTATAATCTCCTGAGTAAGCATTGCTCGGCATTCCTTCACCATTGCCACTTGCTATTTGCCAGTTAGAATTTCCTGAGATAACATCCTGCTCCCAGCAGGAAGACAAAAGCTCTGATTCAAATAATTCTGTGTAAGGAAGATTGAAAATGCTATAGCAAAAGGTTTTCGCTTCTGATTCAACACCTTGAGAATATTCAAGAATATTATTAAACGACCATGCTTTATAGTAATATTGAGTATTATAATCAAGATCTTGATGAAAGAAGCTTTCATTATTGCTCATATGTAAAATGGTGCCTCCTCCTTCAATTTCATCTCCAATAGAATAAGGCCCGGAGGGTATTCCAAATGAGTTCTCAGTATTATAGGCAACTAAAATATTGTTATCATTAGGATTAGATTTCCATGTAATCATAACATTAGAATCGTTCAATGCAGTAGTTTTGAATCGATACGGATCTTTAATTTCATCAGAAGAATAATATATTCCCGGAATATATGGTACATCAAGATTATCGGGATCGAGCCAGGAACTTAAGCGAGTTTGGTTAGTTTCATTGCCTGTCCATGAAACACCCAGTATTCCGTACCAATCAGGATGTGTGTTGCCACAAGCGGCATAACCGCCATGGAGCTGGCCAATAATTCTTCCTTGTGAATCAAACAAAGGGGATCCGGATGAGCCCGGCTCGGTGGTAGTTCCTCCACTCCAAACAATTCTCCAATGAGTATCTCCGGAATCTTCCGCGCCCAGGTAATCTGCCTGATTAACACCATCAAGAGCATAGCTAAATTTCTTTATATCGCCCTTAGGATGATGCACACTTATAATGCTTTCATCTAAAGAGGGCTCCAGTGTTCTGTTCCAGCCGGCAAAGAAAGCATTATATTCTTCCGGAATGGGCTGATTAAGTTCAAGTAACCAAAAATCTGTATTTGAATCTCTGGCTTTTGTAGTTGACCCACTCATTGCATCGTATTCGGGAGCTGATGGGGGATTATTACACTCGTCACTTTGCCAGTTGAACCATACAACAACAGTTGCAGGATCTTTATAGCAATGATTTGCAGTAAGCAGGTAAGGTGTAAAATCTTCATTGACATTATTAATAATAGCACCTGAGCAAAAAGCATTTGCTCCTGTTAACAGCATAACCGTTGAATTTACCTGATCCTGCCATTCATCTGCTTCTGAGCATGCAACATTAAGATTACAACTTCCTGAATTTCCAAAACCTTTTACGTAATCAAATGCATTACGATAAGCATGAGTCACGGTGCAGATATTTAATTCACCGGGGAAATCGACATCTTTAGGTTCATAATACTCAACAATAATACTATCACCTTCAACAAGGCTTGTTGCAAAATACTGATCATCCTGATTGTTATAATCTGTAAATGCACCAAGCACATGATTTTTGTCTGCACTATAAATAAACAATTGCGCGTTCGGTGGAAGCACATATTTGTTAAAGCTTAGATTAAGAGTTATAGCTCCGGGAGATGATATTCCCAATTGCCATAACTTATCACCATTGCCAAGTTCTTTCCATACTCCTGAATCATCGGGAGAGATGTCCACTTCAATATTTTCACCAAAGCGCCAGGGTATTGCGGGAATAGTGTCGAAAGCTTCGTCCTCTTCGATTAATTGCTGAATTTCAAGCGCCATAATCTTAATAAAAGGCACAGATGCTGTTCCTTCTTTTAGAGCAAATCCGGGAGGAGTTGCAGGTTGGCTGATTTGTGCAACAGATGTTAGTGTACAAAGGCTTGTAAGACCAAAAAGAAGCAGTAATTTTTTCATTGTGAATGATTTTTATGATTTGACTGCTGCAAATATCTGAAAAAAATATTAATTAACAACAATTTTTTGTCATTTAGTGTAAATTTTTAGTTCATGCGACTTAAATACTCCTTAATTAATTGGTAAAATTCATTTGGTTTGTCGGCATGTAGCCAATGTGTTGCTCCCTTTATTGTTTTAATTTCAGAATATGGAAAATACTTTTTTATCAAATGCATTTCACTGATTCCTATATAATCTGATCGACCGCCTTTAATGAATAAAGCCGGGCCTGTGTATTGCCGGTCGGATTTTATCTCTTCTCCAACATTCTCAATATTATTTATAACACCTTCTAAATTTGTTTTCCATCCTAAGTGCTTCCTGTCTTTCCAGTATAAATTTTTCATTAGAAACATCAAAAGTCTTTTACTTCTGATACTCTTTGACAATTCTTTTTCAACTTCTGAGCGTGTTTTATGTTTAGAAAAATCAATAGAAAGCATTGCATTGATAATCATTTCGTGCTTATTTTCTGTAGCTGCCGGACTTATATCGGCGACTATAAGCTTATTAACTTTTTCAGGATAATCAAATGCAAACTGCATAATAGTTTTTCCTCCCAAAGAGTGACCTATTAAATTAGCAGAAACAATCTCGTGAGTATTCATAAATTCCAAGAGGTCATCACTCATTGACTGATAATTAAAAACATCACTTCTACCTGATTTTCCATGGTTACGCTGATCTACAAGAAAAACCGTATAATCATTTTCCAGTTTTTTAGCAATACCCATCCAATTATCCAGCATTCCAAATAAGCCATGTAGAATAATAAGAGGAGGGCCATTACCGATTTTTTTGTAGTTAAGTTCCATAGAACCTCTAAATAAGTTGTTTTCGGTATAATTGAATGGTATTTTCAAGTCCAAAATATAATGCATCACTAATCAATGCATGTCCGATAGATACTTCAAGCAGACCGGGAATATTTTCGGCAAAATATTTCAAATTTTCCAGGCTAAGATCATGGCCTGCATTTAATCCAAGTCCGGCTTTTTGGGCAGCTATAGCCGCTTCAATAAATGGAGCAATTGCTTTTTCACGATTCTTAGAATAATTGGCAGCATAGGGTTCTGTATAAAGTTCAACTCGGTCAGTTCCAATTTCCGCTGCTTTATAAATCATATCACGGTCAGTTTCAATAAAAAGGGAAACCCTGGTTCCATAAGATTTCAGTTCAGCAACAACATCTTTTAAGAAAGCTTCGTGCTTTTTTGTATTCCAACCGGCGCTCGAAGTAAGAGCTTCAGGCGGGTCAGGAACTAAAGTAGCCTGTGCCGGCCTGATATCATTTATCAGTTTAAGAAAATCCTTTGAAGGATATCCTTCAATATTAAACTCAGTTGTAACTACTTTTTTAAGATTATATACATCTTTCTGCTTTATATGTCTTTCGTCGGGACGAGGATGCACAGTAATTCCTTCAGCCCCAAATCTTTCACAGTCAACAGCTGCTTTTACAACATCGGGAGTATTACCGCCTCTGGCATTTCGCAGGGTAGCAATTTTATTGATATTTACACTTAATCTTGTCATGCATTTTTTTTACAAATTTACTGAAAATGCAGCTGTTTGTAATTTAATAAATCAAATATTTTGCATGCATTAAATATAAATATGCTTATATTTTTTAAAATCTTCATTGCTGTGATTGAATATATAATAAACATAAACAAACTATTCTAAAGTTCATCAAACATTTTTCTATTTGAGTTTAAAATAAAATACGCCCTCTTTTTAGGTTCTAAAAAACTAGAATTCTATGGAATTTATAAGTAATTTTGTTATAATAACAAAAAAAGAAAAAAGATGCTGGCAAAAGATCTTATAAGCGATAATATTACAACTCTAAAAACTTCTGATAGTGCAAAAACTGCATTAAGCCTAATGGAAGAACTACGCGTGTATCACTTGCCCATAGTAAATAATGAGCTTTTTCTGGGTTTAATATCTGAAGATGATATTTATGAATTTAATAAATTAGAAGAGCCTATCGGCAGCCATAATCTTTCACTTACAAAACCATATGTGATTGTTAGCCAACATATATTTGATGTTATAAGAATAGTTCACGAACATTCTTTGTCTTTAGTGCCGGTGCTTGGCCATAAAAATGAATATCTGGGCTGTATTACCTTGCCCGATCTTGTTAAAAAATTTGTAAACATTACATCTGTTAATCATCCGGGTGGTATAATTATTCTGGAAATTAATACTCATGATTATTCTTTGAGTGAGATTTCAAGAATTGTTGAATCAAATGATGCTAAAGTTTTAAGTTCTTATCTTACTTCTTATGAAGATACAAATAAACTTGAGGTCACAATTAAGGTAAATAAGATAGACATCTCAGGAATTATCCAGACTTTTAACCGTTATGATTATATTATCAAATCATTTTATTCTGAAGAAAACAGATATGATGATTTACTTGACGACAGATTTCAGTCACTCTTGCGCTATCTGGATATTTGATTTATGAACAAAACAAACTTTATAACATTAGTATTGTATATGGAATTTAGAGTTTTAATTATAATTATGTGAAAAGGTCAATATTAATATTAAGTTTTACTTCGGTTTTTTTCCCATTATTTTTTCAAAATGCCTTTTCTAAAGTTTTAGACAAAAACAAGGATGGCATAAGCATAGAATATTTAAAAGAAATTGACGACAATACTAACTCATCCGTTGTTATAGGTGAAATATTTTTTAAAGGAAATCATGTCACAAAGCCACATATTATACAACGGGAGTTATTATTCAAAACCGGCGACACACTTCTTACAAGCCAATTTGAAACTATCCTTTCCAACAGCAGAGAAAATCTTCTAAACACTTCCTTATTTAATTTTGTTGAGATTGATG
Organism: uncultured Bacteroidales bacterium; assembly: GCA_964614525.1. Lineage (GTDB taxonomy): Bacteria > Bacteroidota > Bacteroidia > Bacteroidales > UBA7960 > PWND01. The sequence continues at coordinate 1,143 of CAZTPA010000047.1, read as the reverse complement.
CCATTTTAAGTAAATCAAACTCGTACATAATAAATATTTCATTTACCGAACGATGGTATTTATGGCCATTTCCAACCCTGGATATTCACGAAAGGAATGTTAACACCTGGTTGGAAAATCCAAGCATAAACAGAGTGAGCTACGGTATTTATCTTGTTAAAGAAAATTTCAGGGGCAGGATGGAGAAAATACGATTTAATTTTAGAATGGGTTATAATGAAAGATATGCTTTTTCATATAGTATTCCATACTTAAATATTCAACAAAAACTCGGGCTAACTCTATCGGCGGGCATGTCAAGAACCAGGGAAATAAGCTATATGAGTATTGATAACAAACAAATCTTTTACAAAAATCCTAATGAAGCTGTCATAAAAGGAATCTACGCTCAAACTTTATTTACATACCGAAAAAGCTTCTATAACACCCATTATTTAAACCTCAGATATAATAATCTGGAATTTGCTGATACATTACGATCTCTAAATCCTTTGTTTTTTTCAGGAGATGAAAACAGTGTACAATATTTTAGTTTCAGATATGAGTTTATATCTGATTACCGTAATATTAAAGCGTATCCGCTAAAAGGTTATTTTAACAAACTAACAGTTCTTCAACAAGGCATTAACAGCTTTTCAAATGATATTTCTCCGATTTTTTCAATTAAAAATTCATACAGAAAATACTGGGATTTGAATAAAAACTGGTATTTCGCAGCCGGCATTAATTTAAAAGCATCATTAAGTTCACAACCTGATTATTTTTTACAAAAAGGACTCGGCTATGATAATGATTTTGTAAGAGGATATGAATACCACATTGTTGATGCCCAACATTTTGCTGTTTTAAAAACAAACTTAAAATATAACATTGTACCGCAAAGGGTTACTCGCATAGGCTTTATTCCCGGAGACAAATTTGGTCTTTTGCATTATGCAATCTTTATAAATGCATTTGCCGACGCAGGTTATGCCGCAGATCGTTTTTTTTATGATAATAATATGTACTCAAATACCTTGCTGGGTGGTGCCGGCCTTGGAATTGATTTTGTTACTTATTATGATAAAGTTTTCAGAACGGAGTTTACCATAAACAGGCATGGAAGATTTGATGTTTACTTTCATTTGGTTGCACCTATATAAA
>CAZTPA010000046.1:0-23675 GCA_964614525.1 uncultured Bacteroidales bacterium | reverse complement strand
ATCCGCTAAATCAGCGTCATCCGCGTTCCAAAGAAGAACACAGATGACACAGATTTTTAAATATCTTTCTTATCAGCGACTATCCGCTAAATCAGCGTCATCAGCGTTCCATAAAAAGTAAGAAGAAGACGAGAGGGTGAGAATATGAGCAGGGAGTAATTAAGTTGATTGAGTAAGTAGTAATAAAAAATCCGCGGTCATCAGTATAATTAGCGTCATCAGCGTTCTATACATTTCGCATTTAATACAATAAAATAATATCTTTTCAAGTTTATAAAGAAAGGTTAACAGCTTATGACAACCATAAACAAAAAACACATCTCAGATCTTATACTAATGGAAGCCTATGCTGACCTCCATAAGGTAAAAGATAAAATCAGCCTTTTTGAAAAAAAATATAACCTTAATTTTGAAAATTTTGAAAAGCGAATCCATTCAGAAAAAGAAAATTTTGAAAAATACGATGATTATATCGAATGGAAAGCATATATAGCCCAACTAAAAGATATTCAACAAAAAATTAAGGATATAAAACGTGGAAAGCTTCAAATTTCTTGAGAATTCCAAAGCAATCCAGGAATTTCAGGTACTGGATTTTAAGGGTTCCAATTCAGGGAGATACTTCAAAATTAATATAAGGCTGATTGATAATTCCATTCTAATAGCAAGAGAGTTTTCAAGTCCAAAAGAACGAAATTATTCTTTTCACTGGATGAGTGAAAATAAAAACCTTATTATAAGATGGGATAACGCTCCCTATCATAAGAAAGTTAAAACTTTTCCACACCACAAACATGAAGATGATACGATAAGTGAAAGTCAAGAAATAACCCTTGAAGAAGTAATTCAATATATAGAAGAAAAATTGCTTAAGAAAGAATAAGCTCTATATAATCAAAAATAAAAATCTGCGGTCATCCGCCCAATCCGCGTCATCCGCGTTCCATTAAGCGTTCCAACAAATCCCATTGCCCATGAAAATAACAACACTCAACAACCCGTTACCCATAGAAAAACAACGCTTTTTTTATACCTTAGCGGGTCGAAGTCATACCATGTGACTCACGTGCAGTACGTGCATCCGGGCGGGAACATGAACTAATAGAACGCAGATGACGCAGATGCAACGGATTTTCACGGATAATTTTTTCTCAAAATTTAAAGCTAATTCATAAAGTAAACCGAGTAATATTTTTTCACCTAAGATATTTTTAAAAATAAAAATCTGCGGTCATCCGCCCAATCCGCGTCATCCGCGTTCCAAAAACCGCGTTCCATTATTTATGAAGCTTAAAGCCATTTTCATCACCTATCTCACGCTCCTCCTCCTCGCTACGGTGCTGCCTCTCAACAGCTCCGGGGAGGCTTTGAATGAGAACCATGTTTTCACGCTGCGGTGGGACTACCTGCTCCACGCGCTCGTGTACGCACCCCTGCCCGTGCTCCTGGCCTGGCAGTTCAAGAAACTATGGCCCGCTGTCCTGATTGCATTTGCCCTCGCAGCAGGCTTCGAATTGCTACATGCCCTCCTGCCCTACCGGGGTTTTAACCCGAATGATTTGGTGGCGAATGGGGCCGGGGCCATTGGAGGTTTTGCTGTATTTATCACTAATAAAACAATATCCAAAAGTAGAAAACAATGAAAAAAAATAACATCTTACTAATTACAGGCGGCACCGGCTCCTTCGGTAACGCCGTTCTAAACCGCTACATCAATTCCGAAGCGTTTTCAGAAATTCGCATCCTGTCACGCGATGAAAAGAAACAGGACGAGTTAAGAAAACGCATGAATAATAACAAAGTAAATTTTTATCTCGGGGATGCTAGGGATAAGCGGAGTGTGGATAATGTAATGGTTGGTGTTGACTACATATTTCATGCAGCAGCACTTAAGCAAGTGCCTTCCTGTGAATTCTTTCCTATGCAAGCAGTTCATACCAATATCCTTGGCACGGAAAATGTGCTGGACTCAGCTATTCAACATCATGTAAAACGGGTAATTACGCTTAGTACTGATAAAGCAGTGTATCCTATCAATGCCATGGGCATTTCCAAGGCGATGATGGAAAAGGTCATGATTGCAAGAAGCCGTAACTCTAACTCAACCATAATGTGCGGCACACGCTATGGCAATGTAATGGCTTCACGGGGCTCAGTTATCCCCTTGTTTGTAAAACAAATCAAAGAAGGCAAACCCATTACCATCACCGATCCGGATATGACACGCTTTATGATGACCCTGGAGAGTGCGGTGGACTTGGTGCTATATGCTTTTGAAAATGGCAATCCCGGCGATATGTTTATCCAGAAAGCGCCTGCTGCAACTATCGATACGCTGGCAAAAGCTTTAAAAGAACTTTACCAGGCGGACAATGAAATTAAATACATAGGCACACGCCACGGAGAGAAATTGTATGAATCATTGATCAATCGAGAAGATATGATGAAGGCAGAAGATTTGGGAGATTACTATCGCATCCCTGCCGATAACCGTGACCTGAACTACGATAAATACTTCTCCAAAGGCGAAGGCAAAATCTCCCTGGCGGATGAATATACATCGCATAATACCTATCGGTTGAATGTGGAAGAAACCAAAGAGCTGTTGCTGAAATTAGACATGATTAGAAAAGATATAGAACACCGGTGACACGGATTGAGCAGATAATCACGGATAATATAATCTGTGTAAATCCGCATAATCTGCGTCATCCGCGTTCCATTAATAACTATGAAACCACAAATAATTAAAGGCAACACCCATACAGACCATCGCGGTACGTTACGATTTGTAAATGATTTCGATTTAAAAGACGTCCGTCGCTTTTACACCATACAGCACACCGACACTTCAGTTATCCGTGCCTGGCAGGGTCATAAAACAGAGAGCAAATGGTTTTTCCCGTTAAAAGGGAGTTTCGTGGTGGCCTGGGTTAAAATAGACAATTTCGATAATCCATCGGATAATCTAAAAGCAGAATACAAAATACTTCAGGCCAAAGAACCGGAGGTTATTTTTCTGCCACCCGGATATGCCAATGGTCTCAGAGCCCTGGAGCCCGAATCGCAGATTGCTGTTTTTTCGGATATGACTCTGGAAGAATCCCTAAAAGAAAGACACAAATATCCTCCGGAAAAATGGTTCGACTGGTACAACCTAAACACCTAAAAAACTAGACGATTCAACATGATAAAAGTAGGAATAACAGGCCAAACAGGATTTGTAGGAACTCATCTCTATAATTATCTGGGATTGCAGGACGATATTGAACGCATTCCTTTTGGAGATGATTATTTCAAAGACAACACCAAACTCAGTGAATTCGTTAGCTCCTGTGATGCTATTGTTCACCTGGCAGCCATGAACAGACACAACAATCCTGAAGTAATTTACGAAACAAACCTGAAGCTGATTAATCAAATCATCCAGGCTTGCGAAACCAATAACTGCAAACCCCATATTCTCTTCGCATCCAGCACCCAGGAAGAAAGGGACAATGCCTACGGAAAATCAAAAAAAGAAGGAAGAGAACTATTAGAACAATGGGCAGAGCTTAATAATGCTCAGTTTACGGGATTTGTCATACCAAATGTTTACGGCCCTTATGGACATCCCTATCACAATTCTGTAGTTGCCACTTTTTGCCATCAGTTAACGCATAACGAAACCCCAAAAATTGACAAAGATGGCTATCTCAAGCTCATCTATGTAGACGAACTTGTAAAAAAAATAACCAAACGGATTCGAAAAGTAAAAGAAGAACACTCCGATAATAAGCTTATTGAAAAGTTACCTCTTGAGCATACTGCTGAATCATACGTGTCTACATTGCTTGAAATCCTGATAAATTTCAAAGAAAATTATTTTGAAAATGGAATATTTCCAGCTTTAGATAATAATTTTAAACGTAATCTGTTTAATACTTTTGTCGGCTACATAGATCATCAAAACTTTTTCTCTTTTCCCCTGAACAAAAAAACAGACAAGCGCGGTAGCTTCGTAGAAACCGTAAAGCTCCATTCCGGCGGTCAGGTATCATTCTCCACCACAAAACCCGGAATTACAAGAGGCAACCATTACCATACCAGAAAAGCAGAACGCTTTGCAGTAATCAAAGGTAAAGCCAGAATAGAAATACGAAGAATCGGAACAGATAAAAAACTTTCATTCGACCTGGATGGCAACCAGCCATCCTTTGTTGATATGCCAGTTTGGTACACTCACAATATCACAAACACCGGAGAAGAAGATCTGTACATGATTTTCTGGATAAGTGAATTTTTTGAACCAAACGATCCTGACACATTCTATGAAAAAGTATAAAATAGAACGCTGATAACGCGGATTGGACGGATCCACGCAGATTAACATCTGTGAAAATCCGTTAAATCTGTGTCATCCGCGTTCCATAAATTTGATTATGAAAAAGCTAAAAATAATGACAATAGTCGGCACACGCCCGGAAATTATCCGGCTGAGCCGAACGATGGCGCTTCTCGATGAACACGTCAACCAAACAATAGTACATACCGGCCAAAATTACGATTACGAACTCAACGAGGTATTCTGGAACGATCTGGAACTCCGCAAACCAGACTACTTCCTGGAGGCCGACCGCACATCCCTTGGCAAGGCTGTAGGTGACATCATAGCCAAATCTGAAGAGGTGTTATTAAAAGAAAAACCAGATGGGCTATTAGTTTTGGGTGACACCAATTCATGCCTCTCAGCTTATATTGCAAAACGCTTGCACATCCCTATCTTTCACATGGAAGCAGGAAACCGCTCTTTTGACTTCAACGTTCCTGAAGAAGTAAACCGAAGGATCATTGACCACATAGCAGATTTCAATTTAGTATATACCGAACATGCACGCAGACATCTGCTTTCAGAAGGATTACAACACAGAAGAATTTACCTGACCGGTTCACCTATGAATGAAGTATTAACCTATTATAAGGATAAAATTGATCAATCCAACATCCTGAAGAAACTAAACTTAGAAAAAGGGAAATACTTCCTGGTTTCCACCCACCGGGAAGAAAATGTAGACAACAAAGAAAATCTGGAAAAGATACTTACCATCTTAAATCAACTGGGTGAAACCTATGATCTTCCAGTTATTGTTTCCACCCACCCCAGAACCCGAAAAAGAATAGAAGCTCTAAAGCAACAGCGAACAACAAACACCGAACAACAAACACCGAACAAGCTAATTCAGTTCATGAAACCCTTCGGTTTCCTCGACTACATCGCCCTCCAAAAATCCGCCAAATGCGTCCTATCCGACAGCGGCACCATAAGCGAGGAGAGCGCCATGCTACGTTTCCCGGCCATCAGCCTTCGCCAAAGCATGGAGCGCCCCGAAGCCCAGGATGCAGGAACTATTATCTTAACCGGCTTCGAGCCAGAAATAGTGCTAAGTTCTATTAGAACACAGATTCAACAAGTTGAAAACGCTGATTTAACAGATTTACACAGCGAAAATCAGTCTAATCTGCGTCATCAGCGTTCCATTCCGGCCGACTATACCATAACCAACACCTCCTGGCGGGTACTCAAACTCATTCTGGGCAATGCAGGGTTGAGTAATAAATGGTGGGGAGTGTCAAAAGATGAAAAAATGCAGTGACAATATGCAAAATAAATACTTATTATAATCTGTAATTCTCTGATTTAAAGGCACATTTAATATACAGTAAAAATTATGAATAATATCAACAACATTGAGTGAGAATACCAAAATAGCAAAAAATAGCCTCTTTCTTTATATCAAGTTAATTCTAACAACCGTTATTGGGTTATATACAACACGCCTGGTTTTAAAAGAACTTGGGGCTGATGATTATGGTTTATATGCTGTTGTTGGTGGAGTTGTTTCAATGATGGGTTTTTTAAGTACAACGCTTTCTACTACGACTTATCGATTTGTTGCAGTTGAACTTGGAAAAGGGAATAGGGATAAAGTAAATAAGATTTTTAACAGTTCATTAACAATATTTATACTTATAGGTTTCATTATGATTATAATTGGTGAAACCGTAGGTGTTTGGTATGTAAAAAACCATTTAAATATCGAAGCAGAAAAAGTAGGAGATGCTTTGTTTGTGCTTCATTTTGTAATTGCTGCTACATTTTTATCAATATTTGCCATACCCTACCAAGGCCTTGTTACTGCACATGAAAATTTTTTAGCCCGGGTATCAATAGAAATTATAAAGTCTGTATTGAAGTTAGGATTTGTATTGCTTCTAATTTATTTTGTTGGCAATAAATTAAGGGCCTATGCAATTATAATGACGATTGTGATGTTTTTGCCAACGTTGTTATATGTTGTTTATTGCCGACGAAAATATTTTGAAGATGTACGCTGGAGAATCAACAGGGACATAAAGCTTTACAAAGAAATGTTAAGTTTTTCGGGGTGGATGATTTTTGGTGCTTTTGCACGCATGGCTGAAAAACAGGGAGGAGCTATTATTATCAATCTTTTTTTTGGTACATTATTAAATGCTGCCTTTGGAATAGCATCACAAATATATAATTACATGATGATATTCGTTAGGAATATTTCTCAGGCAGCTGTACCTCAGATCATGAAAAATCAAAGTGCCGGCAATAATATTAGAACTGTGAGTTTAGTATATTCTATTAATAAATATTCTTATTTTATTCTTATTTGTATTTCTGCACCACTTATATTGTCTATTGATCCCATACTGAGAATTTGGTTAACTGATGTGCCACAATATACAAAACAGTTCGCCATATTAATGCTTGCAAACGGACTTATAAGTGTAACTGGTACTGGCTTTGGTGGAGCAATACAAGCCACAGGAAATATTCGATTAAATCAAATTTTAAGTAGTTTTTTTATTCTTCTTACTTTACCAGCAGCATATTTATTTTTCTATTTGGGATATCCACCTTATTCGATTACTGTTATTATTATTTTTATATCATTTATTATAAGAATGTTACGTGCGTGGATTTTGTCGACTCTTATTAAAGAATTTGTTCTTAAAGATGATTTTAAAAAAGTGTTAGTACCTGTAATGATTATTTCAATTACTGTTCTTCCTCAGTACTATTTAAGACAGTATTTTGATAATACTCCTTACAACATAATTTTATTTTCCGGAATTTCCATAATTTTGACATCATTATCTATTTATTTATTAGGACTTAATGGCAGGGAAAGAAAAACCATTAATAGATTCACTGCAAGAACAGTAGAAAATATAATTGTAAAGTTAAAAAATCGATGAAACAGGAAAAAACCATTTATTTACATATAGGGTATCCTAAAACAGGGACTACTACGTTGCAAAAATATTTGTTTCCAAAACATTCCGGTGTTAAAAGTATACAAAGTTCTGGGGAATTAAGTTTCATGAAGGACATTTTTTATTGTAGGGAGAATAGTATAAAGAGAAACAAGAAGGATATAGGAGAGGAATTATTTGACCGTGTTACTAACAAGTATAACAAATACATTTACTCTTCGGAATCTTTAACAAGTTTTAGTATGTTTTTCAGGAATTATCCTTATCCTTACCTTTATACTTTAGAACCAAATAGTGTAGCAAGAAAACTTAAAACAGCTTTTTTAGACACCAAGGTTTTTGATAAGGTTAAAATCCTGATATCAATCAGGAGGCAAAACGATATGCTAAAATCAATGTATGCCCAGGTATATAATTTGGTTTTCAAAAGATTTAAGGTTACCAATACATTTGAGAAATTTATCAAATATGCTATAGAAAATAAAGATAATTTTATCCTGGATGCATTGCAATATGATGATGTGATAACAGAATATGAGGATCTGTTTGGAAAGGATAATGTTTGTGTATTGGTATTTGAGCAATTTAAGCAAAACAAACCGGAATACATAAATAGATTGTGTTCCTTTATGAATATCGACAGCAAAGAAGCAATAAGACTTATAGAAGATAATCACATGAACAGGAAAAGTTCTTCGAATGGCTATAAAACTGATAAACGTAATTTAATAAGCATATTGCAGATGTTCTTAGTACGGATTAATGTCAAAAGTCCCGGAATTGGGCTTTCAAAAACTTGGCTATATAGACTTGTAAAATCAATCAAAGCCCCTGCTAAAACCTTAAAGAATGTAGTAATAAAAAAAGCTGATGAAAGATATTTGAATGAGTTGTTTTTGGAAGGAAATACTAAATTATCGGAAAGGCATAAATTATCTTTGAGAAAATATAATTATTAATAGACTCTTAAATAAACTTTATTTAAACAGTAACTATAAATTGATATGAATAATAAACTTAAATATTGTAATAAGTAATGATCAAATTATTAGCTGTTAATTCTGCTTTTAGGGAAGAAAAATACTATTCCCGTTGGCGTATTATGGCAGAAGAAAACCCTGACATGGACATTACACTTATTGGCCCTTCAAAATGGGAAGGCACAGTAGGTAAACATAAGATGTTATATCCTAAGGACATCAAAGAAAATCGTTTTGAGGTTTTACACATAAGTATGCCAAGGGGAAACCGATGGGTGAATAAATTCAACGGAATGTTGTCTGTTAAATTGTTCAACATCTTAAGACGCAAAAAGCCTGATATTGTTTATATGATTGGTTATGAAACGGGAAATGAGATTTATGAAGTTAATTTGGCGAGAAAATTATTTTTTCCAAAAGGAAAGATCGTTGGCTTTACAATGCGAGGTTTAGATATGCCGAGTCATATGGGGCGTTTTCGATTAAACTGGAACTTTAGCAGAAAAATATTTGATGCATATTGTTGCCATTATCCTCACGGGATGAAGGTTCTCCGTGAGCAGGGAAAGTTTAATAAACCGATATACTTGCAAACACAGGTTGGCGTGAATGCTGACATTTATTTTACTGATAACAATGCAAGGCAAATAATCAGAGAGAAATATAACTTAAAAGAGGATGAGTTTGTTATTGGCTCAGCAAGTCGGATTATTGACGCTAAGGGAGTCTTTGATATAATTGAAGCTTTGCCCTTAAATGGAAAATGGCGTTTTATGATGATAGGAAGCGGGGTTGAAGAATCCCGAATAAAAGAAATGATAAAAGATAGAGGACTTCAAGATAAAGTAATCTTAACAGGAGGAATTAATGATGGCCATGATGTAGCAAAATATATGAATGCTCTTGACTGTTTAGTACATGTGCCCAAGACAACAAAAAGATGGGTAGACACCTTTCCTTTAGCAGTAGTTGAAGCGATGGCCATAGGTTTACCCGTTATAGGCTCCGACTCAGGAGTAGTTCCCTACCAGATTGGAGAACAGGGTATAATTGTCCCTGAAGGTGATCCCAAAGCAATTAATAAAGCAATGCAGCATATGTTGAATAATCCGGAAAACGCTAAAAAGATTGGTAAGTCCATGAAAGAAAGGGTTATGCATACATTTGAAGTTCGACATTTGAACAAATGTCTCAAGATAATTTTTGAAGAAATTATCAAAGGAGAATACAACGAAAAGCATATTGATCAGGCTAATTTTGATTTTGAAAGCACGGTATAATGGAAAATAGAAATAAAATAAACTTGGCAAAAGGAGTTGAAGTCGTTTTTGAATCTCCGGCAGAGAAAAGCTTTTTCTTTGGATACTATAATTATTCCCCGATGAATAAAGAAGGGACTAAGTTATTGGCGCACAAAGCGAATTTTGAAGGACGTATGCCCACTGCTTCTGATAAAGTAGAAATTGGTTTTTTTGATTTAGAAAAAGATAAGGAATGGCATGTCATAGGTCAATCAAACGCATTTAACTGGCAGCAAGGAACAATGCTGCAATGGTTGGGTCCGGATTTTAATTCAAAAGTAATATTTAACGATGTTGAAAATGGAAGTTTTGTTTCCAGAATTGTTAATGTTGAAACAAATGAAATAAAAACAATTCCACATGCTGTTTATGGCATTTCACCTGATGGGAAATTTTCCATATCATTAAATTTCGAACGATGCTATTGGACTCGTGCCTATAGTTACGCACCAATAGTTGATGAAAGTTGGAACAAACGAATTCCTGCGGAAGACGGAATTGTTAAGATTAACCTGGAAACCGGTGAAAAAGAAACCATAATTACAATAAAAGATTTTCTTAAAATACAAGGGATTGATGACGATGGGATAACTGCACATTGGTTTGAGCACATCATGTTGAATCCTATGGCTAATCGATTTGCATTTCACCACCGGTATGGAAATAAAAATTCTTACCTTACAAATTCCTATACAGCTGATATTAATGGGAAAAATTTATGGAAACATCCAGCACCGGAAGAGGAACAGTTTTCTCATTTGGCCTGGAGAGATAATAATTATTATGTGCTTTTCTCTTATCCAAAAACAAAAATTACAAAGTGGATTGTTTCAAAAAAGAAATTATACATTAGAAATTTTATAAGGTGGTGTTATCGTAGAACATTAAAATCGTTTATTAAAGGAGAAAAGTTGAACAAAGTTGTTAATGTAAAACGATATTATGCCTTAACACGGGATTGTGACAAAATTATTGACAAGATAAATTTTGGTATGTTATCAAAAGACGGGCATCCCAGCTTTACGAGTGATGGAAGGTATATGTTAACAGATACTTATCAGGATGAGGAAAATTACAGGCATCTTTTATTATGTGATTTGGAAAAAAAGAAGTGTATGGAATTGGGCAGCTTCTACTCCACTTACAACAATTGTGGTTGGCGGGCTGATTTGCACCCAAGGTTTTCCCGCGATGAAAAGCATGTGATTATTGACAGCACACATAATGGATACCATCAGATAGTAATGTTAAAAATTGATTATAAAAAATTAGGTTATGAATATGAAAAAAATTATAAATAGAATTAAGAATAGAGTTTTAGATATATTATTCTTAAATAAACTTGCTTATGCATTAGTAGTTTTAGCAATTTATATCAGACCGCGTATTGATAAACTAATGGGCAGGTATTACGCAAATAAGGTAAGAAACAAAGGTATTGACTTTCGCATTCATGGGGCAGCTACAATATTGAGCGCTGATTCTTTGAAAGTTGGGGATTACGTTCGTATAGGAAAACACGCTCACCTTAATTGCGCCGGAGGATTGCACATAGGAAACAACTGTCAAATCAGTACTCATTTTACTGTTCATACAAGCAGCCACAATATCGAATCAGGGGCTATACCTTATGATAAGAGTTTTGTTTACAATCCGGTTTCAATTGGAGATTCTGTTTGGATTGGAAAACATTGTACCATTACGCCCGGGGTAAAAATAGGAGAAGGAGCTATCATTGGAGCAAATACCGTGGTATCAAATGATGTTCCTCCATTTGCAATAGTGGTTGGAGCTAAACATCGAATAGTAGGCTATAGAAATAAGGAGAAGTATCTCGCTCACAAAGAAAATAAAGCTTACTTTGGAAAGTTATTTCCTGACAGTTAACTTTTTTAATACAAAGCAAGACGGATATTAATTGATAATTTTAAAGAGTATCGAATAACTGAACTACAATAATGGATCAAAAAAATTCTATTAATATAATTATAGCCGGAGACTTTTATATCTCTGACCAACACTATCAGAAAAATTTGATTGATTCAGAAATACAAAAGATATTTCATAAAGCAGATTATCGAATTTTAAACCTTGAGGCCCCCTTGACAAGAGACATTGAGGGTAATAAAATATTGAAAACAGGGCCATCTCTTAGGATGCATCCTGATAATGCTTTATCTTTTTTGAAGCAGCTTAAAGTTGACTCTGTAACTTTATCCAACAACCATATTTTAGACTATGGTAACACAGGTCTTTTAGATACATTGGATAATCTTACCAAAAGTAATATTATTTTTGTAGGTGCTGGCAAGAATATTAATGAAGCAGTAAAACCACTGATTCTTGAAAAAAAAGGATTTAGTATTGCCCTATTGAATTTTGCCGAAAACGAGTGGACTATTGCTGATGAAAATAATATGGGAGCAAGTCCCTTAGATATAATTGATAATATTAGTCAGATAAAAACTTTGAAAAAAAGGTATGATAAGGTGATATGCATCATTCATGGAGGGAATGAACATTACAATCTGCCAAATCCACAAATGCAAAAACAATATCGCTTTTATATAGATAATGGCGCCGATGCCATTATTGGACATCATCCACACTGTATTGGCGGGTACGAGATCTATAATAATTGCCCTATAATATATAGCTTGGGCAATTTCATTTTTACAATGAATTCTAAATTTGATGGTTGGTATAAAGGTCTTTTGACATATTTAAAAATACAAAAGAACAAACCCATTAATTTTGAATTTTACCCTATAAAGCAGGAAAAAGATTCATACAACTTAACAATCCAAGAAGGTAATGATGCTCAAGAAACAATAGAATTTGTTGAGTCACTTAATAAAATAATAAAATCTTCCGATAAAATTTCAAAACATTGGGATGAGTTTATAAAACAAAAAAAGAATGATTACATAAATGCCCTTTCTGTTAAAAATGCATTTGATAACAGGACCATAAGGAAATTAATTCAAATTACTGGTCTTGGGCAAACTCTTGGTGTGAATTATTCAAAAACATTATTAAATTTATTACGCTGTGAGGCACATCATAGGGTTTTAATAAGAGTTCTCAGCTCTTATATTAAGGATAAACAATGAGTGATTTTATATACACTAACAACCAAATTTCAAAAGAAGCTATTGCAAAGTCTTTCAAAAGAGTTTACAATAGCAATTTTTTAGGGTTTGATTATCATTACGCAAATGGTAAAACACTTGCAGTCTCTAAAAACATCTACAACGGTTTTCAAAAATTTGAAACAGACAAACATATTTGTGCCGTTCTTGGTGGACCGGTTCTTAGTTTTAGAAATAATAATTTCATAACACAACAAAACTCGAACGAGGGCACAAAGTCAATCTATCAAAGATGGATTGTAGAAAAAAACATTGTTTGGCACAAGGATTTAGATGGACCTTTTGTTGTAATATTATTTGACAAACTATCGGGGGAATTGATAATTGTTACAGATATATTGTCTTTCATACCTGTATTTAAAAGTAAAATAGGGACAATAAGCACCCACTTGAATATGATTGACGATATTGAAAACTGTACTGCCGATGAAGTTTCAATTGCAGATTTTATTATAAATGATGTAGTAACGTTCCCATATACAATTTTTAAGGAGGTTGAACAGCTATTCCCGGCGAGCGAGCATTATTTTGAAGTTTTAGAAGATAATATTAATCATACCTATGATAACTATTGGCTCCCCAAAGAGGAAACCCACGAAGATATAAGTTTGCAGACATTAAAACTTAGGCTTAGAAAAGGAATAAAGACTTACATCGATAGAATTCTTGAAGCATCCCCAAAGGTAGGTATATTGTTAAGTGGAGGAGAAGATTCAAGGGCTGTGCTTGGCATGATACCACTCAAATATCCTAAAGATTGTTTTATATACTCCCAAAACGATACTTTAGAGGTCAACATAGCCAGAAAAGTTACTTTGAAATATGGTGGTGCATTTATAAGAATACCCATAAATGAAAGCTACATCAAAGATACTTTCCTTAGCAAAGCTGAACTTATAGGCATTGGAAATGATTGTGCTCATGTGCACTCTTATCGTCACCATAAAGAATTGCAATTTGAAAATTATGATGTTATTTTGGGTGGTTTTCTAGCTGATTCATTTTTAAAGGCACTATATATTCCTAAAAAAGGGCAGAGTTTATCATTCGTAAATCCAGAGGCAAGTCGTTTTTTCTCTGATAAAATTCTAAATGATATTAACAGTAGGAAAATTTTCCATCACAATAAGATAAAAGAAATAAGGTCTGAAGGTTATACTGAATGGAGTGGAATTTTCCCTGCTTCAATGAACAAACATTTACCCAATATCGATGGGCATCGAAGAATTATTAGAAATTTTGAACCATTCACCTGTAATGAAGTAGTAAAAATAGCAGCAATCGCACCCAAAGACATAAAACTAAATCGTATTCTTTTCCAAAGCGCAATGAAACCATTTTTCAAAAAATCAAAATGGGTTATACATGATAAGGGTCATCTTCCATATTTTTCGTATAAATTTAATTTTTATTGGAAGAAAATTTACAAACTTATGCAATTACCCAATCGAATAGTCCGCAAATTAAGCAGAAAAAAAAGTGGCAGCACATGGTTTAATTGGAAAGATTTTTTGGATAACAATACTGGCGTAACACTATATAATCAGTATATTCCTCCACTAAAAGAGCAATTCCCTGAGCTTCTGAAGAGTATAAACAAAAAAGTTTTTGATAATGATTTAAGCGATACGCAACGCAGGAACATTTTACAGTTGGGTTATCACTTAGGTAATAAACAAGCGAAAAAGTTAGAAAAATAATGCTTTACATACTTACTTAAGAAAGAATCTATTGATAACCCATATAAAACCTATACCCTGATAATCGCGAATGAAAAATTATTTTATTTGACTCTATGGAATTTATAAATCAAAAATGATAAAAATTCTTTTCATCCACCATGCAGCAGGATGGGGCGGTGCTCCTAATAGTATGATAAAACTTATTAATAGTTTGGATAATAACGCTTTTGACATAGAAGTGTTGTTGTTAAAAGAATCAATAGTTGCTGATAAACTGAAGGAAAACGGAATTAAATATCATATTGCCAAATCAAGGTTTTACAGAAAATATTATCATTTTTTTACACATAGTGAAGCTGGTTATGTAAAGTGGTATCAAATTTATTCATTTTTTAAAAAAATGATTTTGTGGTTATTATCTCGCTATTATTTTGCAGCAAAGGAAATGTCTAGGTTTGAATTTGATATTTGTCACCTTAATTCTTCTGTTCTTACAGACTGGTTGCAACCTTGTAGTAGAAAAGGAAAGGTTTTGATTCATATCAGGGAGCCATTTAGAAAAGGAAAGTATGATATTATATATCCAATCTTTACAGGTCAAATGCGCAAATACGCTGATCGTATCATTGCAATTAGCCAGGATAATGCCATTCGAATAGGAATTCGTGAAAAAACTGAAGTTATTTATAATTATGCAGAAATACCAAAGAATTCACCTCCCGAAAATTCATACCGCTCTAAAAAAGTATTGTATTTAGGGGGGGCTGAAAAAATTAAAGGTTTTTATACTATAGTAGAGTCATTGGATTATTTAAATAAGGATGTGAAAATATATTTTGCAGGAAATTATCTTTCAAGCAAAAAGAAGCGAAATATTTTGAAACGTATCATAAGGTTTGTTTTGCAAAAAGGTGTAAAGCGAAAAGCGGCTATTAAGAAAATGAAAAGTAGCAGTAATGCTATTGAAATAGGTTTAATCCATAACGTATCTAAATATTTTGATGAAGTTTGCTGCCTTGTGAATCCTTTTATTACCCCTCACTTTTCCCGTCCTGTTATAGAAGCGTATCTTCATCAAAAACCTGCAATTGGATCTAACGTGCAGGGTATGGATGAAATTATTGAACATGATAAAACTGGATTAATTGTGCCCCAAAACTGTCCAATATTACTTGCTGAAGCGATTAGCTTATTAACAGAAAATTCCCAAAAAGCAAAAAAAATGGGCAAAGAAGGCTATGCTAGGGCTATTGAAAAATTTTCACCTGAAAACATTAAGCATTTTGAGCTAATATATAGGCAGTTATAACCACCAATTGTTTATATAAAGAAATAAGATATAATTAAGGTTTCGTTTTCTTCCTTGCAATAAAAGTTTAAAGAAACAGATTTACATTTTATGAACAAGTTTCGTTTTCAGGAATTGGTTATTTTATTTGCGGTTGCTTCTACCCTACTATATATTGTTTCAAGAAACTTGCCGCCTGTCATTGGAAGTTTTCGTTTTTTTTGGGCTCCCTTCTCTTTAATTATTATTTTCTATACCCGATCAAATGCTATTTTTAAAGGACCAATGAGATTTGTTTTACTATATGGTATAATCTCAGTGGGTATATTGCATTATTTTTTATGGAATAATATGGATGATTGGAATCGAAAATATATTTTGGAAGATTTTTACGTGTTAGTTGTTTTTACTGCTATATGGAGTTACTTTTGGGTAAAAAGTGATTTCCAACGACTTGCTTTATTAAGTAAGTGGGCTTTTATTTTTATAGTTATTACAATTATAACAACAAATATTGCTCTTACGATTGATCCTCTTATTGTGCGAAAAGCTGCTTCATCTTTTAGTGAAGAACCTTTTCGGCTAAGACTTTTTAACCTTACTGGTGCAGCCGGATATGGCTATGCGCAGGCTTTTATATTGTTAATTCCTCCTCTTGTTTATTACATCAAAAAGAAAAAGCAAATGGTTTTTTCCCGCAAAGTACTGATAGTAATTCTAACATTATTGTTTATCACAATATTACGCACGCAAGTGTTTGCCAATTTTATGATAACTTCATTCGTGTTGTTTTTGGCTTTTATGGAATCCCAAAAGCGTCAATTTATCTTTCTGTATATAACATTATTTATTGTTATTTTTGTCATTGTTCCGGATTCATTCTACGCGAAAATCTTTTCCACTATTGGCTCATATTTTGACACAAATTCTGTTTTTTATTCTAAGTTCAATGATTTTGCCTTATTTATCCAGAATCCAGAATTGGATAATACCACAGGCTTTGGACACAGAGCTGAACGTTATTCTATGCTTATGGAAGCTTTTCTTGCAAACCCCATTTGGGGACATGCATCCGCCAATAGTAGTTTAAATATTAGAGGTGGGGGGCATCTTTACTGGATGAATAAGCTTACATTATGGGGTGTTCCGGGATTTCTTTTTTTTGTATATGTACTTAAAAAAATATACAAATCTATCAGTTCTTCTTTTTTTAACGATGAAATCAGATACTACTATCTACTTTCAGTGTTAGCATTTATCATGCTAGGCTTAACAAAAAATATTGCTGGTCGCGAACCATGGATAACGATAATTGTGGTTATTCCTGGACTATATTTTTTTCCTTTAATTCAGAAAACAAAGATTAAAAAGCAAAAATAAAATAAATGGAAGGATATAGAGCAAAAAAAAAATTACTGTTTATTTCTGCAGCATATAAAAATGAATCCCCTGTGGGTATTCGTTTTAAGGAGTTTGCTGATTACTTTGAAAAAAAATTTAATCTTGAAGTTTTAAATTTATCAAAAAAAATATCAGTTTTATCAAGAAAGAACAAGATTTGTATATTTATCAATAAAGTTTTTATGAAATTCCCTCTTATGCCAGATCCTTATGTCCTGATTCTTAAAGAATATAAAAAGAATATAAAAAGAATATTATATAAAAATAAAGTTGACGTTATTATTATACAAGTACTGCCTTTTTCTTTAATTAAGCTTGCAACATATATAAAAAAAATATATAATAATGTAATTGTTATTATCGATTTAAGTGATCCTTATAGTGCTTCCATTAAAAATTTGCATCAACCTAAAAAAATAAGAAATAGAATGAGAAATTTTGAAAAGAATCATTTTCAAAATGTAGACAAATTAATCGTTCTAAATGAAGAGCTAAAGGGTTATTATGAAGAACTTATCTCAAAAGATAATTTTGCTTATGTATTAGAGCAAGGGGTGAATAAAAAAATTATTGATTCTAACCTAACGAATGCAACAACTTATGCTAGATACTTAAAATTTATATATGCAGGAGCTTTTTATAAAAATTTTCGAGAACCTTTTAATTTATACACAGCAATACAAAAAACAACGGTGGAATGCAAATTAGCTGTATTTGGAGGGTTTAAAAAAAGATATAAGCCGCCAGCTGGCGAACGGTTTTATTATGGAGGTAGAATTAGTATGGATAATTTAATTAACCAATATGAGATAGCAGATATTATCGTCTTTATCGATAATAAAGATTCATATCAAATTCCAGGGAAAATTTTCGAAATATTATCGTTACAAAAGCCCATTCTTTACATTTATTATAATGATAATACCCCATCCTTGAAATACTTTCAGAAATTTGATGGTATTTATTATTCCAAAAACAATGTTAAAGATATAATTAATGCAATTCATAAAATAAAGGATAATCGTAATAAAGAAATACAAAGAGATCTTTCTGATTTTACTTGGCAAAAATTATTAGATCAATTTTATAATGAAGTTTTCACACTAAAGTATAAGTGTTAACAATAAAAATATTAATTCCAAAGTCATCTAAATTTACTTTGAGTAAATGCTTTATTTTTTTTAGAAATCATATTATAAAAAAGCATTATTTGTTTGAAGATAACATACATTATTTTTTTCATTATAGAAATATGACTAAATTAAAATAGCCCTGTAAGAAAGAAAAGTCTAAACTAAGTTTTTTTATTTTATGTTATGTATTGAATTTTTGATATCTTAATACATACTTATAAGCAAAGAATCTATTTATTATCCTCTAGTAACATCTAGATGTCTATTTAATCAGATTAACGAAAATCCGAAAGAAAAATATATATTCTATGCCGGAAGCTTAAATAACAGAAAGGATGGGGTTGATTATTTAATAAAAGCCTTCTCTAAGATAAAGACCCAATTGCCTGATATAAAGCTCGTTATAGCTGGAAATTCATCCAAAAAAGATTTGGAACATATAAAAAAACTTATTGCTCAGCTGCAAGTTGGTAACATCAGTTTTCTTGGACAAATAAGTAGAGAACAAATACCACAATATGTCACCAATGCTATGCTATGTATTTTGCCACGGCCCGATAGCCCACAAGCACGTGGTGGTTTTCCAACAAAACTGGGGGAATATCTTGCATCAGCTACTCCGGTAATAACAACAAATATTGGAGAAATCCCTGATTATTTGACTAAAAAAGAAGTTTATTATATTTCCAAAGAAAAAATAGCGGAAGAATTACCAGAAAAAATTCTTGAAGTACTATTTAATTATGATAAAGCCAGAGTTGTAGGACATAATGGTTACCTAAAAGCCCGAAAAAGCTTTAGCTTAGAAAGTAATTCGGTACAATTAAGAAATTTTATCAATTCAATTGTAAACTAAAAAGAAACATGGATTTTGTAATATCAAACAATAAAATGAGTTGGCTTCGAAAAGAAATCAACATTAGCAAAGATATAAGCGTATACTACAATACTTCTAATAAAATTAAAGAGCGAGAGCTCATTTATGATGACCGAGAAATTACTGTTCTTGCCGATGCAAATATTGCTTTTATAAATCAAATAAAATCAAACTCCTTCACACAAAAAAATATTGAAAGTGCCATAGAAAATTTAATAAATGGATATATCCTGCTAATCGATAAGAATGACAAAAACATATATCTATATACCGACATATTCGGTTTTTATCATCTTTTCTATCTGAATAGAAACGATAAAATAATTGTTTCTAATAATTACAATGATTTAATAGAATATTCACACAAAAAACTGGATTACTATGCTTTCCTGGATGTTGTGTTGTTTAATTATACGCTTCTTGATAGAACCCCTTTGAAGGATATTAAGAGAGTTAAAGGTGGAAGTTTTGTTAGAATAGCTGAAAATAGTACCCTTAAGATTGAGAGTAAATTTAATTACGCAGATAATTTTACTTATAATGAATTGTCAAAAGCAGATGAGGTTCAAATTAGCAACTATATAACAGATGCTTTATCAAAAAACCTGGCATCAAAGGAAAATAATATATTAACGATGACAGGTGGTTTCGACTCAAGGATTCTTCTTTCCGCATTATGCAATCAAAACTTAAGATTTGAATCCATCACTTTTGGTCAGAAAGGAAACATTGAAATAGAAACAATTAAACCTTTTATGAACAGGTTTTCCTCTCACCATGAATTGATTGATTTAGATGAAAAGTATGTGAAAAACATTGATTCGACTCTTAGAGATTACCTTAACTATACATTGGATTGCCCGGTTTCACTTGATTTACCACATTACCTTTTTGTAAAAAATAATATTCCATCTTCTAATCTGATTACAGGCTTTATGGGCGGTGAGATATTATCAGGGCAATCAATAGGAGCCCAGGTTACCTTTACAGAATTTGCTGGTGACTTACTGACGACCAAGAATATTGATGATTTAAAGCAAAAGTTCCTTGATAAAGTAAGTGATTTGAAAATATTAAATAAAGACAAAATAGAACCTTTGCTTTCAGATTATTTAAAATCCTTAGAAGAATATTTATATCAGGAAGATCATATAAACATTTTAAAATTCTTGATTAACGAAAAATATGCTAAATTTTTTGGTGCCATAAATAAAGTTTTTAAAAACCACAGTAATATTGTTGTTCCTTTCATAGATAAAAATATTCTTGACATGATTTTGAATTCTAATATTAGCTTTTTAAAAAAGAAACAATTTCAGAAAAACCCATTGCCCAATTTTAAAGTCAAAACTTTACAGGCAAAAATGGTTGATTATTTATGTAAGGATTTATCTAAAACAAAACTTGATCGGCTATACACTATTAATGATTTATCTAAACCATATCGTTATCCATTAGCAGCTTTGGGTTATTTTAAGAGCCATTATTTGAAAACTAATAAAAAGAGTTATCCAAAGCCGCATAATTATGACAAATGGTATCGCGAAACAATTATTAATGATCTATCTCGTATAACAAATGATGATCTTCAAAAATTTCTGAACCATCATGATCAAGAATCCCTTCAAAGGCTATATGATAAATCCGGTTCTTCCGAAAAAAAAAGGCTTGCTAATATTTTAGCATTAAAACTGGCTTTTGATAAAATTTAAATACTTAATTTGTTTATGAATAAAATATACGCCCTTACCGATTACAAAGGATTTTTTGGAAGTAAATGGAAGGCTAATCCTTACAGGTCTGGTTTTGATAAAACTCTTCTGAAACATTATTTTAATCAGTTTGGCTGGGAAATTGAATTTATTCGGATGCATGAGATTGATTTCAAACAGAAGTGGGAAAATAGAATTGTAATTTATACTTCATCAGAAGAGATTGGTCTTTATTACAAGAATTTTATAGAAGATATTATTTTAGGATTAGAAAGAGCCGGCGCACAAGTTATACCCAAATTTGACTTTTTACGAGCCAACAATAATAAAGTTTATATGGAAATACTCAGAGACCAACTGTTGGGAAAAAAATTAAGTGGTATTTCCAGTCGATTTTATGGAACACTAGAAGAGTTGCTGCATGAATTAAATAAAGAAAAAGTATCATTTCCATGCGTTATAAAAACTGCGGCTGGGGCCATGAGTCGTGGTGTTTTTTTGGCAAAAGATAAAGCAGAATTGCTGAAATATGCAAAAAAACTAAGTCGTTCACCTCATTATCTTGCTGAAATAAAGGAAATAGTAAGAACAAAAAAACACAAGGGGTATAAAAAAGAATCCAAATATCAAAACAAATTTATTATTCAAAACTTTATTCCTGATTTGAAAAATGATTGGAAAGTCTTGGTTTATGGCAATCATTACTATGTGCTAAACAGGGGAATAAAGAAAAATGATTTCAGAGCAAGTGGCAGTCATCATAACTATAAGGCAGGCTCAGAAGCTGGTTTTCCTGAAGAACTTTTAAATAAGGTAAAAAATATTTATGATCTGCTCGCGGTGCCACACCTTTCATTGGATTTTGCTTGGGATGGGACAAATGAAATTGTTCATGAATTTCAAGCCATCCATTTTGGTACCTCTACTATGGATTTTAGTGATGATTTATATGTATTTGAAAATGACACCTGGAATATTGAAAAAGCTAATTTTTCACAAGAGGAAGAATATGTAAGAGGAATAATTTATTATTTGGAAAAACACCCTGAATTGTTCTAATACAATTAAATCATAAATCCCTTAATGCCTAATCAAAGCAATAAATGAATGTACTTTTCGTATCAAGCGGCAATAAAAGCAACAATATTGATAAACCCGGTGCGGTTGTCTATAATCAGGGCGAATCGCTTAAAAAACAAGGGGTAAACATTGACTATTTCTTAGTGAAAGGGAAAGAGCTCCGGGGCTATATAAAAGAAGCCAGACGATTAAAAAAACATCTTAAAAAAAATTCTGTGTCAATCATACATGCCCACTATACGCTTTCCGGCTGGGTTTCAGTCCTTGCTTTTCCAAAACAGCCCATTGTTTTGTCATTAATGGGTACAGATGCTTATGGAGAGTACATTGGAAAAAATAAAATAGTTCCTAAAAGCAGATATTTGATTTTTTTGACCTATATAATTCAACCTTTTGTAAAAGCCATTATTTGTAAATCTAAACACATACAAAGCTTTGTCTATTTAAAACGTAAATCAGCCATAATTCCAAATGGTGTTTTCCTTGAAAACATTCATTTTAATAAAAATGGCTATAAAAAAGAGCTGGGGCTAAACCAGAATAAGAAATACATCCTTTTCATTGGAGATAAAGAAAATAAAAGAAAAAATTATCAACTTTTGGAGGATGCTTTCAATATAATTGATGTAAAAAATACAGAATTAATTGCACCATCTCCAATTCCTCATGATCAGGTTATCAAATACTTAAATTCAACAGATGTATTAGTTGTTCCCTCCTTCATGGAAGGCTCCCCAAACATTGTCAAAGAAGCCATGGCCTGCAACTGTCCAGTAGTAGCAACAGACGTAGGAGACATAAAATGGCTTTTCGGAAACGAGCCTGGTCATTTCCTTACTAGCTTCGACCCGGAAGACGTAGCCGCTAAGATTGAAAAAGCACTGGAATTTACCCGTGAACATGGGAGAACGAATGGACGGCAGCGGATTTTGGAGCTGGGGTTGGATGCGGAGAGTGTGGCGGAACGGATTGTGAGGGTTTATGAAGAAGCGATGACGATGAAGCGTTAATGAGATGATGCGATGATGCGACTTGAGCGAACGGAGTGAACGTAGCGAACAAAGAGAACTAAGAGACTTAGCGAAGGCAGAGATAGGGAGATGAAGCGATGAAGTTATTATGCGTAATTGAGTGATTGCAATAATGCGTTAATGCGAATAAGGGGATTAGATAATTAAAATTTAGAGACTATGCTTATAAAATCACATAGGGATTTAGATGTATATAAACTTGCGTTTAATACTGCGCTGGAGATTTATGATCTAAGCAAATCATTTCCGAAAGAAGAAAAATATTCATTAACAGATCAAGTCAGGAGAAGCTCACGTTCGGTTTGTGCGAATATTGCAGAAGGATATAGAAAGAGGCGTTATGAAAAAAGTTTTATATCAAAGCTTTCAGATTCAGAAGCTGAAGCAGGAGAAACTCAAGTATGGCTTGAATTTGCTTTAGCCCATGAATACATAACAAAAGCATCATTTGACCAGCTCTTTGATAAATATGAACATATCATTTCAATGCTGGTAAAAATGCAAAACAACGCTTCTAAATGGTCTTTTTAACTATTGATTTAAACTAATACAAAGCACTACAACTCGCATCATCGCATGAACGCATCATCGCATCATCGCAAAAACGGCGCAATAATCCTCGAGGGCCACGTCCAGGGTCTCTCCAACACACGCAGTCTCGGAGAAAAAGGCATTCCCGTCTATGTGGTAGATAAGAACGACTGCATTGCGCGATATTCAAAGTATTGTAAAAAATTCTTCCGGTCACCAG
>CAZTPA010000045.1:0-24356 GCA_964614525.1 uncultured Bacteroidales bacterium | reverse complement strand
TCAGGCACTGCAACAATTTCATTCTTTGCAAACAGATATCCATGGCAGGAAACCGGTAAATTGTATGGTGCTGTTGATGGATTTGGTGCACAAATACCAAGCATAAAATAATATTATAAATAATTGTAAAAATCATTTATCATGAAAAAATTACTTTTAACTATTTTGGCTTTATTCTTTGTTTTAACCACTTTCGCTCAAGTCGATCTTACCGATGGACTCCTTGCTCACTACCCATTCAACGGAAATGCAGATGATGTGAGCGGTAATGGTTATAATGCAGTATCTGTAAATGCAACTCTTACTACTGATAGATTTGGCAAGGATAATCAGGCATACTTCTTTAATGGGGATGATAATGTTATAAATTATGGAAATGTGCTGAACGATGTGTTTACTACGAACACATTTTCTATTAACGTTTGGATCAATGCAGAAAATTATTATAGCACTAATGGTTATATTGGAATGCTCGTGTCAAAATGGAATTCGGCAAATCAATCACTAAATAGTTTCATACTTAGGGGATATGAGCTTAAGTTTTCCACTAACGGCAATCCTTCTAATATACCAAGTTTTGAAACGCCAGCGGAAGGTTCATGGCATATGATTACTGTTTCCATGGAAAACGGAGAGGCTTCAATTTATTTAAATGGCGAGTTAAAAGGTATTGTGAGTGGGCATAGTTGTGCTACTTCAACAATGGGCTTGTTAATAGGGAATCATCATAATCCTGTATATGGCTTCCAAGGCTCAATAGATGATGTGCGGATTTATGATCGGCCTCTAAGTGATGAGGAAGTTGATTATTTATATAACATCAACCTGAACGAAGGTCTTATCGCATATTATCCTTTCAATGGCAATGCTGATAATGAGGTG
The DNA here is from genome assembly GCA_964614525.1 of uncultured Bacteroidales bacterium. GTDB lineage: Bacteria > Bacteroidota > Bacteroidia > Bacteroidales > UBA7960 > PWND01. Next base: position 23,474 of record CAZTPA010000045.1, on the reverse strand, counting down.
GCTGATGAGTTTCATGGAACAACACAGAACAATCCTGCTGTAACCAACGACCGCCTCGGTATAGAGGAGCAGGCATATAATTTCAATGGAACAAACCAATATATATCTTTCGACCCGGCAAACCCTATCATATCATCTCCTACTTTTACAATTTCTGCTTGGGCTAAGATGGATGGTGCTGGTGGAGGAAATGCCAATCAAAATTCAATATTCATTCAAAGAGCCTATAGTACAGGGCAAACAAGCGCAATTGGTTTTCATGCAGAAATTGGTTCTGGAAGTATTTCTTTTGCTGTTAGGGGGCATGGTACTGATGCTGATGTTCTTAGTGCTCCTAGTCTTGAGTATGGTTTTTGGCACCATTATTTGGGTGTAGTATCGGCTGATTCTGTGAAGTTGTTTATTGACGGTGAACTTGTAGATGCCGTTGAACTTTCCACAGGATCAAATTATACCGAGGCTATAAATAATATTGACATTGGAAGACATCGTTATTCAGGAGCTAATAACGGTTTATTTAACGGCGATATTGACGAAGTACGCATTTACAATCGCCCTTTAAACAACCATGAAGTTCAGGCATTGTACTACGAAACGCTACGTGCAGAGTTTGTTGCAGATAAGCAGGAAGGCTTTGCTCCTTTGACGGTTGATTTTGAAGATATGTCTTTTGCTGACATGGATATCACTGACTGGCAGTGGGATTTTACCGGCGATGGTGAAATTGATTCAGAGGAACAAAACCCTGAGTTTATTTATGAAAATGGGGGAATATACAACGTAAAACTTATTGTAAGCGATGGTACACACACCGATAGTATTATTATGAATAATTTTATAACGGTTTACGATCTGAATAACAGTCTGACACGCCATTATAAGTTCGATGGCAATGCCCTTGATAGCAGCGAGAATGAGGAGCACGGCGAAGCTTATGGCGCCGATGTAACCGATAGGTACGGTATTCCCGAATCGGCCTATGCTTTCAATGGTGAGAATAATGTAAGCGTTCCTTCAATTGCAAACTGGGGTGATGAATTAACTATTTCTTTCTGGTTTTATGTTGAGGAAACTTCCGGTAATCAAGTTCTGTTTGGATCAAGAGAGGGCAGTTCAGGTGCAACCAAAATAAATATGCGCAGCATTTTGCAAGATGATGGTACTGTGACTTTTCAGGTGGCATCAGACAATTCAAGTAATACCGATGTAACATCTAGTAATACCGCCGAAATGTTTGCATGGAACCATGTGATTTGCGAATTGGACCTGTTAAATAGTACCGAAACAATTATTCTGAACGGTGTTGAAACGAGTACATCATATACTTACACACCTCGTTATATCAATCAAAACATTGGTTTTGGAAACTGGAAAGAGCCTTTTGCAAGCACAAACGGATTGATTGGCAAAATAGATGAAGTTCGGTTTTATGACAGGATATTGTTTCAGGATGAGAAAGATGAACTAATTACCGATGATTTTCCTATGGTTGAATACTTTGGTGCAGTCGCAATTTATCCATTCAGCGGTAATGCCGATGATGCTACAGATAATGGCAATGATGGCGAGGTGAATAATGCTGAGCTTACATATGACCGTTATAGAAATATTAATAATGCTTACAATTTTGCATCAGAAGAAAGTCATATCGATATTGGTACAGGCGTAAAACCAACATCATTTCCAATATATATTACAGCATGGGTGAACCCATCAGAAACTGAAGGAATCAATACAATTGCAGCTACCGATGTTTGGGGAGCAGATGGAGTTTTGTCCGGGGCAACTGCTCAGATAATTGATGGGCAGGTATTTGCTGCTTTCGGTATTTGGGATGGTGCTGAAACAAGTATGTTTAGGTCAAAAACAACTATAGAATCTGATATCCCGCTTGAAAAATGGACACACATAGCAGTAGGATTCCACTCTGCAGATGATATAAGAATTTATATTAACGGAGAACTTACTGATGGTAATTACGATGGAGAAGCAACAGAAATTGCTTATACCGATTATGGACAAGGATTTATTGGCAACAACCAGGAATTAAGTGCTAAGTTTAATGGAGATATTGACGAAGTACATATTTATGACAGATTTGTATATGACTGGGAAATTATTGAAATGGCTAATGAGCCGGGAATGTCTGTTTCAGAAGACCAACTTGTGTTTCATGATGTTGCAGTAGGTGAAACATCAACTGAGCAGGTGTTTTCTGTTTATGGACTTAATTTAATTAATGATATTAATATAACAGCTCCTGAAGGTTTTACTGTTTCATTAACCACTGGATCCGGATTTAATTCTGAAATAATTGTTCCTCATGAAGAAGGTTTAATTGATAATACACCAATTTTTGTGCGGTTTGAGCCAACAGAAGTTGTTGAATATAGCGGTAATATTAATGTAACCGCAGGAGATATTTCTCTCAATATTTCTGTTGTTGGAAATCCGGCTGATGACGACACTTCAGTTGAAGAAATCTCAGCAGAAAACATCAATATTTTCCCAAACCCTTTTAAAAACTACATAAATGTTGAAAATTGCGGGAATGTTGACAGGTTGGTTATTACAAATATTGTTGGACAGAAAATCATTGAGCAAAAACTTAACGGACAAGAAATTTTATCTATACCGTCAGCAGGCTTAAACAACGGAATTTATATTATGTTGTTGATAAATAATGAAGGAAAAATTATTAAAACAGAAAAGTTGATCAAACAATAAACTCTTTAATAAACTGCCTTAATGTGCTAAAATACAGCAAAGACATTAAGGCAGTTTTTTTTAGATATGCTTTTTGGCTAAAAGGCAGCCTTAATATTCCAGTAGTTATGGAGCTATTCCCCTCTTAATCTTTCAATAATTTTTAGCAGCCTTATATTTGGCGAGTAATCACTATCATCCTCGGAATATTCCGGTTTTAGCTTTGTTACAATATACATTTCAACAAGTCCACTATGTTTAACGCCTACTTTTCCTCTTGAGGTGCATTCAAAATAATCTTTAACCAAAGTATATGTGTCATGTGAAATATTAACACAACCCTCTTTCCCTGAGCTTTCCATACGACTGGCAAGATTTACTGTTTTCCCCCAAACATCATAAGCAAACTTCTTCTTGCCAACTACACCGGCTATTAAATCTCCTGTATGTGCACCAATACGCATATCAAAAAAGCTTTCACCCATTTCTTCCTTAATTTTTTTCTGAGTTTTTATAAAATGATTCATTTCAAGTCCGGCCAAAACCATTTCAATAGGATTTGACAAGTTTGGTTTTGGCAGTCCGCCTGCACACATATAAGAGTCTCCGATTGTTTTAATTTTTTCAAGATTGTATTTTTCAAGAATATCATCAAAAGCAGCAAAGCACAAGTCCAGATCTTCAATAAGCTCATTAGGTGTTTTTAATTCGGCAGTTTTGGAAAAATTCACAAAATCAGTAAACAAAATTGTTGCAACTTCATAATGCCTGGGCTGGGCTTTACCTTTTGATTTTAGCTCTTCTGCAATCTCTTCAGGCAGAACATTTAAAAGCAATTTATCGGCTTTCATCTTCTCTCTCTCCAGCATTTCATTAGTTTCCTGCATCATATCCTGAGTTGCTTGAAGGTCTTCTTTTTGTTGCAGCAACATATCATATACATCCTTAAATTCAAGAGTTTTCTCCTTAAGATTGTTTTCAATCTCTTTTAATTTTGTGATGTCAGTATCAATGGCAACAAGTTTGTCAAGTACGTCATTTTTATATATTGGGGTTAGAGTGGTTTGTATCCAAAGGTTTTTACCATATTTGTTTTTTGCAGGATAATCATAAATGATGCTGTTTTTATTTGATATTCCCAGTTTTATCAGAGTTCTTATATCTTTATTATAGCTGGCGCTATAAATATTATCACCAAAAGCTTCTTTGTATTCTTCAATAGAATAGCCATATAGTTTGCAAAAGCTGTCATTTGCCCATTCAATTTGCCCAAGGTTATTAAAAATTGTAATAGCGTTTTCTGTTTCTTTAGCTACAATAGACAGCTTTTCCAGTTTTTCATTTGCTTGCTTAATTTCTGCAGTTCTTTCGTTTATAAGTTTTTGTAATATTCTGTTTTTTAATTCAAGTCGTCTGCTGTTTAGCTTAACTAAAACATAAACAAACAGAATTGAAAGAATTATGTATGCCAGTATAGCCCATGAAGTGAGATACCATGGCGGATTGACAATAAAAATAAAACAGTCTTCTTCGCTAATTTGATCGTAGATGTTTTTTGCCCGGATGCGAAAGATATATTTTCCGGAGCCTATATTAGTATATTCTTTCCAGGTTTCTTTACTCCAGGCAGACCAGTCTTTATCAAAGCCTTCAAGTTTATAACTATATAGGAGGTTTTGTTCTTTTTCAAAAAATGTAGCGGCATATGTAAATAAAAATGAGTTGTACTTATATGGTACTTCAAAGTCAGCTATTTGTTGTTTGTTCTTTGTTTCACAGGGTTTAAAAGGTTCCTTCTTTGCACCTGAGTATACTACTGAGTCATTATCAATTGTTGCAGATCGGATTATAGCATAATAAGGTGTGTTAAAATCTCTTGAATGATTTGTGTTGAAACGATATAAACCCAGCGTTCCGCCAATCCATGTATAGCCGTTTTTTTCAGGAAGAAAAGAAAACATGCTCATATTTGGAAGTCTTTGGAAAGGAGCTCTAACCATAATGTATTCGCCATTTTCTTTCTTAAAGTATTTGCCCTCAACAGTATTTACCCAGCAATTTCCATTATGGTCTTCAAATAATCTGCCTATATAATCATCCCCTTCTTCAAAGTACGGCCTTAAAATTGTATCAGGAATAAATTTATCTTCCGATTTGTCAAAAAGAAACAAACCTTCATTGGTAGTTGCCACCAATTTGTTTTGCAGTAAATATGGTCTGACTTCTTCGTTTGTTGGAAGTCCCTTATTGGTATCATAATTTTTGATGATGGGATTATTAATCCAGGCTTCAAAAATACTTGAGTTATTCACATCCTCTCTATTTATGGAAATTTTATACAAGCCGTCTGTAATTGTACCAACCCAAATTTCACCATTAGGATTCTCTGTAATAAACTTGGCCGGCTTATTGAACCCATTTATCTTGCCTTGCCAGCTTATACCTTCCCGGAGAAATCTGAATATTTCAATACCACTTTGAGTTCCAATATAAATGAGTTCTGGATTAGATTTTGATTGTAAAATGGAATAGCAGTGAACAAAATGCCTTATTTTGCGTGCTTTTTTGTTTACTATTTGAAATAATCCGTTGTAATTAGCTACCAGCAATCTGTTTTGCGAGGGTATAAAAGGATTATTTATAATTGATATCGCCCAACTTTGAGAATCTATTCCTTCAACTTTTTTAAAGTTATTATCTTCTAAAAAAGAAACACCAAGAGATGTTGCAGCATATATTCTGTCATTATACCTTGTAACTCCTTCCACAACACCTTCGAGCCCATTATTATCATTCCAAAAATCCCATGGTGTATTGTATTCTATCAAAGAGATTCCGCGATATAAAGCTGTCCATATATTGTTGTTTCTGTCTTCATAAAGATATAATACTGTATTATCCTGAAGGCCATTGTCTTTATTTATGCGCCTAATAATTTCCCCATCCGGATTTGTAATAAAAATACCACCCAGCACTGTAGCAAAAGCATAATTACCATCACTTAATTTAATTGCATGATAAATTGTGTTTTTCAGTAAAAAACTATCCAGCTTTTCAAATCCGGATGGTTTAATAAAAGCTTTTCCATTAAAAAGATGAATACCGTTTTGTCTGTCAACTGCATAAAAACGCACACTATCAATGGGAATAACAGAAAAAACCCCTTCTGTATTATACTTCTCTCCACCGGGAATAAGACTGAATGTGTCGTTTTCCAGAACAGTTAGTCCAATTTCATCGATTCTTACGTATAGCTTGTTATTTATCTTATAGCTTAGATGGAAAGAACCCGATGGAGGTGTATATACTGTGTCTATTTTTTCTTCTTTAGTGCAATATTTTATAATATTTTGCAGGGAGCAGAAATATATTTTCCCATCCAAATAATATGATTTCCAAATGTCTGCAAACTCATGGTATGCTGAATCTAATAATGGTTTTAGGCTTTGATACTGCATTTCGCCATTTTCATCCGGAGCCAGATATCCAAACTCACCCACACTGCCTGCATAAATACGGTTTTCGATAGGGTCAAAAGCTAAAGACCGGATAACAGACGCACTCTTTGCAGTTTTTATACTTCTCCACTCAACACCATCATATTCTAAAACAACAGCTTTATTGGCAACATAAATTACACCCCTGTTGTCCTGAGCAATAGCCCAATTCTGAATATGGCCACCATATTCGGAAGCGGAATAATTGTCAATAAACAGATTCCCTTTTTCCTGAGAGAAATCATTTGAGGCACAAATAAAAACCGGAATAAGCAATATAATGCTTAGTAAAAAATACTTTTTCATTATTTCCTTTAACACAACACAATGATAAGAAAAATAATTATCACTTCAAACAATTGATTGAAAAAGATTTTATACCTGAATACAGAACTCATTATTCTTGCCATTTATCCCAATGGACTTTGGATGAAGAGTAATTTTTGTTAATATCTTTTTTCTCGCCCGGATAGCCTATAGAGATTAGTGCTACAGGTATAACATAATCGGGCAAATTGAACACCTCTCTGCACATATTCATTCTTTCTTCTCTGGGATTAACCCCGAGCCAAACAGCGCCCAAACCTTGCCCATGAGCAGCTAATAATATGTTTTGGGTTGCTGCAGAACAGTTTTGTACCAGATAAATCTCATTCTCCTCAGCTCTTTTATCCCCACATACTAAAATTGCCAGTGATGCCTCTTTTAACATACCTGCATAAGGATGACGTTCTGATAGAGTATTAAGAATATCATGATTTTGGGTAACAATAAATTGCCATGCTTGTGTATTTCTGGCACTTGGCGCACTCATGGCAGCACTTAGGATATACTGGACTACATCTTCGGGAACTCTTTCCCTGTTTTTGTACTTCCTTATACTTCTTCTTGAAAAAAGAATATCTGTGTTTGTTTTCATGTTTAATAATATTTGATGATAATATTAATTTGTTTTGTGTTTCGGATAAAAGTTTAAGGTTAATACTTTATAAAGATTTCATGAGTACAAAAGATAATTCGAATATAATAAATTTTAATAAATTGTTGTGAACTTATATTTCAACAAGAAAGCTATAAAAACATTATTTCATGTTAAATTTAGTGTTTTGTATGCTTAATATGATTATTTTAGAAAAATATTAAACATTTTATCGTTATATTTCGTAATAGTTAATATGTTTGAGTTTTCTTTTTCAAAACACAATATTTTTATGAAAAAAACTAAACTAATTGTTATATATAGTGTCGCACTTTTAACAATATTTGCGCTTATTGGGATTGGTTATAGCCAAAACAGAGGTGTTTTGGAAGTATATGGAAGGCTTGAGAAGAATAATTCGGCAATGACTGATGGCGAGATAAAAATTATTTTGGATGGTGTTGTTACTGAAGTTGTTAACACAAATATCTTAGGTAGATTCGAGTTTTACCTGCAGTATGATAAGAATTATATAGTTGAATTTTCCGGTCCCGGTTTAATTACAAAAAGATTGTCATTTGACACATCCTTGCCTGAAAGAGCTTCTCGAAGAACTTATAGAGAGTTTAATTTTGTTCTTGATCTTTTTACATTTGTTGAGCAGGTAGATTTATCTTTCTTTGATGAGGAACTTGTCAAAATAGAATATAACATTGAAAACGGCGAATTTTCTTTTTCAGAACAGGAAACACTTGCCCGTTTGGAAAAAGCAACACAATTAAAAAGAGAAGTTGAAGATTTTCTGAGGAAGAAACAAAACTATGACAAACTTATAAGTCAGGCAGATAATCAGTATAATAATGAAGATTATAAAACTTCTAGAGAAAGCTACATCTCGGCATCTGCTATTTTTCCTGAAGAGGAATATCCAATCGAAAGAATTAACCATTTAAATGAACTCTTAGCAAAAAAAGATGCTAAAGACAAAAAAATCCGGGATATTATTGAAGAAGCAGAAAGTTTACTGGCAGAAAATAAGTTTGATGAAGCTCAAGCAAAATTTCTGGAGGCAATGCAGCTTGATCCCGGCAATACTAACTTACAGGCCAGGATTAACAATGTGAAGCAAAAGCAAACGCAATACAAACAATTGTCCGGCGATTATAGCGCACTTATAACAAAGGCTGATGAGGCATATAATTCGTCATTGCACAGAACCTCTCTTGATTTATACAAACAGGCTTTAGCTCTGAAACCCAATGAAGAATATCCTAAAAAGAGAATAGATGAACTAAATGGTATTATTGCTGAGTTGCGGGAAAAGGAGCGTCTTTATAATGAAGCAATAGAAAAAGCTGATAATTTTTACAGAGTTTTAGATTATGAAAATGCTTTGGATCTTTATAAAGAAGCATTAAGTTACAAACCTGATGAAAAACATCCCAGGGACAGAGTGGATGCAATAAATAGACATATGCTCAATGTTCAGCAGAGAGAAGAGCAATATAAAAAGTTTATAGCAGAAGGTGATAATGCATTTAATCAAAAGGACTATCCTGTTGCGATTGAAGCTTTTAGACAAGCTTCGGGTTTAAAACCTGCCGAAGTATATCCTAAGGAACGAATAGCGCTTGCTGAAAAACTGATGAGAGAGCTGGAAGATAAGCAATGGAAATACAAAATGGCTATAGAAGCCGGAGATAACGCTTTCAGTGAAAAAAAATACTCCGATGCTTTAAGTTCATTTCGTACAGCATCTAATATAATGCCCGATGAAGAATACCCGAGAGAAATGCTCAACAAAATAAACGGAATACTGATGAACCGGGCTGAAATTGAAGCAAAATATAAGGAATTTATTCAAAAAGCTGACCAGGCTTTTGAAAATGACAAACTTACAGATTCAAAAGAGTTTTATCAGGAGGCCATTAATTTAAAATCCAATGAAAGGTATCCGGCTCAAAGAATTGAAGAGATTAACGAAATTCTAAAAAAGAGAGAGATAGATGCAAATTATGCTGAAGCCATTAGAAATGCTGATGCAAAATTTGAAGCTCCTGAGTATAATGAAGCTTTGACATTTTATAAAGAAGCATCCCAACTAAAACCTACAGAAGCATATCCGAGGCAAAAGATTAGTGAGATTAATTCTATACTTGGGAACCTTAAAGAGAATGAAGAGCAATATGCCAATACTATTGCTTTTGCTGATAAAGCCTTTGACAATAAAGAGTATTCATCGGCAAGAGATTCTTATCAAAGAGCTCTGGGATATAAACCAAATGAAGCTTACCCAAAAGATAAAATTGACCAGATTGACCAGATACTAGCAGATCTTGGTAAAGAGGAAAATTACAGCAAAGCAATCAGAGCCGGTGACAATGCATTTGCTGAGGCAAGCTATAATCAGGCAATAACAAATTACCGAGAGGCTCTTACTATTAGACCAAGTGAACCTTATCCGCAAGGTAAAATAGATGAGGCAGAAAGACTATTGGCGGAATTGCAAAACCTTGAAGAACAATATAACACGGCAATTACTCAAGGAGATAATTCTTTTTCGCAAAACTCATTATCAAATGCTATTGATTACTACCAGACAGCACAGAGACTTAAACCGAATGAAGATTATCCGAAAAATAAAATTCGGGAAATTAATTTATTGTTGTCACAACAAAAATCACTCGACGAGCAGTATAATTCTTTGAATGATGAAGCACAACTGGCATTTAATGATAATAATTATGAAGGTGCCATAGGATTATATGAGAATGCTTTGGAGTTAAAGCCCGGAGAAGCTTTTCCTAAGGAACAAATAGAAATGATTCAAAAATTGATTGTTGAACAAAACAGGATTAATGAAGAGTATAAGCAAGCAATTGCTGATGCAGATCGTTTATTTTTAAGCAGAGCATATCAGAAAGCAAGAGATTTTTATGAAACAGCTACTGAGCTTAAGCCGGATGAATCCTATCCACAAGGAAGACTTACAGAAATTGATCGTATTTTGCTTCGCCAAAAAGGAGTTGAACAAGCTTATAAAGAGGCTGTGAGAGATGGTGATAAGTTTTTTAAATTGGAGAGTTACATTAAATCCAGAGATTTCTTCAGGCGTGCAAGAGAAATAAAGCCGACAGAGAAATATCCTAAAGATAAACTCGCAGAAATTGAGAGAATACTTAGCAGCAAAGTTGGTGAGTCTGCTTCCTATAATGCAGCAATAGAAACCGGCGATAAATATTTTACGCAAAGACAATTTTTCCAGTCAAGAGATGCTTATCAGGAAGCTTTAAGTATAAGGCCAAATGAAGATTATCCCCAAAAAAGAATTATCGAGATTAATAAGCTAATAGCTAAAAGTGCCGAAATGAATGAGTTTTACAGCAGAGGTTTTATGGATGTATCTAACGTTAGGGAAGAATTAACTAATAATAGTGAGAAGAAATATTATTTCGTTCCTTTTGACAGAAGACGCACAGGCAGTTATTTATTAGTAAAAGGAGAAAATCTTAGTGAAAAGCCATTAAGACTGTTTGTTAATTACGGCAAAGATAATAGCAGGTATGGCGGATTTACTGTTTCAATAGGAGAAGACAAGGGTGTGCAAGAATTAAAAATTGACATAAGTAGCCAGAGGCGATGGATTAGTGATGAGTGCAATTGGATTAGCATATATCCACAAGGTGGAGATCTGGATGTGTTGCAGGTTCAAATATATTTTGGTTCCGAATAGTTTTTATTTTTTAAAGAGAACCAGAGAACCTATAATCTTTCTTTAAGTTGTTTTGTCAAATCCTCATAACCGGACTTTCCCATTAAAGCAAACATGTTTTTCTTGTATGCTTCAACCCCCGGCTGATCAAAGGGATTAACATCCAAAATATATCCGCTAATAGCACAAGCCATTTCAAAAAAGTAAAGAAGCTCTCCCAGATTATGCTCATTTATTATAGGTAAAGAAATCACAATATTAGGAACTTGGCCATCAACATGAGCAAGCATAGTCCCTTTTTCTGCCATCTTATTGATTTCATTAAATGACTTATTGCTCAAATAATTCAAACCATCTATATTGTCGATATCTTCAGGAATAGAAACATTATGCTTTGTTTTTTCAACAGAGATAACAGTTTCAAAAATATTTCGTAGTCCGTCCTGAATATACTGTCCCATTGAATGCAAATCGGTAGTAAAAGAGACTCCTGCCGGAAAAATTCCTTTATTGTTTTTCCCTTCACTTTCTCCGTAAAGTTGTTTCCACCATTCAGTTAAATTTGATAAACTTGCTTTATAGTTTGCCATTATCTCAATTGTTTTCCCTTTCTGATAGAGAATATTTCTAGTTACAGCATATAAAGCAGCGGGATTTTTCATTAAATCCTTTTCTTCTTTGAGAAAATCCTGCATTGCTTTTGCTCCGCTTAAAAAATGTCTGATGTTGAAACCGGCTGCTGCAATAGGAAGTAATCCAACAGGAGTAAAGATGGAATATCTTCCTCCAACATCATCGGGGATTTCATAGGTTTTGTATTTTTCTTTATCTGCAAGCTTTTTTAAAGCACCATCTTTCTTGTCGGTAATTGCTATTATTCTGTCTTTTGCCCTATCCTTACCATATTTTTTTTCAATATGCTTTTTTAAAACTCTAAAGGCAATAGCAGGCTCTGTTGTTGTTCCTGATTTTGATATAACAATTATAGAATAATTCTTAATATCAAGAATATTAAGTAAGTCAGACATATAATCTTCGTCAATATTTTGACCTGCAAAAAGAATTACAGGTGCTTTTCTGTCATCTTCGTGCTGAAGAGAAACAAAATTATTGGAGAGTGCATCAATAACAGCCGCTGAACCAAGATATGAACCTCCAATTCCTACCACAACAATAATGTCATTGAATTCTTTCAATTCATTAACATCAAATTCTATTTGCTCTAAAAGATTATAGTTAATATCTGAAGGAAGGTTCACCCAGCCAAGAAAATCACTACCCTTGCCTGTTTTTTGATATATTTTTTTTTGGTGAAGCGCGATTTCTTTTTGAAAAAGCTTAATTTCATTTTCAGAAACAAACCCTTTTGCATTGTCTATATTAACTTTAAGATTAATCATAGCTTAAGGATTAAAGGTGCTACAAAAGATATATTATTATAATGTATTTAAAGTAGGGATAGAAAATCACTAAGAAAGTTTTCTTGCTATTTCTATTGTTTCAAAAGCTTCAATAATATCGCCTACTTTAAGATCATTAAATTTATCAATGTTCAGACCGCATTCATATCCTGCTGATACTTCTTTAACATCTTCTTTGTACCTTTTCAGAGAGCCCAGAAGTCCTGTATATACTACAATTCCATCACGAATAACCCTGATACTTGAATTCCTGTAAATTTTTCCGTCAAGCACCATACATCCTGCTACAGTACCAACTTTAGTGATTTTGAAGGTGTCGCGAACTTCGAGATTAGCAATTATTTTTTCCTCAATTTCAGGTGAAAGCATACCTTCTATTGCAGATTTAATTTCATTAATAGCATTGTAAATAACAGAGTATAATCTAATGTCAATTTGCTCATGTTCTGCAAGTTTTCTTGCAGCCAGAGAAGGCCTAACCTGAAATCCTACAATAATTGCATTTGATGCAGATGCCAGAAGAACATCACCTTCAGTAATAGAGCCTACAGCTTTATGTATAATATTCACTTGTACATGTTCTGAAGATAATTTAAGCATTGAATCACTCAAAGCCTCTATAGATCCATCTACATCACCTTTTACTATAATGTTAAGTTCTTTAAAATCACCGATAGCTATTCTTCGGCCAATTTCATCAAGTGTAATATGCTTGTTTGTTCTGAGGCCTTGTTCTCGAATAAGTTGTTGACGTTTTGTTGCTAAAGATCGGGCTTCTTGTTCACTTTTAACTACGTTAAAGATATCGCCTGCTTGTGGAGCACTGTCAAGACCCAGTATCAGTGCAGGAGTTGAAGGCCCTGCTTCATTAATACGGGCATTTCTTTCATTAAACATTGCTTTGATTTTTCCATGTGCAGTACCTGCAACAACAATGTCTCCAATTTTGAGAGAACCTGTCTGCACCAAAACAGTAGAAACATATCCTCTTCCTTTATCAAGAGTAGCTTCAATGACTGTTCCCTTAGCTTGTTTGTTTGGATTTGCCTTTAAATCAAGTAGTTCTGCTTCCAGCATAACTTTCTCCAACAATTTATCTATATTTACTCCTTCCTTCGCAGAAATTTCCTGACTTTGATATTTTCCGCCCCAATCTTCTACCAATATGTTGATATTTGCGAGAGCTTCTTTTACTTTTTCAACATTAGCTCCCGGTTTGTCAATTTTATTTATTGCAATAACTATTGGAACACCGGCTGCCTGGGCATGATTAATTGCCTCTACTGTTTGCGGCATAACACCATCATCAGCTGCAACAAGTATGATTGCAACATCAGTAACTTTTGCTCCACGAGCTCTCATAGCTGTAAAAGCTTCGTGACCCGGAGTATCAAGGAATGTGATTTTTTTGTTCTTTTCTGTTTCAACCAAATAGGCGCCAATGTGTTGAGTAATACCACCGGCTTCACCAGCAATAATGTTAGATTCTCTAACCCGGTCAAGAAGAGATGTTTTTCCGTGGTCAACATGGCCCATTACAGTTATAATTGGCGCTCTTGGCTCAAGTTCTTCCGGGTTGTCTTCCTCCTCGTCTATTGTTTCCTGAGCATCAACACTTACAAACTCAACTTCAAAGCCAAACTCTTCAGCAACAATACTAATTGTTTCTGCATCTAACCTTTGGTTAATAGAAACAAATAATCCGATACTCATGCAGGTTGCAATGATTTCATTTACATTAATTTCCATCATATTCGCCAACTCACTTGCTGACACAAATTCAGTAACTTGTAAAACTTTTTGATCTTGCTCAGATGCTTCAACTTCTTTTTGACGTTGTTGTTGTACAAGATCTCTTTTTTGACGGCGGTATTTTGAGGCTTTTGATTTGCCTGCCCCACTTAAGGATGCTAATGTTTCTTTAATCTGACGTGAGATTTCTTCTTCCGAAAGTTCAGGTTTTACGTACGCTTTTTTGGCAGGCGCTTTTTTGCCTTTTTTGCCTCTTTCAGGCTGAGCTGTTGTCGTTTTTTCTTTTGGTTTTGTTCCTGCTGCTGTTGTTTGTTTTGAAGCCTCTTCCTGTGATTTTTCTTTCTTTATGCGTTTACGTTTGCGCTTCTTTGATTTGTTTGGATCTGAAGAAGATGCTACCGGTTTTTTGCTGGCTTCTTTTGCTTTTGGAAGCTCCATTCTACCTAAAATAGTTGGCCCCTCAAGTTTTTTGTATTCAATTTTATGAAGATTACTCTCTTCTTCAATCTTATCTTCCTTCTCCTCGGTCTCTTTTATTTCTTCCTTTTCTTCTTTTTCTTCAACTTTTTTCTCTTCAGGAAGAGCTTCTTCTTTCTCTGTAGGTTTTTCTTCCTTAGGTTTTTCTTCTTCTGTTTCAGCTTTTTTAGGCTCTTTTTCTTCTTTTTCTTCGGTTTTAGCTGCTATTTCTGCTTTGCTTTCTTCAGGCTTTTCTTCCTGTTTTTCTATTTTTTCAGATACTTTTTCTTTTTCTTTTTTATCCTTTTCCTCTTTAGCTTTCTTTTCCTCTGCTTCTATTTCTTTCTCTTTTGTCTTGTCTTTCTTGCCCTCTTCTTTTTGAATTTTTGAAAGATCTATATTCCCTATTACTTTTGGTCCGGGTTTTTGTTCAGATACTTTTTCTTTCTTTTCTTCCTTTTCCTTTTCCTTTTCTTCTTTGACTTCTTCAGCCTGTTTTTCTTCAGCTTTTGGTTCTTTAGGTTCTTTAGATTCTTCCTTTTCTGCACCAGTAAGCCTGATGTTCTTAATTAGTAATTCTTGCTCATCAGTATCTGTGTCTTCTGCTTCTACAGCTTTTTTGTCTGCAATTTCCTCATGTTTCTGTTCTTCTTTTTCTTCTTCTTTCAAAGAAACAGATTCTCGTTTGCTTATATTCAGGCTTGATTTTAAGACAGCCTCCTTAAGTGTTTTCTCACCTTGAAATTCTTTCAATAGTAACTCATAAGCCTCCGATGGAATTTTGGTATTGGGACTTGGTGTCGTTTCAAAATTAAAGCCTTTTTTTACCAAGAAATCAACAATAGTATTTATACCAATGTTGAATTCTTTTGCAACTTTGCTTAATCTCCTTACTTGAGGGCTTTCAGTCATAATAGGGTATTAGTTAACAAATTTTATTTAGAATAATCTTTAAATAACAAGAACAGGCACTTATTCTTCAAACTCTGCTTTTAGTATACGCATTACATCTTCTATGGTTTCTTGCTCAAGATCAGTTCTTTTAACCAGATCTTCTACAGAATGAGTTAAAACACTTTTCGCTGTATCACAACCAATAGACTGTAATTCTTTAATTATCCAACTCTCTATTTCATCAGAGAATTCTTCAAGGACAACATCTTCAGAATCAACGTCAGTATCTCTGTAAACATCAATTTCATAACCGGTTAAACTACCGGCCAATTTTATATTATAACCGCCTTTTCCTATTGCTAAGGATACTTGATCCGGCTTGAGATAAACATCTGCTTTATTGTTTTTTTCATCAATTTTTATTGATATAATCTTTGCAGGACTTAAAGACCTAGAGATATAAAGGCTTGGATTTGAAGTATAGTTTATAACATCAATATTTTCGTTTCTTAATTCTCGCACAATACCATGAATTCTACTACCTTTCATACCAACACAAGCTCCTACCGGATCTATTCTGTCATCGTAAGATTCAACAGATACTTTTGCTCTTTCTCCTGGAGCTCTAACAATTTTTTTGATGGTAATAAGCCCGTCATATACTTCGGGAACTTCTTGTTCAAAAAGACGTTCAAGAAACACAGGAGAAGTTCTGGATATTATAATAAGAGGATTATTATTATGAATCTCAACACTTGCTACAACAGCTCTAACAGCATCTCCCTTACGGAAAAAGTCTGACGGTATTTGCTCTGTTTTGGGCAGAATCAACTCAATACCTTCATCATCCAAAGCAAGGATTTCTTTCTTCCATACCTGGTAAACTTCCGCAGTTACAATATCTCCAATTTTTTCCTGGTACTTTTTGTAAATACTGTCTTTTTCAAGTTCTAAAATCTTTGAAGCCAGATTTTGCCTAATGGACAGAATTTCTCTTCTGCCAAAAAATTCCATTTTTACAGGTTCCGAAACCTCTTCTCCGATTTCAAAATCAGGCTCTATTTTAATAGCCTCTGAATATTCAATTTCAGCATTAGGATCTTCTACTTTTCCGTCTTCTACAACAACCCTGTTTCTCCATACTTCAAGGTCACCCTTGTCTATATTTACAATAATATCAAAATTATCTGCTGAACCATATTTTTTTATGAGCATATTTTTAAAAATATCCTCCAATATCAGCATCATTGTGGAGCGGTCAATGTTCTTAAACTCCTTAAACTCGGAAAACGACTCGACCAAATTTATATTATCCATTTACTCAAAATTAAAATGTTGTTTATTTAAATGAAAAAATGATTTTTACTCTTTTAATATCATCAAAAGAAAACTCTTTTATTGTTTTATCTGCAAGTTCTTTTTTTTCCTTTTTGCTTAAATAATCACTTATGTCAATTTTAATTCCATCTTCAGAAACAGCAATAAGCTTTCCTTTGCTTTTATTGTCTTCTTTGTCAATTACATTTATGTCTCTACCAATATTTTTTTTGTACTGGCGCATAACCATAAATGCCTTTGTTGTGCCGGCAGATGAAACCTCTAACTCATAATCTTCCTTATCTCTGTCCAGGAAACTCTCTATGTGTCTGCTCAACTTACTGCAATCAGAAATAGTGACATCATTATCCCCATCAATAAACACAGAAATGTGGTTTGATGTTGAAATATTAACATCAACCAAAAACTTATCAGAATCAGAAAAATATTCTTCAACGATTTGTTTTATTTTGTCTTTATTAATCATTGTTTTGGGATTTTTCGCCAATAAAAGAGGGGACTAAATTGCCCCCTTGCTCATTTCTACAAATACAACTTGCGGCACAAAAGTAATATATTTTTTTGTTATAACCAAAAAAGTGTTGAAAATTAGGACGTAAAGTCCAAATCCTATTTTTTTATGTAAAAAAATAGGATTTGTGCCGAAAATATAAACTATTAATATCCAGACGTATACATGTTGTAGTAAATTCTGAACAAATCATCAGCCTTTATTGCCAATTCCTCTTGCTTATATATGTCTGTATATGAGGCAATACGCTGCAATATTGCCAGTTTTTCGTATTTGCTATCTTCAATAAGGTTTGCTTTTTTTCCTTTGAAAGAGAAATAATATTTTAATTCATCATCGGCAAGTTCAAGCATTCTTTCCATAATTTGATTTCCTTTATCAAATTCTTCTGCATCATAATATGTCTTCGCAATATTTATCATTTCTATTCCATAAGGCAAATTAAATTCCGGAAGCATTTCCATCGTTTTGTCAAGAACGGCTACCGCTGAATCTGCTTTGTTTTCTTGAATTAATCGCTCAGCAAGGCTTTGCATAAGTGTTCTCAGGCTTCTTTGGCCGAGCCTTCTACCATCTTCATTAATATAGACATCAGGCTTATTAAAATTACCCCATTTGAATTTATTCATGACATTATCGTATAGAATTCTTGTATTAATTCTGCCTTCAAGAATTTTTCCTCCTTCTGCGGAGTCTTCTGCGGGAGTGTGAATAGGAACTAGCCTATAGGTTAAACCTTCAAGTTGGAAATAGTTTTCCAGATTAAAATATACATCGTTTCCTGTAGTGATAGCAAAGTAAACAGGGCGTTCCCAATTGTTCTGAGCTAAAAAATCAAGAAGTACAAGTCCGTTTTTATGTATTCCATTGTCATTTATTGTCCATCTTACTTCATCAACAATTAAATGTTCATCTTCGGGAGCAACGGTTCCGTTTGCCAATACTTTTTCGCGGTCAACCTTTAAGCTGAGTTTATTTGTAGGCGCATAATCATATCTTTCATTATCTCCTTCAAATAATCTTTTTTTAGTTCTGGGATTATCACTTGCAATAAAAGAAACTACGCTTTTCAAATCGTGATACCCTTTAAGCTCGGGCAGGAAGAAAACAAAATCTCGGGTGCCGTCCTTATACTGAGAGGGTTTCATGCTCATTGCCAATGGGTCTGCCTCATATGTTTTTCTTCTGGCCATTTCATCAATATACCAATCTGTATTCACAAGGCTCATATTGATTATTTTAATATCTGTTCTAATGCCTTCTACTTCCTGAGCATACCAAAGGGGGAAAGTGTCATTGTCGCCATTAGTAAATAATACGGCATTTGGCGCACAACTCTCCAGATAATTTATTGCAATGTCTCTGGTTATGTATCTGCCTGAACGATCATGGTTTTTCCAGTTTGCATTTGCCATAACCACAGGAACTGCTAATATGCACAATGAAGTGGCTGCGATTGGGGCAAACTTGGATTTTAAATATTTACTTAAAAATTCGGATAAGGCTAAAGCTCCTAAGCCTACCCATATTGAGAAAGCATAGAAAGAACCAATGTAAGAATAGTCGCGTTCCCTTGGTTGGAATGGCGTTTGGTTTAGATAAATAATAATAGCTATTCCTGTCATAAAAAACAACAAGCCAACAACTAAAGCACCTCGCGGAGATTTTTTAAGTTGGAATAAAAAACCTATTATACCCAAAATAAAAGGAAGCATAAAATACCTACTATAACCGGGATTCGAGCTTATTGATTCGGGCAAGTTGCTCTGTGGACCTATCCTGAGATTATCAATAAAGGGTAGTGACAACCAATTTCCATTTATTGGTTCACCATGACTTTGAATGTCGGTTTGTCTGCCGGAAAAATTCCACATCAGATATCTTAAATACATATGATTTAGCTGATATGAAAAAAAGAATTGTAAATTTTCGATAAAATTAGGTTTTATAATATTTTCAGGTTCGCCCCTTCTGCCTTCAACCCTAATAGGTGTGCCCTGAATATTAACCCAATTTTCGTAGCCCATAGGATGTATGTTTCTGCTGCTCCACATTCTCGGGAAAACAGTTGTAAACCTGGGATCATATACATATTCAGTGTTTTTTCTTGGATTAGAAATTACATATTTGCCTTGTTCTTTATCTTTTTTATAAACAGGACGTCCGTCTTCTGCGCCAATTACCGGGGCATTATAATATGGCCCATGAAGTAAAGGCCAACTACCATATTGCTCTCTGCCAAGATAGGCCTGCAAACTCATGGCATCTTTTGGGGCATTTTCGTTAATAGGCACATTGGCATTTGACCTGATTATCAGCATGAAAAAAGAGGAATACCCGATAATTATAAACATAAAGCAAAGAATAATTGTGTTTGCAATAACTTTTTTATGTTTATGTGTATAGTATAATCCCCAAACTATAGCGGATATTAGTACTATGAAATATATAATTGTACCTGAATGGAAAGGAAGACCTGCTACATTTACAAAGAACCTTTCAAACCACCAGTCAACCCTTACAACAGTTGGAATAATAATACTCTGAACTAAAGCAAGTATTGCAAAAGCTATTATTCCGGCAGCAATAATTCCTTTTTTAGTAGGGTTGTATTTTTTAAAATAATAAACAAAAACAATAGCAGGAATTGCAAGAAGGTTAAGCATATGAACGCCTATTGATAATCCTACGATAAAAGAAA
The DNA here is from genome assembly GCA_964614525.1 of uncultured Bacteroidales bacterium. Taxonomy (GTDB): domain Bacteria; phylum Bacteroidota; class Bacteroidia; order Bacteroidales; family UBA7960; genus PWND01. The sequence goes on along the minus strand of CAZTPA010000045.1, from coordinate 3,567 downwards.
TCAGCACAAGCCATTTAAGATTATCTTTTTTGTCAGCAAACGAAGATTCCCATTTTAATATAATCCAAAAAACTAAAGCAGTAAGAAAAACAGAAGTAACATAAACTTCGGCTTCAGTGGCGGTAAACCAGAATGAGTCGCTAAAAGTGAGAGTAAGCGCGCCTACTATACCTGCTCCAAAAACGGCAATAGCTTTTGTTGTTGTGATTTCACCTTTAACAGCCACTATTTTTTTCCCAAGCATGGTAATTGTCCAAAATAAGAACATGATGCTTAGGCCACCCATTACTGCAGACATTCCATTAATCCAATATGCAACTCTGCTAACATCTCCAAATGACAATAGAGAAAAAACTCTGGCCATCATTTGGTAAAGTGGCGCACCGGGAGGATGTGGTACTTGAAGTTTAAAAGCACAAGAAATACGCTCTCCGCAATCCCAGAAGCTTACTGTTGGTTCTATAGTCATCATAAAAATTACTGTAGCAAAACCAAAAGCCAGCCATCCTAAAATATTGTTTGTTTTTTTGTAGGTTAAAAGTTTCATTTGCTAATTATTTTGATAGTTTAAGAATTGCTAATGTAATAATATATCAAATATTTCAGTTTGCGAAGTTATAAAAAATAATGTTTAAATAAGTTTTTCATAAATGCAAATATTTATTTAAACATTATCTTTAAAGGCTTAGCGGAGAGTTTTTAGAATAAAATTTATTAAAATTTGCCAAGATTAATAAAAATTATTGTCAGAAAATATTTTTTATTTATCTTTGCCAACCGAAACAAAAAGCTCTGACCGATGGTGTAACGGTAGCACTACAGTTTTTGGAGCTGTCAGTCCAGGTTCGAATCCTGGTCGGTCAACTGAGTTAAGAGGGCATGTTGCACAACATGCCCTCTTTTATTTTAAGACGAAATGACCCGGAAACAGCTTGTTTTTATTAAATAATCCGGAAATAAAGCTCGTTTTTGCCCGTTATTAAAAAAATGTTTTTGAAAAGAAATTGAAGCTTATGAGACAAAGAGTTTATTTATCAGGCTTATACTTTATTGTTTTTTTATCAGCATGTACTATTTTTAATCCATATAGCAGAATGCTTAAAGAAGCTGATGAAAAATACCAAGCAGGTGAATTAAACAAGGCGATGGAACTTTATACTGAAATCATAGAAGAAAAACGCGAAAAAAACAAAGATATTAACGGGGAGCTATATTATAAAGTTGGTATGATTGCAAATGAATTGGAAAAACATACTAAGGTTATAGAATATCTCGAATTAGCAAGGTTAAATTCTGAGGTAAATGCAGAAAGTTTGCTTGCATTGGCAAAATCTTATCGTGAAATTGGTAATTTATCATTGGAAATAAGAAGATTGGAAGATTATTTTGAGAATTATCCTGATGGCGCTGATATAAATGAAGTTAAGAGAGATTTGTTTTTGGCTCTTGTTGAAAGTAAGAGCTGGAAACAGGCGAATGACATTTGGCCTGAACTTGAAGGAGAGCCACATCAGGATGAGCTACTCACAGAAGGATACTTTTTGGTAAATCAGGCTTTGGGAAATAATGAAAAAACTGAAGAACTTGCTGAAAAACTTCTTGAGATTAATAAGACTAATAAAAAAGCATTGGAGTATTTTGCGAAAAAATATTATTACCGCGCTGCTGAACGCTATAATAAAGAAACAGAAGCTTACGCAAAAAATCGCACTCATAAGCAGTATGCGCAACTTCTTGATGCCTGGAGTATAATTCATGATGATTTCAGAACTGCCAGAGATTATTTTGAGCTCTTGTATGATAATTATCCAAGTAGTGAATATGCGAGTTTTCTCGAAACTATTTACACGCGACTCGATAATAATGCAAAGGCGCAATATTACAAAAAACGCGCAAATGAATGATAATCTCTGTTTTTTGATTCGTAGCTAATTTCTGCAGCTGCATAACTGAATCAAAAAAAGAGATTTATAATACTTGGAACTATTCTTTATTCTCCTGTAGGTTTGCGCCACTTTATTTCATAATAGTCAGGGCGTTCTTCAATAGCTCTTCTCAGAAATTCTTCAGGATATCCTATTCCTTTTACCTTGGGTCTTGGCTCATCTTCCAGTCGTATATATCGGTCATTATATTTTGAAAATATATAAAACCCTAATTCTTTCCATCTTTCAACAGTGTATTCAGCTTGGTTTACACTAAAATCAGTAAGATATTCTTTCATTAGATCTTTATCTGTTTCATAAAGAAATCCTGCTGCTGTATCAACTGCTTTAACCATTTCTATTGCTCTGCTTTCAACCTCTTGCTGTACTTTCTTTATTTCCGGTATAATTATGCTGTACTGTCCATATGTATAATTTGCAAGTAAATCAAAAACCCAGAAAGCAGAATCCCAGTCAAATTTTATGGGATCTCCGATTCTTAGTGATTTTGGAGCTCTTGTCATACCCATATAAAGAGGCATAAATGCATTTGAATATGTATCATCTACACTATACCAACAAATACCACCAATTTCATCAGGCAAAAAGTTTCTTGATTGCGTTATAAATGAAAAGGCCGTTTGAGACTGTGAGATTGTTCGTTCCCAGGAATATTGCGTAGAATCACCTTCTAACTGAAAAACAAGTGGTCTCCATCGATATGGATTATTGTATGGGCCTGCAGCTATACCTTCTCCTGTATAATATGGAGTATCATGAAAGTGATCACGCACAAAAGCAATCATATCTTCTATGCTTACTTTCTTGTCTGGTTTAATAAAAAGGGGATATGATTCTGCACCTTCAACGCATCTCCAGTAGTCTGCCGAAAAATTCTCTGAAGGCGCTGCTCTTCGGTAAACACTCCAAACTCTGCTTTCGCAAAGAAGTAGAGATATCGGCGTTACCGGATTATAAACATCCCTATAACTAAAATCTTCATCTGTGCCTTCATACCAGCCTTTATCACGGGCAAAATCTACGACATCTTCAGCCCACATCCAGTTTTCAGGATCGTTAAAGTCAATTTGTCTTATGCGTGATTGGTTTGCATGTGCAGCAATATACCCTTCAGGAATTTTAACTGCTACCCATAATGCGCCTTTGCCGTATTCTCCTTTACCAATAAAATCCATCATCCAGACTTCTTCTTTATCGGCAATGGAAAAAGTTTCACCGGTATTTTTATATCCGTATGTTTCTGCTAATTCTACCATTATTTTAATGGCCTCTCTTGCAGTAGAAGCACGTTGAAGAGTAATCCAAATCAAATTACCGTAATCAAAAAGGCCGTCTCCACCGTGCAATTCTTCCCGGCCTGTAAAGGTTGTTTCACTTATAGCAAGCTGCTTTTCATTCATGTTGCCAATAACTTTATATGTATGAGGTATTTGGTGGATTTTCCCTAAATATTCTTTTTCGCGAAACCCATAAATCTCTAAAGAATCTCCTTCAGAATATTCTCCACCGGGATAAAAATGCAAAGGCTGCACGAAGCCCGCAACATCATACAGATAACTTGTCATAACGCTGCCATCAGTACTTGCACCTTTTGACACAAGAACACTTGTGCATGCATTTG
>CAZTPA010000044.1:0-24469 GCA_964614525.1 uncultured Bacteroidales bacterium | reverse complement strand
TTTTAGTTTTCAACTCCTCTTTCCTCCGCCTGAATAATCTCCATGGATTCTGAATTATAAATAATGGCCATCACTTTGCAATTATCTGCTTCCCATTCTTCGGGGAGTGTTATAGAGTAGTCCTTGTTGAAGGTTTCACCGCTTAGCAGTCCGTCATCAGCGAAATTTTCTCCCCAACTGCCGTTGATAGCTTCTCTTAGGACATGATTATGCTCGTAATCAGTGATAATTCCTGTTGGGTAATCTTCATTATTTGTTTTTTGCGGAGAGATAATGCCGTCTTCCAACAAAAATAAACTGAGGTGATATTCGCCTTCAATATCTACTAAAGCTTCTGCATTAATATTAACACTAAGTTCTCTGCTTGAGCTGCTATAATCATTTTGGATTTGCAGTTTAATAACAGGAGGTGAATCAATGATTTGACTTATGGCACTTCCCCATCCAGAAGGACTAAGCATAGTGCTGCCATCAAATTCTGATCTGTTAATAATGCCAACAGGATACTGATTAATTCCAAAAAATGCTGCAATATCATCGCCGGCTTCTGTCCTGTAGTCATTTTCAAAATCACCGGGAGTAGGCCTGGCGAAAAGTCCTGTATGTATGCTCATTATTAAAAGACGATTACCATAAATGTCTTTTAATTGATTTGCTGTCTTCATGCCTTCAGGGCAATTTGGACACTGATGTCCTGTGAATTCTTCCAATAAAATCTTTCTAACCACAATAGTATCATCGTCATTTTGATCACCATTTTCATTCATGTAAGGAGGTTCAATCTTATCACATCCTGAAAATGAGAATGCAAATAAAACGAATAATATTGTAAATGATATTTTTAATGTTTTCATGTCATTTATTTGTTTTTACATTGACCTTGGAAGCTTCTTTTATCTTTATGAATTAAGATTTCTGTCAATTTTTCTTCATATCTAAATTGCTAAAAAGAGCTTGTAATATTAATTGAAAAGCCATTTGATGCCGGCATTTGTCTGCATACACCGCCAACACATACAATTCCTTCTCTTTGTCTTCCGTAAGAAACAGCAAATCTGTTTGCTTTATAAGTATATCCCGCTGCCACATTGTAGTAGTGAAGACGCAGTTCTTTATTCTTGTTTCCGTAATTATACTGATCCGAAATTGCAAAGAACCAGTTTGGCGAAATAGTATATTCAATTAAAGCCATTGCCCAGCTACCATTATCTTGTTTTGTTGAAAGCTGTTGTAGTTCCCATCTTATATTCCTGCGTTTTGGTAATCTGTGTGAAAAATCGGCAATAATTACATGGGCATAAACCATTCCTTTATCAACATAACCTTCTATTACATTTTGGTTGTATGTGATATATGCGTAAGAAATTAAAGCTCTGAGTTTACTCGATATTCTTCTGCTGAATTCTATGTTGATGTCTTCAAAATACTTCTCATCACCCAATTGAAAAAAATCGGAATTATAACCTAAAGTTCCTGTTTGGCCAATACTAATAGTATCATGAATTTTTTCTTTATGAATGGAATTTGCCAGGCTGTAGTTTAGAGTAATTGTAGTCCCAAAAGGGCCTCCAAAATATGAATGCCGGGGAAGTTTAAAAGTGAGCTCTCCCAGAACTCCCGCTTCTCCATTTGCTTGAGTAGCATATGGATACATGCCTGAAAGGCTGTAGAGATGCTGACGTGTTGTAGGTGGCAAATAATTGATATGCAGGTCGTTTCCGGTAGCATATCTGTCGGATCGAAATCCCATATTATCAATTCTTTTGGCAGAAAGCAGCAGTCCGAAGCCCTGCGTGGAGTAAGAGCCGCTGAAAATCAAAGCTTGTCCGTTTTTATAAACGAAATTATTTTCGGCAGAAGGGTCATTAATTTTATGTGCATATTCGGTGGAAAAGTTAAAAGCATTTCGCGAATAACTTATTCTTCCTGCCATTGCCGATACATTTTCCGGGAGATTATAAATTGGATCCCTGTCTGATTGATATTTGCTGACAATACCTGAGCCAAGTATCCAGCGATTAGAGCTTTCATTTAAAAAAGAGAGAGCTTCATTCAGGTTTACTTCAGCATCAAAACCTCTGACAATTCCGGGACCTTTTTCGAAGTACAACCTTTGCTGGCCTATCAAAGCCTTTAGAGTATAGGCTTCAGTTGGCCGGTAAATAAGCTTTACGCCATCCATAGCGTTGTCAATTCCAAGATTTCTTTCTTCATAAGAGCGGAATATCAGTCCACTGCCAAACTGTTCATAAAAATTACCGACTGTTACCTCCAGCTTGTCCTGTGTGTAGGAAGCAAATCTGTATGGAATGCCGCTGCCTTTATACCTGGGGTCATATCCAAGCATTGGGTTTTGATAACTTTCATATCTCATCCCGAATGTAAAATTTTTATAGGATACGTTAATATTTGCGAAGGCATTCATCAGTATTTTCTCCGGCACATCCGGAGCGCTGATAAGTGAGTCAGGGAAGTAATATTGAGCATCTAACTCAAAGTTTCCCCAAACACGGGCGCCCGGCAAAAGCTCTCCCGGAAAATTGTCTCCGGCGTTTGCAATTGGCGAACTTAAAAAAAAGAGTATTCCTGCCAAAGCAAGAAAGAGTTTATTCCTCAGAATTTTCTGTTTCATTTTCTTCAATATCTTTTGCTTCTTCTATGAGTTTTTCAAGTTTATCATACATTTCCCACTCCAGCCCATCATAAAACGCCCTGTGTTGCGCAACAACATTTCCTTTGCCGTCAATAATAAATGTATGAGGAATCATATTTACACCCATAGCTCTTTTGAAATCACCATTCTCATCTATAAAAAAATCATATTTCCAGGCTCTGCCGTTTACCATGGGTAATACATTATTACGTGTTTTGGAATCATCTGTGCTGACAGCAACAAGCTTTACACCTAATTCTAACCAATCTTCATAAATTTCATCAATAGCTGTAAGTTCCTTTAGACAGGGACGGCACCATGTTGCCCAAAAACTCAGTACATAAGGCTTTCCGTCATTATCAAAGTCTGCTGTACTGAAAGTTTGTCCGTCGAGGGTTTTAATGTTCACTGTTGGCAATTGATTGCTTTGAGCAAATGTAATAATGCTTATAAAGGAAAAGATGAGTATAAAGAAAAAATTTTTTGTTTGCATTTTTGTTTTTTTTAATTAATTGGAAACAGGGAAGGAGTAAGGGTGAATCTCAAAATTGTCACCTTTACTCCTCATCCTGTAATTTTTTATTAATTAGAAACTTTATTGAATTTTCCGTTGAAAGTATTAATGCCGTCACTAATTTTTATTAAATACATTCCATTGGGAATATTTGAAATATCAAGTTTTGCATTTTCTTCAGTAATAGTTTTGTTAAGTACTATTTTTCCTGAAATATCATAAATGCTGATTTCTGCTTTTTCAGTGTAATTTCCTAAATCAATAGTTATAAAATCATTTGCAGGATTCGGAAAAACAGAAATATTTTCGTTAAAGAATTCATTAATACCAACAATTTCAACCGTTGTAAAACTAATGGCCTCAGTATCTGTGATGTCATCTTCTTCTCCCATAACAGGAAGAATTGCCAGATAATAGGTTGTTAAAGAGCTTAATTCACTAGTTGGTGTAATGGTAAACTCAGTATTGTCTCCATTAAGGCTGACATTAAATTCAACTATATCTCCGTCTTCGGTTTCAAATACAATATTCTGATCAGCGTTATCTTCTGTTATTGCAGATTCATCAGTATTTCTAACAGTTTGACTGAAAGTGACAACAAAAACCATATCTATTGCAATATCAGTTTCGCCATCTCCAACATTAAACTCAACAGTAGGAGCGCCAATGCTTTCGCGGGTAGTAAAGCTAACAGATACTGCTTCGCTTATATCACCTTCAACACCCATTACAGGAAGAATTTCTACATAATAATCAGCAACGAAATCCAGCCTGTTGTCGGGAATAATTGAGAACATATCACCGCTTTCATTTACTTCCACTGTAAAATTCACATCACTTCCTTCACTGTCATTATTCTTAAAAACAACTCTATCGGCAGCAGTTTCGTTAGTAAATTCTTCACCATCAATATTTTTGACACTTTGGCTGAAAAATACATTTACCGTTTCATAAACATCTACATCAATTTCGCCGTCTTCAATACTAAACACAACATTAGGAGCGCCAATGCTTTCACGTGTAGTAAAGCTAATAGATTCAGCAGTGCTTAAATCATCTTCAACACCCATAACAGGAAGAATTTCGAGATAATACACAGCAGTAAAATCAAGGCTTTCGTTAGGAATTACACTAAACATTGTTTTTTCATCATTTACTTCTACTGTAAATGGAACATCTGTTCCTGCGCTGTTTTCTGTTTTGAAAATAACTCTATCTGCAGCTGTTTCATTAGTAAATTCTTCACCATCAGTATTTTTTACAGGCTGATTAAAATAGACATTAAGCGGAGTATAAATATCAACATTTTCTTCACCGTCTAAAATTTCAAAACTAACAATAGGAGCACCCATCAAATCACGGGTTGAGAATTCAACAAAAGAAGTTTCACTAATTGCTCCGTTAATTCCCATAAGCGGAAGTACTTCAATCTTGTACCCTTGGTTAGGATCAAGATTTGCATCCGGTGTAACGGTAATTTGAGTTTTATTGTCGTTTATTTCTGCAGAAAAACTCACAGCTGCTCTCCTGATAAGAGTGTTAAAGCCAATTATATCTGCAACATTTTCTGAAGTTAATGCTGAGCCATCTTCATTTTTTACAGGCTGGTCAAATGAAATGGTAAACACTTTATCAAGGGCTACATTTTGCGCTGTTTCAACTACATTGAAGGTAGCAACAGGCGCAGCAGCAGGTTTTGCATACTGACTTTGGTAAATTTCTTTAGTTGAATTATTCTGGATAAACACTAAAACATTCAAATCGTCCATTTCTTCAACAAATGTTGATGACATATCAAACTGATGTAAAAATTGAGATGTTTCCATCGTGTTAAAGTTAATATCAGCACCATTTCCATCAGGAAGCATTTTATGCATAACATGTTTGAAAAATGTTTCACCGTTTGATGTTGCATTATCATAAGTAGTGCCTTCAAAAACTGCAATGTGCAAAGTAGCTTCGCCAAAGTCTGAATACGGCAGGATATTTCCAAAAACAGAGATTAAATCACCGTCAATATCAAATGAACTTTCAATTAAAATATAAGCAGGCTTATTTTTGCCTTCTTCAAGGGCAGCATTAATAGCTTCTTCACTTAGTGAAACAGAGCTTCCTTCTATAATAAGCGAAGGAACACCGGAAATGCCGTAATATGTTCTGCGAATACCACCATCAGCGTTATAATATGGATCACCACTACCGGGCCAATTCATTTGGTACTTTATTAAGGTAATATCGTCAGCATTATTGCTTGTAAACTCATTGAAAAAACCTGTATTAAACGAATAGCAAGGAGGACAGGTGGAGCTGGTAAAAGATTCAAACAATGGTTTGCGGCTTACTGCATTATGTGCTACATTAAACTGTTTGAAAAAATTGTTATTTTCAGTATCATTATCGTCTTGCTGTCCATTTATATTATTGATAAAAACACTAATATTATGACTTCCGGGTGTCAGATCAATAACATCAGCAATATTAAAATCATAAGAACCATAAGATTCAATTGCCAGGTCTGTATATGAATGAGATTGCACCTCTCCATAATTTATTCTCCAATTAAGGTCAAAAGATGTTATTTCTTCAGCTCCGTAATTTTGCACTGTACCTGATAATGGGATTATACCATGAAATACATCATCAATATCAACTTCAGTAATTGCAAGATCTAAACCAGTAGGAGCTAATATTTTTACATCATCAATATACCAATAGTTAATATTATAACTGTTTCCTGAGAAAAAGATAGCAAATTCAAGCTGACTGCTATTCAAAATATCAACATCACTAATCATAAATTCTTTTGTTTCCGAAGGAATTCCTGAGCTGACTTCTTGTGACCAAATATTTGACCAGTCTCCTCCGTCTGTACGCGCTGCCAGGCCAATGTCATATGTGTCGGAATAATGATCAACCATATGCTTAAAACTAACAATAACATTTGATGCTTCCAGCACTGAAAGATTAACCTCCGGCATAATTAAGTATGAACTGGCATTAAATGCCGGTGACCAGTTTAAACGTGCTTCAGGCGCTTGCCCTCCTGCATTTGATGAGCTTACAGCAGACCAATTTGCTGCATTTTCCGAAATACTCCAGCCTTCAGGTGGAAATGTTCCTGAAGAAAAAGTTTCGTCAATTATTAACTGGCCATTTGAAATAAGAAATGCCAGAATTAAAGAAATAGTTAATGTAATTTTTTTCATTGTTTTGGTTTTTGGTTTGAATATGAATTAAAAAATAATGATAGAGAAAGTTCTTTTATTAATTATCAACACTATTGTCCGGTTAAAAAGGTAACTTAATAACGAGATTGCCTTTGGCGAGCTCGCAAGCTCGGTTCTTCGCTCCACATCCCGTAAAAAACACCAAATGCCCTGTCATACTGAGCGAAGCGAAGTATCTAGTAATTTTATCCAGACAACAATATATTATTAATTTATTTTTTTGTCTAAGAAAAAAATGGTACTGTTTTTGACACTGTAAAAGTATAATCAATTGGTTTTTAAACCAAAAATATATTACATATATATATATGATGCATAAATGCTGTTAATTGTGAGATAGTTTAATCTATTTATATATGTAGTTATTTAAATGTTTGTCTTTTAAGATTAATTTTGATTATTTTAGCCCTTGAATATGCATTTTAACAAATTATAAACTATGAAAAATTTTACATTATTCCTCGTATTTGTTTTTGCCGGTTTAATTGTTGTAAGTCAGGATATTATTCTTCGCGATGAAGAAGAGAATGATATTACAAATGGAGAGTTACAACTAGAAGGCCCGGCTTCGTATGATATTATGAAAGCAAAAATATTTTTCACCAATAATATGGAAGAAGTTGATGCTTATGTATTGGTTAGAAGAGTGGAGGTTGATGTTTTACCCGGTACTATTAATTATTTTTGTTGGAATGATGCTTGTCTTGATGAAACAACATTTGAAGTAGAAGATCCCATTATCCTTGCACCGGGAGAAACATCGACAGCAGCAGATTTCTATGCAGATTATTTACCGGAGGGACAAGCAGGCACTTCTGTTATCAGATACGAATTCTTTTCTGATCGTGATGATTTTGAAACTGTGCAGGTTACTGTTTCATATACTACAGAAGAAACAACAAATATTTCAGAAAGTATATACGCAAATAAAGATATTCTAACTTCATTATATCCTAATCCTGCAAAAGATTTTGTTGAATTAAAGTATGATATTCCTTTTGGTGTAAATGAAGCATCTGTTTGCTTATATTCAATTACCGGAACAAAATTAAAAGAAGAAGCCCTTTCTGTAAGTTCAACTACATCACGTATTGACACATCATTTTTGCCGCGTGGCATGTATATGTTAGCAATACTAATTGACGGACAGACTGTGTCAACCAGAAAATTAGTTGTTAGTAAATAATTTTCTTATCAAAATTACTTTCTCGATTCGATAAGAATTTCCAGCATATTTATTGCTGCATTAGCAATGATTGTTCCCGGCCCGAATACACCTACAACACCTGCGTCATATAAGAATTGATAGTCCTGAGGGGGTATTACTCCTCCAACGATAACCATTATATCATCTCTGCCGTGGTTTTTCAATTCCTTAATGATTTGAGGGGCTAATGTTCTATGCCCTGCAGCAAGACTTGATACTCCAACAATGTGCACATCATTTTCAACAGCTTGTTTTGCTGCTTCTTTTGGCGTTTGGAAAAGAGGCCCGATATCAACATCAAAACCTATATCTGCATATGCTGTAGCAACAACTTTTGCACCTCTGTCATGGCCATCCTGACCCATTTTTGCAATCATTATTCTAGGCCTGCGCCCTTCAATTTTTGCAAATTCATCTGCCATTGCTCTGGCTTTGGCAAAGTTTTCATTATTTTCGATTTCCATAGAATATACTCCTGATATTGAACGAATAACTGCCTGATATCTTCCGAAAACTTTTTCGCAGGCTGTCGAAATTTCTCCCAATGATGCTCTTTTTCTTGCAGCGTCAACAGCCAATTCAAGTAGATTGCCTTTGCCGGTTTCACAAGATTCCGTAATAGCATCAAGAGCAGCCTGAACTTCTTCATTGTTCCTTTCTGCTCTGAGTTTTTCCAGTCTTTTTATTTGTGATGCTCTAACAGCTGTATTGTCAACATTAAGTATTTCGATAGGATCTTCTTTTCCTCTGCGGAATTTATTTATCCCAACAATAATATCTTTCCCTGCATCGATACGTGCTTGTTTTCTTGCGGAGGCTTCTTCTATTCTCATCTTTGGAAGGCCTGTTTCAATTGCTTTTGCCATTCCTCCCAAAGCTTCAACTTCCTGAATATGTTCCCATGCACGATGAGCAATTTCATGAGTTAGTGTTTCCACGTAGTAAGAGCCTGCCCATGGGTCAATTGCTTTACAAACATTTGTTTCTTCCTGAATGTAAAGTTGCGTATTTCGAGCTATTCTTGCAGAAAATTCAGTTGGTAGCGCAATTGCTTCATCCAGTGCATTTGTATGTAATGATTGTGTATGCCCTAATGCTGCACCCATAGCTTCAATGCATGTTCTCGCCACATTATTAAAAGGATCTTGCTCAGTTAAACTCCATCCTGATGTTTGACAATGTGTACGTAAAGCCAATGATTTTGCATTTTTTGGATTGAATTGCTTTACGATTTTTGCCCAAAGCATTCTGGCGGCACGCATTTTGGCAATTTCCATAAAATGATTCATGCCTACAGCCCAGAAAAATGACAATCTTGGTGCAAAAGAATCAATATCCATTCCTGCATCTATTCCTGCACGTAAGTATTCTAATCCGTCGGCCAGGGTATAAGCAAGTTCTATGTCGCAAGTTGCACCGGCTTCCTGCATGTGGTAACCACTTATAGAAATTGAATTAAACTTAGGCATATTTTTGGAAGTAAACTCAAAAATATCGGCAATGATTTTCATTGATTGCAGGGGAGGATAAATGTATGTATTACGAACCATGAATTCTTTAAGAATATCATTTTGAATGGTTCCGCTGAGTTTTTCCATAGGAACGCCTTGCTCTTCCGCAGTTACAATATAGAATGCCATTATAGGAAGAACAGCTCCATTCATTGTCATAGAAACAGACATCTTATCCAAAGGAATCTGGTCAAAAAGAATCTTCATATCCAGAATAGAATCTATAGCAACTCCGGCTTTCCCGACATCACCTTCAACTCTTTCGTGGTCTGAATCATATCCTCTGTGTGTTGCAAGGTCAAAAGCAACAGATAAGCCTTTTTGCCCCGCTGCAAGATTTCTGCGGTAAAAAGCATTAGATTCTTCGGCAGTAGAAAAACCTGCATATTGACGGATTGTCCACGGACGCATTACGTACATAGTACTATAAGGGCCTCTTAAGAATGGCGGAAGTCCGGCAGCATAATTAAGATGCTTCATGTTTTTAAGGTCTTCAGAACCATAAACAGATTTTACATTAATCTTTTCCGCTGCATGCCAGTCATTATCAGTTCCTTTTATTTTATCAGAACCCGAGAAACTTTCTGAGTTCTTAATTGCCGATTTATAAGAAATATTTTTGAAATCCGGTCTCATGTTATATATGTATTATATGTATAATGTTTTCTGTGAAAAATAATTAAGCAATTTCGAATATTGCATTATAATGTATTAGTGTTTCAAGAGCATTGGTGCGAACATGTACAAAGCCGTCTACGCCTGCTTCTTGCAGTTTTTCGGCAAGGCCTTTTGGATTGCCTGCAACAAGGATTATAGCTTTTTTATTAGCTTTTTTTATTTGTGATGCAGCTTCTGCCATTTCAATATACTCATCGTCACTGCTGCAAAAAACAATTATTTCTGCTTTAGACTCTATGCTTGCTTTTACACCTTCTTCAATAGATTTAAAGCCTATATTGTCTATTATATCATAAGCTGCCAAACCGAAAAATCCTGCCGCGAAACTTGCCCTGGCTTTTCTCATTGCGGGATTTCCATAAGTAAAAAGAAATACCTTCGGAATATCAAAGCCTTTTGTTGCATGATTTTCCACTGCAAGCCTGAGAGCTTCAAAAGCCTGTGGCCCTCTGTATTGTTTTAAACCGCTCAAATCTGTGAGTTTAGCTGATGGCCTGAGTTTGTCAAGCATCTTTTCTTCAGTATTAGGATATAAATTTGTGCCAACAAATACCTGTTTACGCATTGCAATATTTTTATCTTTTTGTTCACGGGTTTTTTGAATCTCATCCTTAATAAAATTACTTTCAGCAGTTTTAATAAACCCGCCTTTTTCTTCCATAACAACAAACAAGTTCCATGCAGCTTCTGCTATCATATCTGTAAGGTTTTCAATATAATAAGAGCCTGCAGAGGGATCAACAGTTTTGTTGAAATAAGCTTCTTCTTTAATTATGATTTGTTGATTTCGTGCAATACGGTATGAAAAATCATCAGGCGTTTTAAAAGTTTCATCAAAAGGATTAACACTTAGGCTGTCAACTCCGCCAATAGCAGCAGACATAGCCTCTGTGGTTGTTCTGAGCATATTCGTGTAAGGATCATATATGCTCTTGTTCCAGTTTGACGAGATGCCGTGTAAGTGCATCTTCATTGAGGATTTGCTTTTTGGTTGATATTGCTCTACAATATTACTCCAGAGTAATCTTATTGCTCTGAGTTTTGCAATCTCTAAAAAATAATTTGAACCTATGGCAACAGTAAACATTATTCTTGGTGTAATGTCGTCAATAGATATTCCTTTAGAAGTAAGTGCAGCAAGGTATTCATTAGCCTGTGATAATGAAAATGCAAGTTCCTGAACAATTCCTGCACCTGCGTTATTATATAATTGCCCGTTAATATTAATTATAAAAAATTCCGGAAGTTTTTCTTTTGCTGTATTAATAAGATCTGTAGCTTGGTTTAAATTGCTTTCGAAAGTTTTATAAAACTTATCATATAATACAAAGTAAGCTAATGGATCAAAGTTAAATGAACCTTTTGCTGTTTTATTAATATTACAATTGAATAATAATTCTAAAAATTCCCGGTAATTCTCTGAATGAGAAAAATGCACAGGATTTTTAGAAAGATCTATATTATTTATTAATTCTTTCAGCTTTTCAGCTTTATTTACAGATCTCACATTTAAACCAACAGCTTCAACTCCTTTGTCAATAGCTTTTAATGCCTGCTTATTTGCCAAAGCAATATCTTCTTCTTCAAAATTTTGGCGTATTTGCCAATCATTGCCTTGCTCTTTGTTGCTTCTAACATATGGTGCTTTGCCCGGAATGCTATCTATATGAGATAAATGCTTAAGATGTTCTTCCCTGTAGTAAGGCTTAATCTTAAGGCCATCAACCGTTTCCCAGATTAACTTTTTCTCATAATCCGCGCCTTTTAAATCTTCATAGATTTTTTCTTCCCATTCTTTTGTTGAGACCGCAGGAAATTCATTAAATAAATTTTCTTTATTCTTTGGATCCATATTGCTTGAGTTTATATAGGTTTGCAGTTTTTTTCTTTGTTGATACTTAATATTTTTGGCAAAATTACAATTTTTAATGCTTAAGCAAGGCGAAAATTGCAATTAACATAAGTTAACATAAATTAACACAAATCTTGAAATTATTTTTGTTTTAAAAAAAAGAATAACGCATGGAATTAATTAATCGACTAATTAAATATATGTGTCGTCTTTAAATACATTCTAAATATATTGTATAAAACAGCTGTATAGCTATAATACTAAAGAATATAGAATAAAACTATTGAAAACCAAACATATTCAAAGATGCATATAGTAATTACACCTATTCTTTTTTTAAAGAATAATCTTATATTTGTTGGTTAAAGTCAAGAGAAATTTATTGTTTTTTAATAATTAATAAAAATTAAATCAAACCAAACCTTATGAAAAATCTTTTACAATTATTGACTTCAAATGTTGTTGCGGTAATTTTGCTTTTTGCTGTATCAATTAATTTGAATGCGCAAAGTGTGCAAGACATTTTGAATGAAAAATCATTCAGTGTTGATTTCAACCAAACCAGAAGCGATGAAATTCTGCTAACATTTACATTAGATGATTATGATTTTAATGTTGTTGAAAAAGATGGCATGTCTTTTACTGAAATCGTCTTTAACCATGGTGCTATTACTGAAAAGGCAGGATATGCTGAATTACCTGTCATCAATGCAAATTTGATGCTTGACACAGACTATGATGTTACAGTTTCTGTTGATGAGACTGACTATATTGATATTCAGTTGGATTATCCAATTATTCCATCAAGGGGAGTTATTTATCGTAATCAGGATCCCAATGAAATCCCTTATAATATAAGTCCTGAATCTATTGTTGATGAGTTCTATCCAACTGAACTTGCATTTAATGAAGATCCTTTTATTTTAAGAGATGTAAGAGGAGTAAATATTTATGCACACCCATTCAGATATAATGCAGAGAAAAAGGTTTTAAGGGTTTATAAAACACTTGTTGTTACAGTGCATGAAGATATGAGCAAAACCACAAATCCTTTAACAATTTCTCCGGATTATGTGACTCCTGCCATGAATTCAATATATGAGTCCTTATTTATTAATTATGCCCCTGAAAGATTTACAAACGAACTGGGAGAACATGGTGAAATGTTGGTTATTTATACCTCTCGTGATGTGGATGCAATTCAGCCATATATTACGTGGAAAAAAGAAAAGGGCTATGTAGTTCATACAATGGAAGTGGCCGCAGGAACTAATGTAAAAAGCACTATTCAAAATGCTTATGATGCAAATCCAAATATTTTTTATGTTCAATTAGTAGGTGGCTGGGACGAAATTAAAACTGACACAGAAAATTTGGCCGGTAATACTACTGCCCCAATGGATCCTATGTTAGGATGTGTAGTAGGCACAGATTTCTACCCTGATATTATTATTGGACGGTTTTCAGCCAGGACTACTGAAAATGTTACTACACATGTAAATAAGTCCATAGACTATATGATGAACCCTGATACAGGTGCTTCCGGCGACTGGTATACAAAGGCAGTAGGTATGGCAAGAAACGAAGGAGATGGAGGAGGTCATCATGGTGGAGAGGCTGACTATGTGCATATGGATATAGTTCGTGATAAGCTTTTTTCTTATAACTACACAACCGTATATAGAGAGTATGATGGAAATGTTCCCGGAGTCACGAATACAACGGCTACACAAATATCTAGCAGAATTAACGATGGAATTAGTGTTTTAAACTTCTGTAATCACGGATATGAAACAGGTTGGAGTGTTGGTAGTTATAGCAACACACATGTAAATGCACTTACAAATGGCAACAAACTTCCTTTCATTTGGTCGGTTGCTTGTTTAGTTGGTAAATTTAATTATAGTAGTGATTGCTTTGCAGAAACATGGCTAAATAAATCCGGAGGTGGTGCTGTTGCATTCCTTGGAGCTACAATTAATCAGCCATGGCAACCACCAATGACCGGACAGGACTATTTTAATGATCTTTTAATTGGTGGATATAATTATGATACCGGTGATGGCGGAGATGGCAATTCAACTAATACAACCGCAGCAAATAAAAGAACAACTTTTGGAGCTCTGTCTTTCAATGGAATGATACTTATGCTATCCGATTCCTATGGAACAGCCTCTTACCAGGAAACTATGAAAACCTGGACATTGTTTGGCGATGCTTCTGTTCAAGTTAGGACTGACACGCCAGTTGATATGGCAATTTCTCATGATCCGGATGTTATATTAGGATCTGCTGTTTTTGATGTTACTTGTGACACTGAAGGTGCATGGGGTACATTAACCAGAGATGGAAATCTTATTGGAACTGCTTTTGCATCAGGAGGATCAATTGCAATTACTATTGATGAAGAAATAATGGTTGGTGATGTTTTAAAACTCGTTGTTACTGCTTATAATAAGGTTCCGTATGTGGTAAATTTAAACGTTATCGCTGCCGGCGCTTATGCAAACTTTACAGCAGACCAAACTAATATTCTTCTTGGTGAATCAGTTACCTTTACTGACACATCAGATCCTGATGGTGGAAGTTTTTCTTCATATTCATGGGATTTTGGTGCCGGCGCTGATCCTGCAACAGCTACAGGAATAGGCCCGCACACAGTTACTTATAATACTGCCGGAAGTAAAACAGTTAGCCTTACTGCTACTCATTCTACAGATGGCGACCTTGAAAGAATAAAAGAAAATTATATTACAGTAAATGATATATTTACTCTTACAATTAACACAAATGGTAGCGGTGTTGTTGAAGTTGATGGAGTTGAGTACACAGGTCCAATGGATCTTGCTGAGAATTCAAGTGTTAGTTTAGAAGCAATTCCTGCCAATCAGTGGAATTTTGACGGATGGTCAGGTGATTTGACATCATATAATAATCCTGCTAACCTCGTAATTGATGCAGATAAAAGCGTTACTGTTAACTTCCTTGATTGTAGCAGTGTTGCTATTCCTTTCGAAGAAAACTTTGATGCGTCTGCAGAACTTCCTGTATGCTGGGAAATTATTGACCATCAGGGTAATGGACAAGTCTGGGAAATTGGCACCCATACTAGTGGTTTGACAGGCACAACAGGCAATTATGCATACTTAAACAGTGATGATTTTGGTAGTGGAAACACTCAAAATACAGACCTTGTGACTCCAACATTTGACTTTACAGCCTATACTGATATAAACTTGAGTTTTACTCATTATTACAGGCATTACACAGGATCAGCAGCTACAGTTTCTTATTCAATTGATAATGGTGCTACCTGGACACAGATTCAGCAATGGGCTGCAAACACCGCAAATCCTGAGACATTTAGTGAAATAATAGCAGATGCTGCAGGTGAAGCACAGGTTAAATTCAAGTGGAATTTTAATGGAACTTGGGGTTATTACTGGGATATTGATGATATTAATATTACAGGTACAGCATCAGGCACATATGCAAATTTTACTGCCAGCCCGACGACTGTTTTCCCGGGAGAGACAGTTACATTCACAGATGCATCAAGTGGTGATGCTACAAGCTGGTCATGGGACTTTGGCGCTGATGCTACTCCTGCAACAGCTACAGGACAAGGTCCACACGATGTTACATATAGTGCGCTGGGAAATAAAACTGTTAGCCTGACTGTTAATGGTGATGTTACAAATACAAAAGCTGACTATATTAGTGTAATTGAAGAAGTTACGTATCCAACGACATTATACGAGAACTTCCAGGATTTTACCGATTTTACAACAGATCTTAGCCTGAACGGATGGACTACAATAGATGTTCTGAATCAACCTACTTATGGATCAACCGATTATGATTTTCCCGGAGAGAACGATCCTTTTGCATATATGGTTTGGAATCCTGCTCAATTGGTGCCTGCATCAACAACGGATCTTCCGGTTGATGGAGATAAATATGCTGTATCTATACAAACAACAGGTAGTGTTGTTGATGATAAATGGCTAATATCACCTAAACTTACAGGTACTGCATCATCATCATTGAGTTTTTATGTAAGGTCAATAACAGCAGATTATGGTCTTGAAAGATTTAAGGTGTTAGTTTCTACAACAGACACACAGATGTCAAGCTTTACACAAATTAATGCTGGTGATTACCTTGAAGCACCGGTTGATTGGACACTATTTGAGTTCGATCTGGCTCCGTATGTTGATGGAGAATTATATCACTTTGCAATACAAAGAGTATCCGATGATGCCTTTATTATGATGTTGGATGCTATTAATGTTGAAGCTGAAGCAGACTTCCTTCTTGGAGATATTAACCAGGATGGTTTTATCAATGTTTTGGATGTTGTCCTTATGGTTAATATCATTGTAGGCAATGAATTTGATCCGATTGCTGATATGGATGGAAGTACTGTTATAGATGCAATAGATTTGACTATGCTGGTTGATCTTATTATGGGTGGAGTGAAATCTCCTGTCGGGATTAATTCCGAAGCAGCCTACATTTCAATAGTGGATGACAATGTTGTTTTTGAAAGTGACGGAACTTTAACTGCATTACAATTTAAGCTTTCTGCTGATAATGCAAATGAAATTGATCTTCAATTGATTGATAATTCATATAATTTCTCTTATGCTGTTAAGGATAATATGATTACTGGTTTAATGTATAGCCTTGATAATACTATACTTCCTGAAGAAGCGGCTGAAATTATTAAAGTTTCCAATGCTGATAATAGCTTGAAATGGGAAGAAGTTTTTGCTGTTAATACTGATTACGAAAGAGTGGAAGTTATTTCTAAAGATGCGACATCTATAGAAGATATTGACTTTTCTAATTTGAATGTTGATTTATATCCTAATCCTAGTAAAGGTAATTTCACAGTTTCAATAGATTTACCTTCAGATGCTTTGCTTGATTTGAGAATGTATGATGCAAGCGGTAGAGAAGTGATGAATGTTTCATCTGCTTTATATACTATGGGCTCAAATAAGATTGATGTTAATGTAGATGAAAAAGTTAACAGTGGATTTTATATTCTTAATATTACGGCTTTTGATTCAGCAGATAATAAACTTCTCTTTACTAAGAAGATAAAAGTTTTAATTGAAAACTAAGTTTTTACTTATTTCATCATACAAAGATTATTGAAGAATTAAATTTTATATTATGAACGCGATACAGGCACTGACCCAATGAAGGTTTTAATAGTGCCTGTTACGCGTTTTATGTTATTACTTACCAATTTAAATTGTTATTATATGTATTATAAAAAGTTACCCGTTTTAATTACTTTCATTGCCACATTATTTTGCATATTGCCTTCTTATTCTCAGGAGACATTACCTAAAGGATTGACAGAGGAAGAGAAAAAAGTTTATGAAGATTATATTAAGAACTTTAGCTATGGAACCAAAGCTGATCCTCCTGCAACTCCTCCAAGAGCACCTGCCGAATTTGAAGAAGTTGAATCATTGCTTATCTCATGGGCTGCATACAATGCCGAATTAAGAGAAATTGTAAGGCATGCAGAAAGTCGGGTACATGTTTATATTATTACTAATGATCAGGCATGGGTGTCAAATTATCTGACAAGCGAAGGCATACCATTAGATAATATCACATTTTTAGACTTTGACTATGACAGTGTTTGGTCAAGGGATTTTGGGCCACAAAGTGTTTATCTTGATGGTACGGATGAACTTGCGCTAATTGACTGGGTTTATAACCGCCCGCGTCCAAACGATAATATGTTGCCTTATAATTTTTCTAACTATGAGGGATTGCCATTATATCAAATGACAGAAGACCCCAGTCGCTTGGTGCATACCGGTGGTAACCTTGTAATTGACGGACATGGCACTGCATTTTCCTCAAAATTGGTATTGTCGGAAAACAGCACATATACAGAAGCTCAAATTGACAATATTATGTACGAGTTTATTGGCATTGATAATTATATTAAAATGGATGAATTGCCTTATGATAATATCAGCCATATTGACATGCATATGAAACTTATAGATGATGAAACATTGTTAGTTGGAGAGTTTCCCGATGGTGTTTCTGATGGCCCTTATATTGAGGCAAATCTGCAATATGTACTTGATAATTTTCTTACTCCTTACGGCAGAACTTATAATGTTGTAAGAATTCCTATGGTGCCAAGTACAACAGGTGATTATCCTCCTGACGCTTATTATAGAACTTTCACAAATGCATTAATCCTTAACGATCTTGTCTTAGTACCTCAATATCATGACGCAACACTGAACCAGCAAGCAATCTCAATTTATGAAGAGGCTATGCCCGGATATGATATCGTTGGTATAAATATGGAAAATGTTATTGGTGCAAGTGGAGCAATTCATTGCATTACAAGAGAAGTTGCAGCAGAAGACCCTATCTTTATAGCGCATGCTCCAATCAGGGAAGCATTTAACACTGAAGAAGCCTATAATTTTGATGCTGAAATACAAAATGTGGCAGGAATTACCGAGGCATTTGCATATTGGAGTACTGATGGCACTACTTATACACAAGAAGACTTGATACTTGACAATGATGTTTATTCTGCTTCAATGCCTTGCCAGCCATGTAATACAGAGGTGTCATATTATATAAGTGCTACAAATGTGAATGCAAAAACTATTAGTAAGCCTTTTGTAGCTCCTGACGGAACATTCACATTTACTGTTCAGGGTGATGATGTGGAGTTCTTTTCAGAAAATCGCAATGTCACTATCGATGAAAATGTGGAATTTATTTATACCGGTTGTGTTGATGATTTTACTTCAATAGAATGGGATTTTGGTGCAGGAGCTCAACCTGCAACGGCAAATACTGCCGGTCCGCACACAGTAACTTATGATACTTTTGGTGATAAAACCATTAGTCTTACAATTAACGGCGATAACACTATAACAAAAACAGATTATATCGCTGTTGAAAGTGATGTTCTGCTTGGTGATGTTAATGATGATGGTGAAATAAATGTACAAGATATCGTATGGCTGATAAATTATATACTTGGAGACCCTGATCCTTTATTTAATGAAGAGGCAGCAGATGTTAATCAGGATACTTTTATAGATGTTTCGGATGTTGCTGCTATTGCTAATTTAATTATGGGTGGTTCAAAAAATTATGAGTCTCCTGATTCAGAAACAGCTTATATTTTTGTTGAAGACGGTAAGCTTAAATTTGAAAGTGATGGATCAATTGTTGGATTGCAATTTGAAATTATTGCTGATAATGCCAATGAAATTGACCTGGATCTTTTATTCGAGGATTATGAATTAGCTTATGCTGTTAAGGACAATGTGATTACCGGACTTATTTATAGTCTTGAAAATAAAACTTTTCCTGAAGGAACAATTAATCTTTTAAATACTGATAATCTTAACAGCTTTGAATGGGGGCATTTGGTTGCAGCTAACTATAATGCTGAAAGCACAGAAGTACTTCCTAAAGATGCTACCGGAATTAATGATTTTGAAATCAGTAATGTTAATGTTGAATTATACCCAAACCCAAATTCAGGAAGTTTCAACCTTGCAATTGATTTGCCGTCAGAGGCTTTGATAGAAATGCAGCTGTTTGATGTTACCGGAAGAAAAGTTATGGATATTCAACCAACAGCTTATAATAAAGGGATAAACCAAATTGAAGTAAATAATACTCACAACCTTGAAAGAGGATTCTATATTCTTCAGGTTAAAGGAATAGATATGAGAACAAAGAACCTTTTATTTAGAAATGAACTTAAAGTTTTAATTGAATAATAATTGAATATAATGTTTTTTTATAAACCAAAAACCAAACCACAATGAAACGAATTATTTTACTTTTTGCTTGTTTATTGTTAACAATGAACATTTTAACTGCACAAATTAATCAGGGTGGGCAACCACTTAGTATTGGTTTAGACAAATCCGGATTGAGTGAAGTTCCATTTGAAGTTATGGATGATGTTGATTTGGATGTATTACGTGCCGAAGATGCTGTAGCTGACACAATGGCTTCGATTCCGTATCGATTTGGATATAATCATTACGTTAGCCTGAATCCTGAAAATTCAGGAGTATGGGATAAAATTAAAGGTGAGGATCGTATTTGGCGACTGGGAATTAAAAGCGAAGGAGCCTTAACAATCAACCTTGCTTTTGATAAATATCGTTTACCGAAGGGAGCTAAATTGTTTGTATACAATGAAGATCGTAGTCATCTTATTGGAGCTTTTACTGATTTTAATAATCAGGATGATATGAAATTCGCAACAACTCTCGTAAATGGAGATGCCATTATTATTGAATATTTTGAACCTGCAGATGCTGAGTTTAAGGGCGAATTAAATCTTTGGAGAGTTACTCATGGATATAGATCTGTTGGAGAATATGCAGAAAAAGCATTTGGTGGTTCAGGGGCTTGTAATGTAAATGTTGCATGTCCTGAAAGTGCCGGTTGGGAAAATCAAATTAATAGTGTTGCTATGTTAGTGTCGGGAGGTAGTGGTTTTTGCACTGGAACCCTTATTAACAACACCGAAAATGATGGCACGCCTTATTTCTTGTCTGCTAATCATTGTTATGATGATCCTGGAACTCTTGTTTTTTGGTTTAACTGGCAAAGCGAGACTTGTACTAATCCCGGTTCTTCACCCACTCATGACGATATGTCCGGTGCTGTGCAAAGAGCCAGAAATGCTGATTCTGACTTTTGGTTAATGGAATTAAATCAAATCCCACCACCTGAATATGGTGTTTATTATGCCGGATGGAACCGGACTTTGGACGCGACAGTAACAGGAACTATTGTGGGAATTCATCACCCAAGTGCTGATATAAAAAAATTCAGCTGGGCAAATGGTGGAGCAACTACATCCAGTTATTTGGGAGATACAGGTGATGGAACCACTCACTGGAGAGTTGGCTCATGGAGTGATGGAACTACAACAGAAGGTGGTTCTTCAGGTTCTGCCCTTTTTGATCCTCAAGGTCGACTTATGGGTCAATTACATGGCGGTTATGCGGCTTGCGGTAATACAGATCCTGATTGGTATGGCAGATTAGGTGTTTCTTGGACTGGTGGTGGCACTGATGCTACTCGTTTAAGTAATTGGCTTGATCCTTTTAGTAGCGGAGTTGATGTTATTGACGGATTTGATCCGAATCTAGTTGAATGCGACGCCCCTACTACCCAGGCAAGTGCTTTTAATGCAGCTAACATTCAGGATAATCAAATGGACATTAGCTGGTCTCGCGGAAATGGTGATGCTGTTATTGTTGTTGCCAGAGAAGGTGCGGCAGTTAGTTCAAATCCTTATAGCGGAAATGATTATATTGCAAATGCTGTATTTGGCTCCGGTGATAATATTGGTTCAGGATATGTTGTTTATAAAGGCACAGGCACAAATGTTACTGTTACAGGCCTTACTGCTGGAACAGAATACCACTATGCAATTTATGAGTATTATACTGCAGATCTCTGTTATTTAACTCCCGGTTTAGCTGGTAATGCACAAACTACAGGAACGGCTCCTTGTACTCATTGTTATTCATATGGACATACTTCATGGGAAACAAGCACTACAGGAGTTCTGTTTAATACTATCGATAATGCATCAGGCAAACCTACCGATGGCAGCGGAAATGCTTATAGCGATTATACTGCAATCTCTACTGATGTAGAACCCGGTTTGTCTTATGACCTGTCGGTTAGAGCTAATACTG
This sequence comes from uncultured Bacteroidales bacterium, assembly GCA_964614525.1. Taxonomy (GTDB): domain Bacteria; phylum Bacteroidota; class Bacteroidia; order Bacteroidales; family UBA7960; genus PWND01. The sequence continues at coordinate 3,081 of CAZTPA010000044.1, read as the reverse complement.
ATGGAAGCTATACCACACATACAGTTGTTTGGATTGACTGGGATCAAAATTGCAACTTTGATGATGCAGGTGAAATGTATGAATTGGGTACCGCAGATAACGTTGCTGACGGTCTTACATCTAATTCTCCTTTTAGTATTTTAGTTCCGGAAACTGCTGCTGAAGGTCCAACTATTATGAGAGTTTCTACAAAATATAATGCAGCCGCTACTTCTTGTGAACAAAATTTTGATGGTGAAGTTGAAGATTATACTATTAATGTTCTTGGTGGATCATCTGTTTTACTTGGTGATGTTAATGATGATGGTTTCATTAATGTTGTGGATATAGTATGGCTTGTTAATTATATTCTTGGTAATCCGGATCCTGCTTTTAATGAAGATGCCGCTGATGTTAATGAGGATACAAATATTGATGTTGCAGATGTTTCTGCAATTGCTAATTTGATTTTAGGTGGTGCAAAAAACAGTAATCCTGTTGATTCGGAAACAGCTTATGTTTTTGTTGAAGACGGTAAGTTTAAATTTGAAAGTGATGGATCAATTGTTGGATTGCAATTTGAAATTATTGCTGATAATGCCAATGAAATTGACCTGGATCTTTTATTCGAGGATTATGAATTAGCTTATGCTGTTAAGGACAATGTGATTACCGGACTTATTTATAGTCTTGAAAATAAAACTTTTCCTGAAGGAACAATTAATCTTTTAAATACTGATAATCTTAACAGCTTTGAATGGGGGCATTTGGTAGCAGCTAACTATAATGCTGAAAGTACAGAAGTTCTTCCTAAAGATGCTACTGGAGTTAATGATTTTGAAATCAGTAGTGTTAATGTTGAATTATACCCAAACCCAAATTCAGGAAGCTTTAATCTTACAATTGATTTGCCTTCAGAAGCTTTGATAGAAATGCAATTGTTTGATGTTACCGGAAGAAAAGTTATGGATATTCAACCAACAGCTTATAATAAAGGGATAAACCAAATTGAAGTAAATAATACTCACAACCTTGAAAGAGGTTTTTATATCCTTAGTATTAATGGTTTTAATATGAATAATAATTTGTTATTCAGAAGAGAGTTAAAGGTATTAATCGAAAAGTAATAAGTATTAATTATAAACTAAATAAACATAAAAAATGAAACGCATAATCATAATCTGCTTATTGTTTTGCTCATATATAGTTATGGCATTTTCACCTTTAACAGAAGACCAAAATTTAGCAAACAATAAGGAAAACTTCGGCAAGCTTACTGCTGAACAAAGTAAAGCATTAGAAGAACACAGAGCTTTAGAAATAAAGTATAATGTAAAAAGAGGTAATAGACCTCCCATTGATCTTGACAAAGTTCCTCAGGATGCTTATGAAAAGGGTAAACTTCAAATTAAGTTAATGCCTTTTATGCATAAAAACATGGACAGCGAAATTTTGAGTGCAGATAAAGAATCCGGTTTTGTTAAAACCGGTATTTCTTCTTTGGATGAAGTGAATGAAGCTATAAATGCTACTCAATATTTAAGGCGCCAGGATGCGTTGTATAGAGTTTCTCCTGCTTCAGTAAAACACAAAGAAAGACATGAGGCATGGGGATCTCACCTTTGGAGAGAAATTTCTTTCGACAGTAAAATAGATGTAATTGAAGCTGTTAAAATGTTTCAATCTCTTACTGAAGTCGAAATAGCTGAACCTATTTATATAAAAAGAATTATAGAGCCCGTTGAAACAAAGCCGGTTTTAAAAGGCAACGGTGAAAAATGGACTCCAAATGATCCATACTATGCTTTAAATCAATGGCATTTTAATAATACAGGACAGGATATTGGAGGACAGATAGGAACTACCGGATGGGATTGTAATGCTGAAGCTGCATGGGATATAGAAACAGGAAATCCTAATTTTATTGTTGCAATAATTGACCAGGGTGTTGACTATGTTCATGAAGATATAGCTGATAATATGTGGCCTACTATTGGGCCTGAGGGCACTGGAACAGCCGCAGGTGACCATGGTACTCATGTTGCAGGCACAATATCAGCAGTCTCTAATAATGGAGTTGGAGTACCTGGCTTATCCGGTGGTGATGGAAGTGGTAACGGATCTTTGATAATGTCTATAGACCTTTGGGGCGGTACCGGCATGACTACCCTGCAAATGAACCAGTATGCTGCTGATAATGGTGCTTCGATTTCTCAAAATAGCTGGGGTTATGGAAGTGCCGGATATTATGACCAAAGCGACCTTGATGGTATTGATTATTTTAACGCTAATGGTGGTGGAGACGGCCTAATCGGTGGTATTACAATTTTTGCTGCCGGTAATGATAATGATAATGGACAATGGTATCCCGCATATTATGGATATGGAGATGCCGGCACTATGGGCGCCATGGCTGTTGCTTCCCATGATAACCAAGGAACTAAATCTGATTTTTCTAATTATGGAGCCTGGATAGATATTACTGCTCCGGGAACAAATGTGGCAAGTTTAGCTCCAAGTAATGGTTATGTTTTTATGAGCGGAACTTCAATGGCTTGCCCACATGTATCAGGTGTTGCCGCTATGATTGTTTCTAATACAGAAGGCATACTTACCAATGAAGAGCTTTGGGATATAATTGTGAATAGTGTTAGAACAGACCTTTATGATGTTAATCCCGGCTATACCGGAGAACTTGGTATAGGTGCCCTTGATGCTGCTGCTGCTCTTGAAGAAGCACAGACATACCTTGGTGGTGTCCCAACAGCAGATAATTTTCAGGCTGTGGGTGTGGCTGAAGATCAAATCGATCTTAGCTGGACACTTAATGAACATAATGACGATGTTCTGATTGCCTGGGCTTTACAAGGAGATGACATTGGTGCTCCGGTTGATGGAACCGATTATTCTGTGGGGAATGCAATCCCCGGTGGTGGAACTGTGCTTTATAATGGGAATGCTGCTTCAACTTCTCATACAAGTCTTACAAGTGCAACCGGATATTCTTATAAAATTTGGGCAAAAGCAGCTGAAGACAGACCTGATGATCAGGGCGAATGGTATATGCAAGGTGACTACTCGGCAGGTAAAAATGCTACTGCT
>CAZTPA010000043.1:0-24974 GCA_964614525.1 uncultured Bacteroidales bacterium | reverse complement strand
CTCTGATTAATCCCGAATCTTCGGGACTCTAACCAACTGAGCTAAGGAGGAGTATTGAGATTATAAAATCAGTATCTCAAAATGAGTTGCAAATTTAGTAAAAATATTTTTCACAAAACATTTATTTGAAAAAAAAATCAAATTTATTTCAAAAAACGGGATCGTCTTTATTTAATGCGATACAGGAAAAACATTCCATGCAAAAAGCCCAAAATATCTGCTAAAACTTTAAAAAAAGGATAAGATTTTCTTTTGTTTTAAATGGAGAATGTATTGTTACGATTGGACTTAGTGAAATAGTCATCTTGATTTGTATATTATAAAATGAAAAATAAAAGTAGCTGAAGTTTTATGATTTACTGAGCTTAAATTTCATAAAATCATTTTATAATAAAGGTTCAATTATATTAGAGTCTGTTTAAAGGAGATTTTATATAAACTGAATTATTTTTTCATTTTACGTTTTAAAAGCTGAGCATTTAAAGCGACTATAATGGTACTAATGCTCATAAGTATAGCACCTAAAGCCGGACTGATTAGTATTCCGGCACCGATTAATACACCTGCTGCCAATGGTATTGCAAAAACATTATAACCTGTAGCCCAGATAAAGTTTTGAATCATCTTTCTGTAAGTTGCTTTTCCAAAAACAACTAATTTAGCAATATCAGATGGATTGCTGTTAACGAGAATAATATCTGCTGTTTCTGCTGCAATATCGGTTCCCGAACCAATAGCGATTCCCACATCAGCAGTAGCTAATGCGGGTGCATCATTTATGCCGTCACCAACCATAGCAACAAACTCTCCTTTTTTCTGAAATTCTTTTACTTTTTCAAGTTTTTCGTCAGGAACAATACCTGCAAAGTATCCATCAAGCTTCAACTCCTCGCTCACACTTTTGGCTACTTTCTCATTATCACCAGTCATCATATATAATTTCAGTCCGTTCTTTTTAAGAACTTTTACAGCATCATACGATTCTTTCCTGATTTCATCTGCCATTGCAATAAAACCCAGAAGCTTATTCTCCTGCAAAACAAAGACTACTGTTTCACGATCATTTTTATAGACCTCATCCGGAATTTCGATGTCTTTTTTTTCGACAAATCCCGGCCCTGCAACCACTATTTTTTTACCGTCAACTTCACCTTCAATGCCTTTTCCGCTTATTGAATTGAAATTTTTTACCTCAGGTATGTCTAAATCTTCTTTCTTTATTTTCTCCATAATACCCAGGGCGAGAGGATGTTCGGATTTTGCCTCCAATGCTCCGGCAAGTTTTAGTATCTCATCATCATCTATGTTTTTTTGTAATGAAGCATATCGCGTAACACCAAAGTTTCCTTTGGTCAGGGTTCCGGTTTTATCAAAAGCCAGAAGACTTATTTTTCTTGAATTTTCAAATGCTGTGCGATTCCTGATTAACAAGCCATTCCGTGCAGAGACAGATGTGGAAATTGCAACAACAAGAGGAACAGCCAGTCCCAAAGCATGAGGGCAGGTAATTACCATAACTGTTGCCATACGTTCAAGAGCAAAAACGAAAGGCCGTCCTATTATCAGCCAAGTTCCCAGTGTGCCGAAGCCAACACTTAAGGCGATAATTGTTAGCCAAAAAGCAATGCGGTCGGCGAGATTTTGTGTTTTTGACTTTTTCCCTTGAGCATCACGAACCATGTTAATAACCTTGTTCAGATATGCCTCTTCTCCAACGTCTTTAACCAAAACAGTTAAAGAACCCTTGCCGTTTATTGTTCCTCCAATAATCTTGTCCCCTTTTTTCTTCTTCACAGGTTTTGACTCACCGCTTACCATAGATTGATTAACATGGCTTTCCCCGTCAACAACTTCCCCATCAACAGGAATTTTCTCTCCCGGACGAACAACCACTTTGTCATCTTTTTTAAGCTTATCAATCTTAACATCTTCAGTTTTGCCGTCCTTTAAAAGATGAGCTTCGGAAGGCATCAGTTCAACAAGTTTTTGCAGTGAGCGCGAAGCACCCAATACAGATTTCATTTCTAACCAATGTCCTAAAAGCATTACATCTATTAATGTTGCAAGCTCCCAAAAAAATGTGCTGCCTTCAACTCCAAATGTTGTTGCCGAACTGTATCCCCATGCAACAGTGATGGCAACAGCTATCAGAGTCATCATCCCGGGTTGCTTTTTCTTTAAATCATCATACAGGCCTTTCAAAAAAGGCAAGCCACCATAGAAATATACAAGAGTTGATAGTGCAAATAAAATATATTTATCCACTTTAGGAAATAAAGTAAATTCAAAACCAATAATGTTTTGAATCATGGGAGATAATACCAGAATGGGTATTGTTAGAATAAGAGAAACCCAGAAGCGTTTCCTGAAATCTTTAATCATCATGGCGTGATGCTGCGAATGATCGTTAGATTCGTGATTTTTGTGTTCCTTTTCTTCTTTCTTTTTATGATTATGGTCTTCTTTTTTCATTAATATTTCTTTTTCGTTATATTGCTTTGCGAATAGAACTACGAACTCGTCATACGCAATCTCGTAGTTCTATTATCATTTTAATATTACACTAACATTCGGTTTTTATGTATAAATTTTCGCTTTTTTTATTCAGGAAATCGCTCCGTGAATCAATTTTTTACCAGGTATATCTGATACCCAGGGAAGTACCCCAGCCAAACCCGGCATGATCACCAAGAAAGTCCCACATAGGCCTTCCATCAATACTTAATATCAAGGGTGTATCTAAATGATTAAAATCAAATTCAAGTCCAATTTGTCCACCTAAGGCTATGTTTATCATGTCAGGGTCATCATCATATCCATATAATCCTACTCCAGCAGCCGGTCCTAAATACCAGTTAAAGCCACCGTTTATTTTCCAAACCCATTGATATATTGCAACAAAAGTCATTCGATTATGCACAGGACTGGCACCAAAGCCGGCATCCAACTCCAGCCTGTTGATAATGCTTAGCCTTTGCTGGTATGATATTTCTGCTCCGGTTACACTACCGCTTCCTAATCGTAAACCTATGGCGTGAGGTTGTATTTGAGCATTAAGTGTTCCCAATGAACAAAATGCCACAATAGCGAATACTAAAAGTGATTTCATTAATGTTTTTTTCTGTTTCTCTTTTAAAAAAATGTGTCTTTTCATGATAAATGTATTTTAAAATTCCTACTCATTTGGCATTTCGGTTAAGCCCCGTTTTTTTTTGTGGGTTCTGGTCTCCACATTTTATATTATTATAGAAATTCCTTAGAAAAACTATCTGTTATATTTTGCGACAAAAATCATGCATAGGCGTTTTTATGCAAAAAGTGTGTAAAAAACTTCCCATTTGTGTATTTATTTGGATAATTATTGTTAGAAATATAATTGCTTCCTGCTTTCTTATTGTTGTATCATATGCATATAATAGATGTTGTTAATGACAATATCTGTAATGGCTATTTATTTGGAATGACCTTTGGTTTTTGTTTATAAGATTAAAATAATGTAAAACCTTAAAATCATTTGTTATGAATCCAACAAGAGATGAATTAATAAAGCAAAATATAGTTGACCATTTAATATGGGACGACAGTATCGATGCTAATAAAATTCACGTTAGCGTTGAAAAAGGAGTTGCGAAACTTACCGGCGATGTGCATTCTTTTGCTGTGAAAAAGGCTGCAGAGAAGGACGCATTGCAGGTTATTGGCGTAAATAAAGTAGAAAATTACCTGACTGTGATTATTCCCAGAGGAATTCCTGATACAAACGATGTACTTATTAAAAGTAGTATTGAGAATAAATTTCTTTGGAACAGCAGCCTTAATTCTTCAAATATTAATGTAGAGGTTGACAATGGGAATGTTACCTTGCTTGGTAGTGTTGATACATTCTGGGAAAAAAAGCTTGCTGAAGATATTGCCTTGGAATCAAAAGGTGTTATTTTAGTTAAGAACAGCCTGACAGTAAAACTTTCAAAATCTATTATAGATGCCGGTATAGAAGAGGATATAAAAAAAGCCTTTGCAAGAAATATACTTATTGAGGAAGATAAAATTGATGTGAGTGTGAATGAAGGAATAGTTCACCTAATTGGAATTGTTCCTTTTTATGCAATGAAAAAAGAAGCTTTGGATATCGCAATGTACACCGGTGGAGTTATAGATGTAAGAGATGAAATAACTATAGGATAGACGGAGGTAAAAGGATTGCCTTTGAATGTTATGATTAAAAAATACATTTTGCTTTATGCATATTAGCAATAAGGAAATAGCGGAGGTCTTGAATGAGATAGCCGATTATCTTGAAATTCAGGAAAAAAATGAATTTCGGGTAAGATCGTACCGTAATGCTGCAAGAAGAATTTCAAATCTTGATAAAAACATTACGGAAATGGCGAAAAATAAGGAAGATATTGAATCCATACCCGATATTGGAGAAAGCATGGCTGAAAAAATTGAGGAAATAGCTAAAACCGGAAAAATTTCTCAATTAGATGAATTACGCGAAAAGCTGCCGGCAACTCTAATCGAAATAATGAACCTGGAGCAAATGGGCCCAAAGAAAACAAAAGTTTTATATAAACAGCTGGGAATAGAATCTATAGAAGATTTGAAAAAGGCTGCCGAGGATGGAAAAATAGACGAACTGGAAGGATTTGGGAAAAAGACAATAAAGAAAATACTGAAAGAAATAAAGGAATACAATAAGAAAGGCGGTTCCGAAAGGTTTTTGCTTAATGATGCCGAAGAGATTATTCAACCTATGTTAGAATATCTCAAAAAAGATATTCAGGATATTACCATAGCCGGTAGTTATAGAAGAATGAAAGAAACCGTTGGAGATATTGACCTAGTGGGAACAAGCAAGGATTCTGAAAAAGCAATGAAGCGCTTTGTTAATTATGATGAAGTAAAAGATGTTATTAATCAGGGCAAAACAAAATCTATAGTAAAATTAAGGTCGGGACTGCAGGTTGATATCAGAATCGTTGAGAAAAAATCTTTTGGAGCAGCAGAATTATATTTTACAGGTTCAAAATCACATACAATTGCATTGCGAAAAATTGCCAGGGAAAAGGATTATAAGGTCAATGAGTACGGAATATATAAAGGTAAAAAACAAATTGCCGGAAAAACAGAGGAAGAAATGTATGAAAAATTGGGTCTTAAATACATTGAACCGGAACTCCGCGAGAATAACGGAGAGATTGATGCTGCAAAAAATAATAAGCTACCGAAATTAATCACTTTGGATGATATTAGGGGCGACTTACATACCCACTCAAATGAAACTGATGGTACAAGATCAATAGAAGCGATGGCAAAAGCTGCTAAAAAAAAGGGCTATGATTATCTGGCGATTAATGATCATTCTAAAAAAGTATCCATGGCAAAAGGCCTTGATAAGGAAAGATTGATAAATCAAATAGAGGAAATTGACGAAATAAATAAAAAAATGAAGGATTTCAGGATTCTTAAATCTATTGAAGTTGATATTCTTGAAGATGGTTCTCTTGATTTGTCTGATGATGTTTTGAAAAAACTTGATTTGGTTGTTTGTGCTGTACATTATAATAGAAACCTTTCGAAGCGTAAGCAAACTAAAAGGATATTGAAGGCAATGGATAATCCGTATTTTAATATTTTGGCGCATCCAACAGGAAGAATGATTAATAAAAGGGATGAGTTGAATTTTGATATTAAAGAAGTTATGAAAGAAGCAAAAAATAACGGATGCTTTCTCGAAATCAATTCAAATCCGGATCGCCTTGATTTATATGATAAATATATAAAATCAGCCAAAGAGATTGGCTTAAAGTTGGCCGTCTCAACTGATGCTCATTCTGTTTCGAATCTTGATTACATAAAATATGGAGTAGCACAGGCCAGAAGAGGGTGGCTTGAAAAAGATGATGTCATCAATACCCGAAAATGGAATGAATTAAAAAAACTGTTAAAACGATAATATTTGATATTTATAATGCCGGTTTAAATTGCTTTCCTGTTTTTTTGAATGAGGCATTTTTTCACTACTGATGATTTTGTTCCACAATTATTTTATAATTATTTGAAAGAAGTTTTATATATAAAACTTATAAAACAGACTCTAATGCTTACAAATATTCAAATGTAAGTTGTTTAAGGTTTTTGGGATAGTAATTTGGCATAAGCTTTTCACTTAAGCAAAAATAAAATAAGTATAAACCAAAAAAATATAAAAAAATGAAAGCAAAAGAAAGCATTAAAAAAGCATTTAGCATCTCACTGTCTATTCTTGCTGTAATAGCAATGCTAGTAGCAGTGCAGTCATGTGATGAAAGATCTAAAGATGAAGAAAAAGAAGTTGACAAAGAAGCTGTAGAAAAAGAATGGGAAGAAGCTGAAGAAATAACTGAGGAGTATATGGAAAAGCAAAGAGAAAAATTTGCTGAGGAGTATGAAGAACAGAAAAATAAAACCGAAAAGCAAATAGAAAAGCTCAACAGTAAAATGGAATCAGCAAAAGGTGAAGCAGCTGAAGATTACAGAAAATTGAAAATGTCATTAGAGGACAATCTGGATGATATGCAAGCTAAGATGGATGCTTTAAACGAAACCTCAGAATCTGAGTGGGAAGAAGCAAGAGCTAATTTCAAAGAGTCGGTTTCCAAGCTGGAAGCCCGATTAAAAGAAGCTTATGATAAGGCTTCAGATGATAAATAAACTAACACCTCGGTTTATTTGAAATAAGCAAGATATTAATTAATAATTTAAAAACTTACGCTATGTTATTTGTAAACGTATTAGTCGCAATATTAATAGCTGCTGTTGTAGGAGTGTTTTTTTACTATGTATTTAAATTTGCCGGACCATGGGGAAATTTCTGGGCATTTTTAACAGTGCTTATACTCGCAGGTGTAGCAGCAGGCGCTTGGATTGAGCCTTTTGGACCTGTAGTTTATGAGGTGGCATGGGTGCCGGTTTTATTTGTAATATTTCTTTTTGCACTTTTATTGGCGGCTCTTTCACCACCATCTGCCAGAAGAACAGCATCGATTCCTGAAGATCCACTTCTTGAAGTGCCCGAAGAGGAAGCACCATTTATGGCAATAAGTGCCGTTTTTTGGATATTTCTTGCTTTCCTTCTGGTTGCTGCTGTTATCGGAATAGTAAGACAAATTTAAAATGAAAAACTATGTTTAAAATACTGGATTTAACAAAAGGAAACTTAATTGCCTTTAAAGTAGAAGGCAAAATTGTAAAGGCAGATTATGACAAGCTCAATGCCTTACTCGAAAAAAACGAGAGGGAGCACGATAAGCAAAGGCTTTATATTGAAATAGATACTGATGATATTGAAGGCATTGAGCCGGCTGCCTTGTGGGAGGATTTTAAGACATTTTTTAAGCAGTTTAGAAATCTTGAAAAAACTGCCATAGTTGGCAAGGGAAGTCTTGTGAAAAATCTTTCCAAAATGAGTAAACCATTTGTTTCAGGGAAGTTGAAATACTTTGATATAATAGAGACGATACCTGCAAGAGAATGGATTACAGATGATGCCGAATAAGGATAATTTGATATCGAAAATCAAGCAAAGAAAGCTTGCATTCGTATCAATTTTAATTACTGTTGTCCGGATAAAACTACTAGATACTGAGCGTAACGAAGTGGAACGAAGATCCGCGCTTGCGAGCTCTTCAAAGGCAATCTCGTTATTATGTTGCCATTTTATATGGACAATAATTAAATGAAATATATTTATTAACTTTAAAAAACAGGAGATTTTATTATGATTGTAAAAGTAATTGAAGTAATTGGAACCTCAGATAGAGGATTCTCTGAAGCTGCACAAAACGCTATTGATGAAGCTGCAAAAACTGTAAAAAACATTAAGTCAATCTACATTAAGCATATGAATGCAAATGTTAAAGACAATAAGATTGTTTCATATGCGGTAAATGCAAAAATTTCTTTTGAAATTAATCACTAAAAAATTTCTTGCATTAAGTGTAATAATGTTTTAAAGCTAGCATTAACAAAAAATACCACGCCGGGGCTGCATGTAAACTGCTCAAAAACGAGTGTAATACATACATGGCGGCCCTGGTCGTGACCAATTTTATTTTGGCTGTTAATGTTAGCTTTTTTTAATTGTCAATACCCAGTTCCTTAATTTTATTATAAAGTGTTTTTCTGTCTATTTTAAGAATTCTGGCTGCTTCAGATTTGTTGTTTTTTGCTTCTTTCATTGCTCTTTCAACAATGAGCTTTTCAGCTCGATTTGCAGCATCTTTCAAACTCAGCTCTTCAAAAAGTTCTTCTTGTAGAATATCATTTTGTTTGTTTTGAACGCTTTGTTGTATTTCTTCAGGAAGGCAATCAATTGTAATAATGTTGTTTTTAGCAATTAAGGTGCTCCTTTTAATCACATTTCGCAGTTCCCTCAGGTTTCCGTGCCAGGAATAATTTTTAAAAGCAGAGACAACAGCAGCATCAAAATCTTTAATGTTTTTGTTTAAATCCTTATTTGCTTGTTTTAAAAAATGGTTTGCAAAGAGAAGTATATCATCGCCGCGATCCCGTAATGCAGGAAGTTCTACTTTGAACTCATTTATCCTGTGGTACAAATCTTCCCTAAAATTACCCTCTCTTGCATGATATTTAAGATCCCGATTTGTGGCAGAAATTATTCTTACATCAACAGGGATGCTTTTGGTATCACCAACGCGTGTGATAACTTTTTGCTGAATTGCACGCAGAAGTTTAACCTGTGTTTCGTAAGAAAGATTGCCAATCTCATCAAGAAAAATTGTGCCTTTATTAGCTTGCTCAAAATAACCGGATTTGTCAGCCACAGAACCTGTAAATGAACCTTTTACATGCCCGAAGAGCTCACTATTGGCAAGTTCTTTAGGAATGGCTCCGCAATCAATTGCAATAAATTTTTTGTTCTTTCTTTTGCTGTTATTGTGAATCATTCTTGCAATATATTCTTTCCCGGAACCGGTTTCACCCTGGATAAGTACCGACATATCGGTAGGAGCTACAAGTTTTGCCTGCTCTATCAATTCAAGCATCTGGGGAGAATTGCCACTAATGAATTCCTCCGTTATCGTTGATTGATAGTTGTTTTTGCGTTGAAACGATCTTTTTAAAATATCATTAACATGTTCAGGATGCAATGGTTTGGTAATATAATCATAGGCACCTGCCTTAATGCTTTCTACCGCTGCATTTATTTCAGCATATGCAGTCATCATAATTATAGCTGTATTGGGAGACTTTTTGCGTACTTCCTTTAAAATGTCAGATCCGTCAATATCCGGAAGTCTGATGTCGCAAAGAATAGCATCAAACGATTGTTTTTGTAAAAGCTGTAATGCCGGCTTGCCTTTTGTCAATACCTGTATTGAGTACCCTTCTCTTTTAAAATAATTCTCTAAAAGCTTTACGAGATATAAATCGTCGTCTATTATTAATATACTTTTATTCATTTGTGTTAGTTTGAGTTAAAGTATTTCTTTGTTTAATTTCTGCGGCGATTTTTTTAATTGTTTCAACACCCGCCTTTGCTTCAATAATAGTCGTTTTAACCAGTTTTGAATCCTTGTCTTTATTCTTATTTATTGAGTATTTATGGTCCACCAAAGCAAGTAATTCTCCCGCCTTATTTATTCCTAGCTGCTCCATAGATGGTTTCAGGCGATGCGCTGCTTTGCCTATCTCAAAATAGTTTTCGGCTGATAATTCTTTTTGCATTTTATTAATCAGATAGTTCCCGTTTTCTATGAAAGCATTGAGCATTTGCAACGTAAATTCAGAATCACCCTTAGTAATATCTAATAATTCATCCAGATTGAATGATTGCTCATTGCTTTTTTGTTCAATGTTTGTTTCTGTCAAATTAAGTTTTTTAATATCATTGTCAGAGTATTTTATGATTTTTTTTAAAATAGTTTCTTCTTTATAAGGTTTTGTAATAACTGAATCCATTCCTGAACGCAAATAGTACAGAATTTGTTTTTTAATTGAGTTTGCCGTCATGGCAATAACCTTGGCTTTATAAAAAGAGTTAGCTTTTTCTTCTGTTTTTCTTATATGCTTTACTACCTCAACGCCATTCATGTGCGGCATATTAATGTCCAGAAAAACGAAGTTATAACGACCGGGATGATATAGATTAATTGCTTCACGTCCGGATTGAGCAAAGTCAACTTTTATTTTGTGTTTTTTTAAAATAATGTTTCCAAGCATTCTGCTAACAGGGTCGTCATCAACAAAAAGAACGTTTAGGTGTTTAAGTGAAATGTTCTCAAAGTTATGTACGATGGAATCATCTTTTTCTTCATTTATTTCTTTAAAACATAGCTCAAAGGAGAAGGTTGATCCTATACCCGGCTTGCTTTCAACTTTGAGTTTTCCCCCCATAACTTCAATAAGATCTTTGCTAATGGCCAGCCCAAGCCCACAACCGGTGTAATTACGATCATAAATATTGTCAACTTGCTTAAAAGGCTTGAAAATTCTTTTTAACTCGTCTTTTGTAATGCCAATACCTGTGTCTGAAACTTCAAACCTGAGTTTTTTTTGCTTTTTTAATTGTTTGGACAATGTACATTTTATAGTCACACTTCCCTTGTGAGTGAATTTTATGGCATTATCGGCAAAATTTATTAAAACTTGACGAAGTTTTGCAGGATCACCTATCAATGTTCCATCAACAAAACTATCAACTGAAGTATAAAATCTAAGGTTTTTTTCTTTGTATTTTACTTCAAGAATTTGGTTTACTGTTTTGACAATGGAAGAAACATTGAATGGGATTTCTTCTAGTTCAATTTGTTGGGATTCAATTTTTGAAAGTACCAATATGTCATCAATAATTGAAAGCAAGTGTTGTGAAGAGTTGCTTACAATATTCAGGTAGTTTTCCTGCTTTTTTGTTAATTTAGTCTGTTGAAGTTGTTCAGAGAATCCCATTATGGCATTTAGCGGGGCTCGTATTTCATGCGATATTTTTGCAACAAAATTGTCTTTTGCCCGATTAGCTTTTTCAGCTTCTTCTTTCGATGTTTTAAGCTTTTGTTCTGTGAGCTTTGTGGATGTGATGTTTTGCAAAATTATTACACATTGATTCGTTTCTTGCTTATTATTGAGAGGAATGAGTCGGACCGAAAAATACTCACGATTCAACAAAAACTCCCCGCTAACAGGAGTAGATCCAAAAGCTATTTTTAATAGTGGATTAAGAATTTTCAGAACTTCAAGGGAAAAATAATTATGTAAGTATTTTTTTCCGACAGAAACATTTGTATGTTCTGTTTTGAGGGAAGTTTTACCCAAACTGCAAAGAATTTGAAGATTTTTATCCACAAGAAACATCTCTATCCCTGGAATATTGCTTGACAATATGTTAAAATAATCCGGAGTCTTATAATCTTCGTATGGGGAATTCGGAATACTTTCCTTAATTATTGCTGATTCTATGAAGGTGGCTTCGCTTTTTTTACTATAGCCGGAGATTCTTTGAAAACTTGCAGTGCATTTTAATAAACTTGATTTCACATATAAGTGATCTAAAGATGTTTCTATTGAAATGGAATTTTTGTCATTAAGCTCTTTCTGAATCTTTTTAATTTTTGAATATTCAATTTTGGGAAGTAAAGATAAAATGTTTTTTCCTGATAGTTCGGATATATCTGAAAAGCCTAATGCTGTTATTGCTACATTATTTGCATTATGAATATTCCAATCCGCATCATAGATAAAGATAGGGTTTGGTAAAATGTTAATGTTAATACTTTGCATTTTATAATTAAGGTTAGAATATTTTAAAATCTACTAATTCTAAACTAATTTTTGTTGAAAAATATCCACAAAATAAACTGCCGCATCATAACCAGCACTCTATTATACCCTAATAACCAGAAAAATACAATAAAACTTAATTTAAATTACAGCTTGGCATAAAATTAGAACAATTAAAAGTAAATAAAAAACTTCATCTATGCAAATTAACAGAATATTAGTTTTAACCGAATTGAACAAAATATCAGATATAGCAATTGAATACTCCATTTCTCTGGCTAATCAATTAAATGTAAGTGAAATTGTTTTGCTCAATATGATTTTGCCTGCTCATAGCCAAATAGCAGAAGCTTCTAATCAAGCGGTCGACCCTAATAGTGTAATGGCAAATGAATTAAATACGGCCATGTTAGAGAAGCATAAAAACTTAATGCTTAATCAAGCTAAAAAGTATTCTAACCCTTTAGTAAACATAGAAGCCCACGTTAAATTTAAAACAGCTACTTCTCAACTAAATGAATATATGGAAGAATTTGACGCCGGTCTTTTGGTTTTTGGCAGCAATACTAATCATAATTTTTTTGAAGTCCTTATAGGATCGAAAACAGAAAAACTGGTTCGAAAAATGAATTATCCTATGATTGTAATTAGCGAAGAACCTGATTCTTATAAGGTAGAGAAGCTTGCCCTGGCAGTTGACATTGAAGAAAAGAACCACGATGGAATTGATGAAATCATTGACTTTGCGAACAGCCTTAATGCCAAAATCCAATTAGTATATGTCATTACAAATTCAAAAATTAGAGCAGATGAGGCAATAAGTAGTTTGCATAGTCTGGCACAAAGTAAGAGAATAAGTAAATTTTCGATAAATGTTGTCAATAACCCCGATCTGGAAGACGGACTGGAAGGATTTATAAAAAAACATAAGTCGGATATGATTGCTGTGCTGTCACAAGGGAAAGGGAAACTTCATAAGCTGATTTTTGGCAGCAACACTGAGGATATCATCAACGAGTTGGAAGCTCCGGTTTTTGTATGTAGCGCATAAAAAATCTTCTATTATTCAGCTTGTTTCGTATTTTATAAAAATTATCAAACGAATGCAAAAAGGAGTATATAGTTAATAGCTTAATTTCCCGGAGCAAAAATCAAATTACGAGCTTTTTAAAATCAAAAAATTATGAATGAATATATTAATAGTGAGTTTTTTCAGAACTTTTTCAGCAGTGCTAAAACTTGGGTATTTAATGAATTACCGGGCTTGCTGATAATAATTGTCTTGTTTTTTATTGCACTTAGAATTGCAAAGTTTTTTATTAGAAAGCTTAATAAAAAACTGATTCACAGAATAGAAAAAAACAGCGAAATTGACCATGACGAAAGCGCCAAAAGAATAAATACACTTACTGCTATAAGCCATGGGTTGATAAGGATTGTCTTATATGTTTTGTTTATAATGATGATAATGCCAAAATTAGGAATTAATATCGCACCTGTACTAGCCAGTGCCGGTATTGTTGGTTTAGCTATTGGTTTTGGCGCACAGGAATTGGTTAGAGATTATATTTCCGGGTTTTTTATAATACTTGAAAACCAAATTCGAACAACAGATGTTGCAATAATAAATGGAACTGGAGGCCTGGTAGAAAGCATTAACATGAGAACAATTACTCTAAGAGATTTTTCCGGAACTGTTCATGTCTTTCAAAACGGAAAGATTAGTACTTTGTCTAATATGACAAAAGAGTGGTCTGCGATAGTATTTGATATTGGCGTTGCTTATAAAGAAGATGTTCAAAAAGTAATGGATATTATGCAGGAAGTAGGAGAGGAGCTCAAGAATGATAAGGAATATGGAGAATTAATCCTCGAACCTATTGAAGTATTCGGGCTTGATGAATTTGGCGACAGTGCATTGATAATAAAGGCTCGTCTTAAAACAAAACCTATTCAACAATGGTTTGTAGGAAGAGAATACAGAAAACGACTGAAAGTTGCCTTTGACAAAAATAATGTTGAAATTCCATTCCCTCACAGAACAGTATATTGGGGAGATGAAATTGATGCTTTGAAAATCAAAGCGGAGAATAAATCTTTAAGCTAATCTTTTCATTTTTGTCTTAACACAAAAACGAAACAAGAAAGTCAAGGCTGCATAGTTTGTTTATCCGTTTCTTCACTCTATAAAAAGCACGTCATCCCGAACGAAGTGAGGGATCCAGTTGAAACCAGGAAAGTATGGTGAAATCGACTTTTCAGGGAGAAAAAAGAGAGGAAAAATGGGCAGTCTTTATCTGCCCATTTTTAGAGATCTTCATTTAATCTCTTTTACTTATCCATTCATAAATTTTTTCTACATCTTCTTTTCTGCATAATTCTGTGCCGGGAGTCATTGTGGCCGCTGTGCCTGCAGCAACACCCCATTTCACTGATTCAAGCACGTCTTCTCCTCGTGACATTGACAAAACTATTGCTGCTACCATCGAGTCTCCTGCGCCTACTGTGCTTTTTTGCTTAACAGTTGGAGGAATTACATATTTTATTCTGTCTTTGGTTACTAACATGGCACCCCTTGCACCTAAAGAAACCACTAAAATATTTGCAATTCCTTTTTTGATGATATTTTGTGCTATTTCTTCCTGCTCTAATCCGCTTATTTCATCTTTCTTTGAAAGCAAACTGAGTTCACGCAGATTAGGCTTCAATAAACAAACTCCTGTTTTGACTGATTTTGTTAGTGCTTCTCCTGAGGTATCTATTATACATTTTATGTTTTTCTTATTTGCAATTTTTGCAACTTTACCGTAATAATCATCAGGTACTCCCGGCGGTAAACTGCCACTGGCAATAAGGTATTCAACATCATTAGGCAATTGTTCAATATAATCAAGGCATTCATTTTGCTCTTCACTATTAACTTCTTCACCTGGCATTCCAAACCTATACTGATTATCTGTTGATTTTTCCAGTACCATTAGATTTTCTCTGCTTGGATTTTTTGTTTTTATGCATTTATATTCAACGTCCTCTTCTTTAAGAAGATCTTTTATTAGTTCACCTGCAAAACCTCCTGCTGCAAAAACACAAAGCGAGTCTCCTCCAAGAATTTTTATAGCACGTGACACATTTATTCCTCCTCCGCCCGGTTCATACTTTGGAGATGAACAGCGTAATTTCTTTCTGGCTTGTAACTTATCTATTGAGGTGCTTTTGTCAAGCGCCGGGTTCATGGTTAAAGTCACTATTTTCATAAAAATGGATATTTTCAATATGATTATAATATATGTTTAAGATTTAGAATGCTAATCTGTATGATAAATTAAGCTAAATCTATTAGCTTGTTAAGGTAAACATCCTGTATATGATTAAGCAGAACAATGCCGTCTTCCATTGGTTTTTGAAAGGCTTTTCTTCCTGAAATTAAGCCCATTCCGCCTGCGCGCTTGTTAATTATTGCAGTTCTTACAGCTTCTTTCAAATCGCTTTCTCCTTTGGACGAACCACCTGAATTAATAAGTCCAATTCGTCCCATATAAGAATTAATTACCTGGTACCTGCATAAATCTATAGGATGATCACTGCTTAGCTTGTCATACATAGCAGAACCTGATTTGCCGAATTTTATTGCTGTAAAACCGCCATTATTATCAGGCAATTTTTGCTTAACAATATCTGCTTGTAATGTTACACCCAGATGGTTTGCCTGTCCGGTGATATCTGCCGCAGATTCATAATTAGTGCCGTCTTTTGTAAAATCACTGTTTCTGGCATAGCACCATAATATTGTTGCCATTCCCAACTCATGAGCTCTTTCAAAAGTTTCTGCAACTTCTATAATCTGCCGATTAGATTCTTCTGAACCAAAATAAATGGTTGCACCTATAGCTGCTGCTCCCAGATTCCAGGCATCATAAGCTGAACCAAACATTATTTGATCATGTTTGTTTGGGTATGTCAGCAGTTCATTATGATTTATTTTTGCTATAAAAGGTATTTTGTGTGCATATTTGCGTGACATAATAGCAAGAACTCCCATTGTTGAAGCAACAGCATTGCATCCTCCTTCTATGGCTAACTTAATTATATTTTCCGGGTCAAAATAAATCGGGTTCGGGCCAAAAGCACTGCCTCCGGAATGCTCTATGCCCTGATCTACCGGTAAGATACTTAAATATCCTGTTCCCGCTAAGCGGCCATGATTAAATATTGAAGCAAGATTCTTTAATACCTGGGGATTTCTATTGCTTGACAGAAAGACCTTATCCAAAAAATCCGGTGAGGGTGCCATTAACTGTTCTTTATCAACAGTTTTGCTCTTATGATCTAACAAGTATGGCAGTTCTTCTCCAAGCAACTCTTTTAATTTATCAAGATGAGCTTTCATTTTAATATTTGTTTTTAATTTGTTAATGTATTAGCCTGTATTAAATAGTATAGCTTAGGTTTTCCTGTAATATGTTCCCATATATTCAGCCTGATCCAGCATTAATCCGTTTAGTGCTGCATGAAATTCCTCCCCGTTTCTGATTGATTCCGGTGGGAGTTTCTTTTTTAGAGCATAAATTCTGAAATAATAATGATGCTCTTCACCTTTTGGTGGACAAGGACCCCTGTATCCTATTTTGCCAAAATCATTTTTTCCCTGGATACTTCCATCCTTAAGTTTTTTCTGTATTGGGATAATATTTTCAAGCTGATGACAATCTGCAGGGATGTTATACATAATCCAATGAGTAAATGTACCTCCCGGGGCATCCGGATCCTCCATGATTAAGGCAAAACTTACTGTTCCCTTTGGCTCTCCATCCCACAATAATCGTGGTGATGTGTCATCTCCTTCACAGGTGTGTTTTTCGGGAATTTTTACACCATATTCAAATGCTGTACTGGAAATATTAAATGCCATAAGATTAGTTTTTTGATTAAACAATATAATATTTTAAGAATAGAATAAATATATGTGTGTAATTTTTACACACATATATTTATTATTTGATTGCTGTTATTTATTCATATTTAATCACCTCTACGGGGCAATTGTCAGCTGCTTCAACAATGCAATCTTCATATTTATTGAAATCAGCATTTTCATCAACAACAGCAATGTCACCGGGTAAAGAAAATATTTCCGGGCATAGGTCAACACAAACTCCACAAGCTGTGCAGTCGTCTTCTATCCATACTTTTTTAATAGCCATAATTTTGGTTTTTTAATTAAACAAATGATTTGCTTGTAATAATAAAAGCTTTTAAAAATGAAGCTGATAATTATTCATTTTTAAAAACACAATTACTATACCATGTTTTTTGTAATAAAGAGCTCATAAACATCTTAATACTAGCGAAAAAAATTCAACTGCTCAGTTGTTTTTGTGAAAAATGAAAATATCTCATGGTATTATTTTTGCCAATTATTTATTAAAAAACTCAGGATTATGTTATATAGAGAAAATCAGATTAAAAATTATACTGCTGAAGAAATCAGCAAGTTAATTAGTAAGCATTCTTATAATTTAAAAAATGGATTAGATCCCTTGTTTGAAAGAATAGGAGATGCAAAAATTGTAATGCTTGGAGAGGCTTCACACGGTACTCATGAATATTATGTCCAACGGTCATACATTACCCGGCGTTTAATAGAAGAAAAAGGGTTTAATATAATAGGAGTTGAGGGAGACTGGCCGGATTGTTATAAAATAAATCGTTTTATACGTAATTATAATAATAGTGGAAAAACTTCCTCAGATGTGTTGAAAGAATTCCAAAGATGGCCAACGTGGATGTGGGCAAATTATGAAATTTCAGCACTTATGGAGTGGTTGAAAGAACACAATAAAGGAAAAGAGTATAACAGACAAGTTGGATTTTATGGACTTGATGTTTATAGTTTATGGGAATCACTGGAAGCCATTGAGGCCTATCTGCGGAAAAATGATCAGGATGCACTTGCAAGTGTTGAGAGAGCTTTACAATGTTTTGAGCCATATAATAGGGATGCAGGGATGTATGCATCTTCAACACATTTGACACCTCAAACTTGTGAAGCCGAAGTGCTGAAATTGCTACAGAAGATTAGAGAAAATGTTCCACTATATGATAGTGATCCTGAAGGGCCATTTAATACCGAGCAAAATGCAATTACGGCTGTTAATGCTGAAAAATATTATCGCGCAATGATTGAAGGAGGCCCGGAATCATGGAATATTCGGGATACTCATATGGTTGAAACACTTGAAAGAATAATGGATTTTCTTGGTTCTGATTCTAAAGCAGTAATTTGGGAGCATAATACTCATATTGGCGATGCACGTGCTACAGATATGAAAAATGACGGAATGGTAAATGTTGGCGAACTCGCAAGACAAAAATGGGGTTATTCCGACACCGTACTTGTTGGCTTTGGATCTTATAGCGGAAGTGTTGTAGCAGGTAAAGCATGGGGTGCCGCAATGCAAAAAATGGAAGTTCCGGAAGCAAGAAAAAATAGTTGGGAATATATTCTACATAATGCTTCAGTAGATGATAAAATAATTATTTCTAAAGATATTCAGGATTCAGTTTTTATGGAAGATCCACTCAGCCATCGGGCTATTGGCGTGGTTTATCGCCCGGAAATGGATCATTATGGGAATTATGTGCCCAGTGTAATAACTAAGCGATATGATGCTTTTATTTACATAGACAAAACAAAAGCCTTGCATCCTATTGATAATAAGGAAAAAGAGCAATTAATTCCGGAAACTTATCCTTGGGGTATATAAAGGTTGATTCTGTTAAAAACATTCAGGACAATATTTTGAAAGAATGCTGGATGCAAGACTTACACTATTAATATCATAATGGTTAAGCCAATTGTCTGCTTGTTGGTTTTTAGGTTTTAGCCAAAAGTTCTCTATATTTTTAACCATTGGTTCAAATTTTTCTAATTTCTGAATGTCTACCTCAGGAAATTTGCTGAATTTGTCTTTCATAGCACAGACAACATTTATCCCCAAAGTTAGTCCACATTCACGGAAAGCTAATCTCAATCCAATGGGTTGCATTATATGATTAGTTTCTTCTTTATAAACCAACAAACTTTTAAGACTTTCAGAGTATAGAGTTTCGGCTTGAACATTTTTAGGCAGATTTTCGTTAAGTTGTTGCAAATCAGCTGCTCTGCGCGTGTTTAAAAGAAGACCACCTATTCCCAAAGGATCAGAAGAAAACCAGTTCATCCCTTTGCAAAAATAATTCATAATATTAATAAAGTTTTCCAATTCATTTCTTTTCTCAGGAAGAATATTGCTTGCATAAGAAGCACAAATTAAACCTTCCAGAGGATCATGAGCTCCCATATTGTCCACAACAACTTCCGAGAGATCTATATTCATCTTCCAGCACATACTGAGGCCGTCTTGTCTTTTTCTGACAAATTTTTCACCGGCTTGTATCAATTCTGCCGCATAATATGCGTATTTCTTATCATCGGTTTCTTTATATGCCAGAATTAAAGCATGGAACCAACGCGTGAGATAATGAAAATATTGACCGTCACGCTCCCACTCTATACTTGGGTTATAATCTTCATAATCTGATCTTTCAGGAAGCCTTTTTCCTATTCTTAAGCCTCCGCTGGTAGGATGTTTGTTGCCTTCTTCCTCAGGTAAGCCACTTATCCATCCTGTCCTGCTGTCATCCGGGCGATGTTTACCTAATATTGAATGAACTTTATTAATTAAATCCAAAGCATAATTATAGTAAGCATTATCATTCAAATAATGATATAGAGCAAAACATGAATGCACAGCTATTGCATCAGTCCAGAGATACCTTTGGCGGGCATTTCCTGCGGAGCCTTTTATTCCGGTGCGTATTAAATAGCTATCCATCAGTTCATGAGCAAACTTTAGATTTGTCTTATTGTTTTCCTTAGTTCTGATGTTGGTTGTCATTGCTTTATAGATTTATCTGTTATTACTTATCTTGATTTGAATCTCCTGTCATAGGAACAAAGCGCACATAAATAAGGTCATGTTTTTTAAAATCATTTTCTCCGGTTTTTTCTAACATTATCAATTTTTGGAAACCATCGCTCACAGGTGCAAGGATTTTTCCTCCTATCTTTAATTGATTTTTTAGTTTTTGAGGGATTTCCGGTGCTGCAGCTGTAAGAACAATTTTGTCAAATGGAGCTTTTTCCGGCCAACCTTCATAGCCATTGCCAAACTTTACACTAACATTTGTTATCTTGGCTTTTATTAGATTTTTTATTGCCAAATCAGCCAACCATTCAACTATTTCAACACTGTAAACATGGGAAACAAGTCTTGACAATACAGCAGCATTATAGCCACAACCACTACCTACCTCAAGAACCGTTTCTTCTGGTTGTAGATTCAGCATTTGTGCCATATATGCAACAATATATGGTTGACTGATTGTTTGTCCTTTTCCTATAGGCAAAGGTCCATCTTCGTATGCCAGATGTTTCATGTCTTCAGGTACAAAAATCGTCCTGTCTATTTCTTTCATTGCTCTCAAAACATCAGCATCATAAATGTCTCTGTTTTTTAGCTGTTGTTCTATCATTCTTTCTTTTTCATTCATAGCATAATTCTTGTTTAGTTTATATAATAGAATTATCAAAAAGTATTCCGAGTAATTTTTTTTACTATTAAAATATGTGCCAACACTTGCTTTATAGTGAGAGTTATTTATAAGGACTTTAATAAATAAAGGATATTATGTGGGATAAACAATAGAGTAATTCATTCTCAATTTGAGGAAGTTTTTCTACAGGATAAGGTGATAAACAAATAACAGTATAAAATATAGATTAAAAATTGTTAAGTAATGGATGTGTTTTTAATTTTCGGATTATTACTTTTTGTTGCATATATAAGTGGGTTGTTTATTGATAAAGTCGGCTTGCCCCGGATACTAGGATATATGATTACAGGAATAATTTTTAATTCAAATAATTTTGATTTTATTTCCCCTGATTTTACTGAAATGACCAGGCCAATTATGGAAATTTGCCTGGCCTTCATAGCCTTTGAAGTAGGAGGTGAGTTGAAATGGGATAAAATAAAAAATCATGAAAATGAAATAATAAGTATTACTTTTTTAGCCAGCTTATTACCATACCTTTTAATAGTTGCAGGTATTTTGACTTTTAATTTATTTTTTCCCGAATATATTTCTTTTGGATTTTCTGAATTATTTTTTTTCGCACTATTACTAGGTGCACTGGCCAGTCCTACTGCACCTGCTGCTACTCTCGCTGTTATGCACCAGTACCGGGCAAAGGGCGATGTCTCAGACACTATACTTGGAGTGGTAGCACTGGATGATGTTCTGGGTATCATTATTTTTAGTATAACTCTTGCTATTGCTCCTTTTTTTATTGAAAGTTCAAATGAAGTAATTTCAGGGAGTCATTTTTATAATGCATTATACAAGATATTTTTTGCTATTCTAATAGGGACAGTTCTTGCATTTGCTATTAAGATTATTGGCAAATTACTTAATATCAAAGGAGAAGAAGAATGGGTTGTAATTATTTTTTCAATAATTATATTATGTGTTGGATTGACAAAGCATTTTAATGTAGATGAACTTTTGGCTTACATGACTATAGGTGTGGTGGTTGTGAATATTTGCAAAAAGGAAAAGGCCATTTTTAATATTACAGAGCGATATACAGAAAATCTTGTTTTTCTTATCTTTTTTCTTCTTAGCGGAATGCATTTGGATATATATGTAATACCTATGGCTTTGCCTCTTATAGTTTTGTTTGTGGTTATGAGAGCGCTGGGAAAGTATCTGGGGGTTTATACCGGTGCATCGCTTGTTAATGCAAACAAAAATGTTAGAAAATATACTGCCGGCGGGCTACTTCCGCAAGCAGGAATTGCAATAGGACTTGTTTTGAGTATATATGAACAAAAAGGTTTTGAAGAGATTTCAGGACTCTTGCTTACGATTATAATGGGCGCTACTGTTATTAATGAAATTATTGGGCCTGTTATCGCTAAATACTCTTTGAAAAAATCAGGTGAAATTAATCGTCACTTTTAACTTTATTAATATATAAAAATTGAGATAAAATATTGTTTATGAAAGAAAAAAAATTAGCTCCACATACATTAGAAGTAGAAGAACTTATAAAGCATTTTGATGTTGATGAAAATCAAGGTTTGTCTGATAATGAAGCGAAAAAGAGATTAAAAAAATACGGGAAAAATGTATTGAAGGAAAAAAAAGAAAAGAGCCTGTTACAACTTATTATTGATCAATTTAGAGGAGCAATTATATACTTGCTTCTTGCTGCTGTTGTTGTTTCTTTTGCATTTGGTGAAATACCCGAAGCAATTGCGATAATGGTAGTAATAGTATTAAATACTGCGATTGGCTTTGGAATGGAATATCAGGCGCGAAGTTCAATGAAAGCTTTAAAAAAACTGGATAAATTGAATGCTTATGTTTTACGAAATGGTAATCGTATTGAAATTGATGCAGAAGAGCTGGTTCCGGGAGATATTATTTTCCTTGAAGAGGGAAATCTAATTGCCGCTGATTGTCGCATTATTGAACAAAATGAATTAAAAATGAATGAATCTGCATTAACCGGAGAATCTTTCCCGGTTAGTAAAAAGGCAGATGTTCTGGATAAGGATACACCTCTTGCAGATAGAACCAATATGGTTTTTAAAGGAACATCTGTTACCATGGGAAATGGGAAATGTTTGGTTGTTTCCACAGGAATGGAAACCGGCATCGGCGATATCTCCGAAATGGTAAGCAGTGAGGATAAAAATAAAACGCCTTTGAACATTAAGCTGAACAATCTTTCAAAACAACTTGTATGGATTGTCTTAGGATTAGCTGCTATATATGGGTTTGTCGGATATCTAACGGGCCAGGAATTATTATTGATGATACAAACTGCAATTGCATGGGCGATTGCTGCTATTCCTGAAGGCTTAGCCATTGTTGCAACTATCGCACTTGCTAAAGGGATGTATCGTCTATCAAAAGAAAATGTGATTGTAAAAAAACTCGCGGCTGTCGAAACTCTTGGCCAAACTACAACCATACTTACCGATAAAACAGGGACTCTGACAGAGAACAAACTTTCTGTTGAGCAAGTATGCATTGATAATTATGATGCAAAACTAAAAGACATTAAGTTTAAGGAACTCAAAGACAATAAAATTTTTAGGAAGCTTATAGAAGTAGCAGCTCTTTGTAACAATGCTCATTTCGATGAAGATGACAATATTAAAGGAGATACTGTGGAAAAGTCTTTGCTTAAGTTTGTAGAGAGCCTCAAAAAAGATATGTTTCGTGATATTAATAGTAATTATGAAAGGCAGGATGAAGATCCTTTTGACTCAGAAAGTAAATTTATGGCAACTCTGCATCAACAGGATTCCAAATATTTTTATTCCCTTAAAGGAGCAGCCGGAGAGGTCTTGAAAAGATGTAAAAAAATAATTACCGATTCTGGCCGGGAGAATCTTTCAGATGATATTATAAATAAGTGGAAAGAAAAAGACAATGAACTGAGTTCCGGAGGCTTGAAAACTCTTGCATTTGCATATAAAGAATCAAAAAACAAAGAATCCTTAGAGAAAAATTATGTTTTTATCGGTATTATAGGTTTTCTTGATCCGCCCAGGAAAGATATAAAAAATGCAGTGCAAACCTGCAAAGAAGCGGGGATTCGTGTGGTAATGATTACAGGCGATCATCCGGAAACTTCAAAAAACGTTGCTTTGCAGGTCGGTATTATTGAGGATGAGGATTCTGATGTTTTTGCTGGAAGTGAAATTGACGATCATAAAGAAAGTAATCCTTCAAAATTATCTAAATCAAATATTTTTGCGAGAGTTGACCCGGGACAAAAATTAGATGTGCTCAATATATTTAAAAGATCAGGAAACATTGTTGGAATGACCGGAGATGGTGTAAACGATGCCCCTGCACTAAAAAAGGCTGATATCGGAATAGCTATGGGAAAACGAGGAAGTCAGGTTGCTAAGGAGTATGCCGAAATGGTTCTTAAAAATGACAATTTCCCTTCTATTCTTGCTGCTATCAGGCAAGGACGAATTATCTTTGGAAATATCAGAAAATTTGTGATATATCAACTTTCATATCATTTAAGCGAAATTCTGGTTATAGCAGCTGTGAGTTTCTCTGTTTTTAAACTTCCATTGCTCCCTTTGCAATTGCTTTTTCTTAATCTGCTTGTGGATGTTTTTCCTGCGCTGGCATTAGGTTTGAGCAAGGGGCTTCCTAATGTTATGAAACAAAAACCTAAGGATCCAAAAGAGCCTATTCTTACCAAACAGAGTTGGATGATTATAAGTTCGTATGGTGTGATTATGGCAATATGGATAATTGCTGCATATTTCTTTAGTTTGTTTTATCTGGAAGTTTCAGACGAAATTGCCAATAATATAGCTTTTTTCTCACTCTCTTTTATGCAGCTGCTGCATGTTTTTAATATGCGCGACAATGATGAACATCCTTTTAATAATCAAATTACTCAGAATAAATTTGTTTGGTATGCAGTTACTTTCTGCGCAATAGTAATTATTGCCGTTTACTTTATACCCGGAATAAATGATTTGTTGTCTTTTCAACCAATGGGCACTAAACCATGGCTCTTAGTGGTGGGAACAATTTTCTCATCTCTTATTTCAATTCAATTATTAAAACAATTCAATATCATTAAATAGATATGTAAATAGTTTAGTATTCTTGAGACAATAAATTACAAATCCGATGGCATTTTATTTGTCATCTTAAAATGAAAAATTGAATGATAATCTTAATTTTAAAAAAATGGAAGCAGACAAAAAAGTAAGAGACTATTATAATGAACATGTTAGGGAGGAAGATAATCGTTTGGATAAACATCCTTTTGAAATTCCGGTTACAATGCATTTTGTGGGCAAATACCTTAAGCCGGGCGATAACATTTTTGACGTAGCTTGCGGTACAGGCAGAATAGCAAGTATTTTGCTGAATAAAGCTTATTTTGTGGGTTTAAATGATTTATCCGACAATAATATTGAATTGGTTAAAAAAAGATTGGATTCTAATAGAAACGTTTTATTTATTGAGCGTTCAGATGCTCTCAAAAGCAATAGATGGGAGAATAATAAATGGGATTGTGTTTTTATTCTTGGGCCATT
>CAZTPA010000042.1:16579-26548 GCA_964614525.1 uncultured Bacteroidales bacterium | reverse complement strand
GAGCTAATCGCCCGGAAATTATATAAACTATTAAATGAACTATCTTTCTACCTTGCCGACCCTCCCGATCGTAATCGGGATGCTCTAAACCAAAGAGCTAATCGCCCTTGATTTTCATAAGTGGGTGCAAAGATAAATCTATTTATTATAATCACAAGGATTTTTTTGTTTTTTATGCAAATAAACTGACAAAAGTTTTTAAGCAATTAAAAATCAAATACTCTTGAAGTACTTTTTTACTTATGCCTATTGATTTGAAATAGCATATGGAAAACTTAAGATAAATTTTGTGCCCGTACCCAATTTGCTTTTTACGGAAATACTGCCTGAGAGTTTTTCTGTTAAATCTTTACATAGCAACAAACCTAATCCCGTGCCTTTTTCTCCTTCAGTTCCTCTTACAGAGTTGTTTTTATCCAACTTAAACAGAGATGCCCGGATTTTTGCACTCATCCCAATACCATTGTCTTCAATAATTATCTCTATTGTAGTTTCCTTTTGCACAGCATAAATCTTTACTATACCTCCGCTTTTTGTAAATTTAATTGAATTATTTATAAGATTTCTTATGATAGTTTCGAGCATATACCTGTCGGAAAAAATAGAAAAATCTGACTTTGTATCGTTTATTAATTTAATCTTTTTTGATTTTGCCGGAAATGAGAACATATTAATGCACTCATCAATAAGCGGCATCAGATAAAAGAAATCCGGATTGCAAATCATTTTGCCCTGCTGTATTTCTGCCCATTTTAGAAGATTGTCAAGTAAGTTTAATGTATTTTTTGTGCTATTATAAATATGTTCGGAAAATCCGCTTATTTCTTTTTCGCTGAAGGTATTGGCCTTTTCCGATAATATTCTTGATATACCTAATATGTATTGAAATGGCGATCTTAAATCATGTGCGAGTATTGAATAAAACTTATTTTTTGTGTTATAAAGCTCCATGAGCTTTGCTTCTTTTTCTTTTAATGCTTCTTCATATTGCTTTCTATGGCAAATTTTTCTTGAATTTACTACAATACCATTAATGATTGGATTTTCCAATAAGTTTTGTGCATGAGATTCAAACCATACCCAGGAGCCATTTTCATGCTGAAACCTGAATTCCGCAGTTTGTGGCTTTTGAGGTTTAGATAATATTTTTTTAAATACTGATTGCACATGCTTGTAATCCTCTTTGTGTACAAACTCAAAACCATTTAATCCAATCCTTTCTCCTGCTTTGTAACCAAGAATTCTTTCGGTTGCGCTGTTTTCATAAATAATGGTGCCATCTTCTTTTAAAACATGAATAATATCATATGAATTTTCGGCAAGATATTCCATTATTGTTTTATGGTTTGCGCATGAATTATAACAGATATTCTCCGTGGTATTTTGCTTGCTTTTACTTTTGGCATTCGTTTTTTTTTTCATGCAATTACTGATATATAAATTCGGACTATTATTTAAAACACCATGTAATAGCATACAGCTTTCTACTTCAAGTGCATCTGCAATTTTAGAAAGATTAACAAGCGTGATATTTTTTTCTCCTCTTTCTATCATGCCAATATATGTTCTGTGCAAATCTGCTCGAAAAGCTAATTCTTCCTGAGAAATATTCATTTCATTTCTCAAACTTCTTATCCTTTTCCCAAGCTTTACTATTAAGCAACTTGATTTATTCATTATTAACGGTGTATGTGCAAATCTAAAACTAGCATATGATATATACCACATACTATTGTTAGCATTTTAAAATACTATTATACTTATTATAATTTTTCTAAATTAATTTAAATAATAGATATAATACAGCTGAATATGATTGAATATGTTAATTATATTGAACGCGGGGAGATTTATAGCTTAAGTTCCTGATATTTTTGCTCTTTTATTGCCTTAAAAGTATTGCGTTCATTCTTTGGGTTGTTAATGTCTCTGGATACTGTATAAGCTTGCATTTCAGAGTCCGGAAAAGGATTAATTAGACTTTTTATTTTACTTTCTGACAAATCAGGATTTACCCATTCTTTTTCAGCATCCTTGGGAATAATAAGCGGCATTCGTTTTTTGTTGTTATGGATTATTTCCATTAAAGGATTTGCGGGAGTTGTTATAATACTAAAAGTGTTGATTATTTCGCCTGATGATTTATTTGTCCAACTGTCGTAGATGCATCCAAGAGAGAATATTTCGTCATTTTTTAGACTGATAAAGTAAGGATATTTAATCTTGTTTACTTCTCTCCACTCAAAGAAACCATTGACAGGTAAAAGGCAGCGGTTTCTTTTAATAACGCTTCGGAAAGAAGGTTTTTGAAAAACAGTTTCACCAACCGCATTAAGAGTTTGATTGCGAATCTTTGAAGCAAACTTCTCATCTTTTGTCCAGAATGGAATTAAACCCCATTCACGAAAGCTAATACCTTCATTACTTATCACAGGCAAGCGCGGATGGGAAAAGCCGCTTACAAAATAATAAAGAGGCAGATCTTCATTTTGTGTGATGTTTAAATCATCCAAAGAAATTACCTCTTTATATCTTTCAGCAAGCTTTAAAATCTTTCTTTCCAGATATGCTATATTGTAACACATTTATTATTATCTATTCAAGATGTTTGCGTTTCCATTGCGGATATTTTTCGCCGCATTCAAGTATCACGTTGTAATAGGTTCTGGCCCAGTGATTACGAAAGCCAAAGCCTCCGGTTTCGCCTGACATTTTTTCCTTGAATAAGACTTCTTTTGAAGCAATATCGAAAAAAGTAACATACATTGTCCCTGTTTCTGTTGTTTTATTGAATGATTCAATTATAAAAACCAAACCAATTCCACTTTTATCACTCTCGTACTCATTAATAATTTGCCCGACTTTTTCTTCAGGAAGTTCATATGTTTCCCAACTGTCAAGCACTAATTCGTCAGGGTCCACATTATCATTTCTTTCAGTAACTATGCTCAGGTCGTAATCAACTTTTTTCTTTCTGAAATGTTTTCTAATGTCATATTTGTCTTGTTCTTTTAGAATAAGATTATTCCACGAGCGAAAAAACTTGTCCACTATTTGATCCGGATTGCTAAACCCTTCATGGCTTATCATCTTAGAATGGGAAAAGTCAAGCCCAAACCATACTATTTCTTTATCCACGAAAACGTTTTCGACAGTTTGCGATTTTACAAAAAGAGGCAATACGAACAAAACCAATGTAATCAGTATTAATTTCTTCATATTATAAAAATTTTAATTTAATTTAATTAATTCATTCTTAAGCGTATAAGCTTTACAAACTTAAAAAAAATAGCTGCATTATAAAAGAGAAAAGATTAAAAATTTGGGAAGGAAGCTTTGGCAGTATACATCAATAAGTGATTGAGCAAAACTATAACACAATACTGCTTTATTCTCCAATCTCAAAACCTATCCTAAAACTCATGAATCGCAAATGATCCAGAATGTCAATACCAAATACTACGGGAATATAAAGTTGTGTATTTATTTTTCTTCCCTTTTTTGTTTTTTGTGTGCTTGACCAAATTATACCAAAGTCCAGACCTTCTGAGTTTCTTGAAACGGTATTCTCAAAATATGAATTGCTTACAGATTCTTTATAGTTGAAAAGATACGGATTTGCTGTCAGGTAAAATGAATTTCTTTTATCATTGCCTTTTCTATGTGTATAACCGGCACCCAAATATGCTGCTCCAATTATAGAATAGTGAGTTTTCAGATCGGAAGTTCCCGCATTTTCTACAATATTTAAAGTAATCCAGCGGTTCCTTATTTCACCTCCGCCAATAAAGGAAAACTTGCTAAAAGGATGATATTCTACATTTGCATAAACGCCCATGTCGAGGGCACCTACAAATAGCATTTGCGGGCCGATGCTTGCTCCGGCATTAATATTGTATTTTTTATAACTAAGCTCATCTTGGCCGAACAGGACCACAGACAAAAACAAAAATGAAACTGCAAATAATAATACTTTTTTCATTATTCTTCTTTAGTCCAATATATGCTTAAAACTTTCTTCAATACTTTCACTGCGGCTTTCTAAATGTCCCCCTTCAGCATTATGTGATTTTATAGAAATATTTGGGTAATTATCCTCTAATATTTCATTCAGTGCTACATATCCATTTTGCATTCCCAGTTCTTCTTGCATGCCTATACCTGTGAATATTCGTGCTTCAATAGTACTGTTCGATTCTCGATCTTGTTTTTCAATCTCAAGCACAGAGTATTCATCCCAATATAATGCAGGACTCAAAATTGCGAAATTTTGAAAGTAGTCGTTATGCTTAATAAAAGCATAAGTAACAGCAAGGCCTCCCAAAGAATGCCCGATGATGCTTATTTTAGCATCGTCAGATATAATGTTTCTGCTTAAAAGTTCATCATGCAGTTCTCCGCAAATGAAATTAAAAAAAACATTTGCTTCTCCGGTTTCTCCGCCGCTATTTGTTGGTGTATAATCCCGGTTTCTCTTATTCCTGCCTTTAAAATCGACTCCAATCAGGGCAACATCATTATTGAAGCCAATATCATGCACAGCCTTGTTTGCCAAAGACATCATTGATGAAGGATCTAAAACAAAAATCACATTATCAGTAGTTTTTGCATTTGGATAAGCTATTTCAATGGTATATTCATATCCATTTTCTGAATTTGCAATATCGAAAGTATCAACAATTTCTAAATTTTCTTTGCTGCACGAAAAGAGGAATATAGCAAAGAAGAATAAAAATATGATTTTGAGTTTCATACTTGTATTATTTTTAGCTTTTTGGATTGCAAAGATAATAATTAGTATAATTATTTCCCCATCTCTTCAACCAACTCCTTAATCTTATCGTCGTTTATTTTAGAAACAGATTCCTTGATGCCGGAAATCTTTTTTATAATTGCTTTTTCTATGAAGTTCATCTTTTCAAACAAAAATTCACCTCCTACATTTTTATTGCTTATTGAGTGCTTACGTAATTCTTCAGGGTATGCATTGTTGAACTCTGTTTCGAAGTCCTTTTCATTCATTCCAACCATAAATAGTCCAATACGTTTTTGAAGTAAAGTTTCAAGATTCTTCTTGCAAAACTCTTTAACCCTGCTCTTCATTCTGCCGGCATGAATAGAACCGCCTATAATTATCTGATCAAATTCGTCCGGATCAATTTTTTTAGAAGTTTTAAGGTTAAAAATACTTGTATTATCGCTCATTTGTTTTTGAATTTCTTTGGCGATTTTTTCGGTAGTGCCATGACTACTGGCATATATGATTGCTGTTTTCATAATATTTTGTTTTAAAAAAAGTAAAATGTAATTACAAAATTAATTATTAGAAATAATTTCTTTGATATAATGAGAAATTTCATCAGCCTTGTTTAGAACCATAAGATGCCCGCCACCATTTATTATTATATTTGGATTCGCATTTTTTGCTGGCAGTATCCTGTCTTTTGTGCCGTGGATGTGGGTGAGGTTTTCTATATGGCTGGTGTTTTGCCATTTGAACATTTGCTGCATTGCCCATTTTAAAAAGCGAGCATCGGTATCTTTTAATATTTGATAAAGAGTTTCTTTGTCTTCCCTGCATTGAACCCCAAAAACCCAGTATGTAATGAAATTATGTTTTTTGTAAAATTTTGCCGGAACCAGTTTGTGCAAGCGCAGCTTTGCAATCCATTTGTAATAAATAGGTGTATCTGTTCTTTTTTTTATTGAAGAAATTATTATCAGTTTTTCCGTTTTTATGTATTTAGAAACCTCGATGGCCATCACACCTCCAAAAGACAGTCCTATCAGGATTGGATTTTCTGTTTTAATTTGTTTAAGAAGTCTTTTTGCGTACTCATCAATATTTTCGTTCTTTAATGGCCTTATCCATTCTATAAAAGTTATATTATATCCTGAAAAATCCAGTTTCTTAAAAGCCCTGTGATCTGCTCCAAGTCCGCTAAAAAGATAGATGTTTTTCATTTATGATAAAAAACTTGAGTGTAATATGTGTGTGTTGTTTATGAATGTTGCAAATGCAAAGATATTTCAAATTTACAAAAAGATTATTGACAGCCTACTTACATTCATTTAGTTATCTAAAGTTGAAAATCATTATCTCCCTTTTTGATCCAATACTTTAGTTTGTTTTTTCAGGATTTTTAAAACAATATAAAGCACAACAGACAATCCACATGCAGCAATTAAAAAGTAATTATAATTGTCTTCCTGTCTTATTAGTTCTCCTGCAATATCAAAAGTGCAGAATATTAAAAAGAGAGCAACAAGACCGTTTTTTTCCTTTTTGAGAACTTTTTTCCAACTGAATGGAAGAACGGATTTCTTGAAGTTTTTGAAAGCCGGAAAAAATGCATTTACATTTTCAGCCCAGTTAGTATAAACTTCTCCGAACTTTCTTCTCAGAAACTGTTCTTCTGCAAACATTATTCTTTCATAATAGACCCAATAGAATAAGCAAAAAGCAACAATAAACCAAAAATTTTGAGTTAGCATTGCAGGCCCGAGCCACATAAAGAAATTCCCTAAATATAAAGGATGTCTGACAACAGAATATATTCCTGTTGTGTTTAGAGTGTCGGCAAGCTGGGCTTTTACATTTCTGCCGGAAGTATTTTTGGGCGTATGCCCAACGGTATAAACCCGTATTGCCAATCCTATCAGGCTTAATAACAAGCAGAAGCTTTCATAATAAATTTCATAAATGGTGTTTTTCAGGATAAAGGTTTCAGGATAAAATTCTGAATAAACTATCAAAAGGGCACCTATTAATAAAACGCCTATAGGTATAATTCCCCGGTATCTGAATAGCCAGACACCCTGTTTTTCAAACTCTTCCAATAACGCCATGATACAAAAATTTAATTATAATTATCTTGAAGAAAAATTATTGCTTATTATCCGCAATTAAAACTACAGCAAATCGCAAAGCTTATACGGAAGGACAAAAATAATAAAAAGCAGATACTATTTTTAAACAAAAGCATCTAATAAATATTAATCTGTAATTTTGAAAAAAATATAATTGATAAGATGGAGGATAAAACAGCGATTTACGATGTGATTGTTATTGGTGCCGGTGCTGCAGGCATTATTGCTGCCGGCAGAGCTGCTCAAATGGGGGCGAAAGTGCTGCTTTTGGAAAAGATGAAACAAGCAGGAAGAAAAATTCTCATTACCGGCAAGGGCCGTTGTAACATTACTCATGATGCCCCTGCTTCTGTTTATTATAAGAATATTTTTCCGAGTGGAAGGTTTTTAAAGCATGCTTTTAATGCTTTTTTTGTTGATGATATTATAAAAATTCTTCATGAAAGAGGAGTAGAAACCACTACCGAAAGAGGAAGCCGTGTTTTTCCTGTAAGTAATCTTTCTAAAGATGTGCTTGCAGCACTTTTAGACTGGATGGGTAAAAAGAATATTGATATCATCTATAATTGTAAAATAAGTGAATTGATAATAGAGGATGGCAAGTTAAAAGGTGTTGAGGCTCAAACAGATAATGGACAGCAGGAGTTTTATGCAAAAAGTGTGATAATTTGTACTGGTGGAAAATCATATCCTGCAACCGGTTCTACAGGTGATGGATACAGGCTGGCACAACAGGCAGGACATAGCCTGAGTGAGATTAGGCCGGCACTGGTGCCACTTGTTACAAAGGGAGATATTGCCGCTAAGTTGCAAGGATTGGGACTCAAAAATATCAATGCAGTGGTTTGGGTAAATGGCAAAAAAAGCAAGGAAGAGTTTGGAGAACTTATGTTTGCTCATTACGGACTTACAGGTCCGGTTATTCTTAGTTTAAGCCGACATGTTGTTGAAGAATTGTCGAAGGCTAATGAAGTAGAAATTAGCATTGACTTAAAACCGGCACTGGATGAGAAAAAACTTGATGCAAGACTTCTTCGTGACTTGAACGAACATGGAAAAAAGTATTTGGAGAATATTTTTAAACTCTGGTTGCCTTCAAGCCTAATTCCTGTCTTTATGGAAGTACTGAAACTGGATGGCAGAAAGCTTTGTCATCAGGTTAGTTCAGAGGAACGCAGAAAGATATTACAGTTAATGAAAAATTTTCGATTTCAGATTAGCGGCCACCCCGGATATAAGGAAGCAATTGTAACAGCCGGTGGGGTTCCCACTGTAGAGATTAATTCTAAAACTATGGAATCAAAACTTGTCAGTGGTCTGTATTTCGCTGGTGAACTTATTGATGTGGATGGAAATACCGGCGGTTTTAATTTGCAGATAGCTTTTTCTACCGGATGGCTGGCAGGGCAGGAGAGTGCTAAGAGCTTTGCTGAAAAGAAGGATTAGAAAATACATTAAATGCTTTTCAGCTGTATTAATTTTTATAAACTGTCAATATATAAAACCTCTTACAGCAGAATTACTATAAGAGGTTTTAAAGGATATTAAAATCTTTTTTCTGAGAATTCACAGGTAATCATCCTGTAATTTTTCCAAAAAGTTTTCTAAATCATTAAATCAATTATTCTTTATGTGATTGATTAAACACCAATCTTAAAGTATCGTGGGCTATAACAAGTTCTTCATTTGTTGGCACTACCATTACCTTCACTTTTGATTCAGGTTTTGAAATTTCCTGAAGTTTACTTCTTAAACCGTTATTCTTTTCATAATCAAAGAGAAGACCTGTAAATTCAAGTCCTTTACAAATTGCTTCTCTTGTTTCAGGACCATTTTCACCAACACCACCGGTAAATATGAGTAAATCCAATCCACCCATTGCAGCAGCATAAGAGCCAATATATTTCTTAATTCTATAAAAATACATTTCCAATGCAAGATTTGCTCTTTGATGGCCTTTTTCCCATGCAGCAACTTCAATGTCTCTCATATCCATAGAAACACCGCTAATTCCTAAAACACCACTCTTCTTGTTTATTAAATCATTTGCCTGATCAATATCAAGATCTAATTTTTTCATAATATATAAAAGAGCTCCAAGATCAAGATCACCGGATCTTGTTCCCATAATCAAACCTTCTACCGGAGTTAATCCCATTGATGTATCAACAGATTTGCCGTTTTTAATTGCAGCAACACTCGCCCCATTACCTAAATGACATGTTACAGCTTTTACATGGTCTTTTGGGATAAATAATGCATCACAGGCTGTCTCAAATACAAATTTGTGACTGGTGCCATGAAAACCGTATCTGCGAATTTTGTGTTCTTCATATAATGAGTATGGTAAAGCATACATATATGCATAATCAGGCATTGTTTGGTGAAAAGCAGTATCAAAAACAGCGACCTGGGGAACATTGGGTAAAAGTTTTTCCATTGAAACTATACCCTTTAAGTTTGCAGGATTATGAAGTGGAGCAAGCTCAATTACATCCTTTATGGATTTTTTTACCTCTTCATTAATTAATGCACTTGCAGAAAAGTTTTCACCTCCATGTGCAACCCTGTGTCCTACTGCTACAATTTCGCTATGACTCTCAATTACACCATGAGTTGAATCTAATAATGTTTTTAGTATCAGGTTTATCCCTACTTCATGGTTGCTTACATCCTGAATTAAAACGAATTTTTCCTTTCCTTTTGGATGGTGTTTTAATTCACTGTCTTTCATACCAATTCTTTCTAAAATTCCCTTTGCCAACAATTCCGCATTGTTTGCCATGTTTAAAAGCTGATACTTGATTGAAGAACTTCCGCAGTTTAATACTAAAATTTTCATTTGTTTTTTATGATTTAGGTTTGTTTATATGTTATAAAAATGAGGTTTCGTAAAATTAGAATTATTTGCCTTTGATACAAAGGGAATTTTTAAAAATAACAAATTAATTTATGTTCTTTTTTATTGATAGACAAATTATTTGCAAAAATAGAACATTGGATGTTTTTTCAAAAGATAATGAGATGTTTATTATTATAAAATTTCATAAGATTTGTTTGATTTGAAAATATGTTAATGCCTTTATATTTTTAGATCTG
>CAZTPA010000042.1:0-16479 GCA_964614525.1 uncultured Bacteroidales bacterium | reverse complement strand
TCAAATAAGGAAAAACCCTAAACAAGTGATTATAGAATATTCTTATTTTTAAAAACGCTCTTAATGATTAAAAAACAATTAATTTTGCAAAAAATTAGTTGGAGCATGCGCAATATTTTTTTGCTTTTTCTTGCAGTTGCCTTTTCGGTTTTCAGTAACTCGCTGTTTTCTATGCCAAATAATTTGTGCCGGGATACAATTACTCAAACACCCGTCAATCCGGTTCTTGATACTATACCGGAAGTTGATGTAATAGAAGAAGTTATTGAAGACACTCTGGAAATTGATGAGCTTCAGACCGATGATGTTGAAATAACAGATACATTGCAAATATTGCAAGCAGAAGAAACGGATTCAATCATCAATAAAACAGACACTACAACAATAAACCGGGCAGACACTATCAGTCAAACACCATTATTACAGGATACAGTTTCGGATGTGCCTTTATCACCTGCGCCGCCTGCTGCAGAAGTACCTATAAAAAGATTTGTATCTAAAAATGTATATACTGTTGAGTATGACTCAATTTTAGCAAAGCCAAACGCTCAGTTACAGGTGTTTTCAGGAGAAGAAGTTTTTAATAAAAATTTGTTGTTTGCAAACAAAATCAGCCCTGAGAAAATCAAAAAGAATAATTTTCACTGGCAGGTTGTTATTATGATAATTTTGGCTGCAATGCTTTCTGTTTCAAGATATTTGAGACCACGTGGATTTAAAAGAACCTTTAATGCACTTTTTAATAACCGAAATTATTTTTTGTTGATAAAAGACAGAGATATTCTAAGCGAAAGTTCTTCTCTGCTTATTTTAATTAACTATATTGCCACTGTTGCTTTATTGATTTTTCACTCCCTGCTTATATTTGAGCTTGTCTCGGCTGAAACAACGAAGGAGACACTGCAAATATATTTTCTGATAGTTCTGTTCATATTCTTATTCTATGTTTTGAAATATATAGGATTGAAATTCGTGTCTTTCGTTTTTAAAACAAAAAATGCAACACATAATTATTTTGTTAATCTGATAATTTTTAATCATATAATAGGGTTGATGTTGTTCCCTTTTTTATTGTACAATATCTTTTATATGCACTTGACGATGTTGATTTTTACCTGGGTAATATTTGTTTTGGCTAATATTTACAAGGTTTATAGAAGCATTGTGATTGGACATAATGAGGTCAAGTTTTCTATGTATTATTTATTTTTGTACCTTTGTGCCGTTGAAATCGCACCTATATTATTAATAATTAAGGCTACCGTCAATTATTTCAACGGATTACAAGTTTAATTTATTCTATTACTAACAATTAAAGTAAAAGGAGAAACTAAGTTGAAAATCAAACATGTTTTAGTATCTCAGCCCCAACCGGAAAGTGAAAAATCCCCTTATGCTGATTTAATTAAAAAGTTTAACCTCGATATCTGTTTTAGGAAGTTTATCAAGTTAGAAAGCATCGGGGCAAAAGAGTTTCGCCAACAAAAAATCAACATCCCTGATTATTCAGCTATTATTTTTACATCTAAGAATGCAATAGATCATTTTTTTGGCTTATGTGAAGACTTAAGAGTTCAAATACCTGAAACAATGAAGTATTTCTGTACTTCGGAAGCGGTTGCTCTCTACCTTCAAAAATATGTTCAGTTTAGAAAAAGGAAAATCTTTTTTGGTAAAAGTAATTTTGCCGATTTGCTCGATATTATTAAGAAGCAAAGAGAAGAGAAGTATATTTTCCCATGTGTTGAAAACCATCAGAAAGATATCCCAAAACAACTGGAAAAAGCTAAGATTGACTTTACTGTTGCTCCTATTTACAGAACAATCCCCGAAGATTTATCGGATCTTGATCTTGACAAATATCAAATGATGATATTTTTCAGCCCATTCGGAATAGATTCTCTTATGACAAATTTCCCTGATTACAACCAAGGAGATACTATTATAGGAGCTTTTGGTGAAGCAACTTGCAAGGCTGTTGAAAATGCCGGGCTGAATCTTAGTCTTAGAGCTCCATCGGAAAATGCTCCCTCTATGACAATGGCTATTGAACAATTTTTAGAGAATAACAAGAAAAATTCATAGCTTATTTTTTATTGGCAGGTGATAATTTAAGTATTGCTAAATGATTTTTAATGTCATCTTTCTAAGCTTTATTTTACTGTTTTTTCTTGTTTTTCAAAAACCATAATTTTTAAAACAACAACATGCAAACTTTCAGAAAAAGTGAAAGATTATGCAACTTCAACCTTAAAAAGATTCTTTTTGAAAAAGGAAACTCTTTTTTTTGCTATCCTTTTAAAATTCAGTGGATGATTATTAAAGAACCGATAGAGAATATAGTACTGAGAAACAGTGTTCAAATATATTCTTCTGAATCAACAACAAAATCAATAATTATAAAAGAACAAAATCCCTCTTATCCTTTTAGAAAAATGCCTCAAAATGCATTTTTTCATTT
The DNA here is from genome assembly GCA_964614525.1 of uncultured Bacteroidales bacterium. Taxonomy (GTDB): domain Bacteria; phylum Bacteroidota; class Bacteroidia; order Bacteroidales; family UBA7960; genus PWND01. The sequence goes on along the minus strand of CAZTPA010000042.1, from coordinate 14,018 downwards.
TCCAATAAAATGTCTCATAAGTGTTCCAGCCAGAAAGTTCAAAAATGCTACTGATAGAAATTATATTAAGAGGCTTATTAAAGAATGTTATCGTAAAAACAAAAGCGGCATATATTCGTTTTTTAATCAAAGAAAGGAATATTGCCTGCTTGCTATTATTTATACAGGGAAAACTATTCCTGATTATAAGGAAATAGAAAAAAAAATCATTATATCTTTACAAGAACTTGAAAAGAAAGTTAATGAATAAGAGAATCGCAAAAACTAATCATATCTATTATAATGCCTGTTATTAAATTTTTTATAAAACTTCTTCAATGGCTGTTTATCATTTTGATAAAGTTTTATAAATATGCCATTTCTCCATATTTGCCGGCTTCCTGCAGATATCAGCCTACATGTTCACAATATGGGCTTGAGGCTGTTAAAAAGCATGGCCCTTTTCGTGGCGGATGGCTTACAATTAAACGTTTTTCTTCATGTCATCCTTGGGGCGGCAGCGGGTTTGATCCCGTTCCGGAAACAATCAATAAAAATAAAACAAAAAACAATGAAACAAATTAATAGGTTTTTTATCAAAGGGAAAAAAAGTGCGCTTGTAATTATTATTGCAATATCTGTAATTCTGTCTGCCGGATTTGTAAATAAGAATTTTGAACTAACAAAGAATCTGGACATATTTGCTACTCTTTACCGCGAGTTAGCAATTAATTATGTAGATGAAATTAATCCGGCTGAACTTATTGATACTGCAATAGACAATATGTTGGAAACTCTTGATCCTTATACCGTTTATATTCCTGAGTCTGAAATTGAAGATGCTCGTTTTATGACAACCGGCGAGTATGGTGGCATCGGAGCTTTAATCCATTATAGAGGCAAAACCGTTGTAATCTCAGAACCCTATGAAGGTTTCCCTGCTGATAAAGCAGGCCTTGTTGCCGGTGATGAGGTTTTGGAAGTAAATGGTGTTTCCGCAAAAAACATGTCTCTTGATGATGTTAGAACAATGCTGCATGGCCAGCCTGACTCTGAAGTAGATTTGTTAATAAAAAGATATGGAGCTGATGAACCAATCAAGAAAACCCTGAAAAGAGAAATAATACAAGTTACAAATGTACCTTATTATGGAATGCTTAATGACAATTATGGTTATATTAAGCTTAGTGGTTTTACTCAGTCTGCTTCCTCAGAATTTCGGGATGCATTTAAGAATCTTGGTGATAGCAATAAATTGAAAGGATTAGTTATCGATTTGCGAGGAAATGGCGGAGGACTGCTAAATGAAGCTGTAGATATCACAAATTTCTTTATCGATAAAGATAATATTGTTGTTGAAACAAAAGGCAGATTAGCTGAAAGAAATACTACTCATAAAACACTAAACAATCCTATTGACACAGTAATCCCGCTTACAGTTCTGATAGACAGAAGAAGTGCTTCAGCTGCAGAAATTGTTGCCGGTGCTTTGCAGGATTTCGACAGAGCAGTGCTTGTTGGTGAACGAACTTTTGGTAAGGGCCTGGTTCAAAATATTGTGCCTCTTGCTTATAATACCCAAATGAAGGTCACTATTGCAAAGTATTATATTCCCAGCGGCAGATGTATCCAGGCTATTGATTATGCTAAAAGAAATGATGATGGAAGCGTTGCGAAAATTCCAGATTCGCTTAAAGTTGCATTTGAAACAAAAAATGGAAGAACTGTTTATGACGGAGGTGGCGTTGAACCCGATATCTCAACAGAACTTTTCTCACCCAAAAGCATTACTTATGAGCTCATGACTCAATATATGGTGTTTGATTTTGCTACCAGGTTTTTCCATCAGAACAATCAAATTCCTGATCCGGTGAGTTTTATGATAACAGATAATATTTATGAAGACTTTGTGAGTTTTGTTAATGATAATGATTTTGAATTTAACTCTAGCACGGAAATGCATCTTCAGGCAATTTTAGAAGCGGCAAAAGAGGATAGCTATTATGAATTAATCACTGAAGACATTGAAGACCTTGAGAAAAAAATAGATAAAATTAAGGAAAACGACATTTATGATAATAGCGAAGAGATTAAAAGATTGCTAAAACTGGAAATAGTAAATCGTTATTATTATGCTGAAGGCCGCATTAAGGCTGCTCTTGAAGATGATGAGACTGTTTTTGAAGCAATTAAGGTGCTCGATGATGATAAAAGGTATCAGTCTATTTTGTCACTCAGCAAATAATTATTTTTATCCAAAAAGCATTTGAAACATCTGGTCAACGCGCATAAGAGGCTTTACCTGAATTGACTTAAACTTTTTTTCAAGGCCTTTTATGTTTTGTTTTGATATATATATTTCTTCAAAACCTAACTTCTCGGCTTCTGCAATTCTCTGTTCTATGCGCATTACCGGTCTTAGTTCTCCCGTTAATCCAATTTCGGCAGCAAAACAGGCATTTGAGTTGACAGGAATATCCTCACTGGACGATAAAACAGCACATATTATCCCCAAGTCTGCAGCAGGATCATTTACTTTTAATCCTCCGGTAATATTTAGAAACACATCTTTAGCACCCAGCCTGAATCCACATCTTTTTTCTAATACCGCAAGCAGCATATTCAACCGTCTGGTGTCAAAACCTGTTGAAGATCTTTGAGGAGTTCCATAAGCAGCGGAACTCACTAGTGCTTGGGTTTCTACAAGTATAGGCCGCATTCCTTCTACAATTACTCCAACAGCTACCCCGCTGAAGGGCTCGTCCCTGTGTGAAAGTAGCATCTCAGAAGGATTTAGAACTTCTCTCAAACCGGTAGAACGCATTTCAAAAATGCCAAGCTCAGATGTTGAACCAAATCGATTCTTCATGGAGCGTAAAATACGGTATATGTTATTGTGATCACCCTCAAATTGCAATACAGTATCAACCATATGTTCCAGGAGTTTCGGGCCTGCCAGTCCGCCTTCTTTTGTTATATGTCCTATTAGAAAAACAGGAGTGCTTGTTTCTTTTGCGTAGCGCTGAAACTCTGCTGCACATTCCCTGATTTGGGAGATGCTTCCTGCAGGACTGTCAAGATTTGAAGTAGTTAGAGTCTGCACCGAATCTATAATTATCAAATCCGGTTCAAGCTTGTCAAGGTGTTGAAAAATTACAGAAGTATCGGTTTCTGTTAAAATATTGCAGCTTGATTCTTTAAATCCAAGTCTCTCAGCACGCATCTTTATTTGAACAGAACTTTCTTCTCCTGAAATATATAAAGTATTGGAATTTTTTATTTGTAATGCTAATTGCAACATGATAGTTGATTTGCCTATTCCGGGCTCTCCTCCAAGCAAAATTAAAGAACCGGGAACGATGCCGCCTCCCAAAACTCTGTCTAATTCACCTATTTGAGATGAAATACGCATTTCATCTTTGCTTTCAATCTCACTTATTGTACATGGCTGAGATTTGCTTTTTCTCCGCGAAGCAGTAGAAACACCCGGAGAAGAATCTTTTTGAATAATTTCTTCATTATAAGTATTCCACTCTCCACAGGAGGGGCAATTACCAATCCACCTGGCCGATTGTGCACCGCAATTACTGCAAAAAAAACTAGATTTTAATTTTGCCATGTATTAACTCTTTTTGTTTTATTTTAAAAAGAAAGGGAAAACCTTGGCAGAATGCCTTTTTGGTTTTCCCTTTGCAACCATGAAAACTAGATTATAAAAGTAATAAAATTTTAGATTATTTGTTGAGTTTAATAAATTCTTTATAAAGTATTCCTCCGTCAACATCATTGCTAATAATTAGAATATCATCCTTTAATTTAATTACATCCCATTTTGTATTATATGAGTTTATAGATGTTTCGGAAATATGAAGAGATTTTCCAAACAAATTGGCTTCTATAAAAAAACTACCTCTTTCATATATCCACACGCTGTCGATATTATTAACATTATATCTTTCAATTGAAAACTCATTGTTTATAAAATGCCATTCTTCAACAACATCATCATCTATATCAGAAATATTAACCCACTCCCAAACTCCTTCAAGCCTTTCTTCGTAGGTTTTTGTGCATGCGGAAAAAGATATTAGTAATGCCACCATTAATGTTGCAACTAATGAATTTTTTATACTTATCATAGTTAATAATTTTTTATTCGAAACAAAAATACTAAAATAAATATATTTAATCATATTTAGATAGAAAAACTATATAAAAGTAAGTATTTCATTGTATTTGATAAGGAATTAAGAATTTGCAGTTTTTTGTAAAAGTTAGAATAATATTGCAGAATTATATCGGGCACTAATAATTTTATATCTATAATTCTTAGCATACTATCTAGCATAAAGCACATAAGACAGTTATTCTGAGATTTAAAGCTATAAAAATCTTAATAATTTTTTGTAGTTTTACACAAAAATTGACATTCTATTTTATAAAGATAAATTCCATATGACTGAGATTAAAACACAAAAAACACCATTGGTTACATTTCCTGTTAAAGAAATGGCAGAACTGGTAAATTCTTTTACTCCTGAAAAACTTGCATCTTTCTTAGATGTTACCGACCTGAAAGCTGATACACAAGAGCCTAAAATATTAAAAATGGCAGAATGGGCAAAATCTCTTAAGTGTTCTTCAGTTTGTGTAAATCCGGTTGATGGCTCAGATGTTCTGCCAACAGCACTTAAAGGAACAAAAGTAAAAGAATGTTACGTTATCGACTTTCCCCTGGGGAAGCTTAACATTGAGATGAAAGCTATTGAAACTAGTTATGTAGTTAAAAAAAGTCGTGAAATCAGAGGTGAAGGTAAGGGTAAGATGGAGCTTGATATGGTAATTAATGTTGGCCGTTTTAAAAAAGATCCAAATTACGCTCTGGATGAGATTAATGCTGTTTGTGATGCAGCTGACGGAGAACATGTTAAAGTGATTATTCGCTCCTCAGAACTTACTGTTAAAGAATTATATAAAATTTCTGAAATAGTTGCTGAATCAAAAGCACATTTTATAAAAAATTCAACAGGTATGGATGCTTATGGCGCCTTGCCTGAACATATGAGGATTATGAGAGAAGTTGTTGGCAATAGTAAAGGTGTTAAAGCTTCCGGTGGAGTTTCTGATGCGGCTACTGCAATGAGACTGATTTATGCTGCAGCTAAAGATGAGTCTCTGCAAAAACCCGAACTGTTTAGAATAGGAACAAGCTCTCCGCTAAATATTCTTTCAACTTTTGGTTGGCTTGCTCATGCTCCTGAAGATTGGTTTAAATCAAGTATTATTCCATGTAAAATTTGTCCTTTTTATCATAATGCCAAACAACGTGTTGAGCTGAGAGAAGAAGCTAATAACTGGTGCCGGAATTGTATCCACAATCATTACCTTATTGATAAGGATTTTTAATCCAAATCTTGAAACAGCTAGGTTATTTTGAAAAACAGAAAAAAAGAAAAAACAAATAAAATCAATAATATGACTTTAAAAGGCGGTTATCACGGAAAATTGTTAAGAGTTAATCTTACAAACCGTACAATAAAAACAGAAGATATTCCAGAAAAAACTCTTATTGACTATGTTGGAGGCAGAGGACTTGGTGCTAAATTACTTTATGATGAAACTCCTAAAGGCACCGACCCCCTTGGTGAAGAAAATAAATTGTATTTTATAACAGGTGCTCTTAATGGCGTTAATGCACCAACAACAAGCAGATATACGGTTGTTACAAAAGCTCCGCTATCAGGAACAATGACAAGTTCAAGTTCCGGTGGCCATTTTGGACATAGCCTTAAACATTCGGGTTTTGACGTTGTAGCTATCGAAGGAAAATCAAAAGAACCTGTTTATATCTCAATTAATAATAATGATGTAAAAATTAAAGATGCATCACATCTTTGGGGAAAAGATGTCCATATCGTTTCCGACAAACTCATTAAGGAGTACGGGGATAAAGCAGGAATTGCTTGTATTGGCCTTGCCGGTGAAAGACAAATCCTGCTTGCATCAATTATGAATGAAAAAAACCACGCAGCCGGACGCTCAGGTATTGGTGCTGTTTTAGGTTCTAAAATGCTTAAAGCCATTGTTGTTGATGGCGACACCAAAACTCCCTTAGCCAGCGAAGAAGCTGTTAAAGAAGCAATTAGCGAATGGAGAAGATATATCGGAGAAGCTCCTCTTACAAAAGATGTGCTTAAAGAATATGGAACTCCCGTTCTTGTTAATGTTATTAATAATATTGGAGCATATCCTACCAAGAATTTTCAGGATGGAGTTTTCTTAAATTATCCTTCTACTTCCCCTGAAACTTTTAAAGAATTGTACTTTGTTAAAAGGTCGCCTTGTCATGGTTGTCCAATTGGTTGTGCGAGAATTACACAAACAGTTAAAGCACAAGGAAAAGGCCCCGAATATGAAACAATTTGGGCTTTTGGTGGATTGTGCCTTGTTGATGATCTTGAGAAAATTATTCATGCGAATTACTTTTGCAACCAATACGGAATAGATACCATTTCTACAGGAAGTACTATTGCTTGTGCAATGGAGCTTTCTGAAAAAGGATTTTTCGACGAGAAAACGAAAAAACTTATGCATGATGCATTGGGCAGAGACCTCAAATTTGGCGACGGGGAAGCTATTGTTATCCTTTCCGAAAAAATCGGCAAAGCCGAAGGAATTGGAGAAATTTTAGGTATGGGATCAAAACGACTTGCAGAAAAATATGGACATCCCGAATTGTCTATGACGGTTAAAGGACTTGAAATACCGGCATATGATCCACGCGGCCTTAAAGGCATGGCGCTTTCTTATGCTACTTGCAACAGAGGCGGCTGCCACCTTAGAGGTTATATGGTAGGTGCTGAAGCAATTGCCACACCTTTTGAAATTGACAGGTTCGCTGAACAAGGAAAACCGGGCCTTGTGAAACTTTACCAGGATAATGCTGCAATTATTGATTCCCTCGGAGCATGTATTTTTACTCAGTTTGCTCTTAATCCGGATCATTATGCTATGATATGGTCAGCTGTTACCGGAGTACCGGCTAGCGGAAAAGATATTCTGAAAAAAGGTGAAAGAATTTGGAATTTGGAGAAATTGTATAACCTTAGAGAAGGCTTTACTGCCAATGATGATACTTTGCCTGAAAGAATTCTTAACGAACCATTCAAGTTTGGCCATTCTAAAGGAATCTCTGTGAATCTTGACAGTATGTTGGCTGAGTATTTCAAACTTAGGAACTGGAAGCAAAACGGTGAAATCTCTAAAGAAAAGTTAGAAGAACTTGGCCTTTTGGAGGAAGCTCAAAAGTTTTAAATCCTGCTGCTAATTGAATTAATAGCAGACTTAATTGTCGTTTGGTTTTTTCTTTTGTTTTTTGTTATTTTCTAAAGAATTTAGATAGTAGGAAATTTCTTTGTCGGAAGAAAGACCCATTTTTTGTCGCATCCTTGTTTTGGCTTTTCTCACAGACTCTGCCTGAACACTTAAGATTCTGGCTATTTCCTTGTGTGTCATATTCAACTTTATGTAAGCTGCCAATTTTAATTCATTTTGGGATAATGAAGGATGTCTTGCTTGCAAGGTGCTTATAAAATCAGGATGTATTTTTTCAAAATAGACAAGGTGTTTCTCTGTTTCATTTTGAGAAAAGATTGACTTTGATGTTTTAATTAAATTGTCAATAATTTCCTTATTGTTTGCGTCTGAAACCTTGAGCTTAATTAAACCATTGTGGATTTTTTGCAGAGCATTATCTGTCTCGGATTTTTGCAATATTACAGAAAACAACTCTCTTTCTTTTGCCTCAATAGCTTCTTGACTTTTATCTTCTGCCAAACGCTGTAGGTTTTTATTATTGTATTCAAGTTTTTTAGCAAGTTTAATATTTTGTTTGTGAGTTAAAAGAAAATCAGCAGACAAGGCATAAGACTGAAATAATATAAACACTACCAATCCATATTGCAAAGTATAATCAGAATAAATAATTCGATTAAAAATCAGAAATTCTATTCCTATAGCCATTAAAAACAATAAAAAACCAAAAGCAATCATACTCCGGCCATTTATTTTTAACCAAAATGACTTTATAAGCAGATAAAAGATATAGATTAGAAATAGCATAATAAATGCCTGAATAATATGTATCCCGACAGAAACATAATATATTGGGGCAAGAAAAATATAAAATACACTTGCTCCTGTTAAAAACACGAATATATTTTTTGTCTTTTTTGATAATAATTCAGGAAATACTGATCTGAAAAACAGTCCCAACATTAGCGAAGATAAAACCGCAGATGCTATTGTGATTTTTAAATAAAGAAATACATTGTTTTGTATAAAAGGATCAAATAAAAAGATGTCGCTGAGTAATGCCTGTCTTATGAATATAAAAAACGCCAACAAACCAAAGTATAAAAAGGATTTTTTATGCCGATTCAGTGTATATAAGCTTATTTGATAAAGCGACATTATAAGAATAATTCCCAAAACAAATGCATCAATTATCTGTCTTTTATTCGCTAATTCATTAATTTTCGACTCCGACCCGATTATAAAAGCTTGTCTTAAACCACCGTATTTTTCATGATAGTTTGATACTTGTAATACAAATTCATTTGCACCTTTTTTTGGTGTGAAAGTATCTGCTGAGTTGACTTTTACCGGAATTGTTTGTGATTTGTTTTTGCCCGGCACACCACCTTGGGAAATGAGTTCGCCGTTTATCCAGAGTTTATACGAGTTGCAATAATCTTTGATTTTTATTGCCATATCGCAAATGGTATCAAAATATAATTGCGTTCTATATGTGGCATGGCCTATGCCGGAAAGTTTCTTGCCATTTATAAATTTGCCATTCCATGTGTTTGGAAATTCCAGAAAATCCTTGCCGGAGATATTTGCATTTTCTTCAAAGTCTTTTGGACTTAATAGTTTGTTCGGATAAAATTCCATTTCACCTTCTAAGGCGACAAGATTATTGTTTACAATATGACTTTTGTTAATAACTAAACCATCTTGATTATTATGTTCTGTTGGTTTTTTTGTGTTGTTATGAAAAGCAGTAAAGAGTGTAGAAGCAATAGCCAGACAAAAAATAACAAAGAAAATCAGATTTACAAAAGATAAATTCTTATTCATAACAAACTATTAACTGATTATATGAGGGTGTCACGCTTTTGTCCCGCATTGAATTCAAAGATAATCAAAAATATTTCATATAATTGCAGATTGTAGCTAAAATAGATAGTTAATATACTTTGTTATTTTGGTTTACTTAGGCTAGAAGTTTTTATATATTTCAATATAATTCCAATAATCAATTAATAATAAAAAAAAATGTATTATGAAGAAAATTACTATTCTGATTTGCTTTTTGATGAGCACGCAACTTTTTGCTCAAAATTTTGCAGGAGGCGATGGTACCTCAGGAAGCCCATGGCAAATATCAACCCCGGAACAACTTAATGAAGTTCGGAACTATCTTGGAAGTTCTCATACTGACAAACATTTTGAACTGATTAATGACATTGACCTTACAGAATACCTTGCCGAAGGAGGTGCCGGTTATGCGCAATGGGGTGCTAGTGGTTGGTTGCCTATTGGTTATTGGGCAAATTCTTTTCATGGAATTTTTGATGGAAATAATCACTCAATAAACGGATTACTTATTAATCGCAGTTCTGAAAATTATGTTGGCCTTTTTGGAGTTATAGATGATGGAGCAATTGAAAATATAAATCTAATAAATGTTGATATTACAGGTGCTGATAACGTTGGAGGAATAGCTGGATACATGCAATGGAGTGGTCCAGTAACGATTGGAAACTCTTCTGTATCCGGTCAAATATTAGGAAACTTAAGGGTTGGAGGAATAGTTGGTTTCATTGATACAACCACAGGCATTATTACTAATTGTCATAGTGAAAGTGCTATTACTGCCACAACAGAGAGAGCTGGAGGTATTGCCGGAGAAAACAGTGGTACTATTACCAACTCATCTTCTTCAGCAAACATTAATGGAGGTAATTTGGCTGCAGGAGTGGCAGGCTATAATAATTATGGAACAATTCTATATTCTTATTCAACAGGAAACATATCAGGAACATACAATGTTGGCGGAATTGCAGGATTTAGCTATGATGGCCAAATCGAATTTACATTTTCTTCCGGAGATATAACTTCATCGGATATGCATTGCGCTGGTATTTCAGGCGAAGCATATGGCGGTTTAATTGCCAACTCCTATTCCTTAGGTAGCGTAATTGCACCAACAACCATAAGCGGGCAAAATGTTGCCGGTGTTTCAGGTGCAAATGAGAATACAGCAATAACAAGCAATACCTACTCTGTTGGAAATATAACAGGATATTCCACGAGAACTGCAGGGATAGTTGGTGTTAATAATATTGACGCAACAGTTGAAGATTCATATTGGAATACGGAAACTACCACACAGACAAATGCAGTAGAACTTAATAATGGTACTGTTTCAAATCTTAATGGTCTAACAACTACGCAAATGCAGGGTACCAATGCTTCAACCAATATGGATTTACTGGATTATACCTCTGTATGGGAAACTGTAGAAGCTACTCATTCTGATGCCACGGGTGATGGTTATCCAATTTTACAGGGAATAAGCAGAACTGCCCAACTTGAAGCACAGCAACTATTGCAAACTTATAATCTTGCCCTAAGTGCAAATCCTGCTGAAGGTGGAGTGTTAAACGGTGATGGGGATTATACTGAAACAGAGATTGTTCCAATCAGCGCAACAGCAAACGAAGGATATGAGTTTGTTAACTGGACCGGCGATGTTACTTATGTTGATGATCCATCAGCAGCTAATGCTAATGTTACTATGCCGGCTTCTGACATTAGCCTTACTGCTAATTTTGAGCTTATTGATTATACATTGACTCTAAATGCTGATCCTGTCGAAGGTGGCACAGTTTCAGATGACGGTGTGTATAATATGGGAGATGTTGTGATAATTGAAGCAGTTGCAGCTGAAGGTTATGAATTTGTTGAATGGACAGGTGATATCGCTTATATTGACGATGCAACTGCACCAACTACAAACTTAAACATGCCTGCAGCTGATGTAAACCTTACAGCAAGCTTTGTTTTAACTGATTATTTAGTATCTGTAAATGTTAGTCCTGCAGAAGGTGGAATAGTTACGGGTGACGGTACTTATAATTTCGGAGATGTAGTGACTTTAACTGCTACGGCTAATGCCGGATATGAGTTTCTTAACTGGATGGATGCCGATATTAATATTTTGTCTGAAAATTCAGAATATTCATTCACAATGCCTGCTGAAGATGTTGCCTTGTCAGCAAATTTCGGCCTTGAAGGTAATTATGCACTAGAGTTTGATGGTGTAAATGATTATCTGAGTGTGCAGCATCATGAGAGTTTAAATGTAGGCAATACTGTAACCGTGGAAGCATGGATATATCCCACTGACCTGTCAGCAAGATATACAGTGTTTTCAACAAGAAATGAAAATGCAGCCGGCTCGTGGCAATTGGAAGTTGGAATAGGTAATAACAACAATAATGTTGTAGCAGTTACAGGCGTTGCAACATGGGTTGCCGTTAGTGAAGACAATGCAATTACTGAAAACTCATGGAATCATATTGTATTCGTTAGAGGCGCAGAAGGTGATAAGCTTTTTGTTAATGGAAATGAAGTTGCCTTACAACAACAAACACCATATACCTTTACAGATAATACATCTGTTAAAACTATTGGTGTAGGAACAAATGGAGTTTCTCATTTCTCTGGTAAAATAGATGAAGTAAGGATATGGAATATTGCCCGCACACAGGAAGAGATTCAACAAAACTTAATGACAAATCTAATCGGTGATGAAGCCGGGCTCGCAGCATACTATAAATTTGATGAAGGTGTAGGAAACTATGCTTTTGATAATAGCCTAAACAGTAATACAGGAACGTTAACAGGTCCACCGGTATGGGTGCCGGAAGAGTCTCCTGAGCTTATTGCTTTAAATGTTGATGTAGCACCTGAAGGATTCGCAGAAATTAACCCGGGACCTCTGTCATTTTATTATCAGGGAGACGAAGTTATTCTTTCTGTTACACCAATTCATGGATATGAATTTGTTGAATGGACCGGTGATACAGAGCACATTACTTCAGGAGATGTGAATACAAGCGAAATCACTGTTACAATGCCGGATTATGACATATCTCTTACAGCAAATCTTATCGAACTGGATCAATATATACTAACACTGGAAGCCAATCCTGTTGACGCCGGCGAAGTATTTGGTGCAGGCAGTCAATATGTTGGCCTGGATGCATTAGTATCAGCAAGCGTTAACTGGAACTATAATTTCATTAACTGGACAGATGAGGGAGGCAATATAATTAGCACTGAGGCAGAATTCTATTATCAAATGCCAGATCATGATGTAACACTCACGGCAAACTTTGCAGAAAAGACTCCGATTGCTTTACCCTTCGTTGAAGATTTTGATGCTCAGGCCTTACCTAACGATTGGTTTATTGAAAATCAAAGTGATCATGATGCCTCAGAAACATGGAAGTTTGTTGATAGTTACGGAGGTAGCACATTAAATGGAACTCCTTTTGCTTTTATTGACAGTGATGCTGCAGGGTCTGGCGCTATAACCGTTAATTCTATGCTTTATACTCCGATTATAAATGCCGGCAATTTATCAGACTCCACTTTATTGCTCTCATTTGAACACTATTATAATCACTTAGGTGGATGTTATGCCAGGGTTGATGTTTGGGATGGAAGCACATGGCAAAATGTACGTCATTACAATTCAGATACAGGTAGTTGGGCATCTTCCGCTTTTGAAACCATTGATATTACTGCCTTTGCTAATGATAACTTAGCTGTTCGCTTTCACTTTAATGATAATGGTGGATGGGAGTGGTACTGGGCACTAGACAATGTTAAGATAGAAGCCTTTAGCTCAGAAGCTGAGATTGTTGACTTTTACTTAGCAGAACAAACGGTTCCTGCAATTATTGATGAGGCAGCAGCCACAGTGGATATTGAAGTGCATTTTGGAACAGATGTAACAAATCTTGCACCTGTTATTAATGTATCGGATGGTGCTACAATTATTCCCGCTAGTGGTGAAATTGTTGATTTCACTAACCCTGTTAACTACACTGTAACCGCTGAAGATGGGATTAATACTAAAATATGGACTGTTAATGTTACTTCTGCTACAGAAACAGCAAGAATCCTTACTTTGCTTGCCGATCCTGAAGCAGGTGGTGACCCCACAGGCATGGGAAGCTATGAACCGGGTGAACTTGTTAGCATTAGCGCTAATGCTGCAATGGGTTATTATTTTTATGAATGGACTGATGAACTTGGTGATGTTGTTAGTACAGATGCAGATTATAGCTTTAATATGCCTGATGAAGATCTTACATATACAGCAAATTATGTGCTTGTATATTATTATGTAAATCTTAATGTATTGCCTGCCGAAGGTGGTAGTGTCACCGGCGGGGGTTTATATAATATGGGCGATGAGGTATCAGTTGAAGCTGTTGCAGCAGAAGGTTATGAGTTTGTAGAATGGACTGGAGATGTTTCATATCTGGATGATCCTATAGCCGCTAATACAACCTTTACTATGCCTGCTGGAGAAGTTAACCTTACAGCAAATTTTGTTTTGACTGATTATACACTTACTCTGAATGCTGACCCAGTTGAAGGTGGTACAGTTTCAGGTGACGGTGTGTATAATATGGGAGATGCAGTGATAATTGAAGCAGTTGCAGAGGAAGGTTATCAATTTGTTAACTGGACTGATGGAGGCGGAGTTGAAGTCAGTGATCAGGCAACTTTTGATTATACAATGCCTGCATCAGATGTAGAACTTACTGCTAATTTTGAACTTATAGATTACCTTGTAAACGTAACTCTTGAACCTGCAGATGCAGGAACAATAACCGGCGAGGGAACTTACAATATGGGTGATGAAGTTACTTTAACAGCTACTGCCAGCGAAG
>CAZTPA010000041.1:0-26601 GCA_964614525.1 uncultured Bacteroidales bacterium | reverse complement strand
ATTTTAAAAAGACATGCTATTGTCATTTTGACTTTAGTTTTTTTTGGCATTGCTGCTCAGAATGTTGCAGCGCAGATTGCTGCAAATCCTGTTTTGCCAAAAGCTGACAGTGAAGTTGCCGTTTGTTTTGATGCTGCGGGCGCTGCAATTGAAGATTATCCCGGAGCATTATATACTCATACGGGCAATAATGGAGAAAAGTTATCGGAAGGACTATATATCTTTACAAAGTTGTTTTAAACTCAGATGTATATACAGGAAAACTCTTAGTAAAGTAAAAGCATATTATATTATAATCAAATGAAAATAATTTCATACAACCTCAATGGAATAAGATCAGCATTAAATAAAGGATTAATAGACTGGTTAAAGGAAGAAAGCCCTGATATTTTATGTGTTCAGGAGACTAAAGCTCAGGCAGAGCAAATTCCTTTGTTTGATTTTGAAGAATTGGGCTATAGAACTTATTTGCATTCTGCCAAAAAGAAAGGATATTCGGGGGTCGCAATTTTTACCCGGCTGAAGCCTGACAATGTTGAATACGGAATGGGAATACCCGCTTATGATGACGAAGGACGGTTTTTACGATTGGATTTTGGCGATTTTTCTGTAATATCAGTTTATCATCCATCAGGCAGCTCCGGAGATATAAGGCAGGAATTTAAAATGAAATGGCTCGATGAATTTTTTGAATATATTCATGAATTGAAAAAGAAAAGGCCAAAATTGTTAATAGCCGGTGATTATAATATCTGTCACAGAGAAATAGATATTCATGATCCTGTTAGGAATGCAAAACGATCAGGCTTTCTGCCGGAAGAAAGACAATGGATGGAAAAATTCTTTAATTCCGGTTTTACTGATACTTTCAGAGTTTTTAATCATATGCCTCACCAATATTCATGGTGGAGCTACAGAGCAAATGCACGTGCTAAGAATTTAGGCTGGAGGATAGATTATAATGTAGTTTCTGATAATCTTAAAGATAATCTTAAAGATGCATTTATACTTCCGGATGTTGTGCATTCAGATCATTGTCCCGTTGGAGTTGTTCTTGAATTTTAGTTAATAAATTTAATTAGGGTTTTTGAGTTAAATATCCATTTTTTTCTAACTTTGACCCTGTTTTTTTATTTTGTTGCTTTTTGTAATGCAATGAGTTTTGATAAAAACACCCAATGGATATTCATTAATTCTTAAAAAATTCAAACTTATGATAATAGGAAAACTAAATTCAAGGCTTTTTTTGTATATAGCCATTATTGCTTTTATATTTTCTTCTTGCGTTCCGGCAAGAAAATATGAGGACATAGTTGTTCGTCGCCAGGAATGTGAAAAAAGTGTTTTGGACTTGAAAAAGGAGAATGAAAAACTTTATACAGAAAACAATGAGCTTAACAGCAGGGTGAATGAACTTGAGAGAAATATTGCTACTCTGAAAATGGACACGGCGAATTTAGGTACTACAATGCGAAGAATAAATGATAATCATGAACAACTTAATAAAACTTATCAAATTCTGCTTGAACAGAATGAAAAGTTGAGTAAAGGAAAAGCTGCTGAAACGAAGCAGATAATGGAAAAGTTGCAGGAAACCCAACAAGATTTATTGCGCAGAGAAGATGAATTGCAAAAAGCTACCATAGCAATGCAACAAAAAGAAAAAAACCTAAATGAACTTAATGCTAAATTGCAAGAATCTCTTGCAGAGATTAAGAAGAAAGAAGAAAGGCTGAATGAGTTGGAGTCAGTTCTTAATAAACAGGATAGTGTGGTGAATGCTCTTCGCAAAAAAGTTTCAAGTGCTTTGCTTGGATTTCAGGATAACGGACTGTCTGTTGATATAAGAAACGGAAAAGTTTATGTTTCTCTTGAAGAAAGTCTCCTTTTTGCTACAAGCAGTACTACTGTTGATTCTCAAGGTGTTTCAGCTTTAAAAGAACTGGCTAAAGTACTGGAGAAAAATCCTGATATAAATATATTGATTGAAGGACATACTGATGATGTTCCTTTTAGGCCCGGCAGTTCAATCGAAGATAATTGGGAGCTTAGTGTTTTAAGAGCGATTGCTATAGTTAGAATACTTTTAGAAGACTCGGATATTGATCCGGAAAGACTTACCGCTGCCGGCAGGGGAGAGCATCTTCCTCTTGATTCTGCAAAAACTCCCGAGGCAAGAAAGAAAAATCGCCGTACAGAAATTATACTTACACCAAAACTGGACGAATTGTTTCAGATTATTGAAGCAAACTAAAATAGTTTTAATTATAAAAAAAAGGCCGGAAAATCTCCGGCTTTTTTTTATAATATTGAATATTAAACTCTAGAAATGAAACATTATATAAATCCCTAAAGATGGGTTTACAGTAAATGCATTTAGATACCTGTCACCGGGTTCTGTCATCGTTGTTTGTTCAACAGCTTGTTGTCCATCCCAAAATTCAATAACTTCTTTTGATCTTGCGAGATAAGTGTAAAACATAGCTAATCCCATTTCGCCACCAATTGATATTTTTGGTAAGAGAAAATACTCAATTCCGACAAAACCATTTATACCACCAGCATAATTCATATTCCCGCCGGTTTCTAATACCCTTCCTGCAGGAGTTAAATTGCCGGTACCAAAGTTTGTTGATGCCGGATCAGGTGTTATTGATGAAATAGCATTACCGTATTCATAAGTGTTGGATGTTTTGAAAAAACTAAAGTTAATTCCACCGCCATAATATCCCTGTAAACGATTATATCCTCTTCTCATTTCATAATCTAATCCAATAAGATACATGTGGTTTGAGAATGTCCTTCTGTCAACAATAACG
Source organism: uncultured Bacteroidales bacterium (assembly GCA_964614525.1). Lineage (GTDB taxonomy): Bacteria > Bacteroidota > Bacteroidia > Bacteroidales > UBA7960 > PWND01. The sequence continues at coordinate 23,782 of CAZTPA010000041.1, read as the reverse complement.
TCTCTGCTTAATGGATCCTGGAATACAGCCAGCTCATCGGTAACATAGGATCTGAAAACTTCATTATCCATTGTAACACCAAGGCGTGCTCTTATAGCTACATCATCTTCGAGGAAATATTTTGCAAATATTGTTGTTCCATTTAAAAAAATCAAATCCGGAGAGTCATTGGTTGTAACACCATTAAACATATTCCCAAAGTATTGTAAAAATGGTGCTGCTTCAATTCCTATTGCTATATCTCCGGCTTGTGGAAGGAGTTCTGATGTCTTTTTATCAGTATCAGTAACATCTTCTGTGTCATTTTGCCCAAAAACTGAACATGTGACAAATAATAATATTAATAATGTCTTTATACTTTTCATGTGTTTTTTATTTTTATGGAAAACTATTCATATGAATAATTCATACATATTGAATCAAAGAAATTAAGTTCTTTGATAATAAATGCGTGAATATAATTAATTACGGTATTGCATAAACAATATGGTAACATTAATTATGATCGTAATAAATATCTTTGATTTTTGTGCCTTCCGAGATTATACCTGCAACAGTTATCATATCTGAAAAATATTGTTTTCTAATACTTGAGCCCTCCCATTCGTATTCAGCACCATTCCATGCCCAGTTTCCAACAACTTTTTGGTATTCAAAGTCAGCAGTAAAAATGTCAACAGATATTCCTTCATTTGTTGCAGGAATATCAATGCTATATGAACCATCGGATCCAACAGTAGTTGTATATAGCATATAACCATCTGCAAAATCTGCATAATTTGTTGCCTCAACTCTAATCTGAATTAATGTACCTTCAGGTGCAAATTCATAATCAATAGTGGTAGAAGGCAGAGTTGGTAGTGTATCGTTCTTTTCAGAAAGATTTGCATAGACTAAACCTGATAAGGTCGCTTTTTTCTCCAAATCTGGTTCTACCGGGCTGTTTTGTGTGTCTTTGTCACAACTAATAATCAGTAATCCTCCAAATAACATGAAGATTAAGGCCAGTGAAATAACTTTTTTATTCATAATTCTAATGTTTTTGTTAATAAATAATAATATGCTTAACTAATAGATTAAATTATACTGTTGGCAAAAGTATAAAAAATTATTGGAGAAATAATATTTTAATTAAACTTGCATTTTTTTAGGTCACTTTTTTGTATTATACAGCAATTTTTTTAGAATAACAATCTCATAGATGTTGGAAGGAAAATCTCTTTGAATAGCAAAAAGCCCGAAGAATTTGTTCTTCGGGCTGTTTATGTGCGATTGCTTATTTATTATTCATCAAATTGTACATCAAGATTTAGTATTCCTGCAGGGTTGTATGGTGTTAAGTTTTGTACAAGCTCTTCAAGTGGCTGATATGTTGCTGAAGGTGCAGTACCGCCTTGAACAAATCCATTGTTGTCGAAATAACCCGGTGCTTGTGTATGATAAAGATATGCATCAAGTACATCTTCCTCTATTGTTGGCCAGGTAATTAATATTTGATCGCGCAACACATTTTTTATAGAGTAATCTTCTAATAAAGTAGTTCTGTCATCAGAGTTAAGATCCATTGGAGGAAGCCCTACTTCAGCAACTGCAATGTCAAGGCTTTCAGAAGCTGAGGCTGCAAACGCCCAGTTAAAACCTGTTTCTTCTGTAAAGAATTGTGCATTAGGATGTAATGTATTGCCATATAGGCTTACTATATCTTCATTTTTTCCAACAAACATTTTTATTTTTGAAACACCGTAAATGTCTTGTTCCGGTGGAGGGATTGGTAGTCCTGTAATTGATACTATCATATGTTTTTCATAATTGAGTATGCCTGTTTCACTATATTCAATTCTGAAAAATGCATCTTTATATTGTTCTTCTGTATTGCGGTCCATATTGTACCAGTTTAATATTGAGATGCCGTCAATAGGATCAAGGTTCCAAAATACTTGCAAGGCTATATCTGTTTCATATGCTTTTGCAGGGTTATCTTCAACATCTGTAACAGTCATACGATATTGCCATAGCTTGTCTTCATACTGAACATCCTCAATTATACTAATGTGTTTGGCTCTGCCATCATCATCACTTATTATTGTTAGTTCCAGAGGGCGGTTTAGGTTGTTTAAGGCAATCATCATCATGATGCTCTCTGTTATTTCTGCAGCAGATTCACCAATATGAATGAAAGTTCTTAAATGCTCATAAATGTCATTTCCCATTAAAGTATCAACTTGTGAGCTTTTCTTTCTTACTTCATCACTTATTGAACTTGGAATGTCAATCTTAAATCTTGATGGTACAATGTTCTCTGAGTCAAGAGGATCAATGTCGTCTTTTTGACATGATGGCATCAAAACAATTGTTAAGATCATTAGGATTCCCATAATACTTTTTACAGTATTAATTGAAAAGAGAGATAGAATGTTTGCTTCTATTCTTTTCGATGCTGTTTTTCTTTTAAAGTTTTTCATTTTTCTGTGATTTAAAAGTTTATAAATTATGCTTTTCGATTATAATACACTCCAAAATGTTTTTACCCTTATTCGAAACTAAATATTTTTTATTTTTTTATTTCGAGATTCACCAAACCTTAATAAATAAATTGTAAAATCTTAAATCTCAGTTGATTTACTGTACAATTAAGGTGTCCCTTTTTACAGAACAAGCGCTAAAAAATCCTAATCCGCTATTTGATATATTTCCGGGAACATTGCTTCTTGCTCCTTCAAAAAGACTTCCCTGCCAGTTGCTTTCGATTAATAAAGCACGTAAATACTCTCCATATTCTTCATTTATGGAGTATTTGGAAATAATGGCAATGCTTCCGCCGGGAAAATAAACTTCCTCAGCGGCTTGTGGAGAAACGATATAACTTACATCTATTGTTTTTAATGCATAAAACAACATTTTTGCTTGCGACAGTGAATCAGGATGATCATAGCCGGGTAAATGATCCCAGCTGATAATAGCTTCAAACATTGCCTGCTCAAATGGATTAAACTGATAAATGTTCCAGGATAATTTATATAGTTCTTTTTCAGGATTATAATAAAAATTAGGTGAGTTAGAAGAGTGAACCGGAACTATATATGTTTCTGCACTGTATATTGCCGTGTCAATGCTTATCTCAAGAAAATAATTAACATTTTCTATTGCTCTGAAGGGCACTTCACTATAATAATAACCGGGAGTTTCATCGCTTTCTAAAAATAAAACTTCATGTAATCCAAAGCTTACACTTACATTTGCATCCATAAACGGTTTTGGAATTTCATTCATATCCAAAAGAGGATGGCTTATTTGTATTTCATGATGTTTAAATTCATTAGTTAGCCTGCCCTCAACAACTATTGTGTTTAATTCTTCAGTGTGAAGGTTCCATTCAGTTTTTTCCTCACAAGAAATAATTGAAATCATTAGCAGCAGCAAAATTGCATTAAAAGCAGCTTGGAAGTTTATGTGGATTTTTATTAATAGCTTCATATTCTTAGAATTTGAATTTATAAGTTAATGAAGGCATAATCCCCGTCATATATTTTTGAGTACTCAAAATTTCATGTGTTCCATATAAATTTGCCGGCACAACAATGTGTCCATCTTGAGTTTCTACCTTATTAAAGTTTATTGATGTTGGATTATGACGGTTATAAAGATTGTAAATACCCAAACTAATGCTATGCTGATATTTCCATGATGCTTTACTGAGTTGATAGCTAATAGACCAATCCAAGCGATGATAATCAGGTAAGCGGTCATTATTTCTGTCGCCATAAACCGGCACCAGGTTGTCATTATAATAGTAAAAGCCAACAGGCGTGGTAATGGCTGATCCGCTATAATATACCCATGTGGCTGAAGTGCTAAGCCTTGATGTTATTAAGTATGAAAGAAATATTGAAAAATCATGTGGCCTGTCATAAAAAGCCGGATATTGTTCATTGTTATTAATGTCCCGGAAAACATTAAATACTCTTGAATAGGTATAGCTCATCCAACCACTTAATTTGCCTTTTGTTTTTTTTACAGATAATTCAATGCCGTATGATTTGCTTTGCCCAAAACGCAATTCTCCTTCAACCAATGGATTAAGTAATAAATGGGCATGATTTTCATATTCTATTTGATTATACATTTTTTTGTAATACATTTCCGAAGTAAACTCCAGGCTCAATTCAGGGTATAGCCAATTATAACCAAAAGTAAATTGCGCGGCTCTTTGAGGCTTGATGTTTTTTCCGCTTGGCATCCATATTTCGAAAGATGAAAGCGGGCTTATTGAATTTGATAATAAATGCAAATGCTGATGATAAATTCCAAAACTGGATTTTATGGCAGAAAAATCTGTTAAACTGTATTTTGTGCTTAACCTGATGTCTAAATTTAAATATTTTTTAGAAATATCATCATCTCCGTAAAACAGGGTGTCGGAAACATTGTAATCCTCATCAAAAGTATATATTGTTGATTGTCCCTTGTTTAGCCATAAAGGCAAGCGGGCACCTGCTTTCCACGACCATTTTTTACTTATATTTTTTTCTCTGCTGTAATACAAATATGACAGAGATGATTTTGAAGAAGAAACTTTTGGTATATATGGACTGTCTTCTTCCGTGGGAACATTAAGGTTGCCCGGATTAATTTCATGTTCTGTATGGGCTATCCCAAAAAGTATAGTTTTGTCAGGATTGGGAAAATAAGAAAAATCATATTTAAAACTAATGTTAGAAATGCCTGATTCCCATGGGTAAAAGCCTGTTAATAATTTATAATCATAATTACTTAGATATATTGTTGCATTTGAAAACAAACGATTGGAATAAAGATGATTCCATCTTAAGGTAGAGGTGGTATTTTTCCATATTAAGCCGGTTGTTGCCACATCTGCTGCATCAGTATAATTATCTTTGCCATAAAATACGGCAAAATATAATCTGTTTTTATCACTGATTTTCCAGTTCAATTTGGTGTTAAAATCCATAAAATAAAGATCTGCATTGGGTGCGCTTTGGTTATAAAGCCATTTAAAGTTAGAATGCCGGTATGAGGTGAAAAATGATGCTTTTTCCCGCACAATTGGTCCCTCCAAAGATATTCGGTACATTAACGGATTAAGCAAGCCCTCTACATCAAACTTTTTCATATTGCCATCACGGGTTTGGACCTCTATCAGGCTCGATAAACGATTGCTTTTGTCAATCGGCAAATCTGATTTATAGATATTAATACTTTTTGCAACATCGGGGATTACAAATGAATATAATCCAAATAAATGTGCAGGATTATATATCGGGGCCTCGTCAACAAGGATGAGATTCTGATCTTTATTTCCACCTCTGACAAAAAAGAATGAAGACCCATCGCTATGTGTTTGTATTCCGGGTAATGTTTGTAATCCTTTAATAAGTCCTGATTCGCCGCCAAATTCCGGTATTCTTTCAAGACTGCGGGGATTAACTGAGATTAAACTGCTCTGGCTTTTCTGTAAATTCTCTAATTGCTCATCCATTATTATCGTTATCTCAGTTAGAGAAGAAATGTTAAAGTCCAGCTCAATGTTTTTCTGAATGTTTTTGTTTAGATTAACTTTTTCATAATGCTTTTCAAATCCAACAAAACTGTATAGTATTTCATAGTCTCCGGCAGGCAAACTTAAAGAGTAGAAACCATATGCATTACTTATTGTTCCAATTGTTGTTTGACTTACCATGATTGTTGCTCCCGGTAAATTTTCGCCGGTTTCTTTTTCACGAACATAACCGCTTATAGTATATAAAGAGGGTTTTGAGCTGCGAGCACTGCCTTTTTTTATTACTATCTGTCGTTTAACAATACTATATTCTAAATTATATTCAACAGATATCTTATCGAGAATGGTTTTAAGCTCTTCATTATTGTATTTTAAGCTTATTCTTTTTTTTGATGAAACAGTCCCGCTGTCATAAGAAAAGTCAATATCGGATTTATTACTGATTTCTTCTAATATCTCTTCAAGACCGGCATTAGTTAAATTAAGTGTAATTTTTTGCTCCAAAGAGGGTTCCTGTGAAAATACAATTTCAGCTTTAATAAAGCCGGCAAATATAATTAGTAATAATGCTAAACTCCTTATAAAAATAATCATATTCATTATTTATTTGTACACCCTTCTCCCAGCACCCAAATTGTACCTTCAGATTTTACATACCTTAAATCATAGGTTTCCTTAATTATCAGAAGAACGTCTTCAACTGTTCTGTCTGTAAAAGTAGCTGTGAGTTTGCAGCTTTCAAGAACTTTGTCTCTTATTGCAATATTAACTCCATAAGTATTAGAAATTATTTCATAAACTTCCTTAAGGCTGCTATTCTCAAACACAAGAGTTTTTGTTTTCCATGAGATGACATTTGGGTTTGTGTTTTCTGTAGAAATAATTTCTTTTTTTTCTTTTTCATAACGGCCTTTTTGACCGGGATTTAGTTCAATAGTTTTTTTATCTGGTGAAATTATGGCAACCTTTCCTGAGTATACAACTACCTCAACACTTTGGTCTTCCTTGTTTGCATTTACGTAAAATGAAGTGCCGAGTACAAGTATTTCTGCATCCAGTGCTTCAATAACAAATGGTCTTTCTTGTTGATTTGCAATGTCAAAGTAAGCTTCGCCTTCAAGTTTTACCCTGCGTTCTTTTTTGCTGAATTTCGCCGGATATTTTAAATTGGCACCAATGTTTAAACTTATTTTTGAACCGTCTTGTAATTTTTTTTCTATTACTTCATTATCTGCAACTAGCGTTTTTTCTCTATGTTGATAAAAGGTGTAAGCAAAATAGGTTCCTACAATCAGAAGCAGTATTGTTGCTGCAATGCGCCAAATTTTTCCGGCATTTAATCCTGTATATAATGGTTTTTCTTTTTCCCGATTATTATTTATGGTTAGAAATTCTACTTTTTCCCAGGCCTTATTTGTGTTGAATTTGTGCTTTGAAGCTGAAACAAGCATCCAGCTTTTTTTTATCTCAAGATATAATTTTTTCTTTTCAGGGTCTGCTTTTACAATAGATTCAAGTAGCTCAGCCTCTTCAACTGTTGCGCTTCCCGACAAATAAATGCCAACCAGGGCTTCAAAGTCTGTATGTTCACTACTTGATTTCATTTCCTTTTATTATTATACACTTAATTATGTATTTACCCTTATGTGTTTTTTTAATAATATTCAATTGCTTTTATAATAATTTTTGTTTTAATTGAAATTTGTAAACCAAAACAATAACAAAAGGAAGTAATAATCCTTTAATTCTTCTCTCATTATTTTTAAAGCTTTTGACATTTGTGCTTCAACTGTTTTTTCAGAAATATTTAATTTCTTAGCAACTTCTTTATATTTCATATCCTCAAAACGGCAAAGCAGAAATATTTCTCTGCATTTTTCCGGAAGCTTTTCAATTGCTTTTTTTACCTGTTTTTCTAAATCGGATTCTGAAATGAGATCTCTTTCATTTATCGGAATTTCCAGTTCAGCTTCAACATCAAGATAATAGTTTCTGTATTTTTTCTGATCGCGAATGTAATTCAGACAGCGATTTTTTACCGAAGTAAATAAATAGGTTTTAACAGCTTTATCAGGATCAATGCTGTTTCTTTTATACCATAAATTTACAAATACTTGTTGAACAATTTCTTCAGCACTGCCGGCGTCATAAAGATAGCCTGCTGCAAACCTGCACAGAGGGCTGTAAAAGCTATTAAAGAGCTGTTGAAACTCTTTTTCGTTTAATGTTATTTGTTTGTCTTCGTTTTGCAATTTCCGGATTTTTTTCTTTGCTAATTTATGAAAAATTTACAATATGTTAACAAAATACAATTAAGGTGTAAAAGTGAATAAGTTTTGTTTTGAAATTTTTTTTTGTTTGAAAAAACCGGAATAAATTGAATGCATTAATCATAATTCAATATCTTTTGATAACAGTAAAAAACTTTTTTATCTTTGGATAAAAATCCAATTAACCAAAAAACCAAAAGATATTATGGCAGATTTAAAATTAGATTTGAGTAATCTCGAGGATGCTTTGCCCGAGGACTTTACTCCCGAACAAAAGGCTAAGGCAAAAACCTTATTTTACAAAGAGCTTGCACTGGCAGCTCATGATTTTTATCGCGGTAAAATTCAAACAGTTCCAAAAGCACCGGTACCGGGATTTAACTGGTTTAATGTATGGTATACCCCCGGAGTTTCAAAAATTTCAACCTCTATTCGTGATGATAATAATGAATCATTTAATCTCTCGAACAGAGGTGGCCTTGTTGCTGTTATCAGCGACTCTACCAGGGTGCTTGGTGACGGTGATTGCACACCTCCGGGAGGTTTAGGCGTTATGGAAGGTAAAGCTTTGCTTATGAAATACCTGGGTGGTTTTGATGCTGTTGCAATTTGTGTTGACAGTAGAGGTAAAGATGGCAAAAACGATCCTGATAAGATTATTGATTTTGTTAAGATGTGTCAGCATAGTTTTGGAGCAGTGAATCTTGAAGATATTTCTCAGCCGAATTGCTATAAAGTTTTGGATGTTTTGAGAGAAGAGTGTGATATTCCTGTATGGCATGATGATGCTCAAGGTACAGCTTGCGTCACATTGGCGGGCTTGATAAATGCTCTTAAACTTGCAGGAAAAGACATTAGCAAGGTAAAGATAGTTTATAATGGAGCAGGTGCTTCGAATGCTACTGTGGCAAGAATTGTAAATGCCGCCGGTGCTGATCCTGCAAAAGCAATTATGTTCGATTCTAAAGGTTCTCTTCATAAAGGGAGAAAAGATATTGAAGATGATAAAAGATTTTATCGCAAATGGGAGCTTTGTCAAATTACAAACCCCAATGGCATTAAAGATATTGAAGAGGCGGTTAAAGGAGCAGATGTCTTAATTTCTCTTTCTAAACCGGGTCCGGATGTAGTTAAGAAAGAATGGATTAGCGCAATGGCAGAAAAGCCGATTGTTTTCGCTTGTGCAAATCCGGTTCCTGAAATTTATCCTTATGCCGCTAAAGAAGCCGGTGCTTTTATTGTTGCAACAGGCAGAGGAGATTTCCCAAACCAGGTAAACAATTCAGTTGGATTTCCAGGAATACTAAAAGGTGCTTTGCTGGTTAAAGCAAAAAAGATTACTGATAATATGGCTATAGCTGCAGCAAAAGCTATTGCTGAGTATTCTGAGAAAAGAGGCATAGACACAGAAAATATTGTTGCCAAAATGGATGAACATGATGTATTCCCTTATGAAGCTGCTGAAGTTGCTATGCAAGCTATAAAAGATGGAGTGGCAAGAGTCAAAATATCTTGGCAGGAAGCTTTTGATGTTGCTAAAAATGATATTGAACAAGCAAGAAGGGCTGCTAAATTATTTGAAGACGAGGGTATAATCCCCAAACCTCCTCAGGAAATGGTTGACAATGCGCTGAAAAAAGCTATTGATGCCGTAAAATAATTTGCTTTTAAAATACCTGAAACACATTTTTAGGTGTAATTAAGGTTGAATTTTATTTTTTAACAAATAGGCACATAAATTCTTTTCTATTGTGCCTATTTGTTTTTACTAATGTTTTGTGTATTTAAACTTTCGAAAACACAAAAGGCTTCTCGATTTGAATTTGTTAAATGAACCCAAACACTCTTTTTACATTAGTTTTCTTAATCTATTAAGTAATTATTAGTTATTTTTGCCCTTCAAAATAAAAACGTTTTTATATGATTACTTATCTTAAAGGAGAAATAACAGAAAAAAATCCGACATATATTGTTGTTGAATGTGCCGGTGTTGGTTATTTTGTTAATATTTCACTCCAAACATATTCGCAAATACCTGATAGTGGGATGATTAAAATTTTTACGCACTTTGTTGTCAGGGAAGATGCTCAAATTCTTTACGGATTCTCAACAAAAGAAGAAAAAAACCTTTTTTCACACCTTATTTCTGTTTCAGGAGTTGGCCCAAATACCGCACGCATGATTCTCTCATCTATGTCTGCTGCTGAAATTAAAACAGCTATTGTTAATAACAATTCATCTGTTTTGCAGAACATCAAAGGTATAGGAACCAAATCAGCTCAACGTATTATTGTTGATTTAAAAGACAGGCTGGAAAAAGAAGGAGTTATTCAAGACGAAAATTTGTCATTTGCAAACAATACAATTCAGGAAGAAGCGTTATCTGCTTTAGTAATGCTTGGTTTTGCAAAAAACAGTGCTCAAAAAACCATTCAGAGCATATCAAAAAAAGGAACAGCAATCTCTGTCGAAGAATTGGTAAAGGAGGCTTTACGTAGCTTCTAAAAAATTATTTTTATAAAATCGGCTTTGTGGTAAAAACAGAATATTTTAAGCAGAAAATTTATGTATTAACTACTCTGTTAATTATGTTTTTTAGCATATTACCTAATGTGGTAAATGCTAAGAGCAAACTTCTGTATTTACCGCATAAGGATATTCTTAGTTTGCAACAAGAACCGCCTGATGAAGATGAAAGTGATGATTATATTCCTCCTGTTATAAATAATGATTTTTTTGGTGATACTGATCCTCCCGGAATTACTACTGAAATTATTTATGATCCCGATCTTGACTTGTATTATGTTATTAAAAAGTCAGGTGACAGAATAATAGGACGTCCCTATTTACTCGGTTTTGAGGAATTCCTTGAGTATGACTTGGATAGGGCTTTGCAAAAATATTGGAATGAAAAATCCAAACCTCAGGCGTTTGACAGGGGAGGTGGTGTTATTCCGCAAATACATATTGGGAGCGAGGTTTTTGATAAAATATTTGGCGGAGGAACTATAGATATCAGACCAACAGGTTCTGCTGAACTTGTTTTTGGAATACTTTCGAATTACAGAGAAGACCCGGCAATTGATGAAAAAAGAAGAACAGTTACCAATTTCGACTTTCAACCAAAAATTCAGCTTAGCGTCCAGGCAAAAGTCGGAGAAAAAATCGAAATAAATAGTACATACAGCACTGAGGCTACTTTTGATTTCGAGAATAAGATGAAAGTAGAATATCGTGGCACCGAAGATGAAATATTGCAATTGGTGGAGGCAGGCGATGTTACCCTTCCTCTTCCCGGTACTTTAATCAGGGGTTCTCAGGGCTTGTTTGGTTTTAAAACTGAATTGAAATTTGGCAATACTACAATAACCAGTGTATTCTCTCAACAAAAAACAGAATCTGAGACTATAGAAGTCTCCGGCGGCGCACAAACTACCGAATATTATATCAAAACTGATGAGTATGAGGATAATAGACACTTTTTTATTGGCCAGTACTTTAGAGACAGGTATGATGATGCATTATCTGAATTGCCTGTTGTAAGGTCTCCTGTGAATATCACCAGAATTGAGATTTGGGTAACAAATGTTGGAGCTGCTGTTGAAGATAATAGAAATATTGTTGCTTTTGCTGATCTTGGTGAAGCTCAACCTTATAATGAAAATATTGGCAGCAGTAATATTGCAGCACCTTCTAATAATTCCAATAATCTTTATAATGAAATGGTTAGCAGTGGAGTTATCAGGGATATATCCCAGGTGAATTCATTTTTATCACAACATTATTTTGATCTTAATTCCGGGCAAGATTATGAAAATCTTGAAAATGCAAGACGTCTTACTTCTAATGAATACACTTATAATGATAAACTGGGTTTTATTTCTCTGAACCAAACAATAAATCCCGATCAGGTTCTTGCTGTTGCATTTCAATATACTATTATTGGAGATACCACAACTTACCAGGTTGGTGAATTTTCAAATGAGATTGATGCTCCTGAATCTTTGATTGTTAAATTGCTCAAGAGTACAAGTACAGATACCAGGCTTCCGATGTGGGATCTGATGATGAAAAATGTTTACAATATTGGTGCATATCAAATTAACAGAGATGAATTTAGGTTAAATGTACTCTATGAAAGTGAAGAGCTTGGTGTGCCTATTGGATTTTTTAATGAAGGACCGGTTGAAGGAGAACCTTTAATTAGAGTTTTTAATTTAGATAATTTGAATACACAGCTTGATCCTATACCTGATGGTGTATTTGATTTTATTGATAATGCAGCTACCCAGGGTGGTACTATTCAATCATCTAACGGTCGAATATTTTTCCCCGTTATTGAGCCTTTTGGCTCTTATCTTCGGGAAAAATTGGAGGATCCTGATCTGGGAGATAAGTATGCTTTTGACTCTCTTTATACAACCACCAAGGATAGGGCTCAGCAGTTTCCTGAAAAAAACAGGTTTGTGCTCGAAGGAAGATATAAATCCGCCTCCGGATCTGACATTGCTCTTAATGCTATTAATATACCACAAGGTTCAGTTACAGTAACTGCCGGAGGAATTCCACTTACTGAAAATGTTGACTATACGGTTGATTATACTTTAGGGAGGGTTCAAATTACGAATGAAGGGATTTTGAATTCAGGCACTCCAATTAGTATTTCCCTGGAAAGTAGTAGTATGTTTAATATTCAGACAAAAACATTGATGGGTACTCATATTAATCATAGGTTTAGTGACGATTTTAATGTGGGAGCTACAATTATGTACTTGAGTGAGAGGCCTCTTACTCAAAAAGTTAACTATGGCGACGAACCTATTGCGAATACTATTTGGGGTTTAAATACTACATATTCAACAGAGTCACTTTTTTTAACCAAAGCACTTGATTTTCTTCCGTTTTATAGCACTACAGCGCCTTCCCGAATTACATTTGATGGTGAATTTGCTCACTTAATTCCAGGACATTCAAGACATATTGGTGGCGAGGGAACAGCCTATATTGATGATTTTGAGGGCAGTAAAAGCTCAATTGATTTGAAAAATGTTCAGGCTTGGTCTTTTGCAAGTACCCCACAACACCAAAATATTCCTGCAATGTTTCCGGAAGGTGAACCGGGTACCGGTTTGGCTCTGCGTTTTAATGTTGCAAAATTAGCATGGTATATTATTGATCCGTTGTTTACCCGTAATAATAGTTTAACTCCTACTCATATAAGAAATGATTTGAATCAGCAATCAAATCATTATGTTAGAGAAGTGATGGAAACCGAATTATGGCCTAATAAAGAAAATCCATCAGGTTATCCGGGCCCTATTCCAATATTTAATATGGCTTATTATCCTTCTGAACGGGGATTATATAATTATGATGTTGCTCCTTCTGCTTTTTCCTTTGGGATGGCGCAGGATGGTACTCTAGTTAACCCTGATAGCAGATGGGGAGGAGTGATGAGAGCATTACCCGTAACTGATTTTGAAGCTGCAAATGTTGAATATATTGAATTCTGGATGTTAGATCCCTTTATTTATAATGAGGAACATGAAGGTGGTGACCTTTATTTCAATCTGGGTGATGTATCCGAAGATATATTAAGAGATGGAAGAAAGAGTTTTGAAAATGGACTGCCACCGGGACCTATTGTTGACGAAACTGACACTATTCATACAGTATGGGGCATTGTCCCTGCAATACAATCTGTTGTTGATGCTTTTGATAATAATCCCGAATCAAGAGAATTTCAGGATGTTGGTTTAAATGGATTGTCAAGTGAAGATGAAAGAACATTTCCGGTTATTAAAGAAGAATTTATTGATCAGATTGAAGCTATTTTTGGTGCACAGTCAATGGCTTATCAAATGGCTATAGAAGATCCTTCAGCTGACGATTACAGATATTTTAGAGGAACAGAATTGGATCAGCAGGAGGTAAGCGTTCTTGAGAGATATAAGCATTATAATTTGCCGGAGGGTAATAGCCCAACAGCAGAAATGTCGCCGGAGCCCTATCCTACACAAGCTACCAATATACCTAATACAGAGGATATTAATAGTGACGGAACTTTGAATGAAAATGAAAGGTATTTTCAATATAGAATTAGCTTGCGCCCTGAAGATATGATTGTGGGAAAAAACTACATTAGCGATGTTGTTGAATCTACTGTTCGATTAAATAATGATGAAACTGAAACTGTTAAATGGTATCAGTTCAAAATCCCCCTTAGAGATCCCAACAGACAGGCAGTTAATAATATTCAGGATTTTAAATCAATTCGTTTTATTAGACTCTTTTTTAAGGATTTTGCAGAACCGGTATTTTGCCGATTTGCAACATTTGAGCTTGTCAGAGGTACATGGCGAATTTATGACAGAGACCTCACAGCTCCCGGTGAATATGTTCCGGATACAGAAAATCAAACTGCTTTTGAAGTGTCTTCTGTAAATATTGAAGAAAATGGTACCAGATATCCTGTACCATATGTGATACCTCCGGGAATTGAAAGAGAGATTGACATGGGGCATACTACCATGCATCAAAGAAACGAACAGTCTATCGCATTAAAAGTTGCCGACTTAAATGATGGAGATGCTAAAGCAATTTATAAAAGCCTCGATTACGACATGAGGCAATATAAACGCCTGAAAATGTTTGTACATGCAGAATCTGTTGATGAGGAATTTTCTCTTGAAGATGATGAAGTTACAGTTTTTATAAGGCTGGGATCAGATTATTCAAATAATTATTATGAGTATGAAGTGCCTATGAAATTGACACCCTGGGGAACCTCAGCATTAAATGATAGGCAAATATGGCCACTGGATAATGAATTTGATATACATTTCAGCAAACTTCAGGATCTAAAACTTGAAAGAAATGTTCTGGCAAGAGATGCGCAAAGTGGAGTTGTTGTTAACAGGCCCTATACCAAATATGATGAAGATAATAAAATGACCATTGTGGGTACTCCAACTCTTAGTAGCGTTAAGGTTATTATGATTGGTGTTAGAAATCCAAAACAAACATTAATAAATGCTGATGATGATGGTTTACCAAAATCTGTCGAAGTCTGGATTAATGAGTTAAGGTTGTTTGATTTTGAGAATGAAGGTGGATTGGCTGCTACAGCTATGGTAAATGCCCAGCTGGCTGATCTTGGTAGTCTTTCCTTGGCAGGAAATGTGAGCACAGCAGGTTTTGGTTCCCTGGAACAAAAGGTTAATGAAAGATCACAGGAAGATATTACAACTTATGATGTAGCAACTAATTTGCAGCTTGGAAGATTTTTTCCTAGTAACTGGGGCGTTATGATTCCTATGCATTTTAGTTTTTCTGAAACTTTTGCTAATCCTAAGTATAATCCTCTCAATCCTGATATACTGTTTCAGGATGATTTAGATTCTTATGAGTCCAAGGAAGAAAGAGAGGAACTTATTCATAATGCACAGGATTATCAAAGACGAAAGAGTATAAATTTCACTAATGTGTCCAAGTCCAGAACCGGTGGTGGAAGTCCGAAAATATACAGTCTTGAAAATTTTGATTTTACTTATGCCTTTACAGAAGTTTTTTATAGAAATATTGATTATGAATATGACAGGCAAGCTCATTATAAAGGAGCTATAGGTTACAACTTTATGTCATCACCGAAGAATATTAAGCCTTTTTCTAACTTTGGATTTCTCAAACATAATGCTTTTAGTCTTATAAGAGATTTTAATTTTTTCTATTTGCCTAATCTTATTTCTGTTAGAAATGAGATTAACAGAGGTTATTCTGAAGCATTAATGAGAGATAAAAGTGCCGGTCTGATTATTTTGGAACCTAATTACGTGAAAACTTTTGACTGGACAAGATTGTATAATGTCAGATATGACTTAACACAAGCTTTGAAAATAGAGTATAATGCTACAAATCAGGCGAGAATTGATGAGCCTCCCGGTAGTATTGATCCTGAAGATAAGGATTATTATGAAAAAAGAGATTCAATTTTTGAAAGCTTGAAGACTTTGGGCCGTACGACTATGTTTTCTCAAAGATTGTTGGTAAATTACAACATACCTGTTAATAAGCTGCCATTACTTGACTGGGTCAATGCAAATGCAACTTATACTACTGATTATGATTGGCAAGGTGCGCCACTTTCAGCTCTTGATCTCGGTAATACAATTCAAAATGCACAAAACATTAAATTAAGTGTGAATGCAAATTTTATTAATTTGTATAATAAAATTGATTATCTAAAAACAATTAATCAAAAAGGCCAGCAGGGAGGAAGACCAGCACAGCGACCCAGTCCTGGCAGAAACGCAGAAGAGGAAGAGGATGAAGAAAAAGATGAACCCGAAAATTATGCGAAGATTGTTTTCGATGGTTTCCTTAGAATGCTTATGAGTGTGAGAAATATTTCCTTATCATACAATGAAACTAATGGCACACGTTTGCCCGGATTTTTGCCTGAACCCGAGTTTTTTGGACAAAATTGGGATATGATGGCGCCGGGTACTGGATTTGTTTTTGGAAGTCAGCGTGATATTAGAGATGATGCAATCAGAGGAGGCTGGATTACCGACAACCCTGATCTTAATACAGCTTATACTATAAATCATAATATAAATATTAATGCAAGAGCTTTAGTTGAGCCTGTGCCTAATATGAAAATTGACTTAACTGCTCTAAGAAATTATTCTAATAATCAAACAGAATATTTCAAAGCCGACTCTTTAGGTAATTTTGAATCTTTTAGCCCTATGGAAACAGGTAACTTTTCAATTTCTTTCTTTGCCCTTAGAACAACATTTGAAAAGGTAGATGATAAAACATATTCTTCTGAGAATTTTGATAATTTTAGAGAAAACAGATTAATTATCGCATTTCGATTAGCTGAAGAAAATCCAAATTGGGATGGATCTACTACTACAGAGGTGTTTGGTGAAGATACTCTTCACTTTCCCACAGGATATGGAGCTACTTCCCAGGATGTATTAATCCCTGCTTTTATGGCAGCCTATGGTGGTTGGGATGCAAAGACAAGCAATACCAACCCATTTTTAAATATTCCAATTCCAAACTGGAGATTGGTTTATGATGGTCTTTCAAAAATAGAAGCTCTCAAAAAATATTTTTCTAATATTGTGTTATCACATGGTTATACAAGTACTTTTTCAATAGGTTCTTATACTTCTGATATCAGTTATCGTGAAGTAGATGGTTATCAGTCTGCTATTGAAGTAGCTTCAGGAAACTTTGTGTCGGAGTACGAAATAGGTCAGGTTGCTATTCAGGAACAGTTTAATCCATTGATTAATGTTGATGTTACCTGGCAGAATAGCTTAATTACCAGCTTTGAATATAAACGCAGAAGAGACCTTGGCCTTAGCTTTGCCAATAATCAGCTTACAGATTTATCAAGTGAAGAATATAGCATTGGAACAGGTTACAGATTCCAGGATGTTTCATTCACTATTACACAGCTAGGAAGTAGCGGTAAGCAGGAAATACAAAGTGATTTGGTGGCTCGACTTAATCTCTCTTTTCGTGATAGCAAAACTGTTTTGAGAAAATTAAATGAAGACCAGGATATTATTTCCTCAGGCCAGAATACGATATCAATTAACTTTTCAATTGATTACCAGATCTCTCCTAAAGTTAATTTCAGATTGTTTTTTGACAGGGTAGTGAATAATCCATACATTTCCAATCAGTTTAAAAATTCCAATACTCATGGCGGTTTCAGCTTGAGGTTTATGCTGATATAACTTATGTTTATTATGCTGCAGATTTATTGTAATTTTGCAACATCTTTTTTATACCTCAATGATAAATATATCTAAACAAGGAAAAATATCACAAAATAAAGGCTATATGCTTATTGCAGGTCCATGCAGTGCCGAGTCGTATGAGCAACTTCTTAATACTGCTCTGGAACTGAAGGAACTGAATAAAGTCGATTATTTTCGTGTAGGTATATGGAAACCCAGAACCAGACCCGGTGGTTTTGAGGGTGCAGGATCTCAGGCTTTGAAGTGGCTTGGTGAAGTTAAAAAAAACACCGGATTTAAAATCGCAGTTGAAGTTGCTACCCCAAAACATATTGAGGAATGTCTCAAGGCAGGAATCGATATGCTGTGGATTGGCGCAAGAACAGGTGTTAATCCTTTTTCTGTTAATGAAATTGCAAGCGCACTTAGTGGTGTAGATGTTCCTATTGCAATTAAAAATCCGCTAAATCCTGATGTGGACCTTTGGGAAGGGGTTATTGAACGAATACAAAGAACCGGAATAAAGGAAATTTATGCTGTTCACAGAGGCTTTTCAACTTATGAAAAATCGCCATACAGAAATGCTCCTTTATGGGAAATTCCAATTGAACTTAAAAGGAGAATTCCTGATTTGCCTGTTTTATGCGATCCAAGTCATATCGCAGGAAATACTGAGCTAATTGCTCAAATCTGCCGGCATGCTATAGATCTTGATATGAACGGCTTTATGATAGAATCTCATTATCAACCGCATAAGGCCTTAACTGATGCTAATCAGCAAATTACACCGGCTGCTCTCGGTGAATTACTGGCCGGACTTGAGTTTAAATCCTGTAATGTAGAAAAGCCTGCTCAGATTGATAAAATAGAACATCTTAGAAAAGATATTGATGAAATTGATCATAGAATTATTAATATGCTGGCTGAAAGAATGGATGTTGTTAAAGAAATCGGAAAGCTGAAAAATGAACAAAAAATTACCATACTTCAAATAAAACGTTGGAATAATATTTTTAAAGATAGATTGGAACTTGGAAGTTTGCTTGGAATAGAAAGTGAGTTTTTGAGAAAATTATTGGAAACTATACATCAGGAATCTATTAGAATCCAAAGTTTGCCCAATGACAGTTATAAAGAAAAAAATAATAATTAAGAAATACTAATTTATTGTATGACAAAAGATAATAAAAACAGAGAGATTACCGATATTAAAGATATTGGAGAGTTTGGATTAATTGATAAACTTACCGAAGGATTTGTTAATACTCAGGAATCTACTTTGCTTGGTGTTGGTGATGATACTGCAATTATTGACAGTGGTGATCAAATGACTTTGATTACAAAAGACCTCTTGGTAGAAGGAGTGCATTTCGACATTACATACACACCTTTGAAGCATCTTGGATATAAATCGGTTGTGGTTAACCTGTCGGATATTTATTCAATGAATGGAACACCCTCTCAAATTATCGTCGGATTGGCAATTTCCAGCCGTTATACTGTTGAAGCATTAAGTGAATTTTATGAAGGCATTAAATTAGCGTGTAAAAAGTATAATGTTGATTTAGTTGGTGGAGATACATGTGCTTCTCAGGCAGGATTATTTATTTCTGTTACCGCTGTTGGGCATGCAAAAAAGGAAAATATTACTTATCGAAAAGGTGCAAAAAAGAATGAACTGGTTTGTGTAAGTGGTGATTTGGGTGCTGCATACGCCGGTTTGTTAATTTTAAAAAGAGAAAAGGAAGTCTTTAAGGTTAATCCTAATGCTCAACCTGATATATCAAGTTATTCTTATGTGCTTGAACGTCAGTTAAAACCCGAAGCCGGCGCACATATAATTAAAGTTCTGGAAGAATTGGATATTATGCCAACTTCTATGATTGATATTTCTGATGGCTTGGCTTCTGAAATAATGCATATCTGCACAAATTCAAAAACTGGTGCGAGTATTTTTGAAGAAAAACTGCCTATGCATCCCGAAACAATTGCAGTTGCTAATGAATTTGAAATTAATCCCGTTACTTTTGCACTTAATGGCGGCGAAGATTATGAACTCTTGTTTACTATTTCGCAAAATGATTTTGAGAAAATTGATATCAAATCCCATATAAAAGTAATCGGTTATATCACTGATGAATCTGAAGGTGTGAATCTTATTACAAAGGCAGGTCAACAAGTGCCTCTGCAGGCACAAGGATGGGATGCTTTTAAAAGCGACAAATAGAAGTGCTAAACTGTTTTAAAATTATGAATATCAATTATTAAGATGGCATCAAAGAAAAAATATTATGTAGTATGGGAAGGTAAAGAAAAAGGAATTTTTGACTCCTGGGATAAGTGCAAAAAATCTATAGAGTCACATCAGGGAGCAAAGTACAAAGCTTTTCTTACCCTTGATAAGGCAAAGGAGGCTTTTAATGGGAATCCATCGGATTTTATTGGAAAAGATGTTCATGAATCCTTACTTACTCCTGAGGAGCTAAAGAAGATAGGTAAGCCGATACTACAAAGTATTTGCGTTGATGCAGCTTGTAGCGGTGTGCCGGGAAAAATGGAGTATCAGGGTGTATTCACTTTTGAGAAAGTATTGCTCTTTCATCAGGGACCTTATGAAGACGGTACTGCAAATATTGGCGAATTCCTCGCTATTGTGCATGCTTTAGCCTGGTGCAAAAAACGTAAAATTAATTATCCAATATATTCGGATAGCAAAACTGCTATGAAATGGGTGAAAGATAAAAAATCAAGAACAAAATTAATTCAAACTAAGAAAAATGCTGTGCTATTTGATCTTATTGAAAGAGCTGAATATTGGCTTAGAAATAACACATGGGATAATGTTTTGCTAAAATGGGAAACCAAAGCCTGGGGAGAAATTCCTGCTGATTTCGGAAGAAAATAAGTTATATCTTTAATACTTAGTTTAATTTAAAATTCTAATATTGAATGGCTACTGATCTGAGAACCAAATTGTCGCTTGTATGGCAGTTTATCAAACTTGCCCTTATATCCGGTATAGTATTCATCTTTATTATTGTAGTGGCCTTGTCAGTTCTGACATATATTTATAGAGATGACATTAAGGATGCATTTGTTGAAGAACTCCTTCAAAATCTTAAATCAGAAACAAGCATTGATGAAGTAAGCGTTAATCTTTTCAGGAGCTTCCCCAAAGCCTCAGTTACTCTTAACAATGTGGTTATGCTTGAGGCAATTGATAAGGCACCCAAAGATACATTGCTAAATGCCCGGAGAATTTATTTTCAGTTTAGTATTATGGATTTGATTAAAAAGAAATATAAGATCAAAAAACTGGAAGTTGTTTTAGCAGATTTTAATCCCGTTGTCTTTAAAGATAAATCAGTTAATTATAATGTATGGGAAAGTTCCGGCGAAAGCACCAATAAGGATTTTGTTTTTGATTTTGAAAAAGTTTCTCTGAAAAGAGTAAATATAAATTTCAGAGATGATGACAGAAAAAACAAACTGCTGTTTATGGCCAATGAAGCAGAACTTAGTGGCCATTTTGGAAGTAAAAATTATATGTTGAATATTGACGGCGATTTTTTTGCCGAAAGTGTTATTGTTGATAATACTGAATTTCTGAGCAATCACAATCTCAATATTAATACTGTTCTGGATGTAACGGATAATAGCTTATTTGTACTCAAAGGCGGAAAAATAGCAGTTAATTCACATCAATTTGATTTAGCCGGAGAAGTTGATATGCGTCAGAAAGACTTGTTTCTTGACATAAATATTGCATCCGACAAATTGTCATTGAATGATTTGCTTCTTGATTTTCCCCGATCTGTGAGTTCTTATTTCGACGGATATAATATTAAAGGATATTTGGATTTTAAAGCAAATATTTCAGGTGTATATTCCGGCATAATCAATCCATTGGTAAAGGCTGAATTCACATTGTCTGATGCTACGATTAAGCATGCAAGTACCGGAGTGCAAATGAAACATCTTAGCTTCTCGGGAAAATTTAACAATGGCAATTATCGCAAATTGAGTTCTTCTGTTATAGCTTTAACGAATATTACATCTGAACTTAACAATGGTTTTCTTGAAGGAGATTTTCAACTTCATAATTTCAATACGCCAACTATTGATATGAATATTAAATCTGATATTGAACTTTTTGACCTTGTTCATTTTCTTAAATTTGAGAATGTTGAAAATCCAAAAGGATACTTAAGCCTTAATCTTGACTTTATCGGGACTCTTAGTGACGGAAAACAATTTAAACCGCATGATTTCCTTGCAAGTTCGGTTTTGGGTAAAGTGAATTTTGATAATATTAGCTTTTCTTTAAAAGATGATCCGAAGAATTATAATAACTTATCCGGAAATTTAATGTTTAATAATAATGATTTAATCATAAAATCTTTTGATGGAAATGTTAGTTCCAGTGATTTTCATGTTGTTGGTTACCTGAGAAATTTCTTGTCGTATCTGTTTTTTGATAATCAGAAACTTGCCGTGAATGCAAGTTTTAAATCTGAGCATTTAAACTTTAATGAGCTTTTGCAACAAAATGTTGCCGGTTCTGATACTACTTATAGGCTGAGGTTTTCTGATCGTTTGAATTTTACTCTTGAGGCGGATATAAAAAATATCGTCTTTCATAATTTCAAGGCTACAGATGTGAAAGGCTCAGCATATCTGCGTAATCAAATATTTATTGCAGAGGATATTGGCTTTAATTCTATGGATGGAGCAGTTCATGTTGCAGGGGCAATTGATGGAACCAATGCAGATATTCTTAAAGTTAACTGCATGGCAAATGCAGAAAATGTACAAATTCAGCAACTGTTCTTCCAATTAAATAATTTCGGGCAGGAAGCTATAGAGGATAAGCACCTTAGAGGAAAATTAAATTCAGATGTTAAGTTTGCTGCTAATTGGTCGCCTAATTTGGATGTTGACCTTAATAGCATTGTTGCTGATGCAAATCTGAAAATTGAAAATGGTGAGTTGATTGATTATGAACCAATTCTTGAACTTTCGAGGTTTTTGGAAATTGGAGATCTAAAGCATATTAACTTTTCTACTCTTGAAAACAGTATAAATATTAAAAACCAAACTATTTTTATCCCTTTTATGGATATTAACTCAAGTGCCATAGATCTGAAAATTTCAGGAGAACACTATTTTAATAATGCTATTGATTATAGATTGCAAGTTGCATTATCTGATGTGCTGGCAAGTCGCAGTCGCCAAAATAGAAATCCACAGGAAAAATACGGAGAAATTATCGATGATGGAGAAAGCAGAACACTCTTTTTGCTTGTAACCGGCACAATTGACGATCCGATATTTAAATATGATACAAAAAGTGCAATAAAGAAATTCAGAGATGACTTAAGAAAAGAAAGGGAGAACCTTAAAGAAGTTTTCATAAAGGAATTTGGCATTTCACCCAAAGATACTATTGATGAGTTTACTACAGAAGAAGAAAAAGAAAAAATAAAAGAACGCAAAGAAATTGAAAAAGGCGAAGAAGGAGAGTTTATTATTGAGTGGGATTAATGCCTGCAATATCCGGTGAAACAGTTTGCTGGCCACTGCTTGTAAAAAAAGCTCCATAAACATCACACATCATTATTTTTCGAATGCATTATATTATTAATTGCCGACTTTATGATATTCCGGTTTTCTGCTTATAAATAAAGCCGGAGAATTTTATAAAATCTCCTCTATTAGATAGCTAAGGCAAAAATTATTAACTTTGAAATATAAAAAAATGCATTATGAATTCTGAAAAGGAGTCAATAATAAAAGATTTGAAAGAAAGATTATCAAGTAATCTCAAAGATAATTTGATAGATGTTATATTATTCGGATCTCAATTAAAGGGGAAGAGCTCTGCTGATTCTGATTATGACATTCTAATAGTGATAAAGAAAAAGAGTGATTGGAAATTAGAACGTAAGATTTCTGACATTTGTTATGAGATAGAATTAGAATATGGTATAATCACTGATTCCCATATTCTAACAGAAAATGAACTCGATTTACCCCGAGGTAAACAGCCTATTTTTTATAATGCAATTAACCAAGGTTATTACGCATGATTAACGAAGATTATAGAAAAATATTAATAAATCATCGAATTGAACAGGCCAAGGAAACGATTAATGTTTCACAATTCTTAATTGATGCAAATCAATTGGTTGTAGCAGTAAATCGAATTTACTATGGTATGTATTACGCTGTTA
>CAZTPA010000040.1:0-26847 GCA_964614525.1 uncultured Bacteroidales bacterium | reverse complement strand
TTATTCAAAGATCTTTTTGTTTTTCCCCTATTGTCTTTGGGGAGTGCAAAGGTAAATACTTTTTTGTTTTATACAAGAAGTTTTTTTACTTTTTTTACACAAATTTGTTATTGTCCTGAAGTTCAATATAATCAGGCAGAAAATAATTTCAAATAAAAGACAAATGAATTATTTGGTAACAGATTGCGAAAACTTCTTCAAAGAAACAGAATACAAAATTAATAAATTTGAATTGATTTTTCACAAAAAAAATTCAGATTGTTAATAATTATTTTAGTTATTCCATAAGATTTTTGACGATATCTTCTGTAGAAATACCTTCAGCCTCTGCAATATAATTCCTAACTATTCTATGTCTTAAGATAGAGAAAGCGATAGCATTCACATCTTCGATATCCGGCGAATACTTTCCATTGATAGCAGCATGGCATTTGGCTCCAATAATGAGATACTGACTTGCTCTGGGGCCGGCTCCCCAACTTATGTAATCATTAGCCCATTTATTAGCCAATGGATTTCCGGGTCTTGTTTTTGCGGCTAATTTAACAGCATACTCAACTACATTATCAGGAACTGGAATTTTTCTAATTAAATTTTGATAAAAAACAATTTCCTCAGCACTTAAAACAACATTAACATTGGGGTCAAAAGAGCCTGTAGTGTTTTTCACAACTAAAACTTCCTGATCAAACAAAGGATAATCCAGGTTAACATTAAACATAAATCTATCCAATTGTGCTTCAGGTAAAGGATAGGTTCCTTCTTGTTCAATAGGATTTTGAGTAGCCAAAACAAAAAAGGGATCTTCCAGTAAATAAGATTTTCCTCCTGTTGTAACAATTCTTTCCTGCATAGCTTCCAGGAGTGCAGACTGAGTTTTTGGCGGTGTTCTGTTAATTTCGTCAGCAAGCAGGATATTGGCAAATATAGGTCCTTTAACAAATCTGAAATTCCTTGTTTCATCCAGAATTTCAGTACCGATAATATCAGAGGGCATCAGGTCGGGAGTAAACTGTATTCTACTAAACTTAAGTCCCAGTACTCTTGCAATAGTATTCACCAAAAGAGTTTTTGCCAAACCGGGCACTCCAACGAGCAGGCAATGACCTTTACAAAAAATTGTTATAATCACATCCTTTATAACATCATCCTGTCCAACAATAACCTTTCCTATTTCACTTGTAAATAATTCGTATTTCTTCTTAAACGAATCAATTGCTTCAACATCAGATTTAAAATCACTCATATTAATAAGTCTATGTTTTTTTTATTATTCTACCCAATTAATATCAAAAGTACAATAGTGGTATTTCGGATGAATAAAAACATAGGTAGATTTCTTTTTATTCTTAATCCAATTATAAATAGCTTCACTTTTCTTTTTGCTCAAAACAATTTGATGAATGAAGTCATAATCCTCTTTTATTGAAGCCGGGTGCGGCTCCACTCTTTCTACTACCTTCACAATTCTATATGCTTGGTCTCCATCTTCTGTTTGCATAGGAATAGGTTTAGAAATCTCACCTTCCTCCAGTTTGTCAATTACAAAAAACAGATTTTGTTCCATCTCTTCACTTTTAAATCTGGTAGTATTAGTATATGGATTAATAATAAGGCCATTATTCATTTTCCCGGGATCGTCAGAGAATTCACGTGCAGCATCAGCAAATGTCATCTCACCGTTATTTATTAAAGTTTTAATGCTATCCAGTTCATTTTTTGCTTTAGCAAGGTCAGATGGATTTATTTGAGGTTGCATAAGAATATGTCGAACATTTATCTGTTCACCTCTTCTTTCTATTAATTGAATAATATGGTATCCGGCCTGAGTTTCAACCACATCAGAAACTTCTCCGGGCTTAAGATTAAAAGCAGCGGCTTCAAATTCAGGGAATAATTCTCCCCTACCATAAAAGCCCAGTTCACCGCCTTTTCTGGCAGAGCCACTGTCATCAGAATAAAGTATAGCCAGGGTATTAAAGCTTTCTCCTTTTAAAATACGTTCTCTGTATTCCAATAAATTTTGTTTAATACGTTCAATTTCCTCTTGTCTGATCTCAGGTTTTTTAACAATATGCGCTAATTGCAATTCCATTTCGACAATTGGGATACTATCCGGATTCAGGCTATTAAAATACGCATTAACTTCAGCGGGAGAAACGCGAATATCCTTGCTAATTTCCTGCTCCATTGATTGACTAATAAGCTGTTCTTTAATCATATCACGAAAATCATCTTTTATCTCATCGATACTCATTCCGTAATATTCTTCGAGTTTGTCTCTGGAACCAATTTGTTGAATAAAAAACCTTATTCTTCTTTCCAGTTCCTGCTCCACTTGCATATCACCAACTTCAATACTATCAATTATTGCTTGATTATATAGTAATTTTTGGTACAGAATATCATTTAATAATTGGCAATAGGGTTGATTTCCCAAAGAAACACCTTGAGCATCGAGTTGTTTCTTTTCAGAAATCAGTTCTGATTCAAGGACAGAAGAATTACCCACAACAGCAATGACTTCATCAATAACAACTTTTTCTTGCCCATTTACATTTGAAAAAATTAAAGTAAAGAAAGCGATAAATAAAACTACAATTCTATTATTTGTCATAAATATTATTTTTAAATTTTATATCAACATATTTCGTAATGTACTATTTGTTTTATCAGTTAAATCATTATCAGGGAAAAACCTCAAAGTTATTATCTCTCAGAGCATCTTTATACAACTTTGCACGAAAGTCATTTATAAGCTTATGCTTTCTTTTATTAATAAGAATATTTCGTATATTTTTTTCTTCAAATGCCAGAGGCGACACATTGTCTTCGAGCATATAGTCATTAATATAAAGGAAATAACGGTAGAAATCATCTGATATTTCAATCATTTTGTTATTCCGTAGAAAGTTGTCCTGGTTGTGAACATCAATTGGGATATTTCTCAAAATGTCATTAAACAAGAGCCAGGACTTATTATCAAGAAAATATCCGGCGGCATTTTGCACACAATACTCTTCCAGTTTGTCTCTGTCCTCAGGATCATCAGATCGAATCAATTTTCTAACTGTATTTTGATCCTCAACATCAAGAGAAACTTTAACATAAGATGCCATGACAATATTCTCTTTCAATTTGAAATCACTTTTATTATTTTCATAATATTCAGAAATTTGTTCATCATTAATGACAGTATCGAGGTTATTATTTATATATTCTGTTTCAAAAGTGAAAATAATTAATGAATTCTTATAGTCTTGAATTTTCTTGTCAAAATTCATTTTTTCCGGTTCCAAATTATTCTTTGCCTCGGCCAGAAAGATTTGCTGTTTAATCCAGCTGTCAATATATCTTTGAGCAATAGTAGCACTATCCTGGGGAGAAACTTCGGGTTCAATAACACTTTCAAGTTCAGACATTAATAAGTAAGAATCATAAACCCTGGCCACAATTTTTTCATCATCAGGTTCTGATTTAAAATACTTGCATGCTGAAATAGATAATCCCAGTAATACAACAATTGCAATGATTATATAACGCATCTATTTTTATTTTTATGATTATTCAATAATAGATTGAAAGTTTAAATATTACAGGCTAAAATGCTAGTTGAGTTCTTTTTTAACTTTTTCAAGCACATGTTCATTTATTTTTATATCATACTTATCTCTTAATTCACTAATCCATTTTTCCTCAAGATAATTCTGATAATCAGCTATTACCAGGCCTCTAACCTCATTAATTTTTTTATATGCCGGTTCGAGCACATCTTTAATATCTACTACAAAATAATCTTTGTCAATCTTTATTACTTTTGAAACACCTTTTTCATAAGGAACTGCATCCAATACTTCATGGTCATTTTTTTCAAAAAAACCTTCTTTAGCAGATGCATTTAGCATAGATTTATCATTAAACTTATCCAAAATATCACCTGAATCTTCGCCGGATTTATTTGCTTTGCGAACAGCTTTACGTAGTTTCTTTGCTATTCTTTTATTATCGCATTGATAAATAACAGCCTCAACTCTTTCATCCCACTTATAATTATCTTTATTCTCTTCAAAGAACTTCTTTAAACCGGTTGTATCTTCCATTGCTTTTGACCAAACCATTTTGTCTGTAAGTTCAAACAAGAGTATTCCGTCATGATATTCTTTCATAATTTTATTAAACTCCGGATATTTTTCATCTAATCTGGAGTCTTCATAATCTAAAATTGAATTATTTACAAACTGCATATACATTCCCCTAATATATGAGGGAATATTCTCCGGGTTTCTTGCAATTTGGTTTTTTTTCAGATAATTAATAAAGTCCTGTTGAGAATATTTTTTATCATCGATAGAAAAGATGGTTTCATTAAGATGCTCAGTTTCTTGATCTTCCGGCTTCCATTTTCCTTTAAAAATGGAGCTATCTACAATTTCACTTATAGGTTCAATCATTTCTAAATCTTCTTTAAAACCATATTCTTCTTTTAATCTGTCAATAACAGATTCCTGGCTAATTTGCGATCTAATGTCTTTTGCCACTTTTGATTTCAGTTCAGGATAATTGTCTTCAAACTCTTTTATACCTGATATTTTATTAATTTTAAAAACATGCCACCCATATCTGGTTAAAACGGGTTCAGTGTATTTCATATCCTCGTTCATAGTAGAAATTGCCTTAATCACTTCGGGCAGCATTCTATTAACAGTAAAAGGCGGAAAATCGCCATCTCTTGCAGCAGATCCTTTATCATCAGAGAATCTTTTCACTAAGCTGACAAAATCTTCTCCATCCAAAAGTTTTTGATATATCTCATTAATTTTTGCTTCGGCTTCATTTTTAGTTTTTTCATCTGCATTTCCCGGAACAGCAAGCATAATATGAGCAGCACTAATTTGTCCCATGGCAGGTATTTTGTCGGTAACTTTAATAATATGATAACCAAAATTTGTTCTAACAATATCAGAAATTTCACCCACAGGCGTATTGTAAGCTGCTGTTTCAAAAGGATACACCATGCTAAAAACAGAGAAGTAGCCTAAATCACCTTCATTACCTTTCATTGCAGGGCGATTACCTTGAGGGGGAGTATTTTTGGCGGAAGGATCATCAGAGAATTGCTTAGCCAGTTTGCCAAAATCTTCTCCATTAATTATACGTTTTCTAATCTCAGTGATTTTTTCATAAGCAGCAATAGTGTCTTCAGGGAGAGCATATTCAGGCAAGGCTATTAATATATGAGAAGCTCTGAGGTCATATTTCATTCTATCATAAGCCTCTTCAATTAATTGTTCGGTAACAAGCTGGTCATTAAGATATGGTTGAGCTAATTGTTCTCTGTAGTTTTCAAGTTCACTAACAAAAACAGTAGTAGTATCCAATCCTTGTTCAATTGCTTCTAAAACTTTAAGATTGAAATTGATATAAAGATCTAAATACTCATCAATATCTTTTTGCTCAACGGCCAAATTTTGCAGATTATTCTTTTTATACACACTAATAAATTCTGAAGCTGTAATTGTTTTTCCGTTAATTTTAATAAGAACATCATCATCTGCCATTACTGTATTAAAAAGGAAAAGAGATAATGAAACCAATAAAAAGACATACTTATTCATAAACTATATTTTAAAAATTAAACAATAAATAAAATTCTATCTGGAATAATTAGGAGCCTCACGTGTGATTGTAACATCATGCACATGACTTTCTCTAATTCCTGAGTTTGTAATTCTTATGAAACTGGCATTTTTCAGTTCCCGGGTTGTTCCAGCACCACAATATCCCATTCCTGCTCTCAGTCCACCAACTATTTGGTGAATAACTTCAGACAAAGTTCCTTTATAAGGTACTCGTCCTACAATCCCTTCCGGCACTAATTTTTTAACATCATCTTCAACATCCTGGAAATATCTGTCTTTTGAACCTTTTGCCATTGCTTCAATAGAACCCATGCCTCTGTATGTTTTATATTTCCTGCCATCAAAAATAATTGTTTCTCCCGGGGCTTCGTCAACTCCGGCAAACATAGATCCTGCCATTATTGTAGAAGCACCTGCTGCAATTGCTTTAACGATATCGCCTGTATATCTAATACCACCATCAGCAATAATCGGGATATTATGTTCATTCATAACCTTAGCAACATTCATTATGGCAGTAAGCTGCGGAACACCAACGCCGGCAACTATTCTGGTAGTGCATATTGAACCGGGACCTATTCCAACTTTAATTGCGTCGGCACCAGCTTTCATCAAGTCTATTGCTGCCTCTGCAGTTGCGATATTTCCTGCAACGACTTCAAGTTCGGGATATTCTTTTTTAATTCTTTTAACCATGTCAATAACTCCACGGGAATGTCCGTGAGCAGTATCCACAACCACTGCATCCACACCGGCTTTTTTTAATTCCTGCACTCTTTCAAGTGTATCAGAAGTAACACCAACAGCAGCCGCAACCCTTAATCTGCCCCTATCATCCTTACATGCATTTGGGCGTTCTTTAATCTTAATAATATCTCTATAAGTAATTAAGCCAATTAGATTATAATCTTTATCAACAACAGGTAATTTTTCAATTTTATGTTCCTGCAGAATTTTCTCCGCATCTTCAAAATCAATAAATTCGGAGGTAGTAATAACATTCTCCCTTGTCATAACTCTTGCAATTGGCTTGGCTAAATCTTTTTCAAAGCGCAAGTCCCTATTAGTAACGATTCCTACAAGTTTCTTCTCATTATTAATGACCGGAATACCACCAATTTTAAATTCCTTCATAATATTCAGGGCATCACCAATCACAGCATTTTCGTGTAAAGTAACAGGATCGATAATCATTCCATTCTCCGAGCGTTTCACTTTAAGCACTTTAGCTGCCTGTTCTTCGATTGTCATATTTTTGTGAAGCACACCTATGCCACCTTCCTGCGCCATAGAAATGGCCATTCTGGATTCAGTAACAGTATCCATAGCTGCAGAAACAATAGGAATTTTCAATTCTATATTTCGGGAAAAAGAAGTACTTACATCTACATTGCGTGGAAGAACATCAGATGCTGCGGGTACTAATAGCACATCATCAAATGTAAGACCTTCTTCTAAAATTTTCTGAATATCTTTACTCATAGCAATTATTTTAAAGTCGATATTAAAGACTGAATATTCCTAATTTACAAAACCCTCAAAGACAAAGAAACAATTATTTGTTGATGTTGGTTTATTTAAAATTGACTGCAAAATTATGAAAATTTGATTACTTATTTTAATTAAAAACTTATACATTAAAAAACTGAAAAAAAGAGGATTATCTAATTAAATTAACAACTCCTTTTTGTTCAAATTCTTTTCCATTACTATTTTTCCATTTGATTAAGTATGAATATGCTCCTTGGTCTGCCTCAGCGCCATTATAGCTTCCATCCCATCCATTCGCATAATCATCAGAAACAAATACTACATTTCCCCAGCGGTTAAAAACAAGCAAGTAATAATCAGAAGGTTGATAATAGCCGAAATTCGGTTTAAAAACCCTATTTATTGCAATATTACTATTTGGTTTAAAAGCAGTTGGCACAAATATTTCAGGTTCTCTTTCAACACCGGCTGTGTTTGATCTTGCATTACTCTTAGAACCAAAAGGATTATTTTCATTTTCAACTGCAACTACAGTATAAACAAAGACTTGGTCATCCCCAATTAAATCCTCAGCTTGAAATCTGTCAGTATATGAATTGGCAGATGCATCAAGTGTTATCAATTTCAAAAAATCAACATCACCGGGTGTTATTCTGTAAATTTCATAAGCCTCGACACCTGTATGCCAACCCTCATATGAATTCCAGTTCAGCTTGTTTTCATTATATGATAACTCTTTAGCTTCTAATAATATTGAATTAGCTGTATTACTAATCATACGAGAATTCATGCAACTATCCAAAACTTCAATTTTATAATTATAAAAATCAGAATAAACATTTAAACCTTCATCAATAAATTCTACATATTCATTGTTAGAAAATACGGTATCAATCGGGGCAAAATTTTCATCTTCATTTGCTGATCTCAATAAAACATAAGCAGCTTGTTTAACTTCATTGTCAACAAAAGCAGCAATTTCAATATTATTATCGCCGATTACGCTGACTTTTTGCAAATAAGCAAATTCGGGTGGATCAAGAAAATCAACATTGATACATTTTTTATTTGAAGATGAAGAAATCTCTGATGTTGTATTAAGATTTTCCAGAAAAAAGCAATGATTTCCGGCTTCAAAATCATCAAAAGCAATATTATTGGTTTCATTATTTACCATCATTATTTTTTGCCATTCATCATCATTAAATTTTGTCCAGATATTAATAATATCAAATGGAGATGGTTGCGGTTGGGGTTGGCCGGCAGAAGTAGTAACTTCATAATTTTCCCAATCCAGATAAATTTTATTTTCACAAATATTTACATCAACATTATTTAAATAAGATGTTTTATGCACATAACTGACAGCGAAGGAAGTTTCACTTTCATCACGAGCAACCACATAATAGGCATATGCTCTATTATTTGCATTTGCTCCATTGTCAATATACAAATTCTCATCCAGTGCTAAGGTAGCAATAGGAGTATATTCCCCGCTTTCATGTCGTCTGTGAATTTCGATATTGCCGATAAGCACATCTGTTTCAAGAGTCCATCCAATAATTACATTTCCATTACTATGGTCAACACTAACAGAATCCAGGGTAAGACTTGATGTTTTATTTTGTGCTTCTACAGAGCCTGAAAGCAGGTGCAGACACAAAACAATTACCGTCAGGCTAAAAGCTCTGAATATATTATTACAAAATATATTTAATTTGATATTACACATTATTATTTGCCAACAACCAATTCAGTCATATCAATTTCATTGAGATATTTCTCTGAAGTTAATAAAATATCTTTCTGAGAGATTGATTGCAAAGTATTTAAATAATTTTCAAAATGATTATCATCAAGATTAAAAAATATCATTTCTTTAAGTCTTTCGCTTTGGTTAATCACACCGTCAAAAGAACGCAAAAAAGTACCACTAAGATAATTACTGACAACTTCAAGTTCAGCCTTATTTACTTTTTCAGTTCTAAGCTTTTTTATTTCCGTATAAATGTCTGAGATTGCATTTTCAGTAACATCCACTCCTATTTGCGAAGAAATAAAAAAGTATGATTCTTGTAATAACGACACTATCGCACTATTTATTCCATATGTATATGCTTTTTCCTGCCTTATTTTTTTCATCAGTCGTGAGCCAAAATAACCACCCAGAATTACATTAGTAATCATCAATTTATGATAATCGGGATGATTCATTCCCGGCGCTCTTTTCCCAATTCTGACAGCAGATTGGATAGTATCTTTCTTTTGAATAAAAAACTTTCCCGGAGCGGGATAATCAGAAGTTTCAAATTTCAAGTCATTAACTTTTGCTTTATTCTTCCAATCCATTCCTCCAAAATGTTTTTGGAGAGAATTCAAAATACTATCAGTCGGGTTTGCTGAAACAACACAAAAAACATTGTTTGGGCTATAATGTTTTTCATGAAAATACAGCAAATCATTTCTGGAAATCATTTCGAAATCATTCATTTCGAGCACTTTGCCATAAGGATGCTTTTCGCCAAACAAATACTTACCAAAATGCATACGTGCAATATTGGCAACTTTCTGTTGATTTACAATATGCTTTTGTTTAATATTTTTGAGTGAAATTTCGAGTTCGTTTTCAGGGAAAGATGGATATTTAATAATTTGCTCTAGAATCTCCAGCACAGGTTCAAGAAATTCTTCCAAAACAAAAACACTGATTGACACTAAATCTTTTTGCGGCTCAAAACTGCTGTAAACTCCGTAATAATCCAATGTCTCAGAAATTTTTGAAGAGCTAATATCGGCAGTTCCTTCTTTTAATAATTTCGCAGTTAAAACAGCCGTCAAATTTTTTTCCTGATAGAAACTTCCTGCATAAAATATTAATTCCAATCTAATTAATTCCTGTTTTTGGCCTGCAATAAAATATACCGGGACTCCATTATTCAGAGTGAAAGATTTTGTTTTAATCTGCGGACATGAATTATCAGAATTAACTGAAGGTTTTTCTGTTCTGTTAATCATATACTATCCTGTTTTTTACAATAATGTAAAACTGATGCTTTTTCAGGCCTCAGGTATTTGTTAGATAATCTTTGAATATCTTCGGTATTAACTTCAAAATACTTTTGATTTTGCATATTAAGTAAAGCGGCATCTCCCAGATATTCATAATACGCAAGATTCATTGCTTTTGAGAGCACGCTCATGTTGGCAAAAGCATTTACTGACCTAATCTTATTTTTAACTTTTTGCAGTTCATTTTCGGAAGGTTTTTCTTCTCTCAATTCAGCGATAATATGAAATAGCTCTTTTTCAGCTTCAATGATTGATTGATTTTCAGGCACTCGCCCTGAAACAACCAGCATTCCCGGATCAAGACTGCCGGTAATCCATGCATTAACTTCAGAGAACATCTGCTTTCCTTTAATCAGTTTCTCATAAAGCCGTGAAGAATTTCCATTGGCAAGAATATCACTAATCAGGTCAAGGCCGTAATAATCGTCACTTAATCTATCCGGCATATGAAAAGCAATATATATTTCATCATATGGCACATCTCTTTCCACTCTTCGGAATCGTCTTTTAAATTGCTCAGGCTCAACAGGCAGTTCTCTATGATTAAATTTTGATTGGGATAAATCACCAAACCATTTTTCAGCAAATTGAAAAACTCTTTGAGGAGATATATTGCCGGCAACAGCCAGCACGGCATTATCGGGTTTATAAAACTTATTAAAAAATTCTTTTACATGTTGAATTTGCGTTTTTTCTATATGCTCAATATTTTTGCCTATTGTTGGCCATTGATACGGATGCTTAGTGTAAGCCATTTCTCTGAGCAGCATCATTAGGTCTCCATAGGGTTGATTAAGATATGATTGCTTAAACTCTTCAACAACTACTTTTTTTTGTGTTGAGAGTTTTTCGCCTGAAAAGGCAGGTTTTAGCATCCTGTCAGATTCGATAAAGAAGGCTGTTTCAATATTTTTGACCGGCAAGCTTAAATAATAATTAGTAATATCATTATTTGTAAAAGCATTATTTTCGCCGCCTGCATTTTGAAGTACCACATCAAACTCTTTCACATTTTCAGAACCTTCGAACATAAGATGTTCAAATAAATGTGCCATTCCTGTATGCTCAGGATGTTCATCTTTTGAACCTACATTATACAAAACATTAAAAGCAGCCATAGGGGTGCTTTTATCCTGATGAGCAATAACTTTAAGCCCATTATTCAAAACATACTTCTCGAATTTTACCATATATTGACAATATTTTCTAATCTAAATCTATTTTATTCTACCCATAAGAAAATATCTTCTTTTGTCTTAGGCCTTTTTTCAGAGTGCACAACAAAATTTTTCAGGAAACGATTTTCATCAGGCAATTCTTCGGGGGGAAACAGATCTGCTTCAGGTTTTTCTCTCCAGGTAACTCTTGCAACGGTGTTATCTTCTATATATATGGACATTGTATTTGAGAGAGCCACATTAATACCTGTAAGAGAACCATCTTCTTCGCGAACATAATAAATTGTTTCACCATTTCCAAAAACATCCATCCTATACAATTCATTATTTCTGAAAAAGCCATCAATTTTTCTACCTTTAACCTGGTTATACTCTTTCATAGATACACTTTCTTCGGAAATAATAAAAGCAGCATCAAAAAGGTGAATGGATTCAATTTCTTCATCAGCTGTTTGAACCTGAATATGTTCAGCTGTTAGCTGATGCGGGCCTGTCCAAAGCATAGGCTGATCATACATATAAATAATTGAATCTGAGAAATTATAAACAATAGAATCGCTAAGTCCCTGAAGATCTTTTCTGAAATACTTTGCTTGATTATATGCAAAAAGCATCTTATTATCCGCCTCTTCATCAACAACATATCTAAGGGTATCGGCATGCATAAACAATGAATCATTTTTTTCAACAACAGTTAATACCGGATTAATAGTCACTTCCGATATTCCTTTTTTTTCATAATGCTCTGCATATTCTCCGGTAATGATAATATTCTGTACGGAATCTTTAATAAAAACATTTTTCATTGCTTTTCCATAAGCTAGATTTCTGTCGTAATACAAGCTATCTCCGGACATATAGTGATCTTTATTTAAAATATAAGCATCTTTATTAAACTGCGAAATATCATTATTTGTATCATACCAACCATTTTTACAAAAAATAAGATTATCATCACTAGTAATAGTAGTAGGCCCGAAAAAGTATGCAATTTCAGATTTCGTATTATATTTAAGGGTATCTGAATTCATTATATAATCAGGATTAATCAGCACAACATCCCTTTTAAAAAACGCATCACTTAATTCGGAATAATAATACCCGTAGGTGCTGGTAAGAGTATTTTCTGCATCAACAATTTGTCCGCCTTCAATATAATTTGCGACATCAGTTTCAAGGTCATAAAACAGATGGTCAGTAGTAAGGGTCATTTGCTTATCAACCATCTTGACATTGCCATGAAGTTCGGCCATTCTGGTATTGCCGCTATAATAAAGGGTATCTCCATAAATATCTACAGAATCATTTACAATAATATGAATATTACTAAATGCATGTAATCTGTTTTCATTAGAAAATAGATAAGCACTATCACAAAACATTTCTGTATCCTCATGCTTAAATATCACATTATCAATTAATCGTCTAACATTCTCACCTATTGATTTATCATATTTCATTGATTCAGCCTGGATAAGCTCAATTTGTTCAGTTTTTTGAGATTTAGCTGAAAAAGGGTATAATGAAAAGATTGTATTTAGCAATAATGCGAATAGAATGAATGAGAATTTCATTTGAATTTTTAAATATACATATCTAACAATACTCATTATCATTCTTTTTATCTTTAAGATATTTTGAAATTTTTAATTAATAAATAATAAAAGCATTCAAGAATTCAACACCAAAAACCACAGAAAGTTTTGATTTACAAAGAATAATCAATGATTTTTAAGATTAATAACAAGCTAACGGAATAATTTGTTAAATCTTATAATTCTTTTGCCCAAAATAGTTATCTACTTCTTTTTTCATAACCGGAGTAAGAAGCAGTATTGCAATAAGGTTAGGGATTGTCATAAAAGTTATAACCATATCCACAAAACTCCAGACAAGATCTATACCCCAAACTGAACCAAGAAAAACAAAGAGAGCATAAAAATAATAATACGGTTTAATGGCTTTAAATCCAAAAAGATATTGTGCGGCTCTTGTTCCATAATAAGACCATGAAATAATAGTAGAAAAAGCAAATAGCAGTAATCCAAAAGAAATAACATGATTTGCCATAAAACCCATATTAATTTTATCCAGTCCAATATCAAAAGCAAGCACTGTCATGGAGACACCGGCAGCATCTTCTTTCCAGGCACCGGTAATAACAATAACCATTGCTGTAAGAGTACAAATAAACAGAGTATCAATAAAAGGTTCGAGGCTTGCTACCATACCTTCGCGCATAGGATGTTTGGTTTTAGCGGCGGCATGTGCCATTGCTGCGGAACCCTGTCCTGCTTCATTTGAGAAAAGCCCTCTTTGCACACCCATAGTAAGTGTCATAATAAAAGCAGAACCAACAAATCCACCTGTAGCAGCTTTAAAGTCAAAAGCATCTGCAAAAATTAATTTAATAGCCGGAATTAAATTTTCAATATTCAAAATAATAACCAAGATTGCAGAAAAGAAATAAATTACAGCCATAAAAGGGACAAGCTTAGATGTCACTTCGGCAATTCTTTTCAGTCCTCCAACAATAATTAATAAAACAAGGCCTGTAATAACCAAACCGCTTGCCCAGGTGGGAATATTATAAGCAGCATTAAGCACATCCGTCATAGAGTTACTCTGCGCCATATTTCCCGTACCCATAGAGCACAAAATTGCGGCACCGGCAAAAATCATAGCCAAAACTTTAGCATATTTGCCAAGTACATTTTTAAGGCCATGTTCCATATAATACATTGGCCCGCCAGAAACTGTGCCATCAGGATTAAACCTCCTGTATTTTAATCCGAGAGTACATTCCACCATTTTCAGCATCATACCAAAAAAGCCGGTAACCCACATCCAAAAGATTGCTCCCGGGCCGCCCCAGTATATCGCCAAAGCAACACCAACAATATTTCCGGTACCAACGGTGGCAGATAGCGCAGTTGTAAGAGCTTTAAAGTGATTAATATCTCCAGCGTCATCTTTTTTGGAATATCTTCCTGAAACAATAGCGATAGAATGCCAAAACTTACGAATATGCAAAAATCTAAATTTTATAGCGAAAAAGATTCCTGCCGGAACCAAAAGCGCCAAGATAAGATATCCCCCGATATACTTGTTATACCAACTTATCCCACTTTCTAATCCATCCAAAAAGACAGTTATAAAATCATTAAAAGATTCTCCAAATCCGGAAAGAATAATTGTTTGCAATAAACTCATAATAAAGTTTTTTATATAACACCAACACTATTTAAAAACACTAATAATATCGCTACAGGCGCAATATACCTGATTATAAAAACAAATATATTAAACAATCTCAATTTCAGTTCACCTGAATTACTAATTTCATCTTTCACATTTTTCAAACCCAGGAACCAGCCTGTGAATACAACTATCAAAAGGCCTCCAAGGGGCAATAAAACATTGGAAGCAGCAAATTCAAGATTATCAAAAATTGTATTATCAAAGACTTTTACATGACTAAGAGTGCCAAATGACAGTGTACAGAATATACCAACAATAAAAGCAGCTGTAGCGGCAATAATAGTAGATCTTCTCCTGGGCATTTTAAGCTCTTCCGTCATAAAAGCA
The DNA here is from genome assembly GCA_964614525.1 of uncultured Bacteroidales bacterium. GTDB lineage: Bacteria > Bacteroidota > Bacteroidia > Bacteroidales > UBA7960 > PWND01. The sequence goes on along the minus strand of CAZTPA010000040.1, from coordinate 11,882 downwards.
ACAACAACTTCTAGAATTGAAATTGAAGAGGTCAGTGCAGCAATAAAAAGCAAAAGAAAAAACATTAAGGCAAATACGTATCCACCGGGCATTTGCTGAAAGATATTAGGCAAAACATTAAAAATCAAGCCGGGACCTCCTGCAGGATCCATCCCAAAAGAAAAAACCGCAGGAAATATTGCAACACCTGCTAATATTGCTATTAGAGTATCGGCTATTGAAACATCAAAAGAAATTCTTGTGAGGTTATTTTTTTTGCCGACATAAGATCCATATGTAATAAGGGTTCCCATTCCAATACTTAAAGAAAAGAATGCCTGGCCGAGAGCTTCAAGAAAAGTACCGGCTGTAATAGCAGAAAAATCGGGTTTAAACAAAAAAGCAAGACCTTTAAATGAACCGGGAAGAGTAAGCGAACGAACAACTATTATAAGTAATAACAAAAACAGAAAAGGCATCAAAACTTTAGCATACTTTTCAATACCATTTTTTATACCGGCAACAATTATGAGTGCTGTAAGAATCATAAAAAGAAACTGCCACATTAAAGGCCTGAATGTTGAGGTATGAAAAGACTCAAACACTTTCTCAATATCACTTGCAGCCATACCTTCAAAAGCATTGGTAACAGCTAAGTAAATATACTCCATAGTCCATCCGGCAATTGTGCTGTAAAACGCCAGAATCACAAATGCAGCTACAATACCCATCAATCCAACCAATGGCCAATATTTGCCACCTGAAAGTCTTTTAAAAGATCCAAAAGCATTTCTTTGCCCCCTGCGGCCAATGGCGAACTCTGACATCATAACAGGAATTCCCAACAACAGGATAAACCCCAGGTAAATTAATAAAAAAGCGCCTCCACCGTTTTCACCTGCAACATACGGGAAGCGCCAAATATTTCCTAATCCTATTGCGGAGCCGGCAGCTGCGCATATAATTCCAAACTTACTTGAGAAACCGTCACGTCCGGAATTTCCTTCAATATTCATTTGATTTTTATTTTTAAAAACTAATAAAAGGAATTTGACAGAAACGCCAAAAATATAAAATTATTAAGACAATGAGGATGATTTGAAATTTTTTTCAAATATTTCAGTATAAACAAATTATATTTTGTGTTATATTTGCTCTTTTTACATTTTTATATTATTATTTTTATGTTTAATTGAATTAGTATAATAATCAAATTTTTATGTGGAAAGATATCTTCAATTTTACAAAAGCAGAGCGTCGCGGAATATTTGTATTAATCCTGCTAATAATGTTAGTTATAATAAGCCCTTCTATTTATGATAAATTTAGAAAAAAGCAAACACAGGATTATTCGGAATTTTTGGAAGCAGTTGAGGCTTTTAAGAATAAGAGAACCTCGGAAATTGCAAAGGAACAAAATGTCCTGGCAAAAAAAAGAAGCAATAAAAATAAGATAAATTTTGAACTCAAAAATTTTGATCCAAATACAGTCAGTAAACAAGAGCTAATTAATATGGGACTTCCGGAAAAACTTAGTACTACAATAATTAATTTTAGAAATTCCGGAGGAAGTTTTAACCGAAAGGAAGACATGCAGAAAATATATGGGATGAGTGATGATATTTATAATCAGATGGAACCATATATTTTAATAAAACAAAACCCGGAAACGGGCGAAGAAAAAAATACTAGCTATACACATTATCAAAAACGAAATTTTGATAAAAAAACAGAGAATGCTATTAAAGAAGTTGTTTTTATTAATATAAATCATGCAGATACACTTGAACTTACCAAAATAAGAGGCATTGGGCAGGTATTTAGCCGAAGAATTGTTAGCTACCGGGAGTTGCTGGGTGGATTTCACAGTAAAACTCAACTGTTGGAAGTTTATGGAATGGACAGCCTCAGATATGACAATATAAAAGAGCACATATATATTGAAGGCGATTTACAAGCAATAAATATAAATTCTGCCAAATTTTCGGATTTGGTTTCTCATCCTTATATAAATAAAAATATAGCTAACTCTATAATTAAAATACGTGAGCAGCATGGAAAATACAACAGCATTGAAGAAATAAAAAAATCAGAACTAATATCAGACAATGATTATGAAAAGATTATACCATATCTAAAGATATTAGATTAGCAAGATAAATTAACAATACCGGTTTAATAGGAAAGCAAGTTCTTTATAATCATTATTTTCTTATTTTAAACAAAATCAATACTTTTTTGTTATGATGTTAAAGACTAATTAAAAACCCAAAAATCAATTAAAAATGAAAAGGACAACATTAATTACGGCATTTTTAATAGTTGCCACAGCATTTGTATCATGCGAGCAAGCAACAAAACAAGAATCTAACAAAAACAAAGTAGAAACAAATAAAACAGAAACTGTTATGAAAACACCACATGAATTAGGCGCATTGCCATATGCATATGATGCATTGGAGCCACATATTGACAAACAAACAATGGAAATTCATCATACAAAACACCATCAGGCGTATGTAAATAAATTAAATGCTGCTTTAGAGGGCAAAGATTTTGCAGATAAACCACTTGAGGAGCTATTCCAAAATATGAGCAAATATCCTGCCGGCGTTAGAAATAATGGTGGCGGCCATTGGAACCATACAATGTTTTGGCAAATATTAGCGCCAAATGCCGGCGACAAGCCATCCGGGCAATTATTAAAAGCCATTGAAGGAAAATTTGGCAGCTTTGATAAGTTCAAAGAAGAATTTAGCGCAGCAGCTGCAGGTCAATTTGGCAGTGGTTGGGCATGGCTGGTAGTTGATGAAAATGGGCAATTAAAAGTAAGCAGCACTCCTAACCAAGATAATCCATTGATGGATATTGTAGACATTAAAGGTACTCCTATTTTAAATCTGGATGTTTGGGAGCATGCATATTATCTGAAATATCAAAATCGCCGTCCCGATTACATAGAAGTATTTTGGAATATTGTAAACTGGGAAGAAGTTGAAAAAAGATATTCCAAAGCTTTAAAATAAAATAATACTCCAATATTAATTAAAAGCCCGAAGGCAAAATTGCTTTCGGGCTTTTTTTATAATAAAAACACAATATGAGGCAACACTTACTTTTTAAGAAGCTTATTCGCAATATCCTGAAAGACTTTTGCAATCGTCTCATTATCGTTGGAGAAAGAACTTAAGCCTTTTTCAGCATCCTCTCCAACTTCAGCAACCAAGGGTATCTGACCTAATAAATCAGTATCATATTCTTCAGCAAGTTTTTTACCACCATCCTTACCGAACAAATAATACTTTTCTTCGGGGTGAGGTTTGGGAGTAAACCAGGACATGTTCTCTATTACTCCTAAAAGAGGCACCTTCAGTCCGGGGTTCAGAAACATTGAAGCAGCTTTACGGGCGTCATTAAGAGAAATTTCCTGAGGAGTAGTAACAATCAGTGCTCCAAAAAGATTCAATTTCTGAACTGTTGTTAACTGGATATCGCCGGTTCCCGGTGGAAAGTCAATAATCATAACATCAGTTTCACCCCATAAAGTATTTTCAAATAATTGAGTAATAGCATTAGCTGCCATTGGTCCTCGCCAAATAAGGCCTTGCTTACTTGAAACAAAAAATCCTATTGAATTAATTTTCACCCCTTCTCTTTCGATTGGCAAGATAAACTCTTTTCCGCCAAAAGAAGTACCTTCCGGTTTTTCATTTTCAATACCGAACATTCGGGGTATTGAAGGCCCGTAAATATCGGCGTCAACAATAGCCACTTTAAGTCCTTTTCGGGCCAATGCTATAGCGAGATTCACGGAAACCGTAGATTTACCAACACCGCCTTTACCGGAAGCAACAGCAATAATTTTTTTCACGTCCGGCATTTCAATTTTTTCAAATAAAGCCATATTTTAAAAATATTAAATTTTATCTAAACCACTTTTTAAATCATTAATAATATCATCAACATCCTCAATGCCAACCGATAATCTAACCAAATCATCAGTAATTCCGGCAGCAATCTTATTTTCTTTACTAACGGCAGAATGAGTCATTGATGCCGGGTGCTGAATAAGAGTTTCAACTCCTCCTAAGGAAACAGCCAAAATTGCCAGATGAACATTGTCCATCAATTTTTTACCGGCTTCTAATCCACCTTTAAGTCCAAAGCTCATAAGAGAGCTAAAACCTTTCATTTGTCTTTTTGCAAGCTCATACTGTGGGTGAGATTCAAGTCCCGGATACTTTATCCACTCAACTTTAGGATGAGCTTCCAGAAATCTTGCAACTTTCATTGCATTCTCCTGCGCACGTTCGATTCTGACAGCCAGAGTTTTAACACCTCTAATAACCATAAACGACTGTGTTGGATCCATATTACAGCCCAAATATACCATAGAATGGCGAATTTTTTTATATAATTCAGGATTTTTTGCTACAATAACACCTCCAACAATATCAGCGTGTCCGTTTATAAATTTAGTAATTGAATGAAACACAACATCTGCCCCTAAATCTAATGGTTTTTGCAGGTAGGGTGAACAAAAAGTATTATCCACAACCAACAATAAATTATGTTCTTTCGCTATTTTAGAACAAGCCTCAATATCGGTAAGCTCCATTGTAGGGTTAGCCGGAGTTTCAATATATAAAACTTTTGTATTTGGTTTAATTGCTTTACGAATATTTTCAACATTTGAAGTATTAACAAAAGTAGCCTCGACATTAAATCTTGAAAAGTCCTGTTCAAGGATTCCTCTTGCAGGGCCATACACAGCATCTGAGCTGACAATATGCGCACCGGCACCCAAAAGAGCCATATAAATTGTACTTACCGCGCCCATCCCGGAGCTAGTTGCTATTCCGTCAAAACCATTTTCGAGTTCGGCAATATTTTGTTCTAGTGCTCTTGTAGTAGGATTTCCTATTCGTGTGTAAATATATCCGTCGCTTTTACCCGAAAAACAATCAGCACCATGTTGTGCATTTTTAAATCTAAAAGTTGATGTTTGATAAATCGGCACTGTTGCGCTTCCAAATTCGTCTTCAAATGCTCCTGCATGAATAAGTTTAGTGTTAAATCCTTTGTCTGTCGTTTTCATATTTTTCTCTTTTTTTAAAAATTATTATTAGTATTCAATTCCTATTCGTCCAACAATTCCTTCATTAAAATAGTGTTTTATCTCAGTCATTTCGGTAACCAAATCAGATGCATCAATAAGTTCCTGTGGCGCATACCTTCCGGTCATAACTATTTCCATTTCTTTTGGTTTATTTTCAATAAGGCTGATAATATCATTTATATCCAAAAGGTGGTAATAAATAGCGATACATATTTCATCCAGGATTACCAGATCAGCTTTGTTATTTTCAATAATATCTTTTGCAGCTTGAAAACCTTTAACAGCAGCATCAATATCTTTTTGTGAAGGTTCATTTACAATAAAGCAATCCAAGCCGTATTGTTGCACTTTTATTTCGGAGAACTTTTTAAGAGCTTTGATTTCCGAATATTTCATTCCTTTCACAAACTGCGCTATAAAGACTTTCTTTTTAGCGCCAACAGCTCTCACAGCCAATCCAATAGCTGCGGTAGTTTTTCCTTTACCATTTCCGGTATAAAGATGTACGTAAGCTCTTGATTTACAAAGTCTGTTCATTGAAAATTTTATTTGAGATTTCTATCAATAATTGAGATGTTTCGGATTTTGGTGCCCACTCAATAATGCTTTTACAGTTTACCATTGCATTTACAATTTCCGAATCATATGGTATTTCACCCAAAACTTCAATATCATTAGCAAAACAATAATCATTAATCATTGTAGTGATATGCGAATTAAGATCAGATTTATTTATGATGACAAATGATTTGAGATCAAATTTTGATGCTATTTCAACCGCTCTTTTAAAATCGTGCATACCTGAAGTTGAAGGTTCGGTAACAATCACAACTTTATCAACACCAGTTATAGAAGAAATAACCGGACAGCCTATTCCTGGAGGTCCGTCAATTAGAATATTATCTATGTTTTTGTTTTGAGATATTTGTTTTGCTTTGTTACGAACCAAATTAACAAGTTTTCCTGAATTTTCCTCTCCCGGAGCCAATCTGCCATGCACCATTTCGCCATTACGAAAGGATCCGGCATATAATCTGCTTTTATTGTTATCAATAATGCTGATTGCTTTTTCAGGGCATACTCTATAACAAAGCAAGCAGCCATCACATAATGAATCAGAAATAATTGTTTCTAATAAAGTAATTTCTATTGCATTAAATCTGCATAATTGCCGGCATAAACCACAATTAGTACATAAATCAGGATCAATAACAGCTTTTTGTCCTCCCACATAAACCTGTTCCTCGCGCGTATCGGGATTAAAAATGATATGCAAATTTGCGGCATCAACATCGCAATCAACTAATACTATATTCTTGACAATAGTTGCAAATGCAGCAGTTATACTTGATTTTCCCGTACCACCTTTTCCACTAATTACTGCTATTTCCATATTTTTTGCAAATTGAATCAAACATATTAATAAGCTCTTCAGACCATTGTTGCCTGTTTTTTGCGATAATTTCGCCCCATGAATAGTAGAATGCAATTTCTTTCTCAAAAGGAATCTCCATTAATACATCTATGTTTTCCTTCTCCAGATAATCAAACACAACATTATCACCAATGCCTGCACGATTAATTATTACACCACAAGGAATATCCATCAATCGCAAAGTTTCGACTGATTGTTTTAAGTCATGTAATCCAAAATTTGTTGGTTCGGTAACCAGAATTACAAAGTCAGCCCTCAAAACTGTGTGAATAAACGGGCAGGAAGTTCCGGGAGGCGAATCAAAAATATAAGATCTGTTGCTATTTAAACTATCGAGTGCTTTAGTTATAACAGGTACAGCCGAATAAACACCCACATTCATGCAGGCTTCAACCAGGAGTGAGTTTTCGGATATAGGAAAATAACTTACTGTTCCAATTTCTTTATCCTTTTCAGATATTGCATTATATTTACATGCAACAGAACAAGCTCCACAGCTGTGACAAAGATCTTCAACCACATTAATTATGTCCATACCGGGCAGAAAAAAAATAGCATTATAATTACAATATTCATGGCATTTGCCGCAAAAAACACATGCATTTTTGTCAATTACAGGAACTCTCTGCTTAACAGATATTTCATTTTCTAAATCTACATCAAAAAACACTTTGGCATTTGGTTCTTCAGCATCACAATCTACCAATGTAATATCATATCCTGCATTATTTAATGCATAGGTTAAATTAGTAGCAACAAGCGTTTTCCCTGTTCCTCCTTTCCCACTGGCTATTGCAATTTTAACAGAACAACTCATAAATTAATGGTCACAATAATTTGCTTCAAGAGAAAGATTTCCTTTAATAAAATCTTCAGCAAGACTTTTAGAATCTTTAATTGGAGCACCTGCAAAAACGTTAATATTAAAGCTATTAAAAAGACTAATTGCTTTTTGTCCAATTCCACCTGCAATAACGTCAGTTACGCCAAATTCAGCAATCCATTTTGGATAAAGGCCGGGTTGATGGTCAGGAGGAACAATCTCCTTAGCATTTTCAATACTATTATCTATAACATCCATTATGGCAAACTTTTGACAGTGGCCAAAGTGAGCACATAGCAATCCATTTTCCAGTGGAATAGCAATACGTTTTTTCATCTGTTGATATTTTGATTTTTAATTATAAGATATTTGTCTCGCTTTTTCTGCGAGAAAACTTTCTGTTTGAATTATTTAGCTGTTCGCTTTACTTTTCAGCACAGAAGTTTCATTTAAATATTTAATTACTTGACAGTTTTTAATAAGATTACTTATTAAAAAAACACTCTTATTTGTTAAACCTGCGTCCGAATCCATCTCCTCTGCCTCTGTTTCCAAATCCACGTCTCATTCCTAAACCTCTTCCTTGAAATTCATTTTGAATGTTTTCGCTTTTAGTAGCATTTTCAGGGTCATTTTCAGCAGCTTTTTGAAAGTTTGTGCAACGACCCATTTTTCTCCCTGTCATTGGACCATTACCTAATGGTCCGGTTTTATTTAGTCCGGGCATAATAACCTCCTTTTTTATTTATTAATACTTTGTAAATTACTTTTTAATCTTTTACCCATACCTCTGCCACCACCTGAATTTCGTTTCTTTCCCATTCCTTTGCCAAGTTTTTCAAGCTTTTCTTCATCAGTGCAAGAATTGCAGCTTCCGAGTTTACGCCCGCTAAGCGGAGCATCTCCGTCAGGGCCGGTTTTATCAAGTTTTGGCATAATGCTAATTTTTATGATTTAACATTTCAATAATATCCTTGATTTTCTTTTCATTATCTTTTACAACAATCATTTGAATTTTCAATTGATCAAGCATAGGTTTAATTTTTATTCCAAATTCTCCTGAAACTATTTTTTGAACATTTTTTCCGGCAACAAACTGCACAGAAGCAGGGCCTGCTCCATCCTCTGCATCTTTACTCTTATTAGGAACAAATTCTACTGCTTCACTATCTGTATCATATATAACAAAGTAAGAACAGCGCCCAAAGCGAGGGTCAATCTTAGATTCTAGTGAATTTCCCGTAGATGCTATTGCTATTTTCATTTTTATCTATTTTTAAATTTTTATATATTAACAATTTGATATTCCTTTTCTTTTCATGGGTTTGCCACATTTTATGCAAACTACATGACTACACGGCAATCCGCGTTGGTGTTGCTCCTCCAGTCCGCATTCCGGACAGAAGCAAATATCTTCACAATTAAAACGTGCAGGCTCTTCAATATTCCCTTCTTCTGAATCTGACTCATAAGAAGCAATTTTGCTGCTACCACACAATGGACAATTGGTGATTTTTTGATCCTTTTCCGGATTATTAAAATTGCAGGCACATGCTTTGCATTTATACCAATCACTGTCGAAATATACCTTCCCTCCTTCTATTGATATTTGCTTTCCTTCAACTAATGCTTTTGCAATTTTTTGACGGGCAGATGAGAATATTCTCGTAAATGTTGGCCGTGAAACACCCATTAGTATTGAAGCATCAACATGATTATACATATCATAATCACAAAGTTTTAAAGCTTCATATTCTTCATATAAAAGAATTACCTGTTCCGATTTTTTTGAATTTATATCGGGACCATATGGTTTAAGCCCTTTGATAGCAGGTGGACTAGATACTTTTCTTAAGGTTTTAATTCTGGGAGTCATAAATAATGAGCTATTGTTTAGTGCAAATTTAATGAACTATTGTTCATTTGCAAAATATATTTTTATATTTTTGTAAAAAAAAACACATGGATGCACAAACAATACAATATAAGCTTATAATGCATGAAGACCTTAACAACCACAATACATTATTTGGGGGGACGGCATTAAAATGGATGGATGAAGCAGCTTACATCACAGCTAATAACTTTTTAAAAACGAAGGTTGTTACAGCGTATGTTAATCAAGTAAAATTTTTATTGCCAATAAATCTTGGTGACATTATAGAAATAGTAAGCAAAATAGAAAAGATAAGCAATGCTAAAATTGAAATCAGGCTTACAATAAATATTGACAAAAACCAAACAGGGAATAAGGAAAAAGCAGTTGAGGGTTTATTTACATTAGCAGCAGTAGATGAGCAAAACAAACCGATAATCATTCCTCTATCAGAAGAACAAAAACAAGCCATCACGATATAAAACAGGAAAAACTCTTCATACGCCGGCAAGTGAATATTGTTAGAATACATTCTTACAGAACGCATAAAAATCAGAAGCGGTAATATTCTAGTAAATAAGCAAGGCTTAGATAAAAAAAGACCCTGATAGTATTTAATAACAATCAGAGCCTTTTACAAATTATGAATCTATCCTTTATTCAAAAGATTTAATAGACTTCTTAATAATTTCAACACATTCCATTAACTGTTCTTCAGTAATAACCAATGGAGGAGCAAAACGAATAATATCGCCATGTGTTGGTTTCGCCAGCAGGCCGTTTTCAGCCATTTTCACACAAACGTCCCAGGCTTCTTTGCCATTTTTAGGCTTAATAACAATAGCATTTAGCAAACCTTTTCCTCTGACAAGAGTAAGCATTTCAGAATCGAAAGCTTTAAGTTCGCGACGAAGAATTTGCCCAAGTTTTTCAGCTCTTTCAGCAAGTTTCTCTTCCTTTATCACATCTAAAGCAGCCATTGCAACTTTACAAGCAACGGGATTACCGCCAAAAGTAGAGCCATGCTGTCCCGGCTTAATAACAAGCATAATATCATCATTTGCTAAAACTGCAGATACCGGATATACTCCGCCACTAATTGCTTTCCCAAGAATAAGAACATCAGGTTTTACATTTTCATGATCACAAGCAAGCATTTTCCCTGTACGTGCGATACCTGTTTGAACCTCATCAGCAATAAACAACACATTTTTGCTTTTACAAAGGTCTGCGCATTTTTTAAGATAGCCTTCGTCCGGGACAAAAACTCCTGCTTCACCCTGAATCGGCTCAACCATAAAACCTGCAACATTAGGATCTTCCAGTTCTTTTTCAAGAGCTGCGAAATCGTTATAAGGAATACGAACAAATCCCGGAGTAAACGGGCCATAATCGCCATATCCATCAGGATCGTTTGAGAAAGAAACGATGGTAGTAGTTCTTCCGTGGAAGTTATTCTCACAAACAACAATCTTAGCCTGATCTTTAGCAATACCTTTTTTTGTGTATGCCCACTTACGTGTAAGTTTTAGCGCTGTCTCCACAGCTTCTGCGCCTGTATTCATAGGAAGCACCTTGTCATAAGCAAAATATTCGGTTAGATATTTCTCATATACTCCAAGAATATCATTATGAAAAGCGCGGGAAGTCAACGCCAGAGTTTCTGCTTGCTCTTTAAGTGCAGCAACAATTTTGGGATGACAATGGCCTTGGTTAACAGCAGAATAAGCTGATAAAAAATCATAATAACGTTTACCGTCAACGTCCCATACAAATACTCCTTCACCTTTGTTCAGAACAACAGGCAGTGGATGATAATTATGCGCTCCATACTTATCTTCTAAAGCAATAGCTTCCTTTGCAGTAATTTTGTTTTTTGTCATATAGTTTTCTCCTTAAAAATTTAATGTTTTTATATAGGCTAATAATATTAAAATTATTTTGGCAAATATAGAAAAAAGGCGTCGATAAAAAAAGGTAATTTGACTGCTGTTTTCTGAAAATTAAAACTTTAGATAAATTGAGAAGCAAAGATGATTAAAGTAATTTTAAACTTGGCGAGATTTTTTTTAATAAAAAGAATTAGATAAAAACATCCGAATTAAGATTGGAAGTAATAAGACATTTATCTTTTTTGCCAAACCATTTATACCTCTTATTCGCAATTATACGATAGATAAAATTCCTTATAAATGGCGGAATAATAATAAATCCATACAATAGATTTACGGGAAATCGTAAATATTTCGCAATTTTCAAAACTGCTGTAGACTCAAAATAGAGTTTGCCTTTGTGGTATAGCACAATACTATTGCTTTTATTTTTAGCCTCAACTCCATTTAAAAAGTTTTCAGCAGTCTCTGATTGCAGTGATGAGAACTTGAATCTCTTTTTTGTATCATGCTTATTTACAAAATGCACCGAAGCATTGCACAAATTACAAATGCCATCAAAAAAGACTATAAAATCAATATTATCTTTTGAATGCTTCATAATAATATTAACACATTAAAAAAGACAGTGTTCAAATTTTTATCATTTTTGTGTAATAACACAAAGCAAGGAGAATCCTTTTTATGCAACATTAATGTTTTGCATGAAGATGTCATTAGTAGCGCCGGTGAGGCATTTATGTATAATTAGGAAAGGT
>CAZTPA010000039.1:0-26978 GCA_964614525.1 uncultured Bacteroidales bacterium | reverse complement strand
CTCAAAGAGAGATTGATGTGAATTCTAATCTGGTTCAAAACGAAGCTTATCAATAGTATTTCTAAAAAATCTTCAAAAAGAGGCTGTCTCAAATAATCGAGACAGCCTCTTTTAATTTATTATAGCTTTTTTATCTATCATACAGATTATATTCCTGATCTCTCATTACAGGCTCAAACCCTGCTTCCCGAATAGTGTTTTCCATTTCCGATACACCCATTTTATGCATGGCTCCGGCAGCTGAAACAACATTTTCTTCAATCATAATACTGCTTAAGTCATTAGCACCGGCATGAAGACATATCTGTGCAATCTCTTTTCCAACTGTTAACCAGGAAGCCTGAATATTATCAACATTGTTTAACATCAATCGACTAATTGCTATTAATCTTATATATTCATCACTGCTGTAATTAACAGATAAACTCATTCTTTTTGAAAGTGCAGTATTTTCATGTTGGAAAGGCCATGGTGTGAAGCTTATAAAACCTTTACTTCCTGTTGGCTTCTTATCTTGAATCGCACGAATGAGCAGCAGATGCTCCATTCTTTCCTCAATTGTTTCAATATGACCATACATCATTGTTGCAGAAGTTGTAATCCCAAGCTTATGAGCATCTGTCATAACATCAGCCCATTCTTTGCTTTTGCACTTTCCTCTTGAAATAATATTTCTCACTCTGTCGGAAAGAATCTCAGCTCCTGCACCCGGCAAAGAATCTAATCCGGCCTCACGCAATTGCTCCAGCGTTTGTTTATAAGATATTCCTTCGATTTTGGATATGTGTACTATTTCGGGCGGGCCCAGGGCGTGCAACTTTATATCAGGGTATAAAGTTTTTATATCTTTAAAAAGACTTTTATAAAAATCCAATCCTAATTTTGGATGTAATCCTCCCTGTAATAATAATTGATTACCTCCTATTCTAATTAATTCGGATATTTTCTTTTTATACTCTTCTATTGACGTTATATATGCATTATCATTTTTTTCAGTAGTGTAAAAATTGCAAAACAAACAGCCTGAACAACATATGTTAGTGATATTTATATTTCTGTCAATAATCCACGAAACCTTATCCTGATCAGCTTTTTGTAATCTCAACTGATGTCCGGCAAGCATCAATAGCGACAAAGGTGCATTATTCCAAAGAAACATTGCTTCCTCAAGACTTATTGCATTACCATTAAGTGTTTTATCTATAATTATTTTTATATCCATTTGAATTTGCTAAAAAGCTTTTACATACAACTACTTATTATTGCTAAATTTGCAAAAAACAAAACCTATGATTACTAAACTTCACAAAATTAAACAAATAGAGCCAAAGCAAAACATTGCTTTTCTTATTAATTCTCAAAAAGAACTAAAACAATTAAAACTCGAAAAAGAGGAACTTCAATATCTTGAAAAAAAGTATCCCAAAGACGAAGCTGAAATTTTCAAATTTAACAGATATGATTATTGGATAATTGTATGTGCAATCCCTGAAAAGACAAAAGAGGAAGAATACGCAATTAAAGAATTATACAGAAATCAAGGCTATAAGCTTTATACTTTTTTAAAGGGAAAAAAAGAAAATGAGATAAATATAATAGCTGAAAGTATAAAAAAGCAGTATGTTTTGGCTTTTATAGAAGGCATTTTACTGTCATCATATAGCTTTGGCAAATACAAAGACAAGAAAAACAAACAACACTTTATTTCAAAAATAAATTGTTTGCATAAGGATGTAAGTCCGGCAGATTTAACTGAAGTGATAAACCTTTCAGAATCAGTATTCTTATGCCGAGATTTGGTAAATGAACCCGGTTCTTCTCTAACGGCAGCAAAATTTGCCGAAATTGTAAAAGAAGAAAGTTCCAAAGCGAAAATAAAAACAGAAACTTTTGAGGAAACCCGAATTAGAACACTTAAGATGAATGGCTTATTGGCTGTAAACCAAGGGAGCAAAAATGAGCCAAGCTTTACAGTTTTGGAATGGAAGCCTAAAGGCGCTATAAATACCAAACCATATGTTTTGGTAGGAAAAGGCGTTATGTTCGACAGCGGTGGATTAAGTTTAAAGCCACCTAATGCAATGGAGGCAATGAAAAGTGATATGGCAGGAGCTGCCGCAGTTTTTTCTGCAATCAGGGCAATTGCATTAAATAATTTAAATGTTCATGTAATAGGTTTGCTTCCGGCAACCGACAATATGATTATAAATGACGCTATTGCTCCGGGAGATATAATAAGTATGATGAATGGCAAAACAGTTGAGGTTTTAAACACCGATGCTGAAGGCAGGCTAATACTGGCTGATGCATTATGTTATGCAGAAAAATTCAAACCTGAGTTAGTAATCGACATTGCAACCTTAACCGGCTCAGCATCTATGGCTATAGGCAAATATGGTATTGTCGGAATGCATGATAACAGCAGCAAACAGATGGAAAGTCTGGTAAAATCGGGTTATAATGTTTATGAAAGAATTGTGGAATTCCCTATGTGGAAGGAATATGATAAAGAAATAGAATCAAATATTGCTGATATAAAAAACATAGGTAACGGCAGAGAAGCCGGAGCTATTACTGCCGGATGCTTCTTAAAAAATTTCATTTCTTACCCTTGGATACATTTAGATATAGCCGGAATGGGATTTATGGATAAAAACGAAAAATACATTAGCCAAGGAGGTTCCGGAGTGGGTGTTAGACTATTATATGATTTTTTAAAACATAAAATCAATACTAAGGATTAAATTTTGCTCTTTTTCAACTAAATTTGTCTAATATATAACGATTAGAATTATTTTCACAATTATATAAATAAGCATACAATGGCAGAATTCGAAGAAGAATTTACGAATGATGATTCTCAGCATAACGAAAAAAACTCAACAAGAATAGGAATAACTCATGGAGATGTTAATGGTATTGGTTATGAGATAATTATCAAAACCTTATCTGATATCAGGGTAATGGATTTTTTCACACCTATAGTTTATGGTTCTTCAAAAGTTGCATCATACCATAGAAAGACCTTGAATGAAAGCGATTTTAGTTTTAATATCATTAAGAACGCCGAACATGCAAAGGATAACAAACCAAATTTATGCAACATTTATTCTCAGGAAATTAAGATTGACCTTGGCCAATGCACTGACATTGGTGGAGAAGTTGCATTTCTGGCTTTAGAGGCAGCAACGGAAGATTTGAAAAACGGAAATATTGAAGCTATAGTTACAGCTCCCATCAATAAACAAAACATACAGAGTAAAGACTTCTCTTTTCCCGGGCATACTGAGTATTTCGCACAAAGATTTGGTGGCAAAGAACCTCTTATGTTAATGGTTAGCAATGATATTCGTATTGGAGTAATCACAGGTCATGTTGCCCTAAGAGATGTTCCATCAATGATTTCGGAAGAATTAATTCTAAAAAAGATAAGAATACTAAATCAATCATTAAAACAAGATTTTGGCATCTCACGTCCAAAGATTGCCGTATTGGGTTTAAATCCGCACGCCGGCGACAAAGGTGTTATTGGAATTGAGGAAGAAAAAGTAATTATTCCTGCAATTAAGAAAGCTTTTGATGAAGGAATTCTTGCCTTTGGCCCCTATCCTGCCGATGGTTTCTTCGGTTCTTCCACTTTCAGGGAGTTTGAGGGAATTCTTACCATGTATCATGATCAAGGTTTAATTCCTTTTAAAGCATTATCTTTTAAAAGCGGAGTGAACTTCACAGCGGGGCTGCCGATTGTAAGAACTTCTCCTGCACATGGAACAGCTTATGAAATTGCAGGCAAAAATATGGCATCACCTGACGCTTTTAGAGAAGCCGTATATTTGGCAATTGATATTGTCAAAAACAGAAAAATATATCAGGAAATCAATGAAAACCCGCTTAAGCCATCATCAAAATATGATAATAATCCGGAAAAATCAGATCCTGATGATCTTAAGGATTTAGCCGACTAATTAGTATAAATAAAAATAATTCAGATGACATATTTTTCCGGATGCTTTTCAGGAGAAATCATCGAAGTTATTGCCGGAGAAGTTTTTGGCAATAAAAAAGACAGGCTTATAAAACACCTGCTGATCGATAGTCGTATGCTGGTTGTTCCGGAATCGAGCATATTCTTTGCCCTTGAAACTTCTAATAATAACGGCCATAATTACATTTCAGATTTATACAAAAAAGGCGTTAATGTATTTGTTGTTTCTCAACTTCCTGACAATTACAGCTCTAAATATGAGAAAGCGGTCTTTATAAAGGTTGAGGATACTTTAAGTGCATTACAGAAGCTGGCTGCATATCACCGCAGAAAATACAAAGTTCCTGTTCTTGCAATTACAGGCAGTAATGGGAAAACCATTGTTAAGGAGTGGTTGTTTCAACTGCTTAATGATAAAATGAAAATTGTAAGAAGTCCTAAAAGCTATAATTCACAAATTGGTGTTCCTTTATCCGTTTGGCAAATGGACAGCGAGTTTGATATGGGTATTTTTGAAGCCGGAATATCTACTGTAGGTGAAATGGAGAAACTTCATAATATTCTTACTCCGGACTATGGCATTTTTACAAATATAGGACCGGCACATGATGAAGGATTTAAAAACACCGGAGAAAAAATCAGGGAAAAATTAAAGCTTTTCAAAGGAGTTAAAAAGCTAATATACTGTGCAGATTATGAAATATTGCATAAGGAGATTGACTTGTGGAGCAAGGATAATCCTAATGTCGAATTATGTCCATGGTCAAAAGAGACAGCTTTCCCTTCCGGCCTTAAAGAGATTAAAAAGTCGGAAAAACAAACATTTATTGAGTTTATTCATGCCGGAAAATCATTACCTTTTGTCATTCCCTTCACTGATGCGATATCAATAGAAAATATTTTACATTGCATTGCTTTTCTGTGTCAAATAGGCGTTGAATATGATCGCTTAGAGAAGCAAATAAAGCTTTTGCAGCCGGTGGCAATGAGGATGGAATTGAGACAAGGAATAAATAAATGCAGCATAATTAATGACACGTATAATTCTGATTTACACTCCCTTTCAATAGCATTGGATTTTTTATCGGAACAAGTGCAAAATCAAAAAACAAGATTAATTCTCTCAGATATTCTTCAAACAGGCATAAAGGAAGAAAAATTATACAAAGAAGTTTCTACATTAGTAAATGCAAAAAATATTAATCATCTTACAGGAATTGGAAAAGCAATAAGCCGTCAATCCTCACAATTTACTAATATTGAATGTGAGTTTTTCTCAGATACTGAAACTTTTCTTAAGGAATTCGACTTCTCAAATCTTTATAATGAAGCAATACTTATTAAAGGTGCCAGACCTTTTGGGTTTGAGAGAATAAGCAACTTACTGCAGCAAAAAGACCATCAAACAATTCTTGAAATTAATCTTGATGCATTAATTCATAACTACAAGGTATATAAATCAATGTTGAAACCACAAACCATGATTATGGCTATGGTAAAAGCATTTTCATATGGCAGTGGCAGTTATGAAATAGCATCTGTTTTATCTAAACAGAATTGCAATTACCTTGCAGTTGCATATGCTGATGAGGGCAAAGACCTTAGAATGCATGGAATTTCACTGCCGATAGTAGTAATGAATCCTGAAATTCAAAGTCTTGATATTTTACATCATTATAATCTGCAACCGGAAATATATAGTATCAATTTATTTAAAAGAATTGCAAAAAGCGCAAAACTCTTTCCCGGCATTTCCGAAAATAATCCTTTTCCGGTTCATCTGAAAATTGACACGGGAATGCACAGATTAGGGTTTATGAATAATGAAATAGACGAACTTCTGACATTAATAAAAAGCAACCCACACATCAAAATATCGTCTGTATTTTCACATTTAGCAGCAAGTGACATGCCTGAAAATGATGAATTTACCCACAAGCAGATTCAGATTTTTGACTCTATATCAAACAAAATAGAATCACAAATTGCTTATCCTGTAATAAAGCATATTTGTAATTCATCTGCTATTAGTCGTTTTCCTGAAGCTCATTACAAGATGGTAAGATTGGGTATCGGCTTATATGGAATTGATCCCAATGAAAATGTTAATAAGCTTTTAAAAAATGTAAGTTCTTTCAAATCTGTTATATCACAAATAAAAGAAATCCCTGCAGGAGAAAGTATCGGTTATGGCAGAGCCGCTATGACTGACAAAAACCTGCAAATTGCAATTGTACCTGTAGGCTACGCAGATGGCTTAAGCAGAAAACTGGGAAATGGCAAAGGATCTTTAATGCTAAATGGTAAACTCGTAAAAACTATCGGAAATATCTGTATGGATATGTGCATGCTTGATATCACGGGTATTACAGCAAATGAAGGAGATGAGGTAATTGTTTTCAGTGAAGATATACCTGTCAGTAAGCTTGCCGAAGAACTTGATACAATACCCTATGAGGTTCTGACTTCTATTTCCCACAGGGTAAAAAGAATTTATTTCAGGGAGTAGGAGCTAAAATCCAGTTTTCAAGCATTTTCCTGCCGCAGGGAGTTAAAATGCTTTCAGGATGAAACTGCACACCTCTCAGATCCAGATTGCGATGCTTTAAAGCCATAATATAACCGAGCTTATCACGTGCAGTAACTTCAAGACAATCGGGAAAATCTGAATCATCCACAACCCATGAGTGATAACGTGCTGTTTCAAACTTAGGAGGGCAGGAATTAAAAATCAGATCATGATTCTCTGTAGTATAAGTTTCAATAGCAACGCCATGAAGTACCTCATTCAGGTTAATCAATTTTGCTCCAAAAACCTCAGCTATAGCCTGATGACCAAGACAAACTCCAAAGAAACTTTTAGATGTAGAATAAGTCTGAATAACATCTTTAGTAATACCGGCGCTTTGGGGTAATCCCGGACCGGGACTTAATACAATTTTATCAAATTTTTTAATTTCATTAATGCTTATCTCATCGTTTCTTTTTACCTTTAAAGCGTATTCCGTTGGCATAACAGCTTCAATAAGATGATATAAATTATAAGTAAATGAATCGTAATTGTCTATAATTAAGATATTCATTGTTTTGTATATTGAAAGCTATTTATTTTGTTCAAATATAATACGAAAAATTAATCTTATTATACTCCTATTCATTAAACATAAATTAGATTTAATATTTTTATAAAAAAATAAAACAATAAACTTATGAAAAAAATAATAAACACACCCAAAGCGCCTGCTCCTATAGGTCCGTACAATCAGGCTATTATGACAAATAATATGCTTTTCGTCTCAGGTCAAATACCT
This sequence comes from uncultured Bacteroidales bacterium, assembly GCA_964614525.1. Taxonomy (GTDB): domain Bacteria; phylum Bacteroidota; class Bacteroidia; order Bacteroidales; family UBA7960; genus PWND01. Next base: position 19,682 of record CAZTPA010000039.1, on the reverse strand, counting down.
GTAAATCCTGCAAATGGAGAAATTGCAAAAAATGACATTGCTGCACAAACTAAGCAGGTGATGGAAAACATTAAAGAAATTTTGAAAGAGGCAGGGATGGATTTATCAAATATTATTAAATGCAGTATTTTCATCACAAGCATGAAAAATTTTCCAACCATAAATGAAGTTTATGGCAGCTATTTTACTGATGATTTTCCTGCACGGGAAACGATAGAAGTAGCCGGACTTCCACTTGGTGTTGATATTGAAATTAGTTGTATCGCTGCAATTTAATTACATTCTGCATCCAAAATTTATTATAATAATATTCAGCTCAATGGCTTATTAGTTATTGAGCTTTTTTTAAGCTAATATTCTCAACCTCATTCTCATTCTTATCCTTAACCTTCATTAATATCAAATAATTATTGTTTTAAAACAATTTATTTGCGTTTAATGTTTGCGATTGATAAAAATATATTAAATTCGCATTTTTAACAACTAATTGCAAACTATTTAAGACATGCTAACCAAAACATATGGAAGTGCAGTACATGGAATATCTGCAACCACCATAACAATTGAAGTTGATGTTGCCAAAGGAGTAAATTTCTTCATGGTAGGTTTACCGGATAGTGCTGTAAAAGAAAGTCATCACAGGATAGATGCTGCACTGAAACACAACGGACACAAGATTCCCGGCAAGCGCATTGTTGTTAACATGGCTCCTGCAGACATCCGAAAAGAAGGATCTTCTTATGATTTGACAATTGCCATGGGAATTTTAGCTGCAAGCAAACAAGTAGAAAGCACAATTATTGAAAAGTTCATTATAATGGGAGAATTGTCACTTGACGGGAGCTTAAAGCCTATTAAAGGAGCATTACCAATAGCAATAAAAGCAAGAAAAGAAGGATTTAAAGGTTTAATTCTTCCCGAATCCAATGCCCGTGAGGCAGCAGTAGTTGATGAGCTTGAGGTTTACGGGGCAGAAAATATAAAACAGGTTATAGACTTTTTTAATGGAGAGGATTCTTTAGAAAGGGTTGTAGTAAATACCAGGGAAGAGTTCTATTCTCGCCTTAATGATTATGAGTTTGATTTTTCTGAAGTAAAAGGCCAGGAAAATATAAAACGAGCATTTGAAGTAGCAGCTGCCGGTGGTCATAACTTAATAATGATAGGTCCTCCCGGCTCAGGCAAAACCATGCTGGCCAAGAGATTGCCGGGGATAATCCCTCCTCCTACATTAAATGAGGCTCTTGAAACAACTAAAATCCACAGTGTTGCAGGCAAATTGGAGGGAAACACATCATTATTGCCTGTTAGGCCATTTCGAGCTCCTCATCATACAATCAGCGATGTGGCCCTAGTTGGAGGTGGCTCATATCCGCAACCGGGAGAAATTTCTTTGGCGCATAACGGCGTTTTATTTTTGGATGAGTTGCCTGAATTCAAAAGAACAGTGCTGGAAGTATTGCGACAACCTTTGGAGGAAAGAGTTATTACAGTTAGCCGCGCTAAATTTTCAATAGAATATCCGGCAAGTTTTATGCTTGTATCTTCAATGAATCCCTGTCCATGCGGATACTATAATCATCCTGAAAAAAAATGTGTATGTGCACCGGGAATAGTTCAGAAATATCTGAATCGTATATCAGGGCCACTGCTTGACAGAATTGACATCCACATAGAGGTAACACCGGTTCCGTTCAAAGAGCTTAATGCAGAGCATAATGGCGAGAACAGTGAAGCAATAAGAAACAGGGTAATTGCAGCAAGAGCAATTCAGGAAAAAAGATTTAAAGATTCAAACGGAATTTATTGCAATGCTCAAATGTCCGCTAAAAAACTCAGAGAAGTCTGTGTAATTGATAGCGCAGGAAGTTTACTGTTAAAAACTGCAATGGAAAAACTTGATCTTTCTGCCAGGGCATATGACAGAATCATAAAAGTATCACGCACAATAGCTGATATTGAAAACAGCGAAGATATCAAGCCGGAACATTTAGCAGAGGCGATACATTACAGGAGCCTTGACAGGGAAAGTTGGGCAGGTTAGTTTCAAACAAAATATTTACATTTATGTTGTATTTTTATATACTAATAAGATAAATGATAGAAAAATGGAAAAACCAGCCGTAACAAAATATGAAATTCACCCCTTAATAAAAAAAAGGTGGAGTCCGCGAACCTTTGCCGACAAAACGGTAGAAGATGAAAAAATAAAAAACATCCTGGAAGCTGCCAGATGGTCACCCTCAGCTTTCAATGAGCAGCCATGGCGATTCGTTATAGGTAGAAAAGGCAGCAAATCATGGGAAAACATCTATAACACACTTATTGACTTTAATCAAAAGTGGACAAAAACTGCGAATGTTCTTGGAATGATAATAGGCAAGAAAAACAACTCCAGAAATAATAAACCCAACATAACATACCAATATGACACCGGACAAAGTGCCGCATATTTGACATTTCAGGCAACACAGGAAGGTTTATTTATGCATCAGATGAGTGGTTTTTCAAAGGAAAAGGCAATTGAATTATTGGAAATTCCCGAGGGGTTTGAGCCTATTGCAGCATTTGCTCTGGGTTATATGGGCCCGATGGATAAGCTTGATTCTGATTTTCAAAAGATGGAAAAAAGCCCAAGAGAGCGTAAAAACTTTAGTGAATTTGTTTTTGAAGAAAAATTCGGAAATGCTTTAAATATTCTATAAGAAAAGGAAATCTTAAATCTTTTGTCAGCATTAAAGAAAATTAAAATAGCGTTTTTACTTATATAACAGAGCATAAAGCCTTTTGCTACAACCTGCAATCGAAACCAAAATTGAATATTTATCAATTTTGCAAATTGCAGGTTTTGTTATTATTACATAAAAACAGCACAAAAACAGCGTCTTTTTTTGTAATTTTATACAATAATGCCAAATAATAATTGTTTTTTATAAAATAATTAAAAACATTGAATACCATTACATTAGCATTTCTTATAAAGGCAGCGCAAATTATTATCATTAGCACTTTATTGTTTTTGGGGCAAGCCGCCACAAGCAATACACCAAAGTACTCTAATGAGTTTTTGACTATTGGTGTTGGCGCAAGGTCTTTAGGAATGTCAAATGCTTTCATATCAGTCAGCAATGATGTTACATCAGGGTATTGGAATCCTGCAGGATTATTAAATATTGAATCTAACATCCAGATTGGGGCAATGCATAGTCAGTATTTTGCAGGCTTAGCAACTTATGATTACGGTGCCATTGCAATAAAAGCTGATGAAAACAATCATCTTGGATTTTCTTTTATCAGGTTTGGAATAGACGATATTCCGGATACTTCTGAGTTAATAGATGCCGAAGGCAATATTCATTATGACAGAATTCGCTCATTCAATGCAGCAGACAATGCCTTTATAATATCCTATGCAAGACAAATTCCTGAATACGAAAACCTTCAGATTGGCGCAAACGCAAAAATAATCAGACGAACAGCCGGTTCATTTGCCAGTGCCTGGGGTTTTGGACTCGATATTGGAATTAAATACAGGCTCAACGATTGGAACTTTGCATTAGTGGGAAGAGACATAACAACAACATTTAATGCCTGGTCGTACGATCTTGATGACAGCATGAGAGAAGTATTTACAGTCACCGGGAATGAAATACCAATCAGCAGTTACGAACTTACCATGCCACGTGTTATCTTAGGTGCTTCACGCGAATTTGCAATCATCAATGATTTAAACTTACTAACCTCTTTGGATATAATGCTTACAACTGATGGCAAAAGAAACGTGTTAATACCGGGTGATCCATTTAGTATTGAACCTGCTCTTGGGATGGAATTATCATACAGAAACATTATATTTCTAAGAGGTGGAATCGGAAACTTCCAAAGATATTACCTCCCAAATGAGGAAAGAACTATTAGTTTGCAGCCTAATATAGGAGTTGGAATTAATATCAGAGACATTTTATTCATAGATTATGCCTTAACTGATGTCGGTGATAATTCAATTGCTCTTTATTCAAATGTATTTTCATTAAAATTAAATATAAACAGAAGAGAACAAAAAGAATAGCAAAATATTACTATGATAATCAAAAGATCAATAATTCTATCATTATTAATTTTCTCTGCAATATTCAGCAGGGCAGATAATCCTTTGGGTAATGAATGGATAGATTATCAACAACAATATTTTGCCATAAAAATTACAGAAGGTGGAATATATCGAATTAATTATAATACACTTACAAATGCCGGATTACCTTTAGGCACATTTGATCCAAGGAGCTTTCAAATATTCCATAAAGGAGAGGAACAGCCTATTATTGTCAGTAATGAAAATAGCGGAATATTCCAGTCAGACGATTATATAGAATTTCATGCTAAAAAGAATGACGGTTGGTTTGATCAATTTTTTTATGAAGACACGGCCGATCAACCAAATCCCAATTACAGCCTAATAAATGACACAGCCACATATTATCTCACATGGAATAATCAGTTGAACAATAAGAGATTTATAGTTGAGGAAGACAATAATTTTAGTGGATATACGCCTATATCATATTTTTGGTTTACAAGCAGACAAGACTATACCAGTTATTATTATGCAGGTGAAACTAACAACTATGGTGTAACAAGTCCTGAATACACTGCTGCCGAAGGATGGTTTGATGCATCTTTCAATCTTGGGCAGAGCCGTAATAAAGTAATTCCAACACCAAACATTTATCTTTCAGGGCCTTCAGCTCAAATAGAGTTTACTGTTGTTGGCGCCTCCGACTACAGTGAACTTAATCCGGATCAACACTTAAGTGTCCAATTTGCTAATATTCTTATTGACACAATATACAATGGTTATAAATTGCTAAGATTTTCAAGGAGTGTTAATCCTTCTGCACTTAATGAAAGTGGTACTTCTTTTGATTTTTCTTCAATTAATGACCTTGGAAGTACAGTAGCCCGAAATACAATTTCATACATTCAGATAAAATACCCTCATACTTTTGACATGAGAAATACCGACAGCTTATATTTCGAACTTCCTCCAACGGCAGGTTCAAAAACATATACTGTTTTCAGCAATTTCAATGCAGGCTCTTCTGATAATGTATGGCTATATGATTTTTCAAACAATAAAAAAATACGAACATATTACCAGGGTGACAACTTCCATGCCCTGGCTCCTTCACCCTCCTCCACAAGAAGCTGCTTATTAATAAAAGAAGCAAATTTTAAAGAAGTTATCAACATTAAGGCTGTTAATGAAAGCTCAGAGAATTTTGCGCGTTTTCGTGATTTCGGAGATTTTCCTTATCACAACTCAGACTATTTGCTGATAACACATAATAGCCTGATGTCATCCGCTGAAGATTATGCAGCCTACAGAGAATCAACAGGATACAAAGTATTATTGGTTGATGTTGATGAATTATATCATCAGTTTGCTTATGGAATAGGCAAACATCCTATGGCACTGAGAAATTTTGCAAGATATACTATCAGTGCTTATGATGAACCGCCCAAAAAACTTTTTTTGGCCGGCAAAGCGAGAACCCCATCAAGTTACAGAAAAAACACAAGTAATTATGCTGCAACCTTAGTCCCATCTTTCGGAAATCCTCCTTCAGATGTTCTAATAAGTTCAGGAATTACCGATTACTTATATGCGCCTGCTATTGCTACAGGCAGACTGGCTGCCAAGAACAACAGTGAGGTACAATTATATCTGGACAAAGTGATACTGTATGAATCAGTAAGTCAAACCCCACAAGAATGGATGAAGAATATATTACATTTCGGGGGTGGCAGCAATATAAATGAACAAACCCTTCTTGCAAATTATTTAAAACAGTACAAAGTATCCCTTGAAGATACTTTATTTGGCGGCTATGTGCGAACATTCCTGAAAAGTTCTACAGATCCTATCCAAATCAATCAATCAGATTCATTAAAAACAATAATTAATGATGGTGTTAGCCTTATGACTTTTTTCGGACATGCTGCGGGAATAGGATTTGACATCAGCATAGATTATCCTTCAGAATATAATAATTACGGAAAATATCCATTTTTATTAGCAAATTCATGTTTTGCGGGTGACATTTTCGGCTCGGGAATCAGCTCCAGCGAAGAATTTGTTTTAATTGAAGGAAAGGGTGTTATCGGCTATCTGGCATCAACTTCTGCTGCAGGCGCTTTTGAACTCAACAAATATTCAGACCGTTTTACAAAAAATCTCGCAAGTCCGTATTATGGAAAATCTGTAGGTTCAAACATTCAGAATACTATACAGGAAATACAATCCTCCAACAGCTATATAAAAAACATATGTTTACTGGTTACTCTTCATGGAGATCCTGCAATAGTTATAAACAGCCAACCAAAACCCGATTATACCATAAGCGCTCAGGACATTTTTACCACACCTGCAAGTGTAACTTCTGAGGTTGATTCTTTTTATGTACATGTAATTGCCACAAATATAGGGCGTGCAATAAATGATTCCATAATAGTAGAACTCGAAAGGATTTACCCCAACGGCTCATCCGAAAATATTCAAAAAAGAGTAAAAACACCTTATTATAAAGACACTCTGGATTTCAAATTGCCGGTAAATAAAGATATTGGTGTAGGAATAAATCAGTTAAAAGCAACTCTCGATTTATATAATGAAGTTGAAGAAATAAATTATGACAACAACACTGCTATAACAAGCATTCTTATTGGCTCAACAGATGTCATACCTGTGTATCCTTACAAATATGCAATAGTACCTTCAACTGAACTAACTCTTAAAGCCTCAACAGGAAATCCTTTTATTGATGAGAGAAACTATGTCTTTCAACTTGATACAAATAGTGCTTTCTTAAATCCTATCGAGGAAATCATAAGCAGCAAAGGAGGCGTTGTTCAGTGGCAGCCGCCTTTTGTAATGTCCGACAGTACTGTATATTATTGGAGAGTCAGCATAAAGCCCGAGGAGGAAAAAGAATATAGCTGGAGGCAGAGTAGTTTTCAATACATTAGTGACAGAGAGGGCTGGTCTCAGGCACATTTTGATCAATACCAAAACAATCAATACAAATATGTTTCTTATAATACTGACGAAAGAATATGGGAATTTATTAATACCGTAAATACTATACAGGCGCAAACCGGTGTTTATCCATATATTCCGTGGAATGAAGTTTTTATAAAAGTCAACGGCATAATCTTAACAACATGGTCTTGTTTAGCGGATACAGGCAACGGTGTGATATTTGCAGTTTTCGATCCTGTTTCCGGGGAAGCATGGAAAACATACAATCAGGGTGACAATACCGGGGAATACGGAAATCAGCACTGCTGGGCAACAAGACCAAGATATACTTTTGATTTTCACTCAACAAGTGATGAATGGTTAGAATTAATGAGAGATTTTATAAATATCATTCCCGAAGGTCACTTTGTTTTGGTTCAGAGTCATAAAAACCATATGGCAGAGAGTTTTCCTGAAGATTTGTACGAAGCTTTTGAAACATTGGGAAGTGCAAATATCAGAAATATAGAGGATAACACACCTTATCAAATGTTTAGCCAAAAAGGTTCTATAATAGGATCTGCCAATGAGGTAATCGGAGGTAGTATTTCATCCATAATTACACTAACTGACAGCATAGAAACAAATTGGAACCAGGGTCATATTGTATCCGAGAGAATTGGGCCTGCAAAAAAATGGGAATCTATTCATTGGCAGCAGCAAAGTCTTGATGGCCTAGAGACTGATTCTGTTTGGCTAAATATACTTGGTGTAAATAATCTAGGTATAATTGACACTTTATACACCAATATCCCTGCAGATTCAACAGATATTTACTTAACATCTGACATAAATATTGATGCAGAAGAATATCCATATCTTCATCTCATGGTAAATATGATGGATGATGAGAACAGGACCGCGGCACAAATGCAAAGCTGGCATGTAATATACGAACCTACTCCAGAAACTGCCATAAACCCATCTCTGCATTATGTTTTTCAAAGCGACACTATTCCGGAGGGAAAAGAACTCGTTTTTTCAACGGCAATTCAAAATATCAGTGATTATGACATGGATAGTTTGCTTGTTAATTATTGGATAATGGATCAAGGAAGGAATATTCATATGATAGATTATCCCAGATCCGGGCCACATCCGGCGGGAGATGTTTTAATCGACACCATTGTATTTGACACAAAAGACTTTTCCGGACAAAACAGTTTGTGGATAGATGTTAATCCTAATAATGATCAATTAGAACAATATCATTTTAATAATGTAGGCGTAGTTCCGTTTTTTGTTGAAGAAGATAAATCAAATCCTTTGCTTGATGTTACTTTTGATGGTGTAAGAATAATGGATGGAGATATAGTTTCGGCAAAACCAAATATCATTATGACATTAAAGGATGAAAATCCATATTTACTGCTAAATGACACCTCATTGCTAAAAGTATATCTTCAGCATCCGGGAGAACAAGACCCTAAGAGAATATATTTCTATGAAGATGGTATGGAAATATTAGGTTTTTATCCGGCAACAGAATCAGATAATAAATGCAAAATTGAGTATAATCCTGAGTTTGAAATTGATGGCACCTATCAATTGCTTGTCCAGGCAACTGACAGATCCAGAAATGAATCAGGAATGGAAGATTTAGGTATTAGCTTTGAAATTGTTACAAAATCTACAATAACAGAAGTATTAAACTGGCCTAATCCATTTTCAACTCATACACGCTTTGTATTTACACTAACAGGATCAGAACTGCCGACATTCTTCAAAATCCAAATACTAACCATTACCGGCAAAGTAGTAAGAGAAATTGATCTGACAGAATTAGGCAATATAAGAATAGGGAGAAATATAACAGAGTATGCATGGGATGGAACCGACCAGTATGGCGACAGGCTTGCAAATGGCGTATATTTATACAGAATTATTTCAAATATTGACAAAAAGCCTATTGAGATGAATCATACTGATGCTCAAAAATATTTCCACGAAGGTTTCGGAAAAATGTATATCATTAGATAAAGAAAAATCTATTAAATGACAAATTACCCGCCAAAAATACTTTTAGCATTTGGAGAAGCAGTTAATGAAAATAAGGAAATTTTACACTGGCTGTTAAACAATGGTTATCCCGAGTTAGCTGCATTAGCCAATGCTATTCAGTGCAATGATGAAGCTATAAAGTGGCTGATAAAGCATAAATATCCGCACTTTGCAGCCTTAAGCTATGCAATTTTTGATGACAGCAAAGCCAAAACATGGCTTGCAAAACATAAATATCAGTTTTTGCTGATAATTGCAGAAGCATCAATGGGCGATAAAACTGCACATAAGTGGCTTATATCTAACAATCTGGAACTATTTTCTGTAGTATGTAATAAAATCAACAAATACAGAATCCAAAAACTAAATGATCTCAGCGATTATCATAAATTTCACCTCTAAGACATTTTTTTCAGCATTGCTTTAATGATATTTTCAGCACCCTCCCCTATTTGTGCAATATCTGCATCAAGCATATAACACGGAGTTGTAAAAATATTGTTTTTTTCGTCTATAACAACTTCTCCATGATCGGCATTTTTGTGGGTTGCACCCAAAGTGGTAACCGCGTCTGCAGTTCCTTGGTCGCGACCAATAGTAAGCTCAATTTTCCCTAATATTTTTGCCAGTAAAACAGGAGAAATACAAAGAGCTCCTATTGGTTTACCGGCTTTGTGCATTGCCAGCACCGACTTTTCAACATCAGCATTTATCTTACAATCAGGACCATCAAAAGCAAAACTGCTCAAATTTTTTGCTGCACCAAAACCACCTGGAAAGAGAAGAGCATCAAACATAACAGGATTCAGATCCTTAAGATCTTTGATATCCCCTCTTGCTATGCGTGCTGATTCAACAAGAACATTACGCTTTTCATCCATTTCCTGTCCTGTGATATGATTGATAACATGATGCTGATCAATATTTGGTGCAAATATTTCATAATCAGCGCCATTTTGCTTTATAAAAAATAAAGAAAGAGTTGCTTCATGTATCTCAGCTCCATCAAAAACTCCGTTGCCTGATAAAATAACTGCAAATTTTTTCATGATAATATGTTTTTTATTAGATGATTATTTCTCGATTTCTTAGTGTGAAAACAAATATACAAAACATAAATTTATTTTACTAATCCTTTAAATATCAATATAGTCGATATAAGTAAAAGTTTTTCCAAATTATACCTACTTGAAAAAAATCACAAAAAAGCTGAAAGGCTTAAGAAGCTTAGAAAAATATATTATTCATATCGAAGAGAAGAAACGGGATCTTTCTCGGCGGCTTTTCTTGCAGGCATAATGCCAAAAACAATACCAACCATTGCTGCAACGCCAAAAGATATAAGTATTGACTGCCAGGAAACAATAGTTAATATGCCTGTAAAATGCATAATTAAACGTGAGAGGGCAATCCCAAGAAAAACCCCTATTGTGCCACCTGTCAAGCTAATTAATGTTGATTCGGCGAGAAACTGAGAAATTACATCTGTTTTTTTTGCACCCACGGCCAGCCTCACTCCTATTTCTCTTGTTCTTTCCATTACATTAGCAAGCATAATATTCATAATCCCTATTCCACCAACCAACAAAGAGATTCCGGCAATAGCACCAAGAACAATATTAAAGATATCCTTGGTTCTTTGCTCCTGTTGCAATAATACTTCGGGAATAGTCACTTTAAAATCTTCAACATCATTATGACGTCTTTTTAATATTCTTTGAATAACTGAAGAGGTCGGACTTAGTTGGTTTGAGTTTTCAACCTGTACAACAATTCTGTCTATTTGATGGTAATTCTCTGCTGCTTCTTTTTTATCATTATCATCATCATTGCTTCTTCTTTGGTTTGTGTTGGCTCTTTTGATATCAGCCGTTGACACAAACGATCTGTCGATATATCTTAGTAAAGCTGTTTTTATTGTTGTATAAATTGTATTAGAAAACTGACCAACACCAAGATGTTCCATCTCATCTTCTTTAATTCTTCTTTCCTCAACAACACCAATAACGGTAAGCCATATATTGCCGCATTTTATCTGTTTACCAATAGGGTTTGTATTTCCAAAGAAATTCAATTTAACATTATCTCCAATTATACACACCGGCTCACCATTTTTCATTTGCTCTTCGACAAACATAGAGCCGCTAATAATATTCAGATTAAACACTTCAAAAAAATCAGGCATAACACCGGCAAGGCGAACAGGTTTTCTAATACTTTCTCTCACACCAAAAGTATTTATTTCAATCTCAGGACTCACCCTGTTTACATTAGGTAAAATTTCGCTGATACTCTCAGCATCCTGCAATGTTAATCCCGGGGAAAACTTTCCTTTCAGTATATCATCTATATCTTCATCATCGGGCAATATCGGAGTAACAATTATATTGTTAACTCCAATCATCTTCATTTGATCCAGAATTTCTTGCCTGGCCCCACTACCTATAGCCAACATCGCAATTACTGCAGCTACTCCAAAAATAATCCCCAAAGCAGTTAATACACTTCTGAACCTGTTGGCGAAAACAGCTTCAAAAGCAGCATTCAAATTATAAAATAATCTTTGCGTGGAAAATCTTTTATCTTTATTTGCTTTTTGCATTTTGCTGCATATTAAACATTGTCATAACGGTATCGGCTTAGAAATAGTGCGGGATTGCCGCCGTACTTTCCGGTCACCCGTTACAAAAATTAAAGATAAGAAAAAAATGTCAGAATACTACTGCAACCCGCATTATTTCTGAAGCTGGGTTAGCAACTGTAGTTTTTTTATGCAATTTTAAAGTCTCCATCAATCAATTCAACATTGAAGTTCACTTTAGCTTTCAGTGCTCTGAAAACTCTAAGAATTGTTTCAATTGTTACATTTTTGGCGTTATTCTCAATTCGAGAAATTTGGGATTTCTGAACACCTATCAATTCTCCAAGTTGTGATTGAGTTAAGTGCCTTTTTTTCCTAGTTTGTTTAATCATTTCACCCAATAAGTCAAGTCTAAGTTCGTATTCGTACCTGTCTCTTCTTTCTGTACCAATTTTACCAAGATGTTTATCTTTTAATTGGTCAAGGGTATAAGTCCTTACTTTTGTTTTATTTTTCATAATTACTTTTTTGTTTGTTTCTGTTCAAAATAAAGCTTCATAATAGCTTTTGCTTTCTCAATTTCTGAATTTGGCAACTTGTCAGTTTTCTTTATAATTCCATGAGTTGCAATCACAAATGTTTCTGTCTTATCTGTCTTATCCCAAAATGCCAATATTCTATATTTCTTTTTTTTTAAATATGGTTCTGAATTCCCAAATTTCATCTTTCAATTTCTTGAAAAGGTTCGAATTACTTGAATATCTTGATTTATCAATGTTGTAAATTATTTTATCTTTTGTTTTTTCATCAAGAGTATCAAATAATTCCCATACTTCTTCAAGCAATACAACTTCAAATTTTATTTTCATTTAATACTGTATTTTTTACGCCAAAGATAACAAAAAGTTCTAATATATGGAAACTTTTATTAAAAAAACTATGGTTGCTAACATCCTATTGTGAATACTCACAGCTATTAGTCATATTTCAATTCTAAAAGAGAATACTTATCAGGATCAGCCGGGCCCGATAATAAAAGATTATCTCCTTCTTCCAGCCCTTCCTTAATAATAATTTGATTTTCATTTCTTTGTCCGGTAATTACTTCCTGGCGCACAATTCTACCGGCCTGTTTAAAAACATAGCTTAAAGTATCGCTTGAATGAACTGCTTCTATAGGAACAAATAATGCATCTTCAATTTTATCAATAATTATTTTATTTTTGGTTGTCATGGCAGGCCTCATAATAGAATCGGATTCATTAACTCTGATTTTCACTTCAAAAACCCTTGTGTCCTGATTTGGTCTTTGCTCACCAATATTTGCAACTTCAATAACTTTGCCTGTGAATGTTTTATCAGGGAAAGCATCAATCACAACTTCACTCGTTTGCCCTGTTTTAACCTTACTAATATCAATTTCATTAACATAGGTTTTGCTAATCATAACTGAAAAATCAGGAAGAGTTGCAACGATATTATCCCATGTATTAATTTGCGAGCCAACAACTGCTTTAGATCCATCCCAATTTCGTTTATAAATAACCATTCCTGATTTAGGAGCGGTAATTACAAATTCATCAAGTACTGCCAGCATATTTTTATGCCGCCTGGCAACCTGATTGAGTGAAGCTGTTACTTCCTGCATTTTTGCTTTTGCTTGCTCTGTGCGTAGTTCATAATTATGAAGTGCCTGCTTATATGATCGTTCAAATTTTTCGTGAGCAATTTCTGCCTGCCTGATTGTTGCAGGTGGCTCATATTGTGATTGTTCCAAAACTAATTTGGCTTCTTCCATGGAATATTGAAGATTTACAAGTTCATCTCTTGCATTTCTTAGTTCAATTGTTGTATCAAGTCTTGTTTGTGTGTGAAGCATCTGGAGTTTTTCCAACTCTGTTTCAACATCTTTAAGACGATTGCTTATCTCTGTCCTGTCAAGAGTAGCAACCCAGTCCCCTTCTTCAACAACTGTCCCTTCGGTAATAAGCTCACTAATTTGAACATTCCATATACCAACCGTTCTAAGGCCGGAAGGCCCGTGTATGTTTTCGGAATTCTCCGCTTCCAGTTCTCCGCTTGTATGAATACTTATATCAAAAGTTCCCTGCTCAACACTAACGATAATTGCTTCTGTTTTATCAGTTCCTGTTCTTAGCAATAGCCAAAGGACAACAATTAAAACCAAAATAATGAGGGGCAATATTATCTTCTTATTTTTCATGCTTTATACTATAATTAAAAAGTTTAAATGAAATCCTTTGTAAAATAACTCATTATGTAAATATAATGTTGCAAAAAAAACAAAAAAATGAAGATTCACATTAAAAGAATACTCTTATTATTCATGATTCTGTTTTAATAACAAAACTGAACCAAGCAAAATTTTGCATATAAACATCATTATTTATCCAATATCCTTGTTTTGGGTAAAATATACAAAAGCATCAAAAATCCGCAAGCTGCAAGCAGTATCCAATAAAAAGCAATAAGGTAATCACCGAAAATAAGTTTCCCTGTTGAAAACAATAAGGAATAAGTCATCAAAACAGCACTAAACCAGCATAACAATAGCTTTGGAATTTGATTATCTCTTTTCTTTTCTGCTTTTCTGAATAACTTCCATGCGCCATCCGGCTGAACCTTATCATAGAATTTTTGCAGCACTTCATTTTTCTCAGGTTTGGTAATAAAAGTTACAATAATCCAACTTATTGTTGTAACGCCAACTGTAACAAAAAACGGGCCTCTGTGCGCAACGAAACTATCCGGAAAAACATTAATAAGATGATAATTAGCAATATAGTATGCAATAAAAGGTACAATTGTAGCCACAATTTCACTCCAGGCATTTATCCTCCACCAATACCATCTCAAAATAAGTACAAGTCCTAATCCTGCTCCACATTCAATAACAAAATACCAGACTCCACTAATGGTTTCAACCAAGGTAGTAACAAAAAGAGCAACTATCATAAGTGCCAGAGTAAAAATACGCCCAAGCATGACATAATGTTTGTTAGCTTTTTCGGAATTGACAAATTTATTTTCGGGACGTATAATTCTTTTATAAAAATCATTTACCAGATAACTTGAACCCCAATTTAGCTGAGTAGAAATTGTACTCATATAAGCGGCAAGAAAAGCGGTAAGCATCAATCCTCTAAGCCCTAAGGGTAAAAAATCTTTCATAGCCATAGCATAGCCCAGCCTCTTTTCGTCTGCTCCAAGCTCCGGGTACAAAACCATTGCAGCAAGCCCAACAAGAATCCAGGGCCATGGCCTGAGGCAATAATGTGCTATTTGAAAAAACAATGTAGCAAAAACTGCATGCCTCTCGTTTTTACAACTCATCATCCTTTGCGCTATATATCCGCCTCCACCGGGTTCAGCACCGGGATACCAGCTTGCCCACCACTGAAAGCCTGCAAATGCCAGGAAAGCACCTATGCTGATAGTTAATGTGCCTGTAATATTTTTATCTCCAATGGAAGGAAAAAAGTTAAAACTTGATTCGGGAAGCTGCGCCTTAAGGCCTGATATTCCACCTATTGTTTCGAGTTGTATTACAATAACAGCAAGAATTACACTGGCTGTCATAGCAATCACAAATTGCACAGCATCGGTAATGGCAACACCCCACAAGCCGCTAAGAGAGGAATAAATTACCGTTATAAACATAATTCCGGCAATAATCCATATTAAATATCCTGCCGGAACATCAAAGAAAACCTCAATTATAGAAATTAGAGCCAGATTTACCCAGGCAATTATCACACAATTCATAAAAACACCCAGATAAAGAGATTTGAAAACACGCAAAAAGGAAGCAGGTTTCCCGCTATATCTTAATTCAATAAATTCAAGTTCAGTCAGAACTTCAGCTTTGCGCCAATAGCGTGCAAAAAAGAAGGTAGTAAGCATACCTCCTATCAACATATTCCACCACAACCAATTTCCCGAAACACCTCCTTCGGCAACCAGCTCGGTAACAGCCAGCGGAGTATCGGCAGCAAAAGTAGTAGCAACCATGCTTATGCCTGCAATATACCAGGGAAGGTTTCTTCCGGTAAGAAAATAATCAGATAAACTCTTTCCTCCTCTTTTTCTGTAATACAAGCCAATAGAAAGAGACATTCCCAAAAAGAAAATTATTATAATCCAGTCAATATAACTTAAATGCATTTCCTGTTTTTTGCCCGTAAAATTAATTAATGAACATTAATAATTGCAATTATTTATATAAAATCCACATTTGTGATTTCCTTTGCAAGTATATTTAGTGTTGAATTATTAATTTAGCGCATAAAATGATTGCCATTTCGGCTTAAAGATATAGGATAGAAATTATTAAATTCATTTTTCATGAAAACAGAAATAAAACCCGGAATAAAAGGCAGGCAGGAAAAAATTGTAGGTGAAAAAGATTTGGCTTCTTTTTACGGATCAGGTCATGTAAATGTTTTCGCAACTCCTGCTATGATTGCTTTAATAGAACAAACTGCTGACTTAAGCATTAAAAGCTACCTGCCTGAGAACCTTGTTAGTGTTGGATTTGAGGTAAACATAAGGCATCTGAAAGCAACAATGCCCGGCAAAAAGGTTTGGGCTGAAACTGAACTTATTGAAACTGACGGAAAAAAATTCATCTTTAAAGTTGCAGCTTATGATGAAGAAGGCTGCATAGGAAAGGGTCAACACACTCGCTATGCAGTAGACAAAAACATTTTTGAAAAATAAGAACTACTTCTCAATAATAACAAACTCAGTACGCCTGTTATTAGCTCTCCCCTCCTCTGTTTCGTTGGTATCAATGGCTTGTGTTTGCCCAAAACCTTTATAAGATAATCTACTTGGAGATATATTATTCTCAACCAAAAAATTATACACGGCCTTAGCCCTGTTTTCGCTTAAAACCTGGTTATACTCATGGCCACCCATATTATCTGTATGTCCTCTTATTTCAATTTTTATATTAGGATGATCAATTAGGAATTCAACATGGGTGTATAATACAATTTTAGATTCTTTTTTAAGATCATACTTGTCAAAATCAAAGTAAATATCCTGAATATCATATTTTTGGCCAACCTCAACAGGCACCATTTCCAAATCAAGTTTTGCAGGAGTTTTCAAAAGACTATCTTCAGTTAACAATAACTTTGAATTATAAGCATAATTTTCCTTCTTTAATGTAAGCAAAAAGTCATTTCTAAAAAGTTCGGCAATGGCATATTTGCCGGTAATCGAGTCGACAGTCACCTCTTTGGTTTCCTGTGTATTAAGGTCTCTTAGCTGCAAATGAACATCATCAAAACCTCTCATATCGTCATCATCAATTTCGCCCGAAATAAACAAAACTTTTTCAGGACGAGCCTTCTCGTATAATTCAAAATAATAAATATTCCATACATCATTATCACTAAACCTTGTAGAGGCAAAATAAGCAGTAGAGCCATCAGTGCTGACAAACAAACCGGTTTCGTCTGCTTCTGTATTAATAGGATATCCTAAATTAACAGCTTTACTCCAATTTCCCTCATCATCCATTTTAGAGAAAAACAGATCATAACCACCAAAACCCAAATGACCATCACTGCTAAAATATAAAGTTCGGCCATCAATATGCATAAACGGACCTCTTTCATTGCCGGAAGTATTGATAGAAGGTCCAAGCTCCACAGCAGCCTGCCAATTGCCATCAGCATCTTTTACAGATGTGAAAATATCATAACGGCCATTTCTGTCAGACACAAAAAACAAGGTATTACCATCCGGACTAATAGAAGGTTGTGACTCCCATGCATCTGTTGAATTAATTTCGTTTGGTAACTTTTGTGATTTACTCCAGCGCATATTGTTCATGTTTTCAGAAACATGAATATTGCAATTGTAGTAGTTTTTATCATATTCGCAAGCGGTAAAATACATTTTGCGATTGTCGAAAGTAAGAGAAGGGCTTCCTTCGTGCAATTGCAAATTAAATGGAGGAGGAAGTGGCACTCCTTCTTCGTATCTGTTCTCATTGATTTTAAAACTCTGAACAAATAACTCTCTGTAATTCACCTTGCTATCCCAGGGAGAAAACTGATCTTTTACCAATACTCTCCTGGTAAAAAGCGCAACATTATCATCTGCAGAAATAGTTATAAGATACTCGTCATCTTTAGTAGTAATACCCTTAAGAGGCTTTGGATTGAAAGGAACAGGATTTGAATAACCCTCATGCAAGAACTTTGCTTTTTCGTATGCACTAACTGCTTCAAAATAATCCTTATCGGAAATCTCATCAATATGAGATATAAAGCTATCGTACATATTTGCTGATTTTTCATATTCTTCACTCAGAAAGTAAATTTTCCCAAGATGAAAATACAAATATGGATCAATTTCAGGACAAATCTCATAAGTTTTTTCAAAGTGCTGCTTTGCCATTGCAGGTCTGAAATTTTTCTCATTCATATAAATCAGTCCTTGCAAAAAGTGAGCAGGTGCAAAGTCCGGTTCTCTTCGTATAACTTCTGTTAAAATAGATGTTGCTCTTCTAAAACTAAATGATTTATAACTACCAACAGCTTCTTTAAACAATTGCTGCAATCTTTCGTCTTGTAAGGGAGGGCATTTATCTTCCTGAGAATAAGCAAATGAATGAAAGCTAAATAATATTATTATAGCAAAAAGATGTCGCAGCAGCATTATTTTTTTATTTGTGAGCAAAAAAGCTATTTAATATTTTCATTTAATTATAACGACAAAATATTATTTATTATTCTTTAAAGAATTATGAGCCTTAGAGGCTATCAAAAAATCAGCAATTACAAGCCATGCCATTGCTTCAACAACAGCTACTGCGCGCGGTACAACACAGATATCGTGTCGGCCTCCAATTTCAATCTCCTTGCTTTCTCCTGCTAAATTAATGGTATTTTGTTTTTTTCGTATAGATGAAACAGGTTTAAATGCCAACCTGAAATATATATCATTCCCGTTTGATATTCCTCCCTGTACACCTCCGGAAAAATTTGTTTTTGTTGACACCATCTTATTATCATCAACAAAAAACTCATCATTATGTTGGCTTCCTTTCATATAACTACCATGAAATCCGCTGCCAATTTCAAAGCCTTTAGCAGCAGGAATTGACAACATCGCTTTTGCAAACACAGCATGAAACTTATCAAAAACCGGCTCACCTAATCCCGGCATTACACCACGAATAACGCAGCTTATCCTTCCCCCAAGCGAATCACCTTCTTCTTTTGTTTTGAGCAACAAGTCTTCCATTGCCTTAGCAACTTGCGTATCGGGACATCTGACAGCATTATTATCAGAATTTGACAAATCAAGTTCTTTATAATCTTTATCCAAATCTATATTTCCGATACCTGAAGTAAAAGCTTTAACGCTAATATTGTAGCTTTTCAAAAAACACTTTGCAATTGCACCGGCAAGCACGCGACATGCAGTTTCCCTTGCAGAAGACCTGCCACCGCCACTTATCCCTTTTATACCATACTTTTGATAATAAGTGTAATCTGCATGAGAAGGCCGAAAAACATCTTTTAACTCATCATAATCTTCAGCTCTGACATCCTTGTTTTCTATAAAAAAAGCGATAGGTGCACCCGTAGATTTCCCATTAAAAACTCCACTAACAATTTCAAACTTATCGGGCTCCGACCTGTCTGTAGAAAACCCGGATTGATTGGGACACCTGCGTTTCATCTCATTTTCAATAAGCTCAATATCAATATCAATACCGGCAGGAAATCCATCTAATACTCCGCCAATCATTTTACCATGCGACTCTCCAAAAGTTGCAAGCTTTACATATTCACCAAAAATACTTCCACTCATATTACAAATTTAATATTTTTTTTAATTTGAAGAATGCTCCTTCATAGTTGAAACAATGAAAAACAAACGAGCATATATAAATTTAATTTTAACAGGACAGGCCAAATCCTGCCAATGCATGCGGCATGGTGGTTGTCATTGCACATCGAGACCCGTTTCACGGGG
>CAZTPA010000038.1:14951-26993 GCA_964614525.1 uncultured Bacteroidales bacterium | reverse complement strand
TTCCAAAGTCTCAAATTATTCGCAAAGATTTTTTATTACATCATTAACTCCTTCTAAACCCAGTTCTACTGCTTTTTTCATATCAGTACATCCGTTTTCTTCATCGCCCATTTGGTGCCTGATGAATCCCCTGTTAAAATAGGCGTTTGCATATGTAGGATCAATCTTTATCGCTTTGCTGAAATCCTCCAAAGCTGCTTCATTGTCATCAAGAGAATATTTTGCAACGCCTCTGTTGAAGTATGCTAATGAATAATTAGAATCTATTTCAATGGCTTTGTTGTAGTCCTCAATGGCGCCTTCTATATCCTTTATATCCAGCTTAACTCCGGCCATATTTAGATAAGCTAATGCGAAATCCGGCTTATATTCTACCGCTTTATTATAATCTTTTATAGCTCCGCTATAATTACCTAATTTGTGTTTTACATATGCTCTGTCGTGGTATGCATCTGCAAATTTTGGGTCAATATCCAATGCTTTGGAAAAATCAGATTGAGCTGCTTCTAAATTGTTGAGATTAAAATTTGCACTTCCTCTGTAAAAATACGCTTTTGCATGTTTGTCATCAATTTCTAATGCCTTATTGAAATATTCTATAGCTCCTGAGTCATCTCCTGACTTAAATTTTTCAACTGCCTTTTCATAAAACTCATTTGGATCCTGGCCATTACAATTTACAACCAATAATAGAGCAATTGATACGGAAAATAATAATAAGTTTTTCATTTTGAGTGGCTTTAAATTTATAAAATGTTAAGTAAGATTATAAGTAATCTTACTAGTTGTTTTTTATAAAATATGCTTAAAGTTACAAAAATATCATCCTAAAATTATGTTTTTTATAATTGAAAGTGATTATTTGCTGTTAATCATGTTTTTTTATAAGATTTTTATTAATCTGCAAAGATTAACATCGGATTATTAATCCGGATAAATATTGTTAATTCGGTAATTAGATAAATTCTTGATTTAATGCATCCTCATTTCAAGCTTGAATTAAATTTGTGTTTATTTTTGTTGCGATAGTAAAAAAAATGTATTTACTTTGTAATTAACTTATAAGTGAAGTCAAAAATAGAAATAGAACTTTTTGAAGAACACGAAAAAGTAAACTACTATACTTTAAGATTCTCAGGAGAAGATACAGAAATTGAAAAGTTCTTTGATAAATTTCCGGGAAATTCTGATTTTGATGAAGATATAAACATTATTATTAAATGGATAGATACAATTGGAGAAAAGGGTGCTCTGGAAAGATATTTCAGACCCGAGGGAAAGTATAAAGACAGGATATTTGCAATACCTATTGAGACATGTAAAATTAGGCTGTATGTGCTTAGGCTGTCGGAAAATATCGTAATATTAGGAAATGGCGGAGTAAAAAAAACAGCAACATATAATGAAGATAGTACTTTAAGCAAGTGTGTTAATCTTTTGCAAAAAATAGATTTTTTTATAAAGCGTGGAATTTCAAAGGAACAAATTACAGTCTACGGTAAAACCATATTTGGAAATACAACTTTATATTTAGATTAAAATATTATGAAGAATAAAAGACTGGAAGACAGAAGAAAAAATATTCCAAAAGACATAGATTTATTTGTAAAGCATTCTTTCGAAATAGTAGATTGCATCCATGAAATGCTCGAAAGACAGGGTAAAGAGCAAAAAGACCTGGCCGTTGCACTCGGGAAAAGCGAAAGCGAAATAAGTAAATGGATGAGCGGAACGCATAATTTTACCATAAAAACCATTGCAAAAATTGAAGCTGTTTTTGGAGAGTCTATAATTAAGTGTGCGCCAAAAAAGAAAAATGATGTCTTGTTTTACGTAACTCAGAGCGAGATAAAAATGTATCCAACAAAAAAAACTTCAGATTTTCCTATGGTTTGGGAAGAACCTGCTTTCTACATAACTGATGCAAAAGCATAGAATCTTGTTTTTCTATACAAAAATGAATTCCGGTTTTTGCATTAAAAAAAACATACAATGAAAAATACTGAAAATGTTAGTATGCAACTAACAGAAATTAAAGAAGTTGAATGTACAATAAAAGCCTTACCTGTACATTCTGATAATATTGTATTTGGTAAAGATCTGGTTTTAGGTTTAGGAGTAAAGTTTAAAACTGAGCTTGAGAATGAGATTCTGAGAATTAGATTTTTGGTTAAGTATGTTATGAATAGTACTAATGAAAACCTTGTTAAACTCGAAGCAGAATTAGTTTTTAAAATAAAAAATATGAATAGCGTTGTAAAAGCAGATAATGAAACCAATAAAATAAATTTTCAGGACAGTTTTCTAAAAGCATTAATAGTCGAGAGTATTGGAACTACTAGAGGAATTCTTTTTTCGAAAACAAAAGGAACGGACTTAGAGAAATTTCCATTGCCATTATTAAATGCACAGGATATTATAAATCAAATGAAAAAAGGGAAATAGTAATTTCGATACTTAATTGTTAATGTTTTTCAGCAAAAAGTTTATTAATAGAAAAATTGCTTCGAGTTTAGAGAAAGCATTACACGAAATATATTCAAACAAAAGAATCAGAGTAGAATGGTTCCATCTTGACCAAAAAGAAGTTTCTGAGATTACTAATACATTTAACGACTAATTATAGAAAACTCATAAACTTATAACAATATCACTGATTATCAACCGGATCTCTCACTGAGTGCGAGATGACGTGAAATTTATCGAGATGATACGCAATTTAGGATTGCTTTTGTTACACAATGTTATCACAATCCCGCCACTGCGGGAGTGAAGTTTATCATTTTATTCTCTAAAGTCTCACACTCTCACGCTCTCCCGCTCCAGCTTTTAGTTTTTAGTTTTTAGTTTTTAATCCCGATTCGTTTCACTCTCGGGACTTCCGCTTCGCTCCAGCTTTTAACTCCCTACATATTCCTCCTATATTGCCCACCAACATCGTATAATGCTTTTGTAATTTGTCCAATAGAACAGTATTTGGATGCCTCCATTAAATTTTCAAAAACATTTTCATTTCTAATTGCCGTTTTAGTCATTTCTTCAATTATACCTTCTTGTTTTTCTTCATAAAATTTATGCAGATTCTTAAGCGTTTTTAATTGATATTTTTTCTCACTCTCAGTTGAACGAATTACTTCTCCCGGAATAACCGTAGGAGATCCTTCTGATGATAAGAATGCATTTACGCCCATAATCGGCAATTCTCCGGTATGCTTCATATGTTCGTAATACAATGACTCGTCCTGAATCTTGTTTCTTTGATAGGCTGTTTCCATAGCACCCAATACTCCGCCGCGCTCTGATATTCTTTCAAATTCCAGCATTACAGCTTCTTCTACAAGCTCTGTTAATTCCTCAATAATGAAAGAACCCTGCAGTGGATTTTGATTTTTTGCCAGTCCCAGCTCATTATTTATTATTAATTGTATAGCCATTGCCCGGCGAACAGATTCCTCGGTGGGAGTGGTTATGGCTTCATCATAGGCATTAGTGTGTAAAGAATTACAGTTGTCATATATTGCATATAAAGCCTGTAATGTTGTTCTTATGTCATTAAAACCAATTTCCTGCGCATGTAATGATCGTCCGGAAGTTTGAATATGGTATTTCAACTGCTGCGATCTTTTATTGCCTCCGTATTTGTTTTTGATGGTTTTTGCCCATATTGATCGTGCAACTCTTCCTATTACCGAGAATTCTATATCAATCCCATTGGAAAAGAAGAATGATAAGTTGGGTGCAAATTTATTTATATCCATTCCACGGGAAAGGTAATACTCAACATAAGTAAATCCATTTGCAAGGGTAAATGCCAACTGAGAAATTGGGTTTGCACCTGCCTCTGCTATGTGATAACCGGAAATAGAAACGGAATAAAAGTTTCTCACATCATTATTAATGAAATATTCTTGTACATCTCCCATCAATTTCAGTGAAAAGTCTGTAGAAAAGATGCATGTGTTTTGTCCCTGGTCTTCTTTAAGAATATCTGCCTGTACAGTTCCTCTAACAACGCATAATGTTTCTGCCTTAATTTTTTCATAAACATCTTTTGGCAAAACCTGATCACCGCTTACTCCAAGCAGCATCAATCCTAAACCATCATTTCCCTGAGGCAGTTTGCCTTGATAATGAGGTCTTTCAATGCTTTTTTCTTTATATATGGCTTCAATTTTTTTCTCTACTTCATTTTTCAGTCCGTTTTCATTAATATAAATCTCACATTGCTGATCAATGGCAGTATTTAAAAAATAACCCACCATAATAGGAGCGGGGCCGTTGATTGTCATAGATACAGATGTATTTGGTTTTGCAAGGTTAAAACCGGAATAAAGTTTTTTTGCGTCATCGAGACAGCAAATTGAGACTCCGGAATTACCTACTTTACCATAAATGTCAGGTCTTGCATCAGGATCATTTCCATACAAGGTCACTGAGTCAAATGCTGTTGATAAGCGCTTTGCCGGCATGTCTTTTGAAAGATAATGAAAGCGCTTGTTTGTTCTTTCCGGTCCGCCTTCGCCGGCAAACATTCTTGTCGGATCTTCACCTTCACGTTTAAAAGGAAAAACACCTGCAACATAAGGAAATTCGCCGGGAACATTTTCTTTTAGATTCCATTTTAAAATATCTCCCCAGGCTTTATATTTTGGTAGTGAAATTTTGGGTATTTCCAGATGTGATAGAGTGGTAGTATGTGTTTTTATCTTGATTTCTTTATCTCTTACTTTGAAAATATAAAATTCATCTTTATATGATTTAATCTTATTATCCCAATTGTCCAGAATTGCTTTATTATCACTGACTAATTTTTCGCTAAACTGCTGATATCTTTTTTCCAGACTCTCTGTCAAATCATTGTTTTCATCTTTCTTTTCGGCTTTTAATGATTCTATTGATTCTTTCAGACAATACATTTTTTGAGCAACCGAAGCCTGCTCTTCTGTCCAATTATTATATCCTCTCACGGTTTCAGCAATTTCTGCAAGATATCTAACTCTTTGGGGAGGAATAATATATATTTTATCAGGAATCTCTCCCTCAAGATGCACTGAAGACTTGAAATTCAGGGATAGTTTTGTATTTAATTTTTCAATAACGGCATTATAAAATTGATTTACACCGGGATCATTAAACTGAGAAGCAATAGTTCCAAATACGGGCATATCATTCAGAGCTTGGTCAAATAACATATGATTGCGTTGAAACTGCTTTTTAACATCTCTTAAAGCATCCATTCCGCCTCTTTTGTCAAATTTATTCAGTGCAATTATTTCTGCAAATTCCAGCATGTCAATTTTTTCAAGTTGCGATGCCGCACCGTATTCAGGAGTCATGGCGTATAAGCTAAGATCACTGTGATCTACAATTTCTGTGTCAGATTGTCCTATTCCTGAGGTTTCTAAAATAATAAGATCGAATCCTGAAATTTTGAATAATTTAATAACATCCTTAACGTATTTTGATAATGACAAATTAGATTGCCTGGTAGCCATTGAGCGGACAAATACTCTTGAATTATTTATCGCATTCATTCTTATTCTGTCACCAAGCAAAGCTCCGCCGGTTTTTCTCTTTGTGGGATCAACACAAATAATTGCCATATGCTTATCGGGAAAATCCATAAGAAAACGTCTGGTAAATTCATCCACCAATGAAGATTTTCCTGCACCGCCGGTTCCTGTAATACCCAATACCGGAACTTTTGATTTTTCAGCTTTCTTACTTATGCTTTTTATTAACTCATCATTATTTTCCGGGAAATTCTCTAAAGAAGAGATAAGCCGTGAAATAGACAAATAATCTCTGTTTTCAATCTTTTCCAAAGAAATTTTTGCATCATTACCCCTGGGGAAATCTGATTTTTCAATAACTTCATTAATCATGCCCTGAAGACCCATTTTCCTTCCGTCATCAGGAGAATATATTCTTGTAATACCATATTTGTGCAACTCTTCAGCTTCTTCCGGTAAGATTACTCCGCCACCTCCACCAAATATTTTGATATCATCCATGCCTTTTTCCTTAAGCATATCATACATATACTTAAAAAACTCAATATGTCCGCCTTGATATGATGTAATTGCTATCGCTTGTGCATTCTCCTGAATTGCGCAATCAACAATTTCCTGAACCGACCTGTTATGTCCCAGGTGAATTACCTCGGCACCGCTCGATTGAATTACTCTACGCATTACATTAATTGATGCATCATGCCCGTCAAATAAAGAGGTGGCTGTTACAATTCGTATGTGATTTTTAGGTTGGTATGATGGTGTTTTTAACATAGATATGATTTTATAATTTGTTCAAATTTAAAAAGATTGTTTATAAATTGCGTTTAAATCAGGATGTTAATTTGTAAAAAAAATTTAAAAATATGATTATCAGGCAATTAATAAATGTCAAATATCTCTTGCTTGTCTTTTGAGCCTCACATTTTTTGTGTAATATAATAGTTAGTGTCCAACTAAAATGTGAACATAACTACGAGGTTTTTCCCACCACTTCGTTACGCTCAGATTGACAGGCTTTTATATGTCCGGGATGATGATCTGGTGGCGACGCTGCCACTTGTTCACCACCCTTAATAAATGCCAAAAAGATAAAGAAAAAATATTTATTTTCATTTTTGTCTTGACACAAAAACGAAACAAAAAATTCAATGCTGCAGACTTTGTTTTTGTTTCTCGCATGACTTAAAACATTTTTTGCAAATAATTAATACTTTTGTTTTATTTACATCTAAGAAATATTATTTTTGAGGGCAGAACTGTTAAGTCTGGTTTAATATTCAATAAAACCGGAAAAACCAATAATGACAATAAACCAATTATAAAAAACTTATCTTCTAATCGATTTTACATGGACGCACACATCTTAGTAATCAACCCCGGATCAACCACCACAAAAATCGCAGTTTTTAAAAACAGACAAGAAATTTTGCTTCTAAATATAAAACATCAGGAAGAAGTTTTGTCTAAATTTGAAAAAATTGCCGATCAATTTGAATACAGAAAGAATAAAATTCAGGAGGTTCTTGGTAAAGCGGGAATTGATCTCAATACAATAAATATTGTTGTTGGCCGTGGAGGCCTTCTCAAACCAATGAAAGGCGGTGCTTATAAAGTAAACGACAATCTCATCAAAGATATGGAAAATCCTATGGGTGAGCATGAGTCAAACCTTGGTGGTGTTATTGCTTATGAGTTTGCAAAAGAAATTGGCGGTGATACATTTGCAATAATTGTAGATCCAACCTGCGTTGATGAAATGGATGAAATAGCCAGAATTTCCGGCCTGCCTGAACTTCCCAGAAGGAGTCTTCTCCATGCTTTAAACCAAAAAGCAATTGCAAGGAGATTTGCAACAGAGAAAAAGACCACTTACGAAGAAATAAATGTTATCGTAGCACATATGGGTGGCGGTATTTCTGTTGGTGCTCACTGCAAAGGGAGAATAATCGATGTAAATAATGGATTGAATGGCGATGGACCCATGTCTCCGGAAAGAAGTGGTGGAGTTCCTGTTGGACAGCTGGTTGATTTGTGCTTTTCAGGTGAGTTTACGAAAGATGATATAATGAGAAAAATAAAAGGCAAAGGTGGTTTGAGCGCTTATCTTGGCACCAATGATGCTCTTGAAATTGAGAATAGAATTAAGAATGGTGATGAATATGCTGAGTTGATATATTCTGCCATGTCATACCAGGTTGCCAAAGAAATTGGTGCATTGTCAACAGTTTTGAAAGGAAAAGTTGATGGAATACTTTTAACGGGCGGATTGGCATATGGTCCTTCCGTTGTCAATGATATCACAGAAAGAGTTAATCATTTGGGTGAAGTAAAAGCTTATCCCGGCGAAGGAGAGATGGAGGCTTTGGCAATGAATGCTTTTATGGTTCTCAACGACGAGATTGAAGTGAAAGATTATGCATAAAACAAGATTATGTCATTATAAATTACAATCTTAAAATGTTTAGAAATAGAAAACACCAAATAAATAACAAAATCCATTAAAACATGAACTACGAAATTTTAAAAACAGACATTCAGGACGAAATAGCAATTGTAACTATTAGTCGGCCTGAAGCTATGAATGCCTTAAATTCAAAGTTTTTTGAAGAAATGAATGCATTTTTGGATGAAATGTCTAAAAATAACAAAGTTAAGGTCATTATCTTAACCGGCGAAGGTAAAGCATTTGTTGCCGGAGCAGACATTTCTGAAATGGTAAATATGAACTCTGAACAGGGTAAGAAATTTTCAAAAACCGGCCAGGACACTTTTTCCAGAATTGAAAATCTTGATAAGCCTGTAATTGCGGCTGTTAACGGCTTTGCTCTTGGTGGCGGTTGTGAACTTGCATTGTCAACCGATTTCAGAATTGCAAATAACTTTGCAAAATTCGGCCAGCCTGAAGTCAATCTTGGATTAATTCCGGGTTATGCCGGTACTCAAAGACTTGCAAGAATTGTTGGCCTGTCTAATGCACTATATTTACTTTATACCGCAGATATGATTACTGCTGATGAAGCATTGAGAATGGGATTGGTTCAGAAAGTAACTGAAGCAGATCAGCTTATTCCTGAAGCAATTGCAATGGCCAAAAAAATAGCTTCTAAGGGACCTGAAGCTATTAAAAAAGTTAAGAAGGTTACAAGAAAAGGTCTGCTCGGAGATTTTGACGAAGGCTGTGACCTTGAAGCTAATGAGTTTGCTTCTCTTTTTGGAAATGAGGGCACTGAAGGTATGAAAGCATTTCTTGAAAAAAGAAAACCTGAATGGAATAAGTAAGTTATAGTTTATGATAGCTTTATATTATAAAAATATTTATACTTGTACTTATTTAAATGAGATATTGAAATTGATAATTATATAATAATTAAAATTTAAACAGAATGAATTATACAGAAAAACTACAAAATGTGTCGGTTTTAGGAGCCGCAGGGAAAATGGGAAGCGGTATTCTCTTGCTGACAGCAATGGAAATGGCTGATCTCAGTCTTAAACCTGAGAATAAAGGGAAGTATTTTGTTGTAAATGCAATGGATGTTTCAGGTGAAGCCTTAGTCGGGCTTATGAAGTACCTGAAAGCACAGGTGTTAAAAGCTGCTGAGAAAAAAATAATTGCTCTAAGAGAAGCTTATGCAGACCGTGCAGACCTTATTAATAACGGAGAAATCATTAATCAGTATGTTGATGATGTGCTTTTCCTGGTAAGGCCTACAACAAGAATAGAACCAACATATGAATCAAGTGTAATTTTTGAAGCAATCAAGGAAGACCCTGATCTCAAAGTGAAAATTTTTAAACAAATTAATGAAAATAGCAACAAGCAACCATGGTTTTGCACGAATACTTCATCTATTCCTATTAATGAGCTTGATAAAAAAGCCCAACTGAATGGCAGAGTACTTGGCGTTCATTTTTATAATCCACCTGCAATACAAAAGCTGGTGGAAATTATTAAAACAGATAAAACAGAAGCGGAATTAGTTGAATTTGCAAATACTTTTTCTAAAAATCTCAGGAAAATTGTTGTCCCTTCTGCCGACTTTGCCGGATTTATTGGTAATGGACATTTTATGCGTGACGCACTTCATGGAATTAAAGAAGTTGAAGAATTATCGAAAAAATATTCCTTTACCGAGGCTGTTTATATGATAAATAAGGTTACTCAGGAATATCTTATTCGTCCTATGGGAATTTTCCAGCTGATAGATTATGTAGGTATTGATGTTTGTCAATATATTATGAGTGTTATGAATCCTTATCTTAAAGATGAAGATTTGCACAGTTCTCTTCTTGATAAGATGATTGAAATCGGCGTTCGTGGCGGACAAAATTTTGACGGCTCACAAAAAGACGGATTCCTTAAGTATGAAAAAGGAAGACCGGTTGCAATATATGATATTAATAAAAAAGCTTATGAAGATATTTCTAATATTAAAGCAAAATGTGATGCGGAACTTGGAAAACTTCCTGATTCTGTTAGGCCATGGAAAGCTGTTGTTGGTGATAAAAACAAGGATGAGTTCTTAAAGGCATATTATGAGGATTTGAAATCTTTAGATACTTTGGGTGCCAACCTGGCTTTGAAATATGCAAAACGTTCTAAAGAAATTGGCAAAAAGCTTGTTTCAGATAATGTTGCAAATAATGAAAATGATGTTAATACCGTACTGCTAACCGGATTTTTCCATGCATACGGTCCAATAAATGATTATATATAAAAGGAGGAATATATTATGACTAAATTACGTAGAAAAGTATATATGGTAGCCGGATATAACACGATATCAATGGGAACCGGCAGAAAAGAATTTCACCCCAAAAAGCCTCGTCCGGGTTTGGAAGATTATATTAAAGAAGCAGGCCAGGCAACACTTAAAATGATAGGCGGTGCCAAAAATGTTGATGAAACTGTAATAGGAAATTTTATTGCTGCAAGGTTTAATAATCAGGGTAATCTTGCAGGATTTGCACCTTATATTGATGAAGGTTTGAAGCATAAGCCTGCTATCCGGGTTGAAGGTGCTTGCGGTTCCGGTGCACTGGCACTGGCTACCGGTATAAAATCGATTCTTGCCGAAACAGCTGAAGTGGCTCTTGTTATCGGTGTTGAAGTGCAAAACACTGTTAAAGCAATTTATGGTGCCGATATTCTTGCTGCTGCAGGTTGGGCTAAAGAAAGAAAAGAAGGTCATGCTTATTTCTTCCCCGGAAAGTTTAGCGACAGATCAAAAGCCTATGCTGAAAAGTTTGGCGCTGAAAAAACACGAGCAGCAATGGCAAAATGGTATCAAAATGCAATTGAAAATGCCCGATTGTGCCCTACAGCTCAAGAGTATCACAATACGACCAAGGATCTTGTTGCCTGTGGCTTAAATAAGCCCAACCCAAAAGGCTTTGTTGATTCTCTGAATTTTTTCGATTGCTCAAAAGTTTCTGATGGTGCTTCTTCTATCGCAATTGTTTCTGAAGAAGGTTTGAAAAGATGCGGTATTGACAAAAAAGATGCTATTGAAGTTCTTGGCTTCGGAATGGCTGAAGAAGATATTACAAAAGCTCCCGATGATCTTACAAAATTATCAACGACTAAATCTGCCGTTGATAAAGCACTTACATCTGCCGGGATTAATAAAGACCAAATTGGAACTGTAGAATGTCATGACTGTTTTACTATTGCAGGTGTTATGGCTACAGAAGCTATTGGTTTTGCAGAACATGGCAAAGGACATGAGTTTGTTAGTGAAGGCAATACATCAAGAAATGGGAAAGTGCCTTTTAATACTACAGGCGGACTAATCGGCTGGGGCCATCCAACCGGTGCTACAGGTGTTCATCAGGCTGTAACTTTATGGGAACAACTTACAGGCAAAGCCGGTGATGCTCAAATTGAAATTAAACCTGAAAAACCATACGGTCTTTCTATAAATATGGGTGGTGATGATAAGTCATTGGTTTCAATAGTGTTTAAAAAAGCAGAGTAGGTTGTAATTTGTGAATTTGTAAATTAGTAAATTAGTTAATGAGCAAATGAGCAAATGTGTGAATGAGCAAATTAGTAAATGTGCAAATGAGCAAATGTGTGAATGTGTGGATGGGTAAATTAACTAATGGATTTTTGAGGTAGTGTATATTTTGTTTAATAATCAACTGAATTAATGAAAGAAACTGGGAATAGGATTGTTGATTTGAGCTTTGATTTTGCTATACAACTTATTTCTTTTTCTGAAAAATTGGAAAATACACGCAAATATGCCATAGCAAATCAAATATTGCGCAGTGGAACATCAATTGGTGCATGTGTGCGTGAAGCTCAAAATTCTGAGAGTAAAGCTGATTTTATTCACAAATTGAAAATTGCCGCAAAAGAGGCTGAAGAAACTGAATATTGGCTTTTGTTATGCAAACACTCTAGTAATTATCCATACGATGAGTCATTAAACGATAAATTAATACAGATTAAAAAGCTTTTATGCAGTATAATTGCATCATCAAAACGTAAGCAAATTAATTAAGAGCACATTTGCACATT
>CAZTPA010000038.1:0-14851 GCA_964614525.1 uncultured Bacteroidales bacterium | reverse complement strand
CACATTTGCACATTAAAAAATATGAACAAAATTACAAACCTTTTCAACATAAAATATCCCATCATCCAGGGCGGTATGATCTGGTGCAGTGGATGGGAATTAGCTGCCGCTGTTAGTAATGCCGGCGGTCTTGGTCTTATTGGCTCCGGCTCTATGACGCCTGATATTTTAAAAGAGCATATTAAAAAATGCCAGATGGCAACTAATAAACCTTTTGGAGTAAATGTGCCTTTAATATTTGATTATGCTGATGAGTTTATTAAAATAATTGTAGATGAGGGAGTGAAAATTGTTTTTACTTCCGCCGGTAATCCTGCAAAACACACTTCATACCTTAAAGATAAAGGAATTTCAGTTGTTCATGTAATTGCAAATATGAAGTTCGCTAAGAAAGCCGAAGAAGCAGGAGTTGATGCTGTTGTCGCTGAAGGTTTTGAAGCAGGAGGACATAATGGAAGAGAAGAAACAACAACATTAGTACTTATACCTCTTATAAAAAAGACTATCTCTATTCCTGTTATTGCAGCCGGCGGAATTGGCACAGGCAGAAGTATGTTAGCTGCTATGGCACTTGGTGCTGATGGAGTGCAGATTGGAAGCAGATTTGTTTGTTCTGAAGAATCATCGGCACATATTGATTTTAAAAAGAAAGTTCTTGAGGCAAAAGATGGTGATACTGTGCTTGCCTTAAAAAAGTTAGTTGCAGTGAGATTATTGAAGAATAAATTCTATTCGGATATTAATAACATGGAGTCTCAAGGAGCAAGTGCTGAAGAACTTCTTGACTTTTTAGGTAAAGGAAGATCTAAAGCAGGAATGTTTGAAGGAGATATAAATGAAGGTGAACTTGAAATAGGGCAGGTTGCTGCTTTAATTGATGAGATTAAAGCTGTTGATGATATTTTTAGAGATATCATAAAGGAATTCAATAGCGCTAAACATGATATATTTGGTATAGATTTTTAATTCATGGCAGATAAAACTGATTATATTTCCGTTTTCGGAAAGAACATTTTTTACAAAACATTAAATACAAAATATCGAGACGGTAAAAAACCCTTTCTGGTATTTCTACACGAGGGTTTAGGTTGTTCAGAGCAATGGAAAGATTTTCCCGCTATTTTAAGTGAAGCTGTTGAATGTCCCGTTT
Source organism: uncultured Bacteroidales bacterium (assembly GCA_964614525.1). Lineage (GTDB taxonomy): Bacteria > Bacteroidota > Bacteroidia > Bacteroidales > UBA7960 > PWND01. The sequence continues at coordinate 13,701 of CAZTPA010000038.1, read as the reverse complement.
TACTCTATGATCGTTTCAGGTATGGGAAATCCGATTTTATTGACAGGCCTTTTGATAAAAACTATATGCACGATGAGGCTTTTGCGGTTTTGCCTGAACTACTCAGTAAGTTGGATATTGAGGAGAAATTAATCCTTATCGGACATAGCGATGGAGGAACAATTTCTTTATTATTTGCATCAAAATTTCCTGAAAAAACAAAAGCTTTAATTACAGAAGCAGATCATGTGATCTGTGAAGAACAAACAACAAATGGAGTAGCAGGAGTTGTAGATATTTATAAAAAGGGTAATCTTAAAAATTTTTTAAAAAAATATCAAAAAGAAAATACGGATAAGTTGTTTTACGGATGGAGTGGCTTTTGGATTTCAGAGGAGGCAAAAGACTGGGATATTATTAGTTACCTGGAGAATATTAAAGCTCCTTTATTGGCAATCCAAGGCAAGGATGATCAATATGGAAGTAAAGAACAGCTAATTGTCAAAATCAAAAATGTTGGAGGGGACGTGAATATAGCTTTTCTGCAAAATTGCGGGCATATTCCACATCATGAACAAAAAGAAATTGTTTTTCAAAAGATGAAGTCGTTTATAGAACCTCTGATAAATTAACTCTTTGCGATTCATAACGAAACCATAGTGTAACAACTATTACGCATAGAACCACCGAGGATCTCAGACTTACGCAAAGATTTAATAAAAATCAGAAAGATTAAAATTATTTTTATACGTTTGTATATTGAATAATAGAAAAAATTAATATAAGGATATAATCAACATTAACTAAAACAATATTTATTATGAACTTTGAATTTACCGAAGAACAAAAAATGATTCAGCAGGCAGCTAAAGACTTTGCCGAAAGAGAATTATTACATGATGTAATTGAAAGAGACACAAAGTCTATATTTCCTGCAGACCGTGTTAAAAAATTAGCAGAACTTGGTTTCCTGGGAATGATGACAGATGTAAAATATGATGGTGGTGGAATGGATACCATTTCATATGTACTTGCAATGGAAGAATTATCTAAAATAGATTCTTCAGTTGCTGTTGTTATGTCTGTTTGCAATTCACTTGTAAACTGGGGTCTCGAAGCATATGGAACAGAAGAGCAAAAAGAAAAATATCTTAAACCACTTGCAAGAGGGGAAAAAATAGGTGCTTTCTTATTATCTGAGCCCGAAGCCGGTTCTGATGCAACCAAGCAAAGAACCACTGCTGAAGATAAAGGAGATTACTACTTGCTTAACGGAACAAAAAACTGGATAACTAATGCTAATAGTGCATCTACTTATATTGTGATTGCTCATACAAATCCTGAAAAAGCTCACAAGGGAATTAATGCTTTTATTGTAGATAAAGATACTCCCGGAATTTCCCTAGGCCCACATGAAGATAAAATGGGGATGAGAAGTTCAGACACGCATTCTGTAATGTTTACTGATGTTAAAGTTCCAAAAGAAAATAGAATAGGGGAGGATGGCTTTGGTTTTAGCTTTGCAATGAAAACCCTTGATGGAGGACGTATTGGCATTGCTTCTCAAGCCCTTGGAATTGCCAGCGGTGCATTTGAACGTGCTTTAAACTATTCTAAAGAAAGAAAAGCTTTTGGAACAGAAATATTTAATCATCAGGTAGTTGCCTTTAAACTAGCTGATATGGCAGTGAAAATTGAAAATGCCAGAAATCTTTGCCTCAAATCAGCATGGCTGAAAGATCAAAAACAGCCTTATGGAGTTATGAGTGCAATGGCAAAACAATATTGTGCCGATATTGCGATGGAGGTTACAACAGAAGCTGTACAGATTCACGGTGGATACGGTTATGTTAAAGAGTACCATGTGGAAAGATTAATGCGTGAGGCAAAACTTACTCAAATTTATGAAGGCACTTCCGAAATTCAGAAAATCGTTATATCAAGGTCTTTATTGAAGTAAAAGCTGAAAAGTATTTGGAGTGCTATTTTATAGTTCTATAAATCACGACCTTATACTAAGATTATAAGGTCGTGATTTGAGATAAATTATTCATATAATATCTGCATATTACGAATAAAATTTGTCATTAATGCAAAGGATGTTATTTTTGCACTGTGAATTATGAATGAGGAATTTTAATTATTAATTAAATAAAAATTATGAAAATCTTAGTATGTATTAGTGAGGTTCCTGACACTACAACAAAAATAAAATTTACTAACGATAATAAGGAGCTTGACAAAACAGGTATTCAGTGGATTATTAATCCCTGGGATGAATTGTCTTTAACTAGGGCAATAGAATTAAAAGAAGCCTCAAACGGTAAAATAGAAAATATTACTGTTGTAAATGTCGGAACAAAAAATTCTGAACCTACAATCAGAAAAGCATTGGCAATGGGCGCAGATAATGCAATTAGAATTGATGCCGAACCTAAAGAAGCATTTTTTGTTGCTCAGCAAATAGCAGAAGTAGTTAAAAATAATAATTTTGATGTTATTCTTGCCGGTTTGGATTCTGCCGATTACAATGGTTCTGCTGTTGGTAATATGATTGCAGAATTTTTAGATATGACTTCAATTTCTGCAGTATCTGCATTGAATATTGAAAATGATAAAGTTTTTGTGAATAGAGATATTGACGGTGGAACAGAAAAACTTGAAGTTCAAACACCTTTTATTGCCGTTGTTCAAAAAGGTATTGCGATAGATCCAAGAATCCCTGCCATGAGAGGTATTATGATGGCCAGAACAAAACCATTGGAAGTTGTTGCTCCTGCCGATTCTGAAATTCTTACCGAATATATTGATTATGAAATGCCTCAGCCTAAAGGAGCCTGCAGGAAATTTGATGAAGAAAGTATCAAAGAACTTGTTGATGTATTGCATAATGAAGCTAAATTGATATAAATAAAAAAACATATACAAAATGACAGTACTAGTATATACAGAAAACAGAGAAGGCAAATTTAAAAAAGCAACCTTTGAATTATTATCATATGCGAGTGAAATTGCAAAAAATATTAATGCTGAAGTTGTTGCATTATCTATAGGTAATGTTAGCCCTGATGAACTTAATAAGCTCGGTAATTACGGAGCCAAAAAAGTTGTCTCTATCAATGATGAAAAATTTTCTTTATTAGTTAATAAAATATATACAGCAGCTATTGCGGAAGTGGTGGACAAAGAAAATGCAAAAATAGTTCTTATGCCTGATAATATTACAGGCAGAGCATTAGCACCAAGATTATCCGTTAAATTAAAAGCCGGCCTTGTCTCGGGTGTTGTTTCTACTCCGGTTTCTTATGAACCATTTGTTATAAAAAAGAAAGTTTATACAGGTAAAGCAATAGCCAATATTAAAGTAGGTTCGGAAATTAAGGTTCTAACTTTATCTCAGAATTCTTTTGGCATAGCTGATCCAACATCAGATGCACCTCAGATTGAAGAGTTTAAAGCTAATGTTGAAGGAATTGAAAGCAAATTAACTTTGGTCTCAGTTGATAAAATTACCGGTAAGTTGCTGTTGAATGATGCAGAAATTGTCGTATCAGGTGGCAGAGGATTAAAAGGGCCTGAAAACTGGAACCATATTGAGGAATTAGCTGAGGTGTTAGGTGCGGCAACCGCTTGTTCACGCCCAGTTTCTGATGAAGGATGGCGTCCTCATGATGAACACGTTGGGCAAACAGGTAAGATAATAGCTCCAAACCTTTATTTTGCATGTGGTATATCAGGTGCGATTCAGCATGTTGGTGGCATTTCTTCATCAAAAGTTATTGTTGCAATAAATAAAGACCCTGACGCTCCAATTTTTGACGTAGCTGACTATGGAATTGTTGGTGATTTTCAAAAAGTTCTACCCGAACTAACAAAAGCAATAAAAGAAGTTAAAGGAGCATAGTTTTTTAGTCTGTTTTTTATAAATCATTTAGTGCATGGAATTATTTTGCACTAAATGATTTTTTCTATGCTTTAAGTTGATAATTTTATTTTGCTTGTTAGGCTTGAAAAACAAAGAGAATGTCTATTTTTTGAATAAATTTTCTTTGAAATAGATTTTTTTTCTTAGCTATTTAATTTCTTAAACAAATTTTTAATAATTTTGCTGCATTATTGCATACATAGTAGCTTGTATGCGGTTTAACCCACTTTATTTAATTAAATATCAAATTTATGAAAACAAAACAAAAACTCTTTAGATTTGCTTTTGCCTTTATTGGCGTTATGTTTATCTTATCTATGACCTTTACTGCATGTAAAAAGGATCCCGTTGGTGGAACTACTGATACAAATAATGTATCAACAGTTTTTACAGTTCCGGATGCTACTCTTAAATCAGGTGCAATTCCTGATGGAGGTGATTCCGGCCCAAGCATTACAAACCTTTCAGGAAATTCTCATGTTTTACCGGGTGGTTCAAATTCAATATCTGTCGAAACTAATGATGCGGCTTCAACTGTTTTAGTTGGTATAGTTGGCATGGCAGGTTATTATGAACTGCCTGTAACTACTGATAAAAATAATGAATTGCTTATTTTAGTTTATTTATTTATTGAACAAAACCTCGAAATGGAAGAGTTTACAATAGTCTTTGCTTTAATGGAAGGTTCAGAGATTGGCTATCACATGGAACTTCCTGTTACTATTGTTGAAGCAGGTACAGGTAAACTTCAGGCAAGTTTATCCTGGGACAAAGAAGTAGACCTTGATTTATATTTAGTAGAACCAAACGGAACTACTATTTATTACGGAAATAATTATTCTGAAAATGGTGGTAACTTAGATGTAGATTCAAATGCAGGATGTTCTATTGATGGTATAAAAAATGAAAACATTACTTATGGTGATGAGGCTATTGTAGAAGCCGGTGAATATATAGTTCGTGTTAATCTTTGGTCAGAATGTGGAATATCAGATCAAATTAACTATATAGCAACTGCTAATTTAGATGGTAATGCTATCAATCCATCATGGGGCGCAAATCCTAAGTATGGTAATTATCCTGCCGGATCTGTTGGTGATGGAGGTGATGTAGATGCCGGTGTCGAAGTTATGAAGTTTAATGTTAGTGCTTCTAAACTTACAGATGTTGATAATTATTACAAATTCTCATTCCCTGTTGACAAATCTAAAGTTTATACCGGTAGTAAATTCTAAAAAAATATCTTTTAAAAAAAAGCCATTCATTAATTTGGATGGCTTTTTTTTTGCCAATCAACCTTTAAACATCAAAATCAGGAGATTCTTTTTTAAATTTTTTAAAGTTCCTTATAAAAGACATATAACAGTTAAAACCACTTAATGTGGAAATTTCTTTTATTGATAAATCGGAGTTTTCCTTCATTAAGTTTTCTGCATATTCAATGCGAAATTTATTTATGTAGTTGTTATAATTACAATTAAACTCTTCATTTATAATTTTTGACAAATAGAATCTGTTAGTTCCTATTTCCCTTGCCAGTTCAGGTAAAGTTAGGTCTTGCTGTAAATATATTTTACGGTCTCTCATTGTAATATTCAATTTTTGAATAATTGTATGCTTTAATTCATTAGAAATAGGTTTAACCTCAATTGTTTCTTGATCAGGAATTACTATAAGCTCTTGCCGGTTGCCCAAAAAGCCAATTATCCAAAATGTGATTCCAAGAAACAAAAAGGGAAATATTATTGTATATTCAGGATTATAAATAATGTCTTTTGTAGTGGGATTGCATACTGTACTGCTAATCAGTACCATTGCTATGTAAAAAAAACTTGAGATACCAATCCACCTGAGCCTTTTTTTACATACTTCAGAGTAATAATTCAGAACCTTTTTTAAATGTTTCTTTATTTTAAAATTAATCAATATCAAATAAAATACTGATACTGATAGGAAGCTATATCTGGCAAACAATTCTACTGAATAAGCAATATTCTGCTTATTATTAAAATTTTCCGGATTATAAAAATTGCGAAAAACACTTATGCTTTCAGCATTATTTAAGTAAATGAAGTGAATGAACAATAATAATGTAGCTACTAAAAATGGAAATACTATATGTTTTATATATCTCTTTATCTTCAGATTAGATTCTGTCAGTCTTAGCAAATATATGTAAAGTGTCGGTATTTGCAATATCGTAAAGAAAACAATGAAGAAATACAGGGGCCTGTATATGAATAAAATATTATTATGAAACAATAATTCTCCCAAAAAAGTAATAAAACCACAAAACATGAAAACAGCTAAGTGCTTTTTTGCAATAGAATTCTTACCGGATGAGAAAATTAATTCAAAAAACCAGAACAGACAAACTATAACAGGTATTGAAAAAGAAATTATATAAACATTATCCATGGTAACAAATCGTCAATATCTTTTAACATATTGATAAGTAAGCTTTTAGAGCGCTAATTTATTGCTTTTTTGTAACTACTTGTTAACAAAAATATGAAATATTTGCATGTAAATTTAAAATGTTTGTAAAAAGTCTGAATTAAAAGTTTATTTGTCAATGTTAGTTTTAATTATAGGTTTTTCCATGAGTTTTTATAGGCAATAAGTCTATTTTAAATTGAAATCTTGACTTTAACTTACAAAAGTTTAGTTTGTGTTTTGCTTAAATTATTTACTAATTAAAAATAAATATTATGAAACTTAGCTTTAAAATGTGTTTTTCGTTTTTATTAATATTGTTTTTTCATACACTATTAATGGGACAAGGTGGGTTTAATAGTTTTGGTGGCGATACTGAAAGTTCTGAAGGATCAATTAATTATTCAGCCGGATTATTTGATTATAAATATATAGAAGGGAATGAAGGTTCTCTCACTGCTGGTGTTCAGCATACTTATGATATAATTGATATACCTGATACTACTTATATACCTGATGATTTGAACCTGTCTTTAAATGTAAAGGTTTTCCCTAATCCGGTAAGCGATTTGATTAATGTGGAAATTGAATCAAATGACATTTCGAAAGACTTTCACTATAATTTGTGTGATATTAACGGCAGAAATATTCAAAGTGAAAAAATAGAGGGTAATGCCGTAAATATTCCAATGCAGCAATATTTGCCCGGTACATATATTCTCCAAATTTTTATTGATAATGAGGCTTATAAAAGTTTCAAAATCATTAAAAATGCAAACAATAAAAATCATTAATGTTAATATAAATAAACAATCGTAAATTAAAAATTAGAATTATGAAAAAATTATTATTATTTATTTCAATAGTTTTGTTTAGTATTCAAATATTTGCTCAAGCTCCATCGGGAATTAGTTATCAAGCAGTCATTCGTGATGCAGATGCAGAGCTTCTTGTTAATTCAGAAGTATCAATTCGTGTTGCTGTAATATTTGGCAGCGAGGATGGTACAACTGTTTTTGAGGATGATTTTGTTGCAAATACAAATCAAAATGGTCTTGTAAGTTTTATTATTGAAGAAGCTAGTTTAAGTGAGATAGACTGGCGTAATGGCCCATATTATTTTAAATTAGAAGTTGACCCGGAGGGTGGCACTGATTATTCAGTAGCATCAGTTGATAAAATATTTACAGTTCCTTACGCTTTTCACTCAAATACAGCGGGATATGCTTACCAGGCTTTAGAATTTGATCCGGTATTTACTAATCATTTGGCTTATAATATTTCAGATTTGGGTTCAGGAGTTATTATATCAACTGCTGAAAGGAATAAATTATCTGGTATTGAGGAAGAAGCAGAAGTAAATATTCAATCTGATTGGGAGCAAACAGATGATCAGCTAGCTGATTTTATAAAAAATAAGCCGGACTTATCAGATTTGCATATACATACTAATTATGATGTATTAGATAATATTACAAGTGCCGGTTCCGGTGAAATTATTACAATTGATGAGAGAAATGGTTTACACTTGCACAGCAACCATGATGTTTTAGATAATATAATCAATGAAGGCTCAGGAGAAATAATTACAGAATTAGAAAGAGACGGACTACATCAACATGCAAATCATGATATTTTAGATAATATTTCAAGTACCGGTTCAGGTGATATTATTACAGATGTAGAACGTTCAAATATCCATATTCATGCAAATCATGATGTTCTGGATGCTGTTTCTGATGCAGGTAGTGGTAATATTATTTCAAGCGAAGAGAGAGATAAACTTAACAGCATAAAAACTTATGAAGTTGGTGATTTTGCTCATGGTGGCATAGTGTTTTGGGTTGATGAAACCGGACAACATGGTTTAGTTGTGGCTAAAGATGATCAAAGCGACGGAATCAGATGGTATGCCGGAACTGATATTGATGTTATGGCCACAGGCTCAGGAACATACGCCGGATTTATGAATACAATAATTATTTTGGCAGAACAAGGATCTGGAGATGGAGATATGTATGCAGCAAAGCTCTGTTCTGAAGTGGTTATTGAGGAGAATGGATTTGAATATGCTGATTGGTACCTGCCTTCTTTGAATGAGCTATTATTATTGCAATCTCTACAAGATTTGATTAATAATGTAGCTATGGATAATGGCGGTAGTTCTTTTGCGACTGTTGGCGGGACTATTTATTGGTCGTCAAATCAATCAGATGGTTATCCTAATTATGCAAAAAGTGTTGTTTTTTCAACAGGAGGAACGGGTTCTAATTTTAAAGATTCTGAATTGAGAGTTAGGGCTATTAGAAAATTTTAAATTATATTTGTCCTTATTTATATTAAAAAAAGTGAGCTATGAAAAACATTAAGAATTTTTATGCAATAAATTATTTTTTTATTGCTGTTATTAGCATGTCGTTTTTTTCATGCGATAAGGACGATGATAATAATTCAAATAATACATACGTAGACAATTTTAACCTTTCAATTGGCGATAGTGGACCTGCCGGAGGATATGTCTTTTATGTAAATCCGGATGCAAATACTGATGGATGGAAATATTTGGAAGCAGCACCTGCTGATACAGAATGGAATTACGTTCAGTGGGGAGATGCAGATGTTTTGGTTGGTGGTACTAAGCCTGGTATTGGCCATGGGGATGCAAATACTGAAATAATAGTAGAAAAGTTGGAAGATTATAATGATGGACAATATGCAGCTTTTCTTTGTGATAATTTAGTTGTAAACAATGATGATAATGTTTTTGATGACTGGTTTTTACCATCAAAAGATGAATTGAACTTTATTTACACGAATCTTTATGATAATGAACCATCTCTGGGAGGTTTTTCCGAATTTAATTATTATTGGAGTTCAACGGAATATGAATATGAAACTTCTTGTGCATGGGGACAAGTCTTTTATGATGGTAGTGATGTGGATGAGTATCCATATCCACCCGGTTATCAAAGCCCCAGCCAAAAAGACAGCGAGGAAGATGTTTATTCGGCAAGAGCTGTCAGAAGATTTTAAATTATTTTATTAAGAAAAAGCCTAATAAAAGTGTGTTTTTACAATCGGTTGCCACAACTTTAAATATTCATTGTCTGTGGCAGCCGGACATATTTTCTGGAAAGCACATTCTGAATGATCTTGCAGAAGTACCAATGTTTTGAAAGTACATGGCACTTTAGAGCATTTTTTATCACGGCATAATGTGGTTTCATTGCAGCAACTTCTTCCCAAAGACCAAAAAAAATCATTCATTTTTGTTATTTCATGTCCTGATTTCTTTGAAGCATATTTTAATGCTTCTATACAAGTTGATCTGGTTGGTTCATCTGTAGTCAGAGTTGTTCTGCTTATTAATTTATTTTTATATTCATCATCAATTATTTCCACACAGCCTGTTCTTAACAGTACTCTTTGCATGTGGTAATCCATTATAGGTACTATATTTTCAGGATCAATTATTTTTAATAAGCCTGCTTCTGTTAGCAGCTTGATTAAAAACGTAGATTTTTTCTTTTTTGGGTCAGAAAATGCTTTAATTTTTTCTAATAAATCATATAAGCCTTTATTGTTAAGAATCAGGTACTTCCTGGTCATATCAAAGAGCTTTGATAGTTCGCAATTGTAGTCATCGCAAATAATATTTGCGGCATCTATCATAAGGTCAACTCTTTCATCTAAACGATCTAAGCTTGTTGTCTCTTTGCTGTGCTCATCTGAGAAATATGCTGCAAGCTGATTTTTTATAATATTCTTATCTGTACTTATAAGATATTTGGGCTGTAATACGGGGCAATCATTTTTTAGCATCTCCATAAAACCGTATTCCATATAATCCCATCCCCATAAGTTCACTTTTTCGCTGTGAAGTGTATGCGTTTGATGGCATATTGCAACCGAGAAGAAGTACATTCTAAGTAAGGACTCCTTATCCTTTTTAATTGTGAGAAAAGGTCTTTGATAAAATCTTGGATTTAATTTTAGCTTAGATAATATTTTTGCAACATTATCTATTTGCTCCGGATTAACTTTTGTGATATTATTCATTTTAATGTGGGTTTGAGGACAATGTAAAGTTAATAAATTTAGATGAAAATGTATTTTAAACAGCATGAAATAATTCAAAAAGAATAAAAACTATTTAAAATGCCTTAGTGACCTTGATTATATTGAAAAAAAATTACTAACACATTAAGCCAAAAACCAATGATGAAATAGTTTTTTTGCAATGATATATAGTTATAATTCCGGCAATATAGTATGTGCTTTATTGATTATTTTTAATTAAAGCAAATAAATAACATACCAGATAAGCATAATTCGGAAAAAAATAGGAATTATAATTTGAGATAAGAAAACCGCCCGCAAATTATGAGCGGGCGGTTGTAGCTTTTATTGTTTAATAATTTTCTCTATAAGGTTGCCGGATTTACCGGTAATTTTTAAAATATATATTCCTGCGGGTTGTGCCGACAGATCTATGGTCATCTTCTCTGATTGTTCTTGCTTTGATTGCTTGAGATGATAAACTATTTTGCCACTAATGTCTGTTATTTGGATAGTTTCAATCTTAGGTTGTTCTTCTGGATAAGAAAATATTATTTTGATGATACCGCTTGTTGGATTAGGATAAAATTGAATTCCTGCTTCATAAAAATCATCAAAACCAGTAGGATCATTTACTGTTACATTAAAACTGCAATTTGCAGTATTTCCCGCAGCATCACTTGCAGTCCATATAACAGTGGTTGTTCCTATCGGAAATTCTTCTCCGGCTAAAGTTTCCGAATCATTGAAATTATTCATTATTCCCGCCATTTCGCAATTGTCAGAGGCTGTTGCGTCAAATTCGCTTCCACTAACAGTATATGTTGTTTGTCCGGAGTCCAGATTAATTATTTGATCATCAGGGCAGCTTAAAACCGGCACAGTAATATCTTCTAGAATTACTGTTTGTTCTTGAGTTGATATATTGCCATTACCGTCGTCATAAGTCCAAGTGATGGTATAAGTTCCCTGGATTTCAATTGGCAAATCTGCATCATGCGTTGCTGTAATTTCTCCCTCACAAGCATCTGTCGCTGTTGGAGCAGTTAGCTCTGTTATTTCGCATTCTGCTATAATATCGGGCAATTCACTTAAGTCGGGGACAGGTGGCAGAGTGTCTTCTACATAAACTTCAAAAATCATTTCCGAATAATTTGCCTGAGAATCAACAGCACTTATAGTCACCGAATACACTCCTACAGTGAGATTTGTGCCGGACGGTGGTGTTTGTTCAATAGTGAGTTCCTGGTTACAATTATCTGTTATCACCAAATCGGCAATATAATCCGGCATTAAAACTGCACAATTATCATCAAGTGCTAGAAATTGGGTTTCTAAATTTTCAATTATTGGTGCTTCAGAATCTAAATTAAATGCTATTGTATCGCTATAAACTGAATGTACATAATTTGTTATTTTACAACGAAATAAAGCACTTTCCAAACTTTGCGTTGCTGTATAACCTAGTGTCGGTGTGTCGTATCCGGTAAATTCGCTGCCTTCTTCAATCGTATTAAAACTTTGTCCACTGTCGTAGCTGATTTCCCAACTAATAGTATCGTAATTTCCAAGCGTAGTTTGAAAAACCGTATCTGTATCAAGGCAAATATTTTCTAAACTTTGAGGTTGCTCAATGAATTCCGGTTTTATCATACTAAAAACAAACATAGCTCCTGAACTTCCCTGGCTTGAAATAGCTCCCGGTGAAGAAGCGATGCCGTAATGTCCGGAAATATCAACCGAATTTCCAAAATAATGCCCCATGCCGCTATTTGACGGTGTAAGTTTTTGGGTTTCTGTCATATCATTCCAGCCGGCAATGGGTTTGTCAAACACATACAAAGAGCCGGATGAAGTACCATTAGGATCGGACAATTCAGAACCTATAAGTACACGCCCTTCGTATATACTTACATCGCAAGCAAACACATCATCGGCAAGCGGATCGGAAGGTTGCAAAATAGCAGTTTCAGTGGTGTCTATCCAACCACTTTCGGGTTTAGCAAATATATATGCCATACCGGCATAATGGCCGTTTTCGCTATTCTTTTTTGCACCTACAATAATTTCATCTTCAAAGATATCCACTGAGCCGCCAAATTCATCATAGGCATCAATGTTTGAAGAAATAAGTTTTGCTTTTTGCTGCCATATATCGCTTTCTTTTTCAAAAACAAAAGCAGAACCTGCAAAAGAGCCATGGGTATTATCAATATATGCCCCAATTACTGCCGTATTTTCATAAATTGCCACAGAATGTCCGAAATTGGCTAGAGAATTATGATGTTCGCTTGACAAGTCAGCAGTTTGCAGCCATTGCCCTGAATTGTATTCAAAAATATAAGCTTTGTTTTCGCCCTCTGCTCCAACAATTAGCATATCATTCCATACATCCACAGAACTACCAAATTCCGAATCGGCTTGTGGATTTTCGGGCGTTAAAATTTCTGTTTGTATCCAATCGCCTTCCATATTTTGAAATACATAAACTGCACCGCTATTGTTGCCTGCCGCATCATTATACGGAGCTGTTACAAATGCAAAACTGTCAATTAAAGCAACAGCATATCCAAAATTATCATAAGGCTGAGAATCGGAAGCATATAGTTTTATATGAGGAAGCCACTCACTGTTTTCTTTACGGAAAATATATGCAGCTCCGGCATATTCACCCAAATCGGAATCCCGACTCATACCTGCCATTGCCCAATTTTCTGAAATAACCGTATTGCTTCCGCTATTATAGTTGAATGCTAATCCGTCTGTATGGTTAAGCTCTTGATTCTCTTCAACTTTATAATAATCCCACTGATTATAAACCGTAGCACTTATGCGACAAACAGCAGTATTTCCAAATTCATCTTCAGCATACCACGAAATTAAATTGTTGCCAACCGGAATTTGAGCTCCGCTTAAATTATCTGCCATATTAAAATCATTGTAAATATTCACAATATCACAATTATCGCTTGCACTGAGATAATTCAGTGTGTCATTTATAATTTCGTAATAGCTTTCATCTTTTGGAATTTGTATTGAAAAGTTTGACGGACATACAATTTCAGGCATTATGGTATCAGTGGCCGCTACATTAAAATTGATCTCAGAAACATTACCACTGTCATCGGAAACCTGAATGTTTACTGTATTTTCCGTTCCGAAAATTTCGGTGCCGGCAACCGGATTTTGTGTAATAATAAAGTCTGCAGTGCAATTATCCTCTGCTACTACAAGACTTGTATAATCCGGCAAAAATGCCTGGCAATCTTCAATATAAACTATTGTGTCGTTATGAGTGGAAT
>CAZTPA010000037.1:0-27575 GCA_964614525.1 uncultured Bacteroidales bacterium | reverse complement strand
CTGATAAATAGTAATTCCCTGTATTTTGGCAATGGCCATAATTTATTGTCAACAATAAGTTCAAGTTTATCAATATGATAACGTATTTCTTCAATATAGGGCTTGATTTGACTGGAATATGCATCGGCCTTCATTGGAATATCCTCAATCTTATTAACTTGCTTTCGTTTATCAACCATTTCCTTAACCTTTTCTCGAACACTTTTTATGTGTTCTGATATTTTTTTCACAGATTGCTTTTGCGGTTCGGCAAGGGTATTAAATTCATCACTGAAGAGTTCTTTGATTCCGCTTAAATTCTGAAGTAAAACATTCTGATAGGCTATAGCTGTTGGGATGACATGATTAATTGCCAAATCAGCGAGGACTCGGCATTCAATCTGAACTTTTTTAATAAATATTTCATTTCTGATTTCATATCTGGCAATTAATTCTCTTTCGCTCAGCACATTCTGCTCACCGAATAATTTTATGGAAGCAGGCAAAATAAAGGTTTTAAAAGCTGCCGGTGCATCAGGAATATTATGCAGACCTCTCTTTATTGCTTCCTTGAGCCAATCTGAACTATAACCATTTCCTTCAAATCTGATTTTCTTAGATGCAATAATTGTTTTTCTAATACATTGCAAGATAGCTTCATCTTTTTTAATCCCTTTCTCTATCAATGCATCAACCTCTGATTTAAACTTAATAAGTTGATCTGCCAATGCAGAATTCAGCACAATCATTGGCGATGCGCAACTTGCCGAAGAGCCTACAGCTCTGAATTCAAATCGATTTCCGGTAAAAGCAAATGGTGAAGTTCGGTTTCTGTCTGTATTATCAAGTAGAATTTCAGGTATTTTGCCCAGCAAGTCAAGCTTTAATTCGGTTTTCTCATCAGGAGTCATTTTCTTTTCATGAACTTTCTCTTCCAGTTCATCCATAACCCTGTTAAGCGTTTTCCCAATAAAAACAGACATTATAGCCGGTGGGGCTTCATTAGCACCAAGGCGGTGTGTATTTGGTTCACTGGCAATACTTCCAAGAAGAAGGGCTGAATGATCATACACTGCTTTCATTGTATTAATCAAAAAAGTGAGAAACTGCAAATTATTCTTCGGAGTTCCCCCCGGAGAAAATAAATTAACACCTTTATCGGTTTGCAAGGACCAATTACAATGCTTTCCTGATCCGTTAATTCCTTTAAAAGGTTTTTCATGAAGAAGAACTCTGAAACTATGACGACGTGCAATTTTATCCATTAATGTTATTAACAATTGATTGTGATCTACAGATAAATTTGCTTCTTCAAAGATAGGAGCACATTCAAATTGATTCGGAGCTACTTCATTATGTCTTGTTTTGATAGGAATTCCAAGCTTATAGCATTCTGTTTCGAGGTTTCTCATAAATGCACTAACTCTTTCAGGAATTGCTCCAAAATAATGATCTTCCAATTGCTGATCTTTCGCTGCTGCATGACCCATTAGAGTTCTTCCAGTGAGTGATAAATCAGGGCGGGCATTAAACAAAGCCTCATCAACAAGAAAATACTCCTGCTCCCAACCAAGATTTACCGAAACTTTTTTTACATCTTTATCAAAATAATTACATATTGCTGATGCTGCTTTGTCAACTGCTGCAAGTGATTTCAAATGGGGCGTTTTAAAATCTAAAGCCTCTCCCGTATATGAAACAAAAATAGTTGGTATACATAAGGTATGCTCTAAAACAAATGCCGGAGAAGAAGGATCCCATGCAGTATATCCTCTTGCTTCAAATGTATTTCGTATACCTCCACTCGGAAAACTGCTGGCATCAGGCTCTTGCTGCACTAACATTGCACCACTGAAATTTTCTAAAGCAACGCCATTATGACCGAGCACAAAAAATGAATCATGCTTTTCTGCTGTTGCACCATTCAAAGGGTGAAACCAATGAGTGTAATGAGTAGCTCCCCTTTCCATTGCCCAGGCTTTCATCCCGGCAGCAACTTGCGCAGCAATCTTTCTGTCAATCCTGCGATTTTCATCAATAGCACTTATTACGCTATCGTAAGCCTCATTTGAAAGATATTTTTGCATCTTTTCACGAGTAAAAACATCAATAGCATAAAAATCAGATATTTTTTCTTTGGGCATCTCATATGGAAAGGCCTTTCTTTGCAAAGCATCTTCAACTGCTTTAAATCTTAATTGCGACATATTAATAAATTTTAAATTAAGAAGCAAATATAGCTATTATTTTACCTTACCCCCTCTTTTTATCTTTTAATTTTTGTTTTTTTGTTGTTTTTTATCTCTCACCCCCTATTTTTGTACAGGGGTGTATTTGCTTTTTTTGTATTTTTTAAATGGCTAAGACCAATTCGAAAAATATTTAATCTATAAATATTTTATTAACACTCTTTTCTTAAATACAGAACACCTAAACAAAATGCATTTATAAAAAGGATTAATAATTAATACCAAACTGTTAAAAAACTGCTAAATTCCTGAACTCTAATTTTTAAAAAAATTATCTTTGCGCATAAAATTTCAAGCTAGTTTTTTTAACTTAATCAGTTTATGCATAAAATAGAAAAACATCCAATTATTTCAATTCCTAAAGAGGATCAAACGGAATTTTTATACAAAGGAATAAAAGTGACAGGTCAAAAAGGCTTCACAATTGCAGCGGCACTTCATCAGGCAGGATTTCCAATACATAGTCATAGTTTAAAAAACAGAAGTCGCAGTCTTGAATGTGGCATTGGCAAATGTGGAGCATGTGAAATGCTTGTTAACGGGGAAGTAAAAAGAATTTGCATAACAAATATTGATGATGTTAAAGAGGTTAATGAAATACCACATAATTATGTTGCAAATCCAAGTGTTTTTGAAAAAACAAATGCTGTAAAAGTATATAAAACTGATGTTGTTATTATTGGTGCAGGTCCCGCAGGATTAGCAACCCGTGAAATTCTTAACGAACACAATGTAAGCAACATAGTTGTGGATAGCAATCCTGAAATTGGAGGCCAGTTTAATATGCAGACGCATCAATTTTTCTTTTTTGAACACGAAAAGAAATACGGTGGGATGCGCGGATTTGATATTGCCAAAACTTTAGCCGGAGATAATCATGACGGTATTATGCTGAATTGTACAGCATGGGACGTTTTTGAAGGCAACAGAGTTGCTGTAAAGAATTTTAAAAATCAGGAAATCTTTTATATTGACTGCGATCATTTTGTTATTGCCTCCGGCGCTGTTCCATTTTTACCAACTTTTCACAATGATGATCTTCCCGGTGTATATACTGCTGCTGTTGTGCAAAAAATGATGAATACTGAGCTAACTTTACTTGGAAAAAATATTCTCACAGTAGGAGCCGGCAATATAGGTTATCTTACCAGCTATCAGCTAACACAAGCCGGTGCAAATGTTAAGGCAATTATTGAGGCTATGCCTTTTGAAGGTGGCTTTCCGGTTCAGGCAAACAGAGTAAGACGATTAGGAATACCCGTTTTGCTTTCAACTATGATTTTAGAAGCTATCCCAAACAAAAAAGGAGACGGGATCAAAGGTGCTGTTCTTGCAAAGGCTGAAAACTTCAACCCAATTGCCGGCTCAGAATTTATTATTGAAGGAATTGATGCAATTAATATTTGCACCGGACTTATTCCGGATGATGCTTTATTAATAAAAGGTCGTGAAATGTTCGGCAGAAAATGCTATGGCGCAGGCGATGCTGTAAAGATAGGTGAGGGCACAAGCGCAGTACTTAGAGGAAAACAAGTTGCATATGAAATTCTTGAAAGCATTGGAGCAAGGTATAATAACGAAGATTTTTTGTCAATTTCTAAAGAATATATCGACTCACAACAACATCCTGTTAAAGTAATTAAAGAACCGGCCACGCCATCTAAGGAAAGGATGAATAAACCTTTTGTTTTAATTGATTGCTTATACGGTTTTGCCTGCAATCCATGTGCGTTTGCGTGTAAATATGGTGCAATCACAAAATCTTCTACCAGTACTGTTCCTGAGATAGATTTCAACAAATGTATAGGCTGCATGGACTGTGTATACCAATGTCCCGGACTTGCAATTTTTGGATATAATTTAAAAACAGGCACTTTCTTCCTTCCTATTGAATTTGACATGGAAGAAGGGAAAGAAGTATTTCTTGTTGATAATAATGCAAATATATTAGGAGAAGGTATTATACAAAAAATACTGCGAAAACCAAATCTTACTCATATTGCCAGAGTAAAAGCAACGGAAATAGAACAAGACAATATGATTAAAGTAAGAGGCTTTATCATAAAAGAAGATTTTCCGGAAAAAATAAAAACAGAACCTTATAAAGATAAAATTACATCTGAGATTTTCATGTGTCACTGTGATGATGTAAGTTTGAAAGATGTGATGGAAGTTGTTGGTGATCGAAAGTTTGTTTCTGTTGAAGAAATAAAACACACCACCCATTTGGGAATGGGCCCATGCAGAGGTAAACGATGCATACAGAGGCTGAGAATGAATCTAAGACCTGCAGGCATTGAACTTATCGGAAGTTCAACACCACGAGCTCCACTTTCAAATCAGATTACTATTGGAGAATTATATCCGTCAAATTTAAAAGAGCAGATTATAACAAATGTTGTTGGTAAAAAGAATAAGATAGTTGAAGTTAAATCATTTGTAGCCGGCGGTGGGATTGCCGGAAGTTCATTATTTAGATTTCTTGCAGAAGAGGGTCATAGTCCGCTAATGATTAACTCAGGCTTCGGATCTTCCTGGAGAAATATTGCCGGGGGAAGACCCGTATTCAGTTTGCCTGAACTTACTGATATAGCTAGGCATAATTTGGAACTGTTTGAGGAACTTCAAAATCACAGCAATATTGACTTCAGGCTTATTAACTATGTAACCTTCGCTCATAATGAAGAAATGTATAAAACGCTTGAAGATTCTATGGCTTGGCAAAATGCAAAAATGTTAAGTCCTGATAAGTTTAAAGATGAGATATCTCCATATTTCAATTCTTCAAATAACAAATACATTGCAGCACTAAAAACCAGTGAATGCTGGCAGGCAACTCCCGGAAAAGTTATTGAAGTTCTCAGAATGATTGGAGAAAAAAATGGCGGAACATTGCTTGAAGATTGCCGATTGATAGATGTTAGAAAAGAAAATGAGACCTATATCGCAATAGTAAAAAACCATAAAGGAGAATATGTTGAGTATCATACTCCCGTTTTTATTAATGCATTAGGAGACGAGGGTGATAAATACGCAAAAATGCTGAATATTGAAACCGGACTATTTCCGGTAAAACATCAGGCATTTATAACAAGGAGACTTCCAATGCTTGGAGTAAAAGGAAATCCTCTTGATATGTTGATTGACAGAAGGAATTATAAAGGCTTCACAGCTGTTTACGGACAGCAGCTTGGCAATACAGGACAAATTATAGGCTGTGCATCTCCTTTTGTTGAGCCTAACGAAACAGGCAAAGATTTAAAAATTAATTCTAAAGATTTCGCAGAAATAGTATCGGAAATATTTACGGATTGGATTCCGGAAATCTCAGCAGTAGGATTTCAGGCATTGTGGGCCGGTTACTACATTGAACCGAAAATGATAATTGATGTTGAAAAAGGATTATTCCTGGGATTAAGAGGACAAGGTTTTATGCTTGCGCAATATTTGGCAAAACTATATGTTAATCAATTGTGCGGAAAAGAAGTACCTGGGTATTTCAACAGGCTTAAGCTGGGTGGTGACGCACTCTTGGAAAAGGCTTTTAAATAGTTTTTAATATTTTCGGCCAGTAGATGAATATTCAAAAACTCAATTAAAATAAAATGACAATAATGTTTTTGTTTTTCACATAGAAATTGTAATTTTGCACCCTTTAAAATAAGGAGCGTACTTTGCTGACATTAAGTGAATTTCAAATATCATATATAGGATTAGCTCTTGGTGAACATGAATATTCTTATATAATAGAAAACTCTTTCTTTGATTATTACAAGGAAAGCGATATAAAAGCAGGTCGTGTAGAATGTGATTTGCTACTCGAAAAAAAAAGCGATATGTTAGTTTTAGACTTTTCTTTTCGAGGTTTTGTTGACGCAATTTGTGACAGATGCATGGGTGAATATCCTCAGAATATATCTAGCAAAAAGCGTTTGATAATTAAGTTTGGAGGTAAATATCAAGAACAATCTGATGAGATAATCATAATACCGGAATCTCAGCAGGACATAAATGTTTCTCAATACATATATGAATTTATTCATCTTTCTTTACCTGTAAAGAGGCTACATCCCGGAGGAACCGGAGACAGAATGAATTGCGACAAAGATGTTATTGAAAAGCTTAATAATTACAAAGTATCTGAAAAAGAAAAAAAAGATAGTACCGACCCAAGGTGGGATAAATTAAGAAAATTAAAGTTTGAATAATACCAATAAAATAAAAATATACAATTATGGCACATCCAAAAAGTAAGATCTCAAAAACTCGCAGAGATAAGAGACGTACACATTACAAGGCAACAGAACCTTCTATAACTGCATGTTCTAATTGTGGTTCATACAAGCTTATGCACAGAGTATGTCCTGAATGTGGCTACTATCGTGGTCAGGTTGCTATTGAAAAGTCTGTGACTGCATAGCATATTTAATAACCAAAATCTTTTTTCATGAGAATTGGACTAGATGTAATGGGTGGAGATTATGCACCTAAGGCTACTATAGGAGGAGCCATATTGGCTCAGCGAGAATTGTCAGCTAAAGACAGGATTGTCCTTTTTGGAGATGAAAACCTCATAAAAAAGCAAATTTCCGAACTCGGAGGAAGCACTGAAGATTTCGACATTATGCATTCGTCCGAGGTTATTGAAATGGGTGATTCACCGATTAAAGCTTTCACCAATAAACCCGACTCAAGTATTTCAAAAGGTTTTAGGAAATTAAAAAACGGAGATATAGATTCTTTTGCCAGTTCCGGCAACACCGGCGCAATGCTTGTTGGATCTATTTATAGTATAAATCCTATCCCGGGAATAATTCGTCCTGCTACAACTTCTGTTATTCCAAAAGAAGATGGTAGTTACGGCGTTTTAATTGATGTAGGAACAAATCCTGATTCCAAACCCGATGTTCTTTACCAATTTGGCATTCTCGGCAGTATATACGCAGAACATGTATATAATATTAAAAACCCGAGAGTTGGTCTTTTAAATATTGGCAGCGAAGAAGAAAAAGGCAGCTTACTTTGCCAATCTGCTTATAGATTAATGAAAGACACTACAGACTTCAACTTCATTGGAAATGTTGAGGGCAGGGATCTTTTTAAATCCGAAAAAGTTGATGTCATCGTATGTGACGGATTTACAGGAAATGTTGTTTTAAAACAAATTGAAGCAATGTACCGGATTATGTTAAAGAGAGGTCTTACAGACGACTATTTTGACAGGTTTAACTATGAAAACTACGGTGGCACTCCTATTCTTGGAGTTAACTCAACTGTATTGATTGGACATGGTATTTCCAACGATATTGCAATTAAAAACATGATTATGCTTTCCAAAGAAGTTCATTCTGCCGGTATAGCAAAAAAAATAGCAGTTGCATTAGAATCATTCAGTGCAACTGGCAATAACAATGGTGCTAAATAAGATAATTAACAAAATTGCATTATAATGACAAAAATAAGAGCAGCAATTACTGCCATACAAGGTTATGCGCCTGAATACGTGCTTACAAACAAAGAACTGGAACAAACTGTTGATACTACAGATGAGTGGATTACTACCCGCACGGGAATTAAAGAAAGACATATTTTAAAAGGAGAAAACAAAGGTGCTTCTGACATGGGAGCTGAAGCTGTTAAGGCACTTTTAAAGAAAAAAAATATTGATCCTTCAGAAATTGATTTGCTTATATGTGCCACTGTTACAGGCGACATGCATTTTCCGGCAACAGCAAATATTATTAGTGATAAAGTAGGTATTAAAAATGCTTTTAGCTATGATATAAATGCTGCATGTTCCGGTTTTATTTTCAGTTTAATAACTGCTTCAAATTTTATAACTTCAGGTCAATATAAAAAAGTTATAGTTGTTGGCTCGGACAAAATGTCTTCAATTGTTGATTATGCAGACCGGCAAACTTGTGTTATCTTTGGTGATGGCGCAGGAGCAGTCCTTTTGGAACCTACAACAGAAGATGTTGGAATAATTGATCATAGTTTTGGAACTGACGGCTCAGGGACAAGTCATCTGCACATGAAAGCAGGAGGTTCTTTAAAGCCAGCTTCTCATGAAACCATAGATGCCAAAGAACATTATATTTATCAGGAAGGTCAGGTAGTTTTTAAATTTGCTGTTACCAAAATGGCTGACATATCTGAAGAAGTCATGAAAAATAATAATCTTAAATCTGAAGATATTGCTTTTTTAGTCCCTCATCAGGCAAACATGAGAATTATTGAAGCTACTGCCAGAAGAACAGGTATTCCTATGGATAGAGTTATGGTTAATATTGACAGATACGGCAATACCACAACCGCTACAATTCCTTTATGTTTATGGGAATACGAATCAAAGCTTAAAAAAGGAGACAATTTAATCCTTACTGCTTTTGGTGGTGGATTTACATGGGGAGCTATATATCTTAAATGGGCTTACTAAACAATTTAAAAATATAAGATAAAACGCTTGATTTAATAAAATAGTCAAGCGTTTTTTTATTCTCTGTTTTTACTGTCAATCATAATTGTAACAGGACCGTCATTAACTAATTCCACAGACATCATGGCGCCAAAAACACCGGTTTTGACTACAAGTGACAATTCCTCCTTCATTCGTTTAACAAATTGCTCATATAGTGGAATAGAAACTTCAGGTTTAGCAGCCCTGATATAACTAGGCCTATTACCTTTTTTTGTACTTGCATGTAATGTAAACTGGCTAACTACAAGAATTTCACCGGAAATATCATTCACCGACAAATTCATCACAGCATTGTCATCATCAAAAATTCTCAACTTAGAAATTTTAGCAGCCAACCAATCAATATCTTCTGTATTATCAGTTTCTTCTATTCCAAGGAGTATTAACATCCCCTCTTTAATTTCAGAATGCAACTGCCCTTCAATAGAAACAGATGCTCTGCTCACTCTCTGAATTAATGCACGCATATTTTATTGTTTTGCTCTATTATCTTCTCCATACAACATACTAATATAACTAGAATATCTGGAAATGCTAATATTCCCCTTTTCAAGTTCTTCAATAACCTTGCAACCGGGTTCATGGTTATGGGTGCAATTGTCAAACCTGCATTTATTAAATAAGTTTCTCATTTCCGGAAAATAATGAGAAATTTCCCATGGTTCAACATCAGAAAGTCCGAACTCTTTAATCCCGGGAGTATCAACAACATATCCACCTTCTGATAATTTAAACATCTCTGCGAATGTTGTAGTATGCTTTCCCTTTAAATGCTGTTTGGAAATATTTTGTGTTTTAAGAGTTAAGCCCGGTTCGATAACATTAATCAAGGTAGATTTTCCAACACCCGAATGCCCGGCTAATAAGGTAGTCCTACTAGTTAACAAACCCTTAAATTCTTCTATTTGTGTTTTGTCTAATGCCGATATTAAAAGACATTTATAATTAAGCGGTTCATAAATACTCTTTAGTTCCAGGTATTTTTCAATTTCGGAATCACCGTAAATATCACTTTTATTAAACACAATACATGCAGGAATACTATATGCTTCAGCGGTAACTAAAAATCTGTCTATAAATCCGGTGGTTGTTCTGGGCTGAACCAGTGTTGCAATTAAAATGGCCTGATCAAGATTTGCTGCAATAATATGAGATCTTTTCGACAGATTAGTTGCTTTTCTTATAATATAATTTTTTCGATTATGAATAAAATTAATTATACCTGTATCATCATTCTCAACATCAAAGTTCACCTTATCCCCAACTGCAATAGGATTGGTAGATTTTATACCCTGAATCTTAAATTTACCTCGTAATCTGCAATTTACAAGCTTTTGTGATTCTTCATCCATCACAACATACCAGCTGCCTGTAGATTTAATAACTATTCCTGTCAATTCACTTAAATATTTAAATATTTTTTAAAATTAATCAAAATAATGTAATCTATTATTATTCGTTATTATCAAATAATATACCTTCATATTTTTTGTAAATTCGCAAATCAAAAAAAACACAATATGTCAATTATTGCAAAAGAAGTAAGTAAATTCTACGGTAAACAAAAGGCTCTTGACAATGTTTCCTTTGATGTAAATAAAGGAGAGATAGTTGCACTGCTGGGGCCAAACGGAGCAGGCAAATCAACAATGATGAAGATTATTTCATGTTTTTTACCTCAAAACATGGGAAGCGTTTCTGTTTGCGGCTTTGATGTTGTAAGCCAATCTATGGATGTTAAAAAAAGAGTGGGTTATTTACCGGAGAATAACCCTTTATATTTGGATATGTATATTGTTGAATATCTTGAATTTATTGCAGGTATTCATAAATTAGGAAAAGGCAGCAAATTAAGAATTGCAAACATTATTGAAAAAACAGGATTGACTCCTGAGCGCCATAAAAAAATTGGGCAATTATCAAAAGGTTATAGGCAAAGAGTTGGTCTTGCCCAGGCATTGATACATGACCCTGAAGTGCTGATACTTGATGAGCCAACCTCAGGACTTGATCCAAATCAAATTGTTGATATTCGTGAATTGATACGTGAGATTGGAAAAGAAAAAACAATTTTACTTTCGACACATATAATGCAGGAAGTTGAGGCACTTTGCAAAAGGGTTATTATTATTGACAATGGGAAGATAGTAGCCGATGCGCCAACAGCAGATTTGCAAACAATAAATAAACTCAAGCAAATTATTAATATTGAATTTCAAAAAGAAATTGACATTGAAGCATTAAAAACTATTGAAGGTGTTGTTGATATAAATGTAAATAAAAACAAATACCGGATATTATCAGATGCTAAATCCGACATAAGGCCCGAAATATTTAAAATAGCTAGTGAAAACAATTGGGTTATTTTATCGATTGGCAAGGAAGAACAAAGCCTGGAGGATGTTTTCCGACAGTTAACATCTGTCAAAGAAAAACAATAAAGATTTTTAATTATCTTTGCGACGCATTTTTTAACATATTCTTAATATAAACTTTCTAAAATGAAATATTTATTTACTTCAGAATCTGTCTCAGAAGGCCATCCTGATAAAGTATCCGATCAAATTTCGGACGCACTCTTAGATGAATTTCTTCGTTATGATCCAAATTCAAAGGTTGCATGTGAAACACTTGTTACAACAGGACTTGTTGTTTGTAGTGGAGAAGTGAGGACAGATGCATATATTGACATTCAAAATGTTGCACGAAGAGTATTGAATGAAATTGGTTATACTAAAGCTGATTATAAATTTGAAGCAGAATCTTGCGGTGTGATTTCAACTATTCACGAACAATCTTCAGACATTAATCAAGGTGTTAACAGGGAAAAAGAGGAAGAACAAGGAGCAGGTGATCAGGGAATGATGTTTGGTTATGCTTCATTGGAAACTGATGAATATATGCCTTTGCCGCTTGATCTTTCTCATATTTTATTGCAAGAACTAGCCGCTATAAGGAAAGAAGGAAAACAAATGCTTTACCTTCGTCCGGACAGTAAAGCACAGGTTACAATTGAATATGATGAAAATCATCAAGCTGTAAAGATTAATACCATAGTAGTTAGCACACAGCATGATGAGTTTGTTAAGCCTTCGGCTAATACTAAAGAAGCGCAGCTTACAGCTGATGAGGCAATGCATAAAATCATTGAAGATGATGTGAGAAATATATTAATTCCAAGAGCAAAAAAAACTTTACCCAAACGTTTACAGGATCTTTTCGGGAATGGATATAAGTTGCTCGTTAATCCAACAGGTAAATTTGTAATTGGCGGACCTCACGGAGATACCGGATTAACCGGAAGAAAAATCATTGTTGACACCTATGGTGGCAGAGGCGCTCATGGTGGTGGAGCATTTTCCGGAAAAGATTCAAGCAAAGTAGACCGTTCTGCAGCATATGCAACAAGGCATATTGCAAAAAATATGGTTGCAGCAGGAATTGCAAAAGAAATACTAGTGCAGGTCGCTTATGCTATTGGTGTAGCAGAGCCGGTTGGTATATTTGTTAATACATATGGAACTGCTAATGTTAAAATGACTGATGCTGAAATAGCTCAAAAAATAGATGAATTATTTGACCTCAGACCATTTGCTATTGTCAAGCGTTTTGGCTTGAAAAATCCTATTTTCCAAAGAACTGCCACTTACGGCCATTTCGGAAGAACTCCGGTTACTGAAGAAGTTGAAGTATTCTATAAAGATGATAATACTAAGGAAAAATCTGTTAATGGTAAAATAAAATATTTTAAAGAAATTGAATATTTTGCATGGGAAAAACTCGATAAAGTTGAATCTCTAAAAAAATCATTCAATATTTAGAAGCAAAACAGATATTCAAAAAAAAGACACAGAATAAAACCCTGTGTCTTTTTTTTATTCAAAATATTTGTTTTTCATAAGCTCATCATATACCGCTGATGGCATTAAATACTTTGGATCTTTTTTGTTTTTTATAGACTTTCTAATAAAACTTGAAGATATTTCAATCATTGGCGCAGAAACCTGCTTAACTTTTTCATGATTAATGAATTTGTGAGGTTTAAATCCGGGACGGGGATAAACATAGATTTCTGCAAGTTCAAAAATTCTCTCATAATCTTTCCATTTATCAAAATCATCAAGATTGTCGGAACCTATAAGTAGCACAAAATCATAGTCCGGATACTCATTTATAAGTTTTGCCAATGTTTTAACCGTATATGAGGGAATATCCATTTGAAACTCAATATCACAAGCCTTAAGATTTTTATTATCATTCAATGCCATGCTAACAAGCTTGTAACGAATATTTTCATCCAATAGAAACTCATCTGCTTTAAAAGGATTTTGGGGTGACACAACAAGCCATACCTCTTCAGTATCTGAATATTGCGTAAAGTAATTTGCAATAATCAAATGGCCGATATGAATTGGATTAAACGAACCAAATAGCAGGCCTATTTTCTTTTTCTTACTCAAAGCTTTAGTTATAGTCTTAGTTTTTTCAACAATTCTATAAAATCACTCTCTTTTACAGGTTTTGTCAAGTATTCATCAAGTCCCAATGACATGAACTTTTCTCTGTCACCTTCAAAAGCATTTGCACTCAGGCCAACAATAGGAGGTAATTCACTATACTTTTTGCGAAGAATAGAAGTTGCTGCAACTCCATCCATAATTGGCATCTGTATATCCATTAAAACAAGATCAAACTTTCCCGGAGAGTATATTTCTATAGCCTCTTTACCATTATTAGCGAAAAAAACTTTATGCCCCAGGGAATTCAGGAATAATTCAACAACTTTTTGAGTTACAACTTTATCTTCAACTAACAATACTGTAAGTTCTTTACTATTATGAGGAACATAATCCTTTAAGCTTTCCTGTTTTGAAACATCTTGCCGTTCTGCTTCAATTGCTTTAAAAGTAAACCAGAATGTAGTGCCCCTGGCCTGCTGATTGTTAACTCCTATTTCACCTCCTAACATTTCTGATAATTCTTTGCAAATTGACAAGCCCAGACCTGTACCTTCAATAGTTCTCGTCTGCTCTAGTTCAATTTGTGAAAAAGGTTTAAATAGTTTTTCAAGCTCATCATTTCTAATCCCTTTCCCTGTATCTTTTACCTCAATTTTTATACATAAAATTTTCTTGTTTTTATGAATACCCTGTATCGCTTGTTTATCATCAATTTTAGCCTTAACAATAATGCCACCCTTATCAGTAAATTTCAATGCATTAGACAATAAATTATTAAGAATCTGATTTACTTTATTCATATCGGCTATAATATGCTTAGGAATATAAGAACTTATCACTGTTTCCAGCTCCAAGCCTTTCTTCTTACATTGTGGGGCGTAAATCCTTTCAATAGTCTCAAAAAGCTTAGATATAGAAAAAACAGTACTTTTAAGCTTTACCTGTCCGGCTTCTAATTTAGAATAATCAAGAATTAAGTCAATAATTTCTCTTAAACTTTCTCCACTATGAATTAAAGTATTTATATATTCCCGCTGATTATCTGAGAGTTCAGTTTTCGCAATAATATCAGCCATGCCAAGGATTCCTGTAAGCGGAGTGCGTATTTCGTGGCTCATATTGGCTAAAAAATTCTTTTTGAACTCCAACGATTTTTGGGCTATTTCCACTTCCTGTTCAAGTAAAAAAGACTTTTGTTTTTGATTTTCTCTATCTTTAATTCTTTGTCTTATAAATCTAAATGCAAAAAACCCAATGATAAAAATCACAATTGTATAAATCAAATATGCTTGCCATGTATTCCACCAAGGCGCTCTGATTCTAAATTCATATACTGCCTCCTCACTCCACAACCCCTCTGAACTTAGTGCTTTTACCCTAAAAGTATATTTCCCAAAAGACAAATTAGAATAATGTGCTTCTGTGCTGGAGCTTAATGAGCTCCAGTTATTGTCCAGTCCTTCCAATTTATATTGATACTGAACTTTATTTGGATAATTCGTTGTTATTCCAACAAATTTAAATGTGAGAAAATTATTATAATAAGGCAAACTTAAGCCTATCGGCAAATTGTACCATTTACTTAAGTCACTAACTTCTATGTTTTTAGCTTTTTTGTCATTTAAGATTAAAGTAGTATCAGGACTATTATAAAACAATTTCCAATCTATGTTTTCTCTAAATAAATCCAGACCTATAACTTCCATTTTCGGAGGTAACTCTCCTTCATCTTCACCTTGAGGATTGTAAACCGTAAGAATATCATTAGCTCCTACCCAAATATTACCTTCATTATCTTCGTATAATGCTCTGGGATTACAGCCAATACCAAGAAATCCATCTTCGTGGGTATAATTCTTAAAAAATAACATTTCATTATTTTCGGCATTATTATCAAAATAATAATTAGCTATTTTATCGATATTTGATTCGGACAGCATGCTTAACCCATATCTTGTACCAATCCAAACATTATTATTTCGATCTTCAAGAAGAGAAAAAACATAATTACTAACTAAGCCGGCATTCTGTTTAAGATTAACAATGCTTTCCCCATCAAAAACGCTAAAGCCCTCTCCGTAATGCCCTATCCATAATAATCCCCTGCTATCTTCTATAATTGCAGTAATCTCATTACTCACCAAACCCTCTTCAATAGTAAAATCGTAAAATGTTTCTCCATCAAGCATAGATAACCCATTATAATTTGTAGCAAACCACATTTTTCCGTCTTTATCCTGGAGAATATCAATAACAAAATCACCTACTAAACCATTAGTTTCATTATAATGAACAAATAAGTTTTCTTGATTTTCATCATCTGCTAAATTCAGTTTACACACTCCGCCACCGGCAGTAGCAAACCAAATATCACCGGCTTTATCTTCAAATAATGAAAATATATAATTATTGCAAAGGCCATGTTCTTCAGTATAATGAAAAAACCTTTTGCCGTCAAACATCACAGCTCCACTGCCACTTGTTCCTATCCAAATATTTCCTTTTGAATCTTTAATTATACTACGAATATAATTGTTAGCAAGGCCTTCAGCTTCTGTATAAGTATAAAATGCTTTTTTATCGTAAAGAATAATCCCACCGCCATTTGTTCCTATCCAAATATTTCCTTCATCATCCTGTGTAAAACTTCGCACATTACTATTGCTTATACCCTCATAATCTGTATAATGTGTAAATATTTCGCCCCTAAAATTTGCAATTCCTCCTCCTGTGGTCCCTAACCACAAATTTCCATTACGATCCTCAAAAATTGTATTAATGGATTCATTAATAAGTCCTTCATCCAATGAAAAGTGGGTAAAATAAGTTCCATCATATTTTATAATCCCTTCATCTCTTGTTCCTATCCAAATATTTCCTTCTTTATCTTCATATAAAGAAAGCAATTTATTACTGCTAAGACCTTCGTCTTTGGTAAAATAAACAGCCTTGAAATAATCAGGATTTTCTTTATTAAAAATTAATTTGGTAATTCCGCCCATATCGGTTGCCACCCAAATATCACCATTCCTGTCTTCAATAACTGAAAGAATATAATTGCCTGATAGGCCTTGGTCTTCAGTATAATGGTAGAAACTTGTCCCATCGTATTTAATCAATCCGCCACCCATAGTTCCGAACCATATATTCTCATTTCTGTCCTCAATTATTGCAAAAACCGTATAATCATTAAATCCTTGTTCTTCCGAGAAGTGTTTAAATTGAAAACCATCAAACATTGTTACTCCGCTTTCACTTGTTCCCAGCCAAATATTTCCTTTACTATCTTCAAAAACAACTTCTATAATATTATTGCTTAATCCTTCTTCAGTGGTGTAAGTTGTAAAGCATTTGCCATCAAATTTCGTAACTCCTCCTCCTACAGTTCCAAACCACAAATTCCCTGAAATATCTTCCATAATTGACAATACTCTGTCTCTTCTTAATCCCTCCTTTTCTGAATAATGATAAAAATACTGCCCATCATATCTGGTAACACCACTAAAAGAGGAACCAATCCATAAATTTCCGGATTTATCTTGTATTATTTTACTTATATCATCGTGTTTTAAGCCCTGTAATCTTGTGTATGACTTGAAACTATGGGGATTTTTTTCTTTTGAATATGCTTTTTGAACTGGAACTCTCTCTGGAGTGCCTGCAATTTCTTTTTTGTGTTTTGCTTTTTTTACAACCGCTTCAGAAATATTATTTTTTCCGGGTGTAAAAACTTCTACTTCAGATGCTTTTATAATTCGGGGAGTTTTGTTTATTGCAGGAAAAACATTTGTGTTTGTTTTGCTGATTCGAGGCTGTGAAATCTCCAAAATATTCGGCTTCCCTGAAGAAATAACCGGAATCAATGCATCTTGTATTTTTTTGCCGGACTTTTTTTCCAAACTAACTGCTCCTGAATTCCGGTCATTGATATTAGCGGAATCTTTTTGCTTTGAGCAAGCACAAAAGCTAATAGTAATAATTACACAATAAAGAATTTTTTTCATTGAAACTTTGTAAAAAAAATAAATCAGCACCAGACAATATCATCAAATATAAATATTTTTTCCATACCATATGTATTCAAAGTTAAAAGGTGCGCATTTGATAGTTAAAAAAACGGGCATTTTTATTGTACGCTTAACTCCCTTATTGTCTTATTTTACTAACTTTGCAGTCCAAAAAAAATAAAAATATTATGCTTAGAACACATAACTGCGGCGAACTCAGAATTGAAGACATTAACAAAGAAGTAGTATTATGCGGATGGGTGCAACGCTCTCGCGAACTTGGAGGTATGACATTTGTTGAACTTCGTGATAGATATGGAATCACACAGCTTGCTTTTAATATGCAAACTAATGCAGAACTATGCAATAAGGCTCGCGGGTTGGGAAGAGAATTTGTTATTACAGCAAGTGGGAAAGTTACAGAACGTAGCAGCAAAAACATGAAAATTCCAACAGGTGAGATAGAAATTGTTGTTAATAATTTGCAAATACTTAATAAATCAGAAGTTCCTCCATTTACAATTGAAGATGAAACTGATGGTGGTGATGAATTAAGGATGAAATACAGATATCTGGATATCAGACGAAAATTAGTTAGAAATAACATCGAACTTCGTCATAAAATGTCCATTGCTACAAGAAATTATCTTAATGACCAATCATTTATTGAAGTAGAAACACCGGTTTTAATAAAATCCACACCGGAAGGTGCGCGTGACTTTTTAGTTCCATCAAGAATGAATGCAGGGCAGTTTTACGCTCTTCCTCAATCACCTCAAACCTTCAAGCAACTTCTGATGATCGGAGGACTTGATCGTTATTTTCAAATAGTAAAATGTTTTAGGGATGAAGATTTACGTGCTGATCGCCAGCCCGAATTCACACAAATTGACTGCGAAATGTCTTTTGTCACAAGGGAGGATGTTTTAGAAACCTTCGAAGGATTAATTAAGCATCTTTTTAAATCTGTAAGAGGAGTTGATGACATTTCTTTTTTGCAAATGTCATATGATGATGCAATGAAGTATTATGGAAGCGACAAACCCGATACTCGTTTTGAGATGAAGTTTGCGGAATTGAATGAATATGCTCAGAATAAAGGTTTTAAAGTATTTGATGATGCAGAAATTGTTGTGGGAATATGTGCTAAAGGATGCGCCGACTATTCAAGAAAGCAAGTTGATGAACTTACAGAATGGGTTAAAAGACCTCAAATTGGAGCAAAAGGCTTAGTATATGTGAAATATAATACCGACGGATCATTTAAATCATCAGTTGATAAGTTTTTTACCGAAGAACAATTACAAGAATGGGCTAAAGTTTTGAATGCAGAACCGGGAGATTTACTTTTAATCTTGGCAGGAGAGAAAAATCCTACAAGAACTGCTTTAGGAGAACTTCGTTTAGAAATGGCTGACAGGCTTGGGCTTAAAGACCCTAATAAATTTTCATGTCTTTGGGTACTTGACTTTCCCCTGCTTGAATATGATGATGAATCAGAACGCTTTTATGCTATGCATCATCCTTTTACATCACCTGTAATTGAAGATATAGACAAACTTGAGCAGTCTCCTGCTGAAGTACGTGCAAATGCTTATGATATGGTAATTAATGGTGTTGAAGTTGGCGGAGGTTCAATAAGGATTTCAGATAATGAATTGCAGCAGCAAATGTTTAAAGTGCTTGGATTTACAAAAGAAGAAGCACAAGATCAATTTGGTTTTCTTTTGAACGCTTTCAAATATGGTGCGCCTCCTCATGGTGGTATTGCTTTTGGATTTGACAGATTATGTGCTCTGTTTGGAGGTTCTGAATCAATTCGTGACTACATTGCATTTCCAAAAAACAATGCAGGTAGAGATGTAATGATTGACAGTCCTTCTTCGGTTGACCTTCAACAATTAAAGGACTTACATCTTAAGCTTGAGTTATAAATAATTATGTTCTCTGTAAATAATCTTTCTGTTCAGTTTTCCGGGAATTATCTGTTCCAAAATGTAAGTTTTATAATTAATAAAACTTCCCGAATAGGTCTTGTTGGCAAAAATGGGACCGGAAAATCCACTTTAATGAAGATTCTTGCCGGAATGCAAAAACCTGAAAGCGGTGAAATAGCAATACCCTCAGGAGATACTGTTGGATATTTGGCACAGGAGATAGCACTTTTAAGCAACAAGATTCTGATTGATGAAACTATGACCGCTTTTGAAGAGGCTCAAAAAATTGAAAAGAAAATTAAATATCTTACAAAAGAAATTTCAGAGAGAGAAGACTTCGAATCAGAAAGTTATCAAAAGCTTATTAATAATTTAACAGAAGCTAATGAAAGATTAGATATTATTGGGGGCCACACAAAACAGGCAAAAGCAGAAAGAGTATTATCAGGCTTGGGATTTAGCCGGGAAGACTTCACCAGACCAATGGCTGAATTTAGTGGTGGATGGCAGATGAGGGTGGAATTAGCAAAGATTTTGTTAAAAAATCCTGACTTATTGCTGCTTGATGAGCCTACCAATCATTTGGATATTGAATCTATTCAGTGGCTTGAAAATTTTTTAAAATCCTATAATGGTGCTATAATACTTGTTTCACACGACCGTGCATTTCTTGACAATATTACAAATCGTACTATAGAAATTTCAAAAGGAAAAATATATGATTATAATGCTTCTTATTCTAAATATGAAGAAATGAGAAGAGAAAGACTTGAGCATGAAACTGCTGCATTTAATAATCAGCAAAGAGAAATTGCTCAGGCAGAAAAATTTATAGAGCGCTTCAGGGCTAAAGCCACAAAAGCACGTCAGGCACAGTCAAAAATAAAACTGCTCGATAAAATAGAAAGAATAGAAATTGAAGAACTTGACAATAGTTCTATTCGTTTTCGCTTTCCTGAAGCTCCGGCATCAGGAAAAATAGCTCTTGAAGTAATAGATGTTTCAAAAAATTATGGAAATAAAAAAGTACTGGAAAACATAAGCTTTCTTATTGCACGAGGAGAAAGAATTGCTTTTGTTGGAAAAAACGGAGAAGGAAAAACTACTCTGTCAAGAATTATTGTAAACGACCTTGAATATGAAGGAATTGTAAAACCCGGACACAATATCAAAATCGGATACTATGCTCAAAATCAGTCAGAATATCTAAATCCAAATAAAACTGTATTTCAAACCCTCGATGATGCTGCTGTGGGTGAAGTAAGAAAGCAAATTAGAAGCATACTCGGAGGATTTCTTTTTAGTGATGATGATATTGATAAAAAAGTGAGCGTACTCTCAGGTGGTGAAAAATCAAGGCTTGCTATTGCAAAATTATTATTACAACCAGTAAATCTGCTTGTACTTGATGAGCCTACAAATCACCTAGACATGCAGTCTAAAGATATATTAAAAAGTGCTCTTTTGCAATTTAAAGGCACAATTATTATTGTATCTCACGATCGCGATTTTTTGCAAGGTTTGTCAGAAAAGGTTTTTGAGTTTAAAAATAAAAAAATCAAAGAATTTATTGGCGATATATACGACTTTATAAAATTAAGAAATGTTGGTTCTCTTAATGAGCTTGCAGCAGAAAAGAATGTAAAAGACAGAATAAAACAAACGAGAGACTCCTCTAATAAAAAGGATCGTGAAGAGAAAAAAATGTTTGATAAACAGTTAAGAAAAATTCAAACTCAAATAAACATATGTGAAAGTGATATTGAAAATCTTGAGAAAGAAAAGATAATGCTTGAAGAGATTATTGCAAATCCACAACAACATTCTGATTTAATGGTAGATAATAAATTGTTTGAAAAGTATGAATCTATAAAGACAAAACTATCTTTATTAGAAAAAACCTGGGAAGAATTACATATAAAAATGGAAGATTTTACAGAATCTTAATGCCGGATTATTTTGCAATCCTAATCAGAAATGACATAATTTAGTTTTTATTAAAGCATATATCTTACAGATAAAACCCAATTATATTTCAATTATTTTGTTTTTAATGGCATAAACAACAAGTTCAGCAGTGCTGAAAAGTTTGAGTTTTTTCATAATATTTGCCTTATGCGCCTCAACTGTTCTAACACTGATTAGCAATGAATTTCCTATTTGTTGATTTGATTGCCCTTTTGAGATTGCCTGTAAAACTTCAACTTCTCGTCTTGTTAAATGCCCACCGTTACTGCTTCTATCTTTACCTTGCAAATAGTCATTTATAAGAACATCCGAAACGTATCCTTTACTATAATGTTCACCTTTATGCACAGTGTATATTGCATCAACGATCTCTTTAGGCTTATAGCTTTTAGGTATGTAGGCCATTGCTCCAATTGCAAATCCTTTTATAATTGACTCATCATCTTCAAGAGAAGAATGCAAAATAATTTTTGAACTTGGTTTTTCTTTAAGAATTTTTTTTACTAAATCAAAACCATCCATATCAGGTAAAAGTATATCGATAATCAGAATATCAGGTTTTAGAGAAGACATTTTCTTTAATGCATCTTTACCACTTTTTGCAAATCCCAAAAATTGTATTTCAGGATATTTTGAAAAAAGCTTTCTTAATGCAATCCCAATAAGCTCATGGTCATCAACAACAAATACTTTTATTTTGCTCATCTTAAATGAATATTATTTTTTTCAGGACAAATATACATATTTTATGCACAAAAGGGCATATCACACAAACAAAAAGTGTTAAATAAATTCATTTAGAATGGAAAATTATTTACTCATACCTCAAGGCATCAATAGGATCAAGCCTTGCAGCTTTGATTGCCGGATAAAGCCCTGCTACAACGCCCACAATAAAACAGATGAGTACTCCTGCAAAAATCCATTTCCATGGAACAATAAAAGGATTATCCATAATAAGAGACAAAACGTTTCCAACGAGAATTCCGAAGATAATACCTAAAACACCACCCAACTGACAAATAACAATTGCTTCAACTAAAAACTGTTGCCTGATTGTTTTTCTTGTGGCACCCAAGGCTTTCCTCACACCTATTTCTCTTGTTCTTTCTGTAACGGAAACTGTCATAATATTCATCAAACCAATAGCAGCGCCAATAAGAGTAATTATTCCAATAATTGCAGCAGCCATAGTAACCAGGGAAATATTATCGATCAACATTTGGGCAATATTATCACTTTTTGAAACATCAAAAGTATTTTTTTCTCCGGGAGGCACTTTTCTTATAATTCGGAATAAGCCTGTCGCCTCTCCTATTGCCATTTCCATGTCTTTAATGCTGGTTGTGCTGACATTAATAACATAATTCATATTGGGATTAAAAACATATTTCCTTAAGGTATTTAATGGTACTATACAATCCTGATCACCTGAAAACCCCATGCTGCTGCCTTTTTCTTTCATTACACCTATAATGACAAGTCTTGTTTGCGCAACACTAACTTCCTTTCCTATCGGATCTGTATTCCCTTTAAACAAAACAGACTCCAGCTTTGATCCAATTATTGCAACATTTTCACCAAATTGTAATTCTCTTGCTGAAAAGTTTCTTCCTTTTGAAAGTTCATATCCGGATGTTACAAGATAATTTTCATCACTGCCAATTACTGGAGTATTGGGATTTGTTTCCTCAGATTGATATCGTAAAACAGCCATGCCGGTTCCTCTTGTTGATAAAGAAACATGCGCCGGATAATCAAATCTTTCCTTAAATTCTAATGCTTCATCAAGAGTTATTTTTCTGAACACTTCGGGCCTGCTGCTATTTCCACCCATCCTAATTTGCATTGTTCTGTTTCTAATAGAAAAACTATTAGAGCCTAAGCGAGCAAAATTATCTGAAATGGAACTTTTAATAGATTCAATAGAGGTTAGAATTCCAACAAGAGCCATTATACCAAAAGCAATGATTAAAATGGTAAGCATTGTTCGAAGCATATGACTTCTAATAGAAAGAAGTGATATTTTAATATTTTCGAAAGTAATTGACTTTTTCATGATAATCTACTTAATAAAAACATTAGTAAACTAAATCAAATTACTTAATGCCATATGCAAGGTCGCCGGCATCTCCAAGTCCGGGAACTATATATGCCTTTGCTGTCAATTCATCATCAACAACACCAAGCCACAATGTATAATCTTTTGTAAGTATGTTCTTCTTAACATACTCAACTCCTTGCGCAGAAGCCAATACAGAAACAATATGTGTATGCTTTGGCTTACCTTTTTCTAATAACTCTTTAAATGTTAAAACCATAGAAGATCCTGTAGCAAGCATAGGATCAGATAGAATTAATGTTTTTTTATCGAGTGGTGGACAAGAAGCATACTCAACCTGTATTGTAAACTTTCCGTTTTTATGATGTTTTCTATAGGCTGAAACGAAAGCATTTTGAGCATCATCATAAAAATTAAGAATTCCTTGATGTAATGGTAATCCTGCTCTCAATATTGTAGCTATTACAGGTTTATCCATTAATACTTTGCAATCTGCAACGCCCAGTGGCGTAGTAGTTTCAACACTTTCGTAATCTAAAACTTTGCTGATTTCATATGCAAATATTTCACCAATACGTTCCATATTCTTACGAAACCTCATACTATCCTGCTGAATATCAACATCTCTTACTTCTCTAATATAATGATTTAGCAATGAGTTTTTTGCACTAAGTATTTTTATCATGCCTGTTATAATTGGAAATTAATAAATAAATTTTCTTTTATCTTATTATGGTTTTTAATTAAAAAAATTAAGCTGTTTTTTTTTAATGCGTAAATATAAACATTCTTTTGAACCAAAGCCCCGATAAAATCTAGCAAGATTTTCATCCATGCTCCCTTCAAAGTCAAGAATAGTGTGTGTGTTCTGGTACTTTCTTATTATATAATCAATAAGAAAAAACATTGCTCCATTTGTTCTGGATTCTTTTGATGCACCGGAAAACATAAATATCAGCCGATTGCCTGAAACGACAAATAATGCTCCTGCAGAAAAAGTATTATGCTCGTCATAAACTTTCACTACTTGGCATAATCCCTTATCAATAAGATTGTATAAAAGTCGATTCAGAGTTTTAAAATGATGATTCTTTATTTCCGGAAATTTATGTGCTCTGTTATTTTTAAATACTTCTATTATCTCCTTAAAACTATCATTCTCCTTGATAAACAAATTATATTTACCTGATTTTTTAATATTTCTTCGATTATTTTCAGAAAAATTCTTTTTTAAATCATCATAAGATTGAATTAAGTCAAGCAAATATGTCCTTCTTTTCTCAACAATGTATGAAGTTTTATTTTTAAAAGGGTTCATACTGTTGAGATTAATATCAACAAATAAAAACTTTGAAGGAATGCAGGACAAAAAATTGTGTATTATCTTGTCGGAAATGATTTCTCCAGAAAAAACACCCAATTGTTGAGAAAAAAAAGGTTGATATACTTTGTAAATAAAATATTTCTTTTTGTATGGCAAGGGCATTACTGCAACATAATCATCCTCAACAAGCGCATCCCATTTATTAGCAACAATATCAAGATACCATGAGTACGCATAAACAATTCCATTAATACTATTAGAAATACAATCATCCCATTTTTTATAATCAATTTCAGACTGTCTAAGATATCTAATCATAATGAAATTATTTAGTAGCTGCTACTTTAACAAGATGAATATACACTTTTTGCCAGGATAATTGCACATCATCCTCATCTAAGGTGTCATTATGCCACAAACTTATAAAAGTTCCATTGACTTTTTTAACTGATTTTATGAGATTGTCAATACGTTTTATCGCATTTTCCGGATCAAGTTTCATGTAATTCTTAAGTGTATTATCCATAACCGCAAAAGGATAAATACTCAAATTTGTAATTTGCTCTCTTTCAACATCATAAAACACAAACGGCGTGCATAATCCTGCCCTAAAACCAATATGCTCGGCATAACCCATTGTATAATCTTTTTTAATATTGCATTTTAATAAATCTCTGTAAGTATGGGGAATTTTTAATCTCAGGAAATGGCTTCTGTTTGAGTTTATTGTTTTATTTGCAATTTTAGAAAGTCGTTTTTTCTCCATGTTTAGCCGTTTAAAATTATTAAAGCTGTTATATGATGCATGAAGACCTATAGAGGCATAATCCCCGATTTTTTTTACAAGATTTTCAAATCTCTTACTATACACAGAAATATTTTTGTCATAAGGGCCATAGTCTGCAGACAAGAAAAAATACTTCGGTTTAAGTTCAAAATCCTTCTGAAGTTTAAGTTGCAATGAGTATGTGTCAAATGGGTCCTGTGTCTTGCCGATTAAAACCTTAATTCTTTTTTTACAAAATGAGAATCTCATTTTAACTAAATCTTCAAAAAAACCTCCAATATTCCTGATAAATCCTTTTCCTAAATAAGCGTAAGCATTATCAATATCATAAGTAGGTGTAAATCTGTACTCTCTATTTTTCAAAGGTTCAATTTTATATAAATCCTGCAAAGCATTTTTCAGCTTTTCTGCATATACATTTACTATTGGGATTTCCAAAAAGTCGTGCTTATAAGCTAAACTTTGGGAAGCTTCAAAACGTCCATGAATATCTTTCTTATAGCTTAAATATTCTTCATATCTGGAAACAAAGTAAAAACTAGCAGAAAAAATGTCAAATCCAAAAAAACAATGATCAGACATCCCTGAGAAAATAACAGCTAAGCGACCAATTTTTTTTACTTCCGGCTTAAGCTCTTTTATTCCTTTCAAAGAAAGTAAATCATGTGCATACACAAATATTTCCTCAGAAGAAAGTGGTATTTGAGAATAATTTATTCTTGGTCCGTTATAATTTGAATATTCAGATGATTTATCAGTAAAACTGACTTCAAATCCGCATAAGCTCTCCAACAAAAGAGAGGCAGTGTATTTTATCCTGTTGGTAATCCGTGGAGCATAAAATAGAATCATAAGACGATGCCGTGGAATTAGAATGAAGTGTAAAAATACTGCAATAATTTCAAATTCAATAATTAAACCCGGATAATTATAAGATTATTATATTGAACTCTCATCATAGAGTTATTTTTCAGTAATATGTCAGACCAATTTGGAAGTAAATTTTCTGATATCACAATTAACAACTGACATATAAATTACATCATACCTTCATCAGCAAACGAAAAATACCTTTCCTGAGAAACAATAATATGGTCAATAACATTTAGTTCCAAAAATCTGCCTGATTCAACACACTTTTTTGTAATATTAATATCAGCCTGACTTGGGTTTACTTCTCCACTTGGATGATTATGGCATAGGATTAAGGAATTAGCATTATTATCCAAAGCAATTTTGAATACTATCTTTGGATCTACAACAGTTCCTGATGAACTGCCTTTGCTCAGGCATGTAGTATTAACAATATGATTGCGTTGATTAAGTGTAATTACCCAAAACTCTTCATATTTATGATCACCAATAATCGGAGCCATTATTTCAAAAATATCCATGGAGCACGAAATCTTTTTCTTCTCCAATCCCTCACTCAGCCTTCGTCTTCTTCCAAGTTCTAAAGCAGCAACAATTGTTATCGCTTTAACATTTCCTATTCCTTTGAACCGGGTGAGGTCATTTATGCTGAGTCTGGAAAGTTCTAAAAGGTTATTACCAACTGATGACAGAATACTTTTAGAAACATCGACGGCAGAATCTGTTTGGGTTCCAGAGCGAATCAAAATAGCAATTAACTCAGCATCTGATAGTGCTTTGGGAGATTTTAGCATAAGTTTTTCCCTGGGTCGGTCATCTTCTGCCCACATCTTTATGCTTTGAATCGGAATATAATTTATATCATTTTTGCTTTTATCCAATTTATTGTATTATTTGTTTTAATAATAAATATATTTAATGCAAAAATATATATTTAAGTTTATTATGAAAATATATTTTAAAAAAATAAGAAAAGTTGATAGCAAAAAAAAAGAGGCATTAAGCCTCTTGAAATTCTTCATATGTAGTCCGTAGGGGAATCGAACCCCTGTTACCAGGATGAAAACCTGGCGTCCTAACCCCTAGACGAACGGACCGGATAAAAATTATGAAAGTGAATTAACGTACTTAGTTAATTTACTTTTCAGGTTCGATGCTTTATTCTTGTGGATAACAGATTTTTTTGCAAGTTTATCAAGCAAAGAAACAACTTTAGGAAGACTTTCTGTAGCTTCTTGCTTTACTTTTGTATCCCTAAGCTTTCTAACAGCATTTCTTGTAGTTTTTGCCCAATAACGATTGCGCATTCTTTTTGCATCATTAGAACGAATTCTCTTTTTTGCAGACTTATGATTGGCCATAATAATAATTTATTTCTAATTTTTAAAACTTTAAAGTAGTCCGTAGGGGAATCGAACCCCTGTTACCAGGATGAAAACCTGGCGTCC
>CAZTPA010000036.1:0-27636 GCA_964614525.1 uncultured Bacteroidales bacterium | reverse complement strand
AGAATAAGAGAATATTTTTTCATTTTTGTCTTAACACAAAAACAATGATATACAAAACTTTAGACAATACTGATATTAGTAGTCAAGGAAAGCATCTCGTAGTTTTGTCCGGACTATAGTGAAAAAAAAGTCCTTTATAACTATTAAAAGTATAAAGGACTTTTTTACAAATAAAGCATTCGTAATACTTATTCAATGATTGTCATCTCATCAATAAGATGATGTGCTCCGGCAAATTTCTCAATTATAAACAAAATATATCTTGAATCAACATTGATAGTTCGTTGTACTGAAGGTTCAAACAGGATATCTCCACTCATTGCTTCCCAGTTGCCATCAAAAGCAAGTCCTATTAGATGTCCATCGCCATTAATAACAGGGCTTCCTGAATTACCTCCTGTAATGTCATTATTAGAAATAAAATTAACAATCATTTCGTCGCCAACTCCATATTTACCGTAATCTTTATTCCTATAAAGCTCTTTTAACTTATCAGGAACGACAAATTCGTGATGATCAGGGTTTTCTTTCTCCATCACACCTTTAAGAGTTGTGTAATAATCGTAATATATTGCATCAGCAGGGAAATAGCCTGAGATAGTGCCATATGTAAAGCGCATTGTTGAATTTGCATCGGGATAATACAATTTATCAGGATTCATTTCCCTCAAACCTTTCAAAAACAATCTCTCAGCCTTATCTCTCTTGTCGTAATATGGTTTTAAATAATCAGAAACTTCTTTTTGTTTTTCTGAACCTGCCTCAGCAATTTTATAAACCCAATCATTTTTCAGAACTGTCGAATCCGGTGAATCTAAAAATGCCAGCAGTTTTTCAGGATCAGCAAAAATACTGGTTTCATATACGTGATCGGCAAACTGATAAAAATCATCAAATTCAGTTGTTATGTTTGTAAAAATTTCAGGGAGATATTCTTCTGATACATTTTCATAATATATCTTCATCATTTCGGCCCACATTTTACGATCAACATCAATATCCAGATTTTCATATACTCCTTCGGCAGATGACTTAAGTCTGCTTATTTGTGATTCAACAGCAGTAGTATCTCTCTCTTCTTCCTCAAGGGCTTCATTAAGGCTTTTTGCAGATAAAGCCAACCTCAAAATTTCCGGACCTGAAGCCAAGGCTTCTATGTAAATATAAGTATAAGAATCGGTTTTTCTTTGAGCTTCATAAGATTCTTCAAAAAGCTTCATTGTTTCACCATATTCTTTTTTACGCTTTTTATTTTTCTTCACCCAAGACATAAATTCATTCTCAAGTTCTCTTTTATCTTCTGCAACATTATGCTTTTTTAGTGCAGTACTCATTCCTATAAAATACTTCCAGTAATTAGCAACGCCGGCATGTTTGGAAGAGTATTGTATTCTTGTTTTATCGCTCTGGGCCATAGCTTCTTCCATAATGTCAAGCTTTTTTCTGCGAATATCAATTCTAACAGAATACATTTCATCTAAATTATAATCAATTCCATAAGAAGTTAAATACCGTTCTGTTCTGCCTGAATAACCAAAAATCATTGCGAAATCATTTTCCTTAAATCCTTTTAAAGAAATCGGCAAGAAGTGCTTTGGTTTAAGAGGGATATTTTCCTCAGAATAATCTGCCGGTTTGCCGTCGGGGCCTGAATATACTCTAAAAAGCATAAAATCACCTGTATGTCTTGGCCACATCCAATTATCAGTATCACCG
The DNA here is from genome assembly GCA_964614525.1 of uncultured Bacteroidales bacterium. Lineage (GTDB taxonomy): Bacteria > Bacteroidota > Bacteroidia > Bacteroidales > UBA7960 > PWND01. The sequence continues at coordinate 25,920 of CAZTPA010000036.1, read as the reverse complement.
CCAAACTTTCCAATAGAATTTGGAGGACTTCCCACTAATCTGACATCTGTAAAATCTTCATACAGAAACAGATAATATTCATTTCCTGCATATAAAGACCTAACTTGAGCTACATAGTGATTATCCTCTGAGGCTTTTGCAACAATCTCTTTTCTTTTAATATTTAAGACAGAATCTCTTTCTGTTTCAGTCAATGACTCATCAATACCTTTTAGCATCTCATTAGTAACATCCTCAACACTAACTAAGAACCTGACATATAGTCCTGGATTAGACAGTTCTTCTTCATGGTTCATGGCCCAGAAACCATTATTCAGGTAATCATTCTCTACCGAGCTATGAGAATTTAATTGCCGATATCCGCAATGATGATTTGTCAATATCAGGCCTTTATCAGATATTATTTCGCCTGTGCAAAATCCTCCAAAACTAACAATAGCATCCTTTAATGATGTTTCAGTAAAACTAAACATTTCTTCTTTTGTAAGATTCAAACCCATATCATCCATTTCGTTGAACAACATTTCGGGGATCATAAATGGAGGCCACATGCCTTCATCTGCCTTTGCGCCGGATTGAAACAGCACTAAAGCCATCAAAATAACAATTATACCTTTTTTCATTTTTAAAAATCTTGGTTAGTTATAAATAAGTTAATTATAAAATAAAAGCATTAAACAAAGTCTTCTCCGATATTCAGTTTTATATCATTAACAAATTTCCTTATCTGATGTTCTTGAGATTTTTCACAAATCATTAATACATTATCAGATTCAGAAACTATAAAATTATCCAAACCTTGAATTACCACCATTTTATCTTTGGGAACAGTAACAATAGAATTTTTAACATCATAAGTTAAAACATTATCTCCTATGACAGTATTATTATTGCTGTCTTTTTTCCTGTTATCAAACAAAGAGCCCCATGTTCCCAAATCAGACCAACCCAAATCACTAACAAAAACAAAAACATTATCTGCTTTTTCCATAATAGCATAATCAATAGAAATGCTTTTACACGATTCATAGGCAGTTTTCATGTATTCCCATTCATCTGCAGTATTGTATTTGCCTCTAGCTTCACGAAAAACAAAACTAATTTCCGATTGATGTGTTTCAAAAGCTTCAATAATAGATTTACACGACCACACAAAAATTCCACTATTCCATAAGAAATCACCACTTTTCAGAAATGATTCAGCAATTTCTTTTGATGGTTTTTCTGTGAAGGTTTTCACTTTTTTAAGCCTGGAATCCTCTTCAAATTCCGAATCCTGATCAAACTGAATATATCCATAACCTGTATCTGGCCTGCTCGGAGTTATTCCCAGGGTAAAAAGCCTGTTTGTATCAGAGGCGGCTTTTAATGCAGAATTAATTACATCAACAAAAACATCTTCATTTAAAATTATATGGTCTGAGGGAGCCACAACCATATTGGCATCCGGATTTATATCATAAATCTTATGTGCTGCATATGCAATACAAGGAGCAGTATTTTTACGTGTGGGCTCACATATAACATTTTCGGCTTTCATATCCGGAATATGCTCCAGCACAAGACTTCGATAATTTTTGTTTGTCACTACAAAAATATTTTCAGGATTGCATACTTTTAGAAACCTATCGTAAGTTAATCTAATCAAGCTTTTGCCGGTTCCAAGAATGTCAATAAACTGCTTTGGTAAAGATTGGCGGCTCATAGGCCAGAATCTTTCGCCTATCCCTCCGGCCATTATTACTACAACTTTGTTGTTGTCCATGTTTTTAAATTTATCATTTATTAAACCGGTACTTCTGCTTCATACAATGGCATAATATCAGCTAATGGATGAAAAAGATACCATCTTTTAGTTTTAACACACCTGCATCTTATACGTGTTCTTATTTTTGAGTCCTTCCTAAAAAGCCTTCCATTAGATGATTTAAACAAAGCGCCAAAGGGTAATTCATCAAGAAAATAGTTTTCCATACCTATATTATAAAGCTGCTTCATCTTTTTCCACATCTTAATATCTCCGGCGAAACTTGCTTTAGGCTTTAATGAAAATTTGTATAATTCTTCAGTAACATCTTCTTTAAAACAATTATTTGCTAAAAACTCCCTGATTAAATATCCATAACATGCTTTCCATTCGCTTCCATGAGGATTTACCTTGTTTTTATATTCATTCCATATCAATAAATGAGCATATTCATGAATAAAAACCAGCAAAAACAAATCAGGATGTAAATTACCGTTTATAGATATTTTATGCGTTGAGCCCTTCAAAGGCGAGCGATAATCCCCCAGTTTGGTTTTTCGTAAAGACGTAATTTTCAAGCTAATTTGAAAATCGAAAATAATTTTACAAACTAAATCAACCGCATTGGCAGGCAAATACTTGCTAAGAGTTTGGCGATAATCTAAATGCATCTTCAGAGGTTTCTTTGTTATTTTTTTCTAATATTTCAACATCATAGCTATATGCCGGACAATTACATTTTTTTCGCTTTGAAGCACATGAGGTAAAAAGACAGAAAATTATTACGAAAGAACAAAGAAAAAATGTGAATCTGCTTATTTTAATTCTTTTTAACATAGCTCTGTTTATATTTATTCAAAATTAATAAAAAACCGCAAAATATCTAAGTAAGATTAAATCTATTTAATAAGATTAAAAACACATTCCGGTTTTTAGAGTATTTGAATTTATAAAAAGTGCATTTCATTGAATTATAATCAAAATTATATGATTAAATTCGCACAAATTAGAATAATTGATTACGTAGTTTCAAATGAGTTTATTTTATCATTTTGGGAAATACCTAATATTGTTGACTAGGGTTTTTAAAAAACCTGATAAAACATCAATTTACCTTAAGCAGGTATTAGTTGAAATTGACAATTTCGGGATTCAAAGCATAGGAATTGTTGCAATAATTTCTGTGTTTATGGGAGCTGTTGTAACTATTCAAACTGCTTTTAATGTTGACCATCCTTTTATGCCAATATATGCCATTGGCTTTACTACCAGGCAGTCAATAATTCTGGAATTTTCTCCCACGATAATAAGCATGGTGCTGGCAGGAAAAGTAGGAAGCAGAATTGCATCTCAGATTGGGACTATGCGTGTATCAGAGCAGATTGATGCCTTAGAAATTATGGGAATTAACCCGGCAGGTTTCCTTATTTTGCCTAAAGTTGTGGCTTCAATGATTATCAATCCGATATTAATCATTTTAAGTATATTTTTAGGAATCCTGGGGGGCTGGTTGGCATCATCTGTTACCGGAGTTATGCCTGAAAGTAATTATATCTATGGAATACTTTATGAGTTTTCTCAATTTGATATCTTTTATGCATTAGTTAAAACTGTCGTCTTTGCTTTTCTTATAGCTACCATATCTGGTTATTTTGGTTTTTATACTAAAGGTGGTGCCTTGGAAGTTGGACAATCAAGTACCAAGGCTGTTGTCTTTAGCAGTATTTTTATTATCATTTTCAATCTAATCTTAACTCAACTTCTTTTAGCATGATTTCAGTTTTTAATCTAAATAAATCTTTTGAAGATTCACCTGTATTAAAAGACATTTCTGTCAGCTTTGAAAGAGGTAAAACTAATCTGATAATCGGACAAAGCGGCAGTGGAAAAACTGTGCTTATGAAATGTATTGTTGGTTTGCTTGAAGCTGATCAGGGTAAAATAATGTATGACGACTTGGATTTTACAAAGATGTCATTCACCGAAAAAAAAGTTATAAGAAAAAATCTGGGAATGTTGTTTCAGGGTGGAGCTTTATTTGACAGTCTGACCGTTGAGGAAAATATTATTTTTCCTCTTGATATGTTCACAGAAATGAGCAGGGAAGAAAAAATTGAAAGAGCAAATTTCTGTCTTAAAAGAGTTGAGCTGGGTGATGTAAATAAATTATTTCCTGCAGAACTTAGTGGCGGAATGAAAAAAAGAGTAGCTATTGCCAGGGCTATTGCCCATAAGCCTGACTTCCTGTTTTGTGATGAACCAAATTCCGGACTCGACCCCAAAACAGCAATAGTGATTGATAACCTTATTAGTGAAATCACAAAAGAATACAATATTACAACGCTTATTAATACTCATGACATGAACTCTGTAATGGAAATTGGAGACAAAGTAGTGTTTATTTATAAAGGAGAAATGTGGTGGGAAGGCAGCAGGCAAGAAATTCTTGAAACAGAAAACAAAGAAGTAAGAGAATTTGTTTATGCTTCAGAACTTATGCGAAAGCTAAAAAAGGAATAGCTTAATAATAACATCAAAAATAATTATTTCTAATTCCGGACTTGCTATTGTAATTTCATATAAAATATTAAACAATTACTAATAGATTCAACAATGATATTGTTTATCAAACTTGTAAGAGAGAGTTTAATTTTTGCTTTAACGGCAATTGTTGCAAATAAACTCCGAACAATAATGACTCTTTTAGGCATTACTATTGGCATTTTTGCAATTATTACAGTGTTTTCTGTTGTTGACTCTATGGAAAAACAAATCAGAACCAGCATTGCGTCTCTTGGAGATAATGTAATTTATGTTCAAAAATGGCCATGGTCATTTGGCGGAGAATATCCCTGGTGGAGCTACGTTAACAGGCCGGTTCCTAAACTTGAAGAAGTTGACGAAATTATGCGCCGGACAAATAGTGCTGAAGCGGCAGTTTTTTTTGCAGCAACAAGCAGTACTGTAGAACACTACAATGCAAGTATTAAAAACACAACAATTAGCGGAGTTTCCGCTGACTATAATAAAGTACAGGATTTTAAAATAGAACAAGGCAGGTTTATTTCTCCGGTTGAATTTGCAGCAGGCCGTAATGTAATTGTTGTGGGAAGGGATATTGCAGATAACCTGTTTCTGAATACATATCCTATTGGGAAAACTGTGAAGTTTTTTGGCAGAAAAGCTGAAGTTGTGGGCATTTTTGAACGAGAAGGAAGCGACTTTATGGGATCGTCTCATGATGAGATGATTATAATGCCTGTAAATTTTATGGCTTCGTTTTTAGATGTAAATAGTGAACGCAACAGCTCTCATATTTTAGTAAAGGGAAGCCAAGGAGTTACAGCTGATCAGCTAAAAGACGAACTTACAGGCACTATGAGAGCTATAAGAAGATTAAAACCATCTGCTGATGACAATTTTGCATTAAATGAAATAAGCCTACTGTCTCAGGGATTTGACGGACTATTTAGCATACTTAGTATAGCAGGCTGGATAATTGGAGGTTTTTCTATACTTGTTGGTGGTTTTGGAATAGCTAATATTATGTTCGTTTCCGTTAAAGAAAGAACAAGTATTATTGGAATTCAAAAAGCGCTTGGTGCAAAAAAATATTTTATACTCTTGCAGTTTCTTATTGAGGCTGTTCTGCTTAGCCTTTTAGGTGGTATTACAGGCCTTATTATTGTTTTTTTTATGACCTGGCTGATATCCGGGATTTTTGATATGAATTTTATGCTCACATTACCTAATATTTTACTTGGATTGAATGTGTCAGCAATTATCGGAATCATTTCCGGGTTTATTCCTGCATATACAGCAGCAAATCTAGACCCTGTGGAAGCTATCAGGTCTAATGCATAATGTTAAATTTTAAATTTTTGGAAAAATGGATAATAAAAAACTTTTACTTGTTATTTTAGATGGATGGGGAGAAGGGAAACAAGATAAATCCAACATCATATACAATGCAAATGTTCCTTTCACAAATAAACTAAATGATATTGCAGCAAAATCTCATTTAAAAACCTCCGGAAAAGATGTCGGATTGCCTGAAGGACAAATGGGCAACTCAGAAGTTGGTCATATAAACATAGGTGCAGGAAGAATTGTTTATCAGGATCTTGTAAAAATCAGCCTGGCAATTAAAGATGGTTCTTTCCAAAAAAATCCTGTTCTGACTAAAGCTTTTGAGTATGCTAAAGAAAATTCTAAAAAAGTTCATTTGCTTGGTTTAGTTTCAGACGGAGGAGTTCACTCATCTATGGAACACCTTTATGGTTTATGCGATACTGCAAAAAAACAAAATTTCAATGATTTGTTTATCCACGCTTTTACTGATGGAAGAGATACAGATCCAAAAAGCGGAATCGGATTTATTAATGAGCTTGAAAATCATCTTAAAAAATCTACAGGAAAAATAGCCAGTGTTTGCGGGAGATACTACGCAATGGACAGAGATAAAAGATGGGAAAGAATAAAACTTGCTTACAACATGCTCACAAATGGCGAAGGAGAAAAGTTTAAATCGGCCGAAGAAGCAGTAAAATCAAGTTATGACAATGATATTACTGATGAATTTATAAAACCTAAAGTAATTACAGGAGAAAACAATAAACCTATTGCAACTATCGATGAAGGTGATGTTGTAATCTGTTTTAATTTCAGAACAGACAGATTAAGAGAAATAACAACTGTTCTTACACAGGAAGATATGCCGGAATACGACATGAAAACCTTGCAGCTTCATTATTTAACAATGACTAAGTATGATGATTCTTTTAAAAATGTTGATATAATATATGAAAAAGACGATTTGAAAAATACTCTTGGAGAAGTATTGGCAAATAATAAAAAAAGTCAACTAAGAATTGCTGAAACGGAAAAATATCCCCATGTTACTTTCTTTTTTAGTGGCGGAAGAGAAAACGCTTTTGAACTTGAAGAAAGAATAATGGTTTCTTCTCCAAAAGTCGCAACTTACGATCTTCAACCGGAAATGAGTGCTCCTGAAGTCAAAGATGCAATTATAAAAGAAATTAATAAAAACAAATTTGATTTTATCTGCCTGAATTTTGCCAACGCAGACATGGTTGGGCACACCGGTATATACGAAGCTATTAAAGAAGCTGTGGAAACTGTTGACAAGTGCCTTAAAGAAGTTGTTGAAGCTGCAATGGAAAAGAATTATTCTATTATTGTGACTTCTGATCACGGAAATGCTGATTTTGCTGTTAATAAAGACGGTTCGCCAAATACTGCACACACAACAAATCCTGTGCCTTGCTGGCTTATTGATAAAGATATAAAGAGTATAAAAAACGGGAAATTATCAGATTTGGCTCCTACTATTCTTAAAATTATGAATATTGAAATGCCGGATGAGATGAAAGGGGATATTTTAGTATAATTTCTTTACAGGCATAGAAAATAAAAACTAATGGCATTTAAAAACATTAATTCTGTTTTTAATATTTCGTCAGAAGACGAATTTAAAAAAACTGCCATGACGGTTTTTTCATATCAGTATCATAACAACAAAATTTACAAACTCTTTTGTGATAGTCTGAAAAGAAATCCTTCGAATGTAAACAGCATTGAAAATATTCCCTTTATACCTATAAGTGCATTCAAGCATAATAAGCTGATTGCTGATGAATATAAGCCCGAACATATTTTCGAAAGTTCGGGCACTACCGGAATAAATACTTCAAAACATTATATAGCTGATCTGAACATTTATGAAAAAAGCTTTACGAAATGTTTTAGAATGTTTTATAATAATGAAACAGAATATAGTATTTTAGCTTTATTGCCATCATATCTTGAAAGAAAAAATTCTTCTCTTGTATATATGGTTAGCCATTTGATAAAAAATGGCAAAAATCCTCACAGCGGCTTCTTTTTAAATAATCTCGAAGAACTTTCAAACAAGCTAAGATTTTTATCTGAATACAGTCACAATATTCTTCTTATAGGAGTAAGTTTTGCTCTTATTGAACTTTCAAAAAAGCATCCTGTCAGCATTCCCAATGCAACAATTATTGAAACCGGAGGTATGAAAGGAAGAGGGAAAGAAATAATCAGAGAAGAATTGCATAGCATTCTCTGCAATAGCTTTGGAACAGAAAAAATACATTCTGAATATGGAATGACAGAACTCTTGTCGCAGGCCTATAGTTCCGGTAAAGGAATATTTCATTGCCCTCCCTGGATGAAAGTTTATATCAGAGATATGAACGACCCTCTTAGCAACAAAAAACAAGGAAATACCGGAGGAATAAATATTGTTGATCTGGCAAATATTTATTCCTGCTCATTCATTGCTACCGATGATCTTGGGAAAGTACACCCCGACAATTCTTTTGAAATTACAGGACGTTTTGATTCCAGTGATACACGAGGCTGCAACCTGCTTGTTTTTAATTAAATTTTTCTTTTTGTTTATTTATTTCATAATCATTATATTTGCTGTAAAACTATATTACTAATCAGTTCATTATAACGGTAAAATAACATTTGGCATCGGTAAAGCTATATGTATTAATGTATTTACGAGTTTTGCAAAACAAGTGATTTATACGCTAATTTAAATAATAATTGTAAAAAAAATATTCAAAATAATCCTGAAAAAAATAAATCAGGGGAGTAGCTGAAAATCCTTAAGAGTAAGACTAACTAAAACAATCATTATGGAAAACAAATTTTTTACATTAATCAGGCCTATGTTGTCATATATTGATAAAGGCGATTTTTTCAGAAAGCCATTTAGTTGGCTATACACAATTATTGCTGTTTTAAATTTAATTATTCCATTCTATATTTTATACACGGCAATAGATGGTAATATTTTTAAAACACCTGTAAAATTCATTATTGTATTTATTCTAATCTGGTTTGTAATTGCCTTTGTAAGTTGGTTAAGTTTCCAACTATGGTGGGACAGAAAAAACAAAGTTTCAAAAACTACTGAAGAAGGTGAAGAATTTATTGCAACTCCGGTCTTTTCTCATCTTATTCAAACTTTTGGGGAATGGTTCGGAATGTGGATAGGAATTGTCGGATTCGCATTTGCACTTATAGCAACTATTATTATCGGCAGTGAAGGAGCATATCTGGCAAGAACATTAGGATTAGGATTTTTAGAAACCGGCGCAATTAATATTATTTTAATGCCAATCTACGGATTCCTCACTATTGTATTTTTCAGGTTTATTGCTGAAATATTCAGAGCATTAACTTCTATCGCAAACACAGCAAAAAAACAACTCAAGTTTTTCGAAAAATAATTACCATGCATTTCTTTAATTATCAATTAACCAATTTTATTAACATTTAAACCCAATCATTATGAAAAAATTTATTCTATTTATCTTTGCTATTGGTTTAACGATGAGTTTTGCTATAGCTCAGGACAATGCTAAAATTACTAATCACAAAGCACCGGACAACGATGCTAAAGCCATCCACAATGCGGAAGTTGTCACAGAGGATTTGTACATTACAGGTGATAATATTATCACTTTTACTTTGACATTTGAAAGCCCTGATGTAGAGTATGCAGATGGATTTTCAATGACTTTCCCGGATGGCGTTACAATAAATGAAGAGGGAACCTCAACAGCAATTTCCAATGCCGGAATAAATGCTATTGACGGCCAAACTGTGTCATGGGGTGACATGGGTGGTGGCTCCGGATGGGGCGGCATATCTTATTCAGAACCCAGAGTCTTCGATGTTAGCATTACTGTTGATGGAACAATCTCCGGAAATATAGATGTTGACTGGCTGCTTATTGGTGACGGTTTTGGTGCAGATCCACATTCTGCAGAAGGTATTGTAACTATCAATCCTGCTTTAGATTACGACATGGCTATCAGTGAAATAGGATTCCCGGGCACAATTAGCTACAACGAAACTGTTGAACCTACAGCAACAGTGAATAATCTCGGGAATAATGATGCTGATTTCACTATTACAATGTCTGTTACTAATGCTGACGAAGTTGAGATATATTCCGAAGATCTCTTACTGGAAAATTTTGTTGCAGGAGCTTCAGAAACTATAGAATTCGGTGAGTTCTTCTATGCTATTCCGGGCGAATACACAGTAAATGCATCAATAGATTATGCTTTAGATGAGAATACAGAAAATAACGTACTTGAACAATCTTTAACTATTACCGGCTTTGGTGATGGCTGGGTGCACGCTGAAGGAACAATCCCTGCAGCCTCTTATCTCGGCGCAAGCGCCAAACATGAAAACAACCTATACATCTTAGGAGGAAATACAGCTTCAGAAAATAATAACGAAGTATCAATATATGATGTAATTAATGAAACATGGAGCGCAGGCTCTCCCCTTCCTGCTTCAAGCATATCAGGGCAGGCCGTTACAGTTGGCGACATTATTTATATGGCCAGGGGAATTGATGTGGAAGAAGCTTCTGCAGATTTTTGGGCTTATGATATTATTGGTGATGAATGGACAACACTTGCATCCATACCTGAAGGCAGAACATGGGGTTCATTAACTGCTGTTGGAGATAATATTTATTTTGTCGGTGGAAGAAATGCTACTGATGCTGTTGCTGATGTTTACAAATATGACATTACAACTGATGAATGGTCAACTGCAACTTCAACACCGAGACCAGCTTGGGGTGGCTCTCTTACCAGCCTTGACGGAAAATTATTTTATTTTCTTGGTCTTGATGCTTCCGATCTTATTGGAGAAGTGCTAATAGGAGAAATTAATGAAACAGATGCTAATGATATTACATGGACTACCATCAATTCTTTTCCGGGCTCAGCTGTTTATAAATTTGTTGCAAGACCTTTCTCTGAAAATGAAATTATTTTTACAGGTGGTAATGACGGTGCCGGCGACAGTTTCTGGCATGGAATACCCGACACATGGCTTTACAATATTGACACCGACTCATGGGAACAGCTTGCTGATAAAAATAATGCTGTTAACGCCCATGGTGGTGAAGTATTCAATGTTGGAAATGATAAAAAATTCGTAATTGCTTCAGGCTACAATTCACCTGATAATGTTACAGGTGTTGAATATTACCTTAAAGCAGAATACGAAACCCACATTGATCCAACCGAAAGAGATTTCATTATTGATGAAGCTAATGATGTATTTACAACTATATTTTGGATGGGTGCCGAAAGTGTTGTCACTATTAATGACGGCACAACTGATCTTATTGAAGATACAGATTATGAAATTGTTGACAACAATAATGGTACTGCAACACTTACTGTATTTGGCACATATTTAAGTTCAGTACTAAGTGATCCTGCTGATGAAGACTTAGTTTTGGAAATTACTTTTGATAATGCCGATATTGCTGTTTTTACAGTACATCCGGCAGTCCTTTCAGTTGTTAGCGTTGATCCAATTGATGATATGACCATTCTTATGGGTACAGAATTTGCTGATCTTATTTTACCCGCAAATGTAAATGTGCATCTTAATAATCTTGATGAACTTGTAGTTGACATTACATGGCTTGAGGGTGATTATGATCCTCAAACTCCCGGAGTACAAACACTATACGGCGACCTTGACCTTGGAACAATAGAGAATCCGGACAACTTACAAGCAATGATTGAGCTTTACGTTGAATATGTCGCTAATACAATAATTGAAGATTTTGATGAGCATGAGGCAGGTTCTGGAAATATTCCTCCTTATTGGGATGCAGAACGGTTCTACATTTTTGAAGCAGGAGGAGTTGATGACAGTCAAAGATTATCTGCAAATTTATATGGAACAACTTATAATCAAGGTTATTGGGAAACTCCAATTATTAATATTGGAAGCAATCCAAAATTTAACTTTATGTATAGAATAGTTGACTGGAGCGAGTATCCTGAGACACCAACACCTGCTGAGAATGCATTGCTTGAATTCTATGTATCTACTGATTTGGGTGAAACCTTTGAACTGGTACACACTATTGATGAAAATAACCATACTGTAACTACTGATTATGCTTATGATGAAGTTGATATGAGCAGTTATGTTGACGATCATGTTATAATTAGAATGGAAGGTAGCAGAATTGATGGCGATTTCTACGCTGATTTTGACAATTTGATGATAGGTACATTCTATACAACAAGCTTTAATGTTGTAAATGATGCTACTGAACCTATTGAAAATGCTGAAGTTAGCATTTATCTTTTAGGTGAAACGGAAGCTGCTTTTGTTGGTTATACAGATGTAAATGGTGATGTCTCTTTTGAACTTAGTGATGAGACTGATTATACTTACGAAATAACTTCTTTTGGATATATTGATCAATCGGATAACTTTACAATTAGTGGTGCTGATCAACATTTTGACATTGTACTTGACCCAATACCAACTTATTCAGTGGAAGGTTTCGTAAAAACAAATGATACCCCTGATGATGTATTCATTGAAGGAGCACTAATAGAAATGGAAGGTTATGATAATTACTCAACAACAACCGATGTAGATGGTTATTTCATGCTTCCGGAAGTTTTTGAAGGAATGTATGACATAACTATCAGCTATCCGGGTTATGAAAGCTATACTGACAATCTGAATATTGATGTTAATTTAGACCTCGGTGAGATTGTACTTGTTGAAATTATCGAAGATCCTTATGCTTTAATGGTAGATGTTGACCATGTTGCGCAGGAAGCTCTTTTCTCCTGGAATAGTGCTGAACCATGGGCAGAAAGCTTCGAAGATGGAGTAATGCCTGAAGGTTGGGATCAGATAATCACTAATACCGGATCAGGTGCTGTTGGTGATTTTACATGGCAAATTACCGGTGAAGTTACTTTCAGTGAAGGGGGAATTACCCCACAGGATGGTGACTACCAGGCATTTATCATGTGGAGCTATGATCATCAGGATGAATGGCTTATTACTCCCGAATTTACAGCACCACAAGGAGACCTTGTTTTCTGGTATTACGGTACAAATGGCTCTACTAATGGAGACAACTATTATGTAAAAATTTCAACAGACGGTGGTGATAGTTGGGATATTGTCTGGAATGCCAGCGACCTTCCTGAAGGCGAGAATTATTACGATGTACCTGCAATTATTGATCTATCTGCATATACCGGGCAAGACATACATATAGCCTGGAATAACGTTGATGGCGATGGTGAAGGCTTGTGGTTTGCCTGGGCAATTGACAATATTTCTGTTGGAGATATGAAAATTGATGTTAAAGACTTAATGCACGTTTCTAACTCAGAACCAAAAACCGGTAAAAACCATGCTGCCAAGGATGGACTGTTCCGCAAAACTGTAAACCCCGAGGATGTTCTTCCTCTTGACAGAAGTGCTAAAGAATTCTTAGGCTTTAATGTGTTTTTAGATGGTTCAGATACTCCTGAAAACAGCGAGTTAATTCCTGAAGATATTCCTGAATTTATATTTTCCGATCTTACAGTAGGAATGCATACTGCAGGAGTTGAAGCAGTTTTCTCAACAGGTACAAGCAATACAGTTGAAACTGATTTTGAAGTTCTTGACACTTATGAAGTTACTTTTGCAGTTGCAGGTGATGGCAATGGTGCTCTTAACGCAGAAGTTGATGGTGATGCTATTGTTTCAGGCGATATTGTTCCTGATGGTTCTGAAGTATTATTTACCGCTGTGCCTGATGAAGGATTCATGGTAAAAGAGTGGACTCATAATGGCGATATTGTTGATGGCCATACAGATCCAACATTCTCAGTTAGCAATATTAATGCTGACACTCATGTTACAGTTGAATTTGAAGAAATTCCTGTTTACTATACTGTGGACTTTAGTGTTGTACAAGTTGATGGTGAAACAAATGGTACATTAACAGCCACTGTTGATGACGAAGCTATTAGCTCAGGTGACCAAGTTTTAGAAGAAAGTGATGTTCTGTTTACTGCTAATCCTGATGAGGGATATATAGTAAAAGAATGGAAATTAAATGATGTCATTGTGGCTGATTTCACTGAGCTTACTTTTTCTGTTACCGGCCTTAATGAAGACATTAATGTAACTGTTGAGTTTATGCTTGAAACATCAGTATTTAATCCATCTCTTGCTGATCTTAACGCATTCCCTAACCCTTTCAGTGATAATATCTTTATTGAAAATGCTGAAAATATTAACAGGGTTATCATAACAAACATACTTGGACAAAGAGTTATGGATATTACTCTTAAGGACGATAACACAATTAACACTTCTGAACTTAACAAGGGAGTTTATCTTGTTACATTTGAAGCAGTTAGTGGAGAAAAAGTTGTTTTAAGGATGGTAAAACATTAATAAGAACAATACATTTTATAAAAATCCGGCAGTGTTTTCCTGCCGGGTTTTTTTTATTAAAACAGCTTATTCAGGAAGAGTCAGTATTTTTACTGATAATATTAAGTAAAATACTTGCTTTTGTATGTATAAATTACTTACTTTGCATGTTCTAAATGAAAGTTTTATGACATACCGGCTTTTGAATCTGTTAAAATATATAATGTTTTGAATTTTTATTGCTTTTTGTTTTTTTTGATAAATTAACAATTCTTTAATGATTTAAAAATATTACACAATATTTTTATGCCTATTTTTAAGCAATTATTTTTATTAATCTTAATTAACCCTATTACTAATCAAATTATTTAAATTATGAAAAAATTATTGACATTATTTACATGTATTCTTATCAGCAGCTTGGTAATTGCGCAGCAACCGCAATTACAAATGCATGATAAGGTAAATCAAAACAACAAAGGTGAAAGGAAAGAATACAAACCTGCACCGGAAGCTAATGCAACTATTGTTAATTATGCTTCAAAAGCTGAAAAAGAATTTGTTTACAACCCTGCTGATAGTCCGGCACAATTTGATTATAACTCCAATACTTATACTGAGTTAGGCTGGACTACTATTAGCGTAGCTGAAACAGATGTGATATCCGGATTATCAATCACTTATGACTGGACAACAGATAGTTGGCCAGCCGAAAGTTCTTTTCATTTGGAATCACCTGCCGGCACATCCATTACTATAGCAAATGGAGAAGCAAGCGGTTCATACACAAAAAACATAACTGATTTCGATGGCGAAACCATGAATGGAGATTGGATATTGTGGATTGAGGATTCCTATGGTGACGGAGGTCATCAGGCAACAAATATTTCATTTACTTTGTTCCCTCAAGAACAATATGCTTTCACTCTCCTTGTACCTGAGGGAGAGCAAGTTTATGCCGGTGAAAGTTTTGATTATACTGTTACAATAAATAACACCGGTATTGAAGATGATGATTTCACACCTGAAATTATTGGTGTTGGAACATGGACTTATGAATTGTATGAAGCTGATGGCACAACACCTCTTGCAATACCCATAACTATTGCCTCAGGCACTAGTTATGACTTTGTTGTAAAAGCAAGTGTTCCTTCTACAGGCTTAGCATTTGGGGATACAGATACAGAATCATTCACAGTTACATCTGCCGAAGGCGGTAAAGCAGTTGAGAGCTTTGATATTACAACTACTGCTTTAACTGCAATAAATCCTCCTGTTGTAGAAAATTTTGATGCTGTGACATCACCAGAATTACCTTTAGGTTGGAACACAGAAACAAACACAGTTGAATGGCAAACTGTTGATTTTACGAGTTATTCTGCACCAAATTCAATAGCTACTTTTTACGATTCAGCTAATGCCAAAGATGACTGGTTTTTCACTCCGGCAATTAACCTGCAAACAGGAATTACTTACGCATTAAATTTCTTTGTAGAAGCTCCCGGTTGGGGAGGTGTTGGCGAACAAATGAAAGTAATGTATGGAAATGAGCCTAATGCTGCTGCCATGACTGAACTAATCATTGATTTGGATAATATGCTGTATGACACCTATACCGAACAACTTGCTTTAATTAATGTACCAGCTGATGGAGAATATTACATTGGCTTTCATGCATATTCTCCGGCTGATGTCGATTACATTTCAGTAGATGATATATCCATTGTTGAAGTCTTTGATTATGACGCCGCTGTTGTTTCTATTGACATGAGAAGCATCTACGACACTGAACAATCTGTTATTCCTGAAGCTACCGTTGCTAATAAGGGATTAGAAGATATTACTTTTGATGTTGTAATGACTATAAATGATGGCACCTCAGATATTTATACTAGTACTCAAAGTGCTGATATTCTTGCAGGTGACCCGGAATTAACAATTGCTTTTGATGAATGGGTATCTGTTGAGGGAGATTATACAGTAAGTGTTGAAGCTGTTTTAGCAACAGATGAGAATCCTGCAGATAATATTCTTGTAAGCGGTTTAAATGTTATGGACATACATGCTTATGCAGGAAATACAACTGATGGTGCTTACAACGTAATTGGACTTAATGATGGTACATTATATCCGGTTGGAGCAATAGAAACAACCCCTTTCCCAATGGCCGAAGAATTTGACGGCTCGAATGTTTACAGAGTTAATGACGACATGACATTTGGAACAGTTGGACCTGACGGTACATACACCAATATTGGTACTTTAACAGGTTTCGCAGGAACTCCAACAGGTTTAGCTTGGGACTGGTATAATGATGTTATGTATGTAATGGTGTTAGATGGTAGTAACTTGCCAAACCTATTTACTCTCGATATGGGAACACTTGCCTTAACACAAGTTGGCAGTGCCGGAACAGGTATGATTATCGGAATGGATTTTGCAGATGACGGATATATATACGGACCTGCAATAGACGACAACATGCTCTACCAAATTGATCCTGCTACAGGTGTCACAACTTCTATTGGAGACGTTGGTATTGACATTAACTTCGGTCAAGATGTATCTTTTGATGTTCAAGATAATTTACTTTACACCATTACTTGTGGTGCTGACTATAAATTTGGTACTTATGACCTTGCTACCGGTGCTTTCACCGAAATATTAGATATGGGAACCGATCAATTCGGCACTTTTGTTGTCACAAAAGAGCCAAAGGCATTTGTTGACCCTGTTTATTCTACCTTTGATTTATATAATGAATATGACGTTCAAACTAACATAATCTGGGGCCTTGCCTCTGCTGTTACTTCTGTTGAAGAAGGTGGAACTGATTTGCCGACTGATCAATATGATGTTAACGTAGATGTTTTAACAATTAATGCTGAATATTTTGCAGGTGCTGCTGAAAATGACGAGTATATCTTTACTGTTCATTTTGACAACGGAGAAAACGCTACCTTAACTGTTGAAGTAACTGACCTGTCTCCTGTTGTAACATGGCCAACAGCTACAGATATTACTTACGAACAAACTCTTGCTGAATCAACTCTTGAAAATGGTTCTGCTCACGTTCCCGGTGATCCAACAACTGAAATCACAGGTACTTTCGAGTTTGCAGATCAAACAATCGCTCCTGATGCAGGTACCTATGAAGCTGATGTAGTATTTACTCCTGATTCTTACGAAAGTAATAATCCTGTACATGGAACAGTTACCGTTACTGTTGATAAAGCTATCGCAGATATTACACTTTCTGATTTGGAATACACATACGATGGAACTGATCAAGCAGCAACTGTTACAACTGACCCTGCCGGTCTTTCTGTTGTTGTTGAGTACTTACTAGCGGGTATCTCTACAACTCCTAATGTAGCCGGAACATATGTTGTTAATGTCACTATTGATGATGTAAACTATGAAGGTACTGCAAGTGATGATCTTATTATCAACAAGGCTCCTTTAAGTATTACAGCAAATAGCTTCTCAAAAACAGAAGGTGTGGAATATGTGTTTGATGGAACTGAATTCTCAACAACACCGGCCGACCTCTTTGCAAGTGATGAGGTTACTTCTGTAACTTTAACAAGTGACGGCGCAGAAGCAGCTGCAACTATTGGAGATTATGAGATATTTATAAGCGATGCTGTAGGTGTTGGACTTGACAACTATGACATTCTTTATGTTAATGGTACTTTAACAGTTACTGATAAAATTACACTTACAATAGATGGACTTATAGCTGATGATAAAGTTTATGACGGGATTACTGACGCAACAATCTCAGACTGGGGTACACTAATTGGTGTTGTACCAGGGGACGATGTTGCTCTTGACGTTACAAACGCTGTTGCTACTTTCAACAACTCAAATGTTGGAACTGACAAAACAGTTACAGTTTCCGGACTTGATTTAACAGGTGCTGATGCTGTAAAATATGTCATTAACGATCAAACTACTTCAGCTGATATTACAGTTAAAGATCTTGCTATCACCGCTGAAGATAAAGAAAAAGTTTATGGTGATGTTGACCCTGAATTTACTGTTGTTTATGAAGGATTTGTTGCCGGACAAGACGAAACTGTGCTTGGTGGTGAATTAGTATTTGATCGTGAACCTGGAGAAGATGTTGCTATATATCTTGTTACTCCTTCAGGTTTAACTTCATCTAACTATAACATCACTTTTGTTGATGGCACACTAAGTATTACTCCTGCTCCTCTATCTATCACAGCTGATGATAAAGAAAAAGTCTATGGCGATGATGATCCTGAGTTTACTGTTACCTATGATGGTTTTGTTTTTGATGAAGACGAAACTGCACTTTCAGGTGCTCTTATTATAGACAGAGAAGTTGGCGAAGATGTAGGTTTTTATATGATCACTCCATCTGGATTGGATTCTGATAATTATGACATTGTTTATGTTAATGGAATGTTGGAAATTACAGTTAAAGAGCTAACTGTTACAGGAACATTTACTGTGCTTGATAAAGTTTATGATGCAACAGTTGATGCTACTATTGATGAAAACAACCTGGGTCTTTCTGATGTTGTTGGCACTGATGATGTAGAACTTTCAAATTTAATTGCTGAGTTTGCTCAAGCTGATGCAGCAACTGATATTGAAGTTATGATTACAAATGCTGAGTTGACAGGTACATCATTAGATAATTACGTATTGGTAACAGACGTTATGCCAACTGCAACAGCAGACATTCTTCCAAGAGAAGTAAATATTGCAGGTACATTTACTGTACTTGACAAATATTACGATGGTACAACCGATGCTACTATTGATAATAATGAGCTTGTGCTTGAAAATTATGTGGATGGTGAAGAAGTACTACTTATTGACGTAGTTGCTGAATTTGCCGATCCTAACGTAGGTGAAGACATCCTTGTTACTATCGTTAGTGCTGATATCTCAGGAGCTGATGTAGCTAATTATACTTTGACTCTTGATGGCGCACCAACCACAACTGCAGACATTATGGCAATTACCTACACTGTTACTTTCAGTGTTGATGGTGAAAACGGTACTATTATGGCTGAAGTTGATGATGTTGAAATAGACTCAGGTGCTGAAGTTGAAGAAGGAAGCGATGTTTTATTCACAGCTACTCCTGATGAAGGCTACAAAGTTGCAGAATGGACTATTGATGGTGATGCAATTGCTGATTATGCTGAACTTACTTATCTACTTGAAAACCTTGACCAAAACGTTACGGTCACTGTTTCTTTCGAAGAAGTTGTTGGTATTTCAGAAATTTCATCAGTTGACATTTCTGTTTTCCCAAATCCTGCTCGTGACATGTTTACTGTTGAATCAAGTGAGTTGATTAAATCAATTAAACTATATAATATCAATGGCCAGATGGTTAAAGAACTTGACGTTGATGCTATACAAACTCAAATCAACGTAAGCAGCCTGCGCACAGGTGTTTACTTTATGAAAATTAACACTACCAATAGCGTAACTACTGAACGTGTTCAGATAACCCGCTAATCAGGTATTCTCAATTATAAAAAAGGGAAGGCAATTATGTCTTCCCTTTTTTTTTGTTTTGAACATAAAGCTGCCTATCTTTATAATAAATAACCATTGCTGTCCACTTTAATTAGTCTCAGAGACAGCTTGTTGTAAAAAGCTCCTTGATGTGTTGACAATAAGTGTTTTTAATTAACTCATAAACAGGCGATTACCCTGGCAGCGACATGTCTAAAGTCTGTAGAATATTTAATTTTATGGATATTTTGTTCTGATTAATGTTATCGTGCTAATAATTATTGCACCCCTATCGGGGCGCTAGTTTTAGTGTTTTGCATTTCCATTCTATCGATATTTGCCCTCTAAGAGGGCTTACAAAAATCACCTCGTAGAGGTGAGATAGCGATAGAACAAATGGACATCCTCGAAAAACAATCACCTCAGCGGGGTGAAATAAACTATGAAAAACAACTACCAATAAAGCATGTCAGCGAAATGTGTAAAACAAAATTCAATAATTAATTCAAATCGTTTATGTATAATAATGATTTAAAGCACTTATTATCTTCTATTTCAAAGAGCTTTAATTAATTTACAGTGAACATTAGTAATAAATAACAGCAACACAAAGCCACCTAATATCTTAATCCTAAATATAAAAACCATTTTATGAAAGCATTAATTTTCGGAGGTTCAGGATTTATTGGTGAAAACCTCGCAAATCATCTGAAAAATAATAATTACGAAGTTTTTATTGTTACAAGAAATAAACAAAACGCAAAAAACAAAACAGATAACAAATTCTTATTTGTAGAATGGGATTATAATTCTCCCCTAACATTCATTAAAGAAAAATTTGATATAGTAATAAATCTTGCCGGAAAATCAATAGGAAAAAAAAGATGGACAAAGTCTGTTCGCCGGGAGATTTACGAAAGCAGAATTAATTCTACTCAAAAAATTGTTCAGGCAATTAACGACAATGTCTTAAATCCAAAAGTATTTATAAATGCTTCTGCTATAGGTTACTACGGCAAACGTCAAAACGAAATCATTACTGAATCATCAGAACCGGGAAATGATTTTTTAGCTAAACTTTGTATTGACTGGGAAAAAGAAGCATACAAAATAAGCAGTGAATCAACCAGGGTGATTACTATGAGAACTGCTGTAGTGCTGGGTGAAGAAGGTGCTTTGCAAAAAATGATGATTCCCTTTAAATTTTTTGTTGGAGGCCCAATAGGAAATGGGAAGCAGTATCTTTCATGGATACACATCTCTGATTTGGTGAACCTAATCTTATTTATGATTGAAAACCCAAAAATAAAAGGTCCGGTAAATGCCAGCGCTCCAAATCCGGTAACAAATAAAAAATTCAGCAAAACATTAGCCAAAGTTATAAATAGACCTTATTGGCTGCCTATTCCCGCTTTCGTCTTAAAAATAGTTTTAGGAAAAATGTCCGAAATGCTATTGCATGGTCAAAATGCAATCCCTGAAAAAGCTTCTAAAGCAGGTTTTAAGTTTCAATTTCCCTCATTACGTGAAGCACTTAGAGATTTATTAAACAAATGTATTCATTGTTAATATCTTTCCTTTTTTTAGTTTTAAAAAACAAACGTTTTAAGCCACTATATGAATTATAAGTCTATTACTATAAAAGACTTGTAAACTTTCCGTGTTTCCCCTAGTACCGCGTACTGTGGTTTTCACTAGCTTCGCTAATTAAAATTCTTGTAATTATGAAAGAAGTTATACGAAAATCATTTTTTATCATTACTTTTTTATTAATGATAACAGGTTCCTACGGTCAAGAAACCATCATTTATTCAACCGGTTTTGAAAGCGCCGATGGATTTACTGCAGGAACATCATACAACAATACAACCATCAGATATGATGGCCCGGCAGGAGAACAATGGGGTACTTATTACGGTACTGCATCTACAACCAGTGCAATTGCAGACGCCCAGTCAATGCAAATGCGATGGTACGCCTCTGCACCGGAAAATATAGGCTATACTTTTACTGATTTTGACTTAGCAAATGTTACAAAAGTAACTTTCCTTGCTTCTAGTTCATCCGGAAATAATGTAACAGCATCATATTCAACTGATGGTGGTGCTTCTTATGTTGGAGAAACCTTATTTACTCTATCAACAACCCCAACAACATACACATTTAATATTAGTGCTACGGGTGAATATAATGATGTAAGGATAAAATTTATGATTTCGTTGCCGGACCCTCCCGTTAATTATTCAAGACTGTATATTGATGATGTTGAGGTTTTTGCAATTACAGGCGGCAATGTTCCACCTTCAATCTCAAATATTACACAAACACCAACAGAGAATATTACATCCAGTACGAGCGTATCTGTTTCTGCTGATGTGGACGATTTTGACGGAACTGTCGAAAATGTAGAATTACACTGGGGCACAGCATCAGATGCGTTAAATAACGTAATTAACATGCCTCTTTCTTCAGGAATTACTTATGTAACTGCAAATGACATACCTTCACAAGCAAATAATACAACAGTTTATTATAAAATTATAGCTACGGATAACGAGCCGGGAACTTCAGAGAGTGCTGTCAATAGTTATGAAGTTAAAGATCCGGCAACAACAACACTGCCATATTCAGAGCCTTTTGATGTTGACTTGGGTGATTGCTATACATTTAGTGTAAGCGGAAGTACCAAGAACTGGGAACACAACAGTACAGGGGGAACAGCTCAAATGAATGGTTACAACTCCGGAGAAACTGAAGAAGATTGGCTAATCTTGCCCGGTGTTATTCTTAATAATGAAAATTATTCATTAAGCTTTGATTCATGGTGGAACTATGGAACAGATGATGCCAATAATTACCTTAAGCTGTATTATTCAACTGACTATGCAGGAATTGGTGATCCATCAACTGCAAGCTGGACAGAATTAGCATATACACAGCCTGCAACGGCACAAACATGGACCAATTCAACTTATATTGATCTTTCGGCTATTTCAGGAAATCCTGTATGGATAGCATTTAAGTATAATTACGAAGCAGGATCTTACCGTTATTGGCAAATTGATAATTTGAGTATTTTTAACACCTCGGATCCATCTCTATTTGTTTCTCCACAAGAATTAACGGAATTAAATTACACCGAAAGCGAAGGCCCTTCGACATCTCAGAGTTTTGAAATATCAGGAATGAACTTAAATAATACTGATGTTACTATTACTGCCCCTGCAAATTTTCAGATATCTGAAGATAATATAAACTTTTTTAACTCATTAAGCTTAAACTCTTATGATGGTACAGCTACTAATATACACGCAAGATTAAATGCAGGCCTTGCACTTGGCTCATATTCCGGAGATATTACAGTTGCCGGCGGAGGAGCAAGTAGTGTTTATGTTACACTGAGTGGTGCTGTTTTACCACCTCCTGCCGATTTAAAATCATTTACAGCTAGCGGTTATCAGGAAGATTTTGCAGGTTTCTATGGCATGGGTCTTAGTCCATATCCAACATCAGGACAACTGCACTCGGGTAATTGGAAAATAACAGGAATGTCTGACGGTGATGGAACATTTGACGGAACTTTTGATACCGGAGATTTTGCTCGTGGAAGTTCTACCGGTGGTACAGGAACCGGTGGAGCGTTTTCTTTTGATGTTGGTGAAGGAGTTACAATAGTTGGAGTTCAACCAACGACATCAGACTTTAACCCCGGTAGTTTTGTTCTAAAATTACAAAATACTTCAAGCGAGCCTGTTGGTGAAATGATTGTTTCTTATGATGTTTATGTTTATAATGATCAGGACAGATCAAGCACTCTGAACTTTTCTTACTCTTATGATGATCTAAGCTATACAGCTATAAGCGAACTTAATCATATTACACCCGAACTGATGGATGCAAGTCCACTGTGGGTTAAAACTACAAAAACTGCAACAATTTCAGGCCTTAGCTATGCCGCAGGTGATTACATTTATTTTAAATGGGAAAGTGCTGATTTTGGTGGAAGTGGTTCGCGCGATGAATTTGGGATTACGAATATTGATTTCACTCCCGTTGATATTGAACCGGGCGCTCCGTACATTGAGATTTCAACGCCATCATTGTATAATTTCGGAGATGTGTATGTTGACAATTGGTCGAATGTTCAGTTTTATTATGTTTCTGCAACCAATCTTCTTTCTGACCTGGTAATAGATACTCCCGGCGATTTTAAAATTTCCTTGAACTGTAAAGAAGGCTTTACTAACACCTTAACAATACCTCCTTCAGAAAACGGGCATATCTTAAATACCAGGATTTATGTAAAATATAACCCGGCATCAACAGGTATTGTGAATGATGTTATTACTAATGCTTCAACTGATGCAACTACCAGAAATTTATCAGTTAGCGGACAAGGTATAAACAGCCAAATTCCTGTTGACTATTATAGCACGGCTACAGGAACTGAGGCTGAATTAATTGTTCAATTACATAATATTATTAAAAATCATACGAAAGTTTCTTATGCTTCAATATGGACTCACTTTGGATCAACTGACGTAAAATACAACGGAACTGTTTGGGACATGTACTCTGATTTGCAATGTAGTGAGCCTCCTTATGAATTTATTCTGTATGATGACCAGGATACAGGCTCCGGAAGTGAGGAAGGAGTTGTATATAACAGAGAACACTCATGGCCTTCAAGTTGGTGGGGAGGAACAACAGATACTATGTATACAGATATTAATCATATAGTACCTGCAGACAGATATGTTAATATAATGAGATCAAATAATCCTTATGGTACTGTTACTAATGCAAGCTATACTTCACTTAACGGAAGCGAAAGAGGAGATAATGTTTATGGAACCGAGTATTCCGGAACTGCTTTTGAACCAATTGATGAATATAAAGGCGATTTTGCCAGAAATCATTTTTATATGGTTACCAGATACAATTCTCGCTTAGCTGAATGGGCCGGCAACCAATATGTTTCTGACTTAATAGACGGATCTAGTTATCCTGCTTTTAAAAATTGGTATCTTGATATGCTTTTGGAATGGCACACCAATGACCCCGTGAGTCAAAAAGAAATTAACAGAAATAATGCTATATACGCTATTCAGGGTAACAGAAATCCTTTTATTGACCATCCTGAATTCGTTAATCAGATATGGGGAACTCCCGATATACCGGTGCAAGTGTCGTCAATAGCCGAACTTAGGACACAAGCCGCTGATGGAACTACAGTTTATCATCTTACAAATGAAGCAATACTTACATATCAGCATTCTTACAGAAACAGAAAATATATTCAGGATCCTAACGGGCTTGCTGCTATTGAAATTGATGATTTAGCAGGAATAATTACTACTGCTTATAATCAATATGATGGTATTACCGGTATAAAGGGAACTCTTTCTTCTTATAATAGCTTTCTGCAGTTTACTCCTGTCGAAGATCCCGGAGCTCCAACTTCAACAGGAAATACTGTTGCGCCGGAAACAAAAACCCTTGGTGAAATAACAACTAACGATCAGGCAAGGCTTATTAAAGTTCTTGAAGTAGCTTTTTCTGATACAGGAAATTTTGCTAATGGAACTGATTATATGATTTCAGATCCCTCAGGAAGTCTTTTATTCAATACCTATTTCCCGGATGTTGATTATATTGGAAATCCTGTTTACACTACAAATCAGGATGTTACTGCTATTGTAATTCAGGATAATGCTTCTATAAAAATTGCAGCCAGGTATCTGGCAGATTTTGAAGAATCTCCAATTATTGCAGGTTCCGGTGATGTTAACAATGATGGTTTTATCAATGTGCTGGATGTAGTTTGGATGGTATTGGATCTTAATGGAAATACTCCTTCAGGATATGATACAGTTGAAGCTGACTTGAATGGTGATGGTCTGAAAAATTTAGTTGACCTTACAGAGCTGATTGATTATATCCAGAATGGAGGTTCAAAATAATTTTATTTATTGTATAAAGTTTAGAAAAGGGCTGTCATCTATATGTGACAGCCTTTTTTTATTCTTGCTTTTCCGATCTGGCAATCCATCACATGTCTTATTAACACTCAACATCCGATACTGCTCCCAATAAATACTTCCCAAACCGCCGCCAGGGCATAAAGCCGCTGGCGGGGTTTTAGCATCTCACGCTCTCACGCTCTTCCGCTCCCACGCTCCAGCTTTCAATCCCGAAAAATCGGGACTTCCGCTTCGCTTCAGCTTTTAACTCCTCTGTCTTATGCTTTATCCTTTGATGTTACCGGTGCTCTGCACCTTAAAATCGGGGGTTATCAACTGTTTGCTACAAATGTTATCGGTGCTCTGCACCTTAATTGTCGTATTACCAAAGCCTTCTACGCATTATCCTTA
>CAZTPA010000035.1:0-28596 GCA_964614525.1 uncultured Bacteroidales bacterium | reverse complement strand
GGCAAATATCGATAGAAAGGAAATGCAAAACACTAAAATTAGCGCCCCGATAGGGGTGCAATAATAATTAGCACGATAACATTAATCAAAACAGAATATCCATAAAATTAAATACTCTACAGACTTTAGACATGCCATTGACAATGTAATCGTCTGCTTATGAACTAATTAAAAATACTAATCATCAATACATCAAAGAGCTTTTTACAACAAGCTGTCTCTGAGACTAATTAAAGTGGACAGCAATGATAATTGATATAAATTAATAATTGCTGATTTATTAATGATAAAAAAAGCGGATAGAGTATTTTCTATTTCTTCTTACTGTTTATTTTTCCCATTGGCAGCTTAGTTCTTTTAATTCCGTCGTAAGCATAAAAAGCATTAGCAACAGCACCTGCGGTTGGGCACATGCCAATTTCACCAATACCTTTTGCACCGTAAGGACCATACATGTCTTTTTCTTCGATGCCGATAATTTTCATTTCAGGCATGTCACTTGCTCTTAATATTCCCAGATCTTTATAGTTGAGGCTAACAACTTTACCATCTTTTAACGGTAAGTCTTCCGAAAGAGCATATCCTAATCCCATGTGAATAGCACCTTCTATTTGTCCTTCGAAAAGCATTTGGTTCATTATTTTGCCGGCATCATGGGCGGCAATAACTTTGGTTATTTGCCCATCATCATCAAGAATAACAACCTGTGTGGCATATCCATATGCAAAATGAATTTTGGGATCTTCAACATCCGCACCGGGTTTGCATGTAAAATCACAAACGTATTTTCCTTTATATGTTCTTCCAACAAGTTGTTCCAGGGTAGTGTTTTTAAGATCCTCTTTCACTCGTTGAGAAGCATCAATGATTGCATTTGCAACCAAAGCAGTAGCTCGTGAGGATGTTGTCATGCCTGTTGGAATATCAGCAGTAGTATCAACAATAACTTCCATTATTGAGGGGTCTATGCCTGTTTCCTGATGTAGTGTTTGAATGGCCATTGTATGAACACCTTGTCCCATTTCAGTCCAGCCATGATGGATAATAACTTTTTTTGCAGATTCTATTATAATTTTAATTTCACTTTCATCATTCATTCCATTTCCAACACCGGTATTTTTAAGTCCCAATGCAATTCCGGCATACTTTGCTTTTTGAAAGTCATCTTTAACTGCCAGCATTGTTTCCTTAAGTCCAACGCCTTGAAGTTTTTGTCCGGTTGCGGTTTTGGAACCATCTTCCAAAGCATTGTCAAATCTAATTTGCCAGCGGTCGAAGCCTGCTTTCTTACAAATTTCATCAATACAACTTTCAATGGCAAATATTACCTGCGGAACTCCAAAACCCCTCATTGCACCGGATGGGATATTGTTTGTATAAACAGTTTTAGCTTTAATGTCAACGGAAGGAACGGTATATCCTCCTGTTGCATGTCCCACAACCCTTTCCATAACTTTTGTTCCAACAGAAGCATATGCACCTGTATCGCCGATAGCATCAAGTTTTACACCTATAAATTTACCATTTTTGTCAACAGCCAGACTTATATCCATAGTCACAGGATGACGTTTTGGGTGCATCATAATAGATTCTTCACGTGTAAGATGAACTTTTACGGCTTGCTTCATAAGAAAAGCATACATTGAGGCATGTCCCTGAACTGTCAAATCTTCTTTGCCACCAAATCCACCGCCATTTTGAACCTGAATTACCTTTATTTTATCTTCATCCAGCGCAAGAATTTTTGCAATCTGCTTTCTGTCAACATACACTCCTTGTCCCTGACTATAAATTCTTAAACCATCTTTTTCGGGCAGTGCAATTGCGGTTTCGGTTTCAAGAAAAGCATGTTCAATTCTTTGCGTTTCATAAACTGCTGATGATATATATGCAGCTTCTTTAAATGCTTTATCAACATCTCCCAGTTTGATACTGCATGTTTCCAAAACATTTGATCGGCCTTTATGCACCTGCACGCTATCAGGTTTTGCTGCTTCAAACATATCCGTGGCGGCTTCCAGTACTTCATATTCTATCTCAATCATTGAAACAGCTTTTCTGGCAATAGCTTCTGTTTTTGCTACAACTCCTGCAATTACATCACCAATATAGTTTGTAACTTGTCCCTCTTTAATCATAAAGGGCCAGTCCTGATAAATAAGTCCAATGTATTGTTCCCCCGGAATATCCTTTGCAGTAAAAATCCTTTTAACTCCTTCCAGTTTTGCTGCTTCAGTTATATCAATCTTAACAACTTTAGCACGGGGATGATCAGAAAATTTGAGAGCGCCAAAAAGCATTCCTTCAAAATGCATGTCATCTACAAAAGGCCTGTTGCCCAAAGCTGTTTCAAAGGCCTGGTATTTTGGATATCTGTCACCTATGAGGGCTGTAACTTCCTTTTTATCTTCGGTTTTTGAATTATTAAGATCATTAAAAGCATCCTCAATTGCATCAACAATTTTCACATAACCCGTACATCTGCAAATGTTAGGGTTTACCGCTTTTATTATTTCTTCGCGGCTAGGGGTGGAGTTTGAGTTGAATAAAGCCTTAGCTCTCATGATAAAACCCGGAGAACAAAAGCCGCATTGAACTGCACCTTTTTCAGCAAAAGCTTTTCCGATAAATGATCTGAATTTTTCAGGCAAACCTTCAGTAGTGATAATAGCAGCGCCGTCAAGACTTCCCATTTTTGTTCTACAGGCCAGTTTAGCTTTGCCGTTTATCTCAACAGTACAAGCACCGCAAACACCCTGTCCTGAGCATCCGTCTTTAGGAGAGGTAATATGGTTTTCAACTCTTAAGTGGTGCAATAATGATTCATCAGCGGAGCCTGAATAAGATCTTTCAACTCCATTAAGTAAGAATGTTATCATTTTAAAAGGTTTTTTAAGTTTTCAAGATCAGGTTTAATTGCATTTGGGATATTCAATAAACCCTTAACAGATTTTAAATCTTTCAATCCACTTCCGGTAAGCAAAACTACATTTTTAGAACCGGGCTCGATTTTTTCAATTTGCTGATACATGAGCATACCTGCAAATGCAGCTGCAGCTGCCGGTTCGGCAAATATTCCCGTATTAGCAGATAAAATCTGCGAAGCATTTAATATATCTTCATCAGACACTGTTATAAATTCACCATTGCATGATTTTAGATACTGTTTTGCAAGATGAAAATTACGTGGAATATCTACGGAAATAGAATCTGCAATTGTTTCACCGGGAGTAGAAATGAACTCTTTGGTGTTTAAATTTTGAATAAGATTGTTGCTTCCTTTGGCTTGCACAGCAACTATTTTTGGTATTCTGTGAATAAGCCCCAGATTCAGCAAGTCTTCATATCCTTTATAAACACCTGAAATAATTACTCCATCACCCACAGGAACAAAAATTCTGTCGGGCAATTCTTCATTTAATTGATCAAAAAGCTCGTATGATACAGTTTTCTTGCCTTCAATCGTAAGTGGATTATATGCAGTATTTCTGTTATACCATCCAAATTCATTTGTAGCTTTAATACTTAAGTCAAAAGCTTCATCATAAGTGCCTTTTACAGGAACTATTGTTGCACCATACATTATAATCTGCGTGAGTTTAGCAATAGGTGCCGATTCAGGAACCATAATTACTGCTTTTTGCTTTTGGGAAGCGCAAATGCCTGCTAGCGAAGAACCTGCATTGCCGGTTGATGCTGCTACAATTGTTTGATATCCTTTTTCTTTTGCAAATGCTGAAACTAGATTAGATGCCCTGTCTTTAAATGAATAAGTTGGATTTTGTCCGTCGTCTTTCAGATATAAATGAAAAGGAAGTTCTACATTGTCCAGATTATTAAACTTGTATAAAGGAGTTTGCCCAACTCTTAAGCGCGAAAAGGAATTCAAATTTTCAATTGGAAACAAATCCATGAAATTGTTCAGCTTTAAAATAGTAAACGAAGGTATTGTTTTTTGTAGCTGTTCGTAATCATAGATAACTTTTAAAACACCTTTTGGCGGCTTTGTTTCTGTATTTGATTTGCTGCAAATATCACACAGATATATTGCCTCATCTGTAATAAACTCTTTTCCGCAGTCAATGCATTTATAAGTGAATTTATTGCTCATTTTTTTTGGAATTAAGTGATAATTAAATTTAGCAGTTAGCAGTTGATAGTGTGAGTAGATGCCAACCACTATCAACTGCTAGTAGCCATTCCTATTATCTTAAATTAATCCTACTCTATCATTAAATTCTTTAATTAGTTCATCCCACCTGTCAACCTGATTAAAGAGCTTGTCCCATATCTCTCTGTCGTACCATAAGGCGTTGAGGTCTTCAACATCTTTTTCTTGTTGCTCAACCCATGTATAATACTTAAGATTGTGGATAGCTTTTCTGTCAACGTATGTGAGTTCTTTCATATAATCGACAGTAGTTCCAAGCATACATTTTTCATAATCCAATGCAGCCTGAAGCTGAGTATATTTGCCTTTTTCCTGATTTTGTTCAGCAATTCTTGATTGGTACATATCAGCTGAGTCGGTAGCTATAGTTAAAACAACATCATCTTCGGTCATTTCATAATACTTAGCTGTTTTAATAGCAGAAAGCAGGTTTCCGATACTTGAAATTCCAAGAAGGTCTAAATTATTTATTACTTCAGAATCAACTCCAACAGATTTAAGGTAATCATGACCTTCTTTTTCGTTAAATAATCTCAGCAGTCTCATGCAATCTTCATCATCAATAGCAGTAACCACATCAGTATTTTTAACATTATGTACCCATGGAACATGTTTATCGCCAATACCTTCAATTCTGTGTCCGCCAAAGCCATTATTAAGTAGGGTGGGGCATTGAAGTGCTTCCGAAGCAACAACTTTTAGCTGTGGAACAAGTGTTTTTAAGTAATCTCCTGCAGCAATTGTTCCGGCAGAACCTGTTGCAGAAATATAAGCAGCCATATTGCTTTTAGAAGTTTTAACAAGATCATAAACTTCCTCAATAGCTTTACCTGTTGTATTATAGTGCCATGTACTATTGCCAAATTCGTCAAATTGATTAAAGATCATACAGTCGGGTCTGGTTCTGCGAATTTCCCAGCATTTATCATAGATTTCTTTTACGTTAGATTCGCAACCCGGAGTAGCTATAACTTCACTGCCTATTTCTTCACGCAGCCATGTGAATCTCTCAGCACTCATTTCTTCCGGTAAAATAGCAACCGATTCAGTTCCCATAAGTTTTGAATCCCATGCTCCTCCGCGGCAATAGTTGCCCGTTGAAGGCCATACAGCTTTATGGTAAGTGGGGTCATAACCGCCGGTAATAATCTGTGGTGCCAAACAACCATATGCTGCACCTACTTTATGTGCGCCTGTCGGAAACCATTTTCCAACCATTAAAACTATTCGTGCTTTGACTCCTGTGAGTGCTGATGGCAGCTCTATATAATTTGGATTTCCAAATAATCCGCCTTTTTCTTTTGGCTCATTTTTCCAGGTAATTCTAAAAAGATTTAGAGGATTAACCTCCCATAAGCTGATATCTTTTAGTTTGTCTTTTATGTTTTGAGGAATTAGTTCAGGATTCCTTTGTTGTTCAAAAGTAGGAAGTATTATCCCTTTCTCCTTAAATCTCTTAACAGCATTCTCGAGATTCTTCTCATTCGTAATTTTATCAATTATTTGTATCATATGTAAATATTAAAGGTTAAATATATATTTTATTATTATCTGCTAATATTATTCAAAGCTTCTGCACCTTTCATAATTAAACTCATGTTCAAAGCGTTTTCAAATCTTTGTTCTTTTATGCATGGTGTTAGAAATTTCGCTTCTTTAATTTTGAAATCATTTTTGCTGATGCGGGCACTTATAAAGTCCGTTTCATACAAATAATCTTCGCCAAGATCAGATAGTGTTCTGATATGGGTTTTTTCTTTGAAAATTAAATTCTTTTTATCATTAAGATTAGCAAAAAAGTACCCGATTTCAGAATTATTAAAAGATTCGACCGTAAGATGTAACTTTGGTTTTTCTTTGTATGGTGCACTTGAAGTTGGACAGAAAGTATTACAGTTTCCACATTCATTGCAGAAATTTGCAATATTCAGAATTTGATATTTTTGTTTTATCTCAATGGTCTTGTCCTTTTCAATTAGAGCTTCACTTTCTCCGGCTCTAACTACTTTTTGAATTTCATATACCTTAGGTTCTACATCATAAGAGTAATTTGCAAAATTCGGACAAACAGTAGTGCAAATATTACATATTTCATCGCAGTAAAGACATCTTGAAGCTTCTTTAATTATAGCTTCTGTTTCAAGTGTTTCACTTACGAGCTCAAAACTTTTTCTTTTTTCTAATGGAAGCTCATCTACTTCTTGTGCAAATATTCTTTTTGATCTTTTTACTATCAGATCTTCTTTGCTTAAATCTTTTCCGTTTGAAGGCTTTGGTATGCTGAAATCAATATTTGCTTTATTAATTATTTTTTCGGCAACTTTTCTTCCGTCACCAATTGCATTAATGGCTGTTGATGCACCTCTTAAAGCATCACCACCAATGAATATATTTTTTATTCCTGTATTATAATCGACAGAGGTATTTGCGATCAAATTTTCATCAATAAAATCAATATCTAACTTTTGTCCGATAGCGGGAATTATTGTATCGCAAGGAATTTCATATTCTGAATTTTCTATTTTGACTGGTTTGGGCCTGCCGGAAGCATCAAGTCCTTTCAGTTCCATTTTAGAACAAAGCAATGCTTTGACTTTAGCATTTTCCGTTATTATTTTTTCAGGAGAAGTGAGTTCAACAACATCCATTCCTTCTTCCATCACTGCCTTAATTTCTCCTTGATCGGCAGGCATTTCATTGATTGTGCGTCTGTAAACAATTGTTACTTTCCCGTTTTTACCTACAAGTCTGTAAGCAGTTCTTGCAGCATCCATGGCTGTATTGCCACCTCCTATAATTACAACATTATTGCCTAATCCTGTTTCTTTTCCTGCTTTTGCATTAAACAGAAAATCCAAGGGATCTGCTACACCGCTGGCGTTATTTCCTTCCAGTTTAAGTTCGGATGAAAGTTGCGCTCCCGCTCCAATAAAAACGTACTCATTATCATTCTTCAGCTTTTCAAAAAAGCTTTTATCAACTTTAGTATTATAATGGACTTTTACACCAAGTTCAAAAACACGCTGAAAGTCTTTTTCAATAGCCTCGTCTGTTAATCTAAAGCCGGGAATAGCATATTGAACCATACCACCGGATTTTGATTTAGCTTCGTAAACATTCACCTGGAAACCTGCCAATGCAAGATAGTATGCACAAGACAAACCCGCAGGCCCTGATCCTATTATTCCAGCCTTTAAGCCATTGCTTTTTTGAGCTTTCAGCTTTACCTCGTCTTGTTCTGAAATAAAACGCTTTACTTCACGAATAAGTAATGAGTTGTCATAATTAACTCTTGTACATTTGTTCTGGCATAGGTGGTCACAAACCATTCCTGTGATAGATGGGAAAGGGTTTGTTCTTAGAATAACTTCGTAAGCCTTGTCGAATTTTTTCTTTGCTGTAAAAAACATATACTCAGGAATATCCTGATGAGTAGAGCATGTGTCACGGCATGGTGCTGAAATACAATCAAAATAATCAAGTTTACGATCAGTTTTGATGTTGGGGTCAACAATATAATCTCGCTTGAAGTTCTCATCTTTTACAACCGAATTTGCATATTCACAAAGGTTGTTTAGTGCAGCTTCTTTTAAATTATCCTTATTGGCTGCTTTTTTTATAAAAGCATCAATATTGTCAACATTTTTTTCTTTAAATAAATCACTGCAATTGTCAACATACTGTTTCAATCTCATATAGCCGCCGGGCTTTAATAAATCGGTGCTCACGGTTATGGTTTTGAATCCACTTGCAATAAGCTTGTCAATATTAAATGCATCGGCTCCACCGGAAAAAGACAACTGAAGATTTCCATTGAACTCTTTTTGTAATTTTGCAGCCACTGTTACACTAATTGGATGTAAAGCTCTTCCGCTCATATACATCATATCAACATCCGAATCAAATACATTTTTGATATTTGCAGACTCAAGGGTATTTGTCAGTTTAAGGCCAAATTCCAGTTTGTGTTTGTCTGCTGTTTCTTGCAAAGATTTGATAATGTTGATTGCATCATCGTATTTCAGATCGTGTTCAAAGGCTTGATCCGGCACATTGGTTTTGAAATTCATCTTTTTATTTAAGATTTCTCTTAATTTTTCCGGGCCCAGCAATGTTGGATTAAGCTTGATAAAAGTGTGAAGTTTTTTCTTTTCTAAAAGATATTTCCCGATTGATTCAATTTCATTTGCAGGACAGCCATGCATGGTTGAAAGGGTAATATTATCGGAAATTTGTGCAGGAATATTTATTTCATCAATTTTTGGATAAAAACTGCGAACTTCGTCAATCTTTTGTTTTAATTCTTCAGTACAATTGTTCATTTTGTCAAAAAACCACTGTACATTATCTTTAAGGATGCCTTCAAGGTTGTATCCTACGCTCATATTGAAGACGCTGCCAATATCTGAACCTTTACCCATTTTATGATTCAATATATGAATTACAATCCATGCATTCAGATATTCATTAAAGCTTTCCTCAATTTTGAGTTCTTGCGACCATTCGCAATTATAGCCTTCATCCTGCATATCAATGCATGGTTTTGCTACATCAAGCTCATCAAGGGTTTGAACAGTTTTTAGCTCAATGTATCTTGCTCCCATAAGCCATGCTCCAACTATGTTTTGCGACATTTGGCTATGTGGACCGGCTGCTACTCCAAATGGCGTGTCAAGAGATTTTCCGAATATTTCAGTGCTTAATATGTTTTTTGTTTTTGGATTAAAAAACAAAGTTTCAGGTATTCCGAAGAAATTTTTACTTTCTACCTGATTTAGGGAAAGTTCAAGTAATTGTTTTAATGATACAGGGTAAAATTTGTCAGACATATTTACTTGTTTTAATTAAAATATCAAAATCTTTTGTTGTGTCTTTATCTCTTTTATTGAATATACTATTTGTAAAATGAAATGGAAATAAGACAGGTAGATTTTACCGAATTTTCCCATTGCCTTTTAATGCCCTAAAATAAAAGCATGAATAATAGAGGCTAGAATAGACACTTTATTATGGGTGCAAAAATAGCAAAAATTGTTGATTTATTTTTCGTTTCATTGTCTGCTATGCTGTGATTTAATTGAATGCGGTTTTTTTTTAATTGAATAAAAAAGCATAAGTTTGATCAAAATTTATATTAATGAGAAAAAAGATATCATCTATTATACTTGCTGCCGGATATTCTTCACGAATGGGAGTTGCGAAAATGTCATTAAAATATGATAAAAAATATTCTTTTCTTGAAAAAGCAGTTAATGAATACCGGGAATTTGGATGCACGGAGATTATTATTGTTGTTAATTCATACAACAAAGAGATAATATCAAGTCAGAATTTACCTGAGGACGGAATTATAAAGATTGTAGTAAACGAACATCCGGAATTTGGGCGGTTCTATTCATTAAAAACTGCCTGTTTGTCTGTGAAGCCGCTGCAAGCATCATTTATTCACAATGTTGATAATCCTTTTGTTACACAAGAAACGCTAAACAGGATATTTGAATTTCATAATAAATTTGATTATATAATTCCTTCTTTTTCCGGCAGGGGAGGACATCCTGTATTGATATCGGAAAAAGTTGTTTCAGAAGCAGCTTCAACAAAAAGCAACACCTTGCATTTAAAAGAATTTCTTACAGGTTTTTCAACTTATAAAGTTGATGTGGAGGACGAGAAAGTCTTAGTGAATATAAATAATGCAGAGGATTATAAAAGATATTTCGGATAAAATGACAATAGTTTTGCCGTCATTTATTTTTTTTATTAATTTTGCAAATAATTAAATGTCCTGTGGTGTAATTGGCAACACGTCTGATTCTGGTTCAGAAGAGTTTAGGTTCGAGACCTAACAGGACAACAAATAAAACAAAAACCCCCTGTAAATTTTGCAGGGGGTTTTTTGTGGGGAACAAATCCTTTATATTAATTCCATGTAATTGCAAATTCGCTGTAAGTATGCCCTTTTGCCAATGACTTCGGAATATTGATCTTAATATCTTTACAGCCGGAGATTTCAAGTGCTCTTTCCATCCATCCTGCTAATCTTTGTTCGATTAAGTCGTTCGGATTTGGAAATTTTACTATATGCAGAGTAACATGATTTTTTCCCTTGCTGATAACATTCAGCTCAGATGGATCATAGTATGCTTGCAGCACTCTTCCGGCACGGTCAATTATATGCCCCGGAGAGCTCATCTTCACATAAAGTTTATAAATTCCTTTTAATGCAATATCTGCACTAAATCTTCCACATTCAAATGCTCCTTTGGTAGGATGATTATAGCATAATTCCGACATTATCCTTGTTGGAGCTATAATTGCATCTTCTATTGGATACCACTCTGAAGTGAGGGCTCCTTCCATAAAAATATTCTTGGAGTTTTCCGGCAATTTATTGAGCCATTCTTTATATTTATCAGGCTTTTCTGATTTTATAAATTCCGGAATAGTTTTTACAGCAGTTCCTTTTACTTTCATCTTTTGTGCTATTTTTTGTGGTTTGCAATTAATTATACAAAAACGACAATATTAGGCAAGATAAGTCGCCTCAATTTGCGCTTTGGTTCGACAAAAGTATATGCAGAAGTTTAACGAAAACTACGTATTATTACCGAATTAGATTTTTTTCACAAAAATTTTATTAACAATATTTTGTGGAAATCAGTTAATCCTTTCTTAAAATTTCTATTGATTTCTCATTATCAATAACCATTGAAGGAGTTCCATTGTAATCTGTTACCTTTCCTGTTACACAAATTTTTTCATCAAGAAGAATTACATGAGGTTCATAACTGAAGTTAACCCTGTTTACATTGAAAATAGTTACCGTAAAAACCTGGTCTGGGAATGATTTGTCAAGGTTAAGAAAGATATTTCCTTTACCTGATTTTCTTGCAGAAACTACAGTTCCACAAATACTGACATCTCTCCTGGTTTTAATTAATCTTTTAGCCTGAGTGGTATTAAAATGATTTTTTGGTAAAAGATTCATCGGAATTGGCAGTTTATCGGTTTGTTCTGAAGGATTAAACCATGAGATAGGATCATTTTGTGATTCTATTTTTGCTTGCAAATCATCAGGAAGATTATGGAAAAAATCAATTCCTGTCAATGATTCAATGCTGTCAATAGTTACGGAATAATTTTCTATTGGAAGATCACATAATTCATTAGGCATTAGAAATGCGATTCCTTTTTCTTCTTCAAGATGCACAGCAATTTTATAATGATATTCAGGAATAGAAATTTTATTTACTCCTCTCTCTATCTTGGGCAAATCATCTTGAATTACCGGAGCTGTTACTATGAAAAGCTGTGAGCCTTCATTTCGTTGCACATAAGATCTAAATGTATTTTCCAAAGAAGCCCAGCTTTTTCGGTTGAATTCAGGAGCTTGTGGTGTCATATTGGAGTAAAAGTAGCTTTCTGAAAGTGCTGTTTCTGACCATCTAAAATCTGCTGAAGGAGCTAAATGTCCCCTGTCATAACCAAAGCCATCATACTCTATTGAACCGTCAGGTTTTTTTTCTTTTAAAAAATAATCTGCTTCAACAGCAGTTCCGCTACTTATTTTTGGATCTTCCCGAAAGTCATTACTACGAACAACATTACCCTCAACAATATCATAAGTTATAATGTGTGCAACCCATTTTGCAAGTTTGTGTTTATCATTGTAAACCAATGCCATTGCTGAATGCATTATAAGTTCCTCATCTTCTTCTAATTTTGGGAGTCCCTTTGTTTCCAGATCATACCTGATTTTTCCAAGTTTAATTTCTTCTAATTTTGTTAATAATTCATCTCGTTCATGATCAAGAGAATCTATGCTGTTTTTAACTTCTGTGATTTTAGCTTCAAAATTATCCTGAGAGAAAACATTAAAAGGTAGAGAAAAAAAGTAAATCGCAATAAATGCAGTTGTGAGTTTTAATTTCATGTTTGTTATCTTAAATTTCGTAAAAAGTGCAATATAATATTATTGTAATAGCTGTTATATAAACGTTTCAAGCATTAATATGTTTTGCAAATAAACATAAGATTCTTGAATATTGATTAAAAATCATTGTATTTTTTTAGTTTGAAAAACAGATTACAATTCATTATTGTCAGATTATGTTGGCAACATAGTAAAGAGAATGCATACTACTGTCCATCATTTTTAAGAAGCGCAGAATGCTTTATAACACTAAAGAAGCGCAGTGTGTCGTAGTATTGTTCGGATAATAAGGTAAAATATTATTTGAATTAAACAGTATTTTAAAAAATATAACTTATACATTTGTTTTTTTTATATATTAGAGGAATGGAATAAACATAAATATATTTTGTATGTCAGGTTCAGCAGACAGAAATAATGTATCTAAAGAACATCTAAAAAAATTAGTTGTTGAAAATCTTGCGTTGCAAACAGAGCTAAAGGCGCTAAGAAGCAAATTAAAAAAAGCTGATAAAGAGTATTCTGAAGATTCAAATGTTAATTTAGATGAGAATGATGAAGTTTTAAGAAAACAAACAGAGGTTCTTGCTTATCTTACAACTCATAATGCTATTGGTACGGGAGATACTGAAAAAGCGAAAAAGATCTTAACTGAGGCAGCTGCAAAAACTTTAAAAGTAGAAAGAGTCAGTATTTGGCTTCTCTCGGAAGCAAAAGACGAATTAGTTTGTATTGATCTTTTTGAATGTTCAAAGAACAAACATAGTAGTGGCATGGTCTTAAATGCCGGAAATTTTCCTAACTATTTTGAATCTATAACCAAAAATTCTATCGTTTCGGCAGATGATGCCTTGGAAAATGAATCAACTAGTGAGTTTGCCGAAAGCTATCTTATTCCCAATAACATTTCTTCTATGCTGGATGCTATCGTTTTTGATGAAAAAGGCATTGCTGGAGTTGTATGCTTTGAACATGTGGGTGCTAAGCGCAAATGGAAAAGAGATGAAGAATATTTTGCCAATATTATTGCATCAATGTTTATGAGTTGCCGTGCTATAGCTGCCAGAAAGACAACAGAGGATCATCTTAGGCAAAAGAATGATGAATATGAAGCACAGAATGAAGAGTATATCCAGATAAATGAAGAGCTTAAGCAAACTTTGGACGATTTATTTATATCAAAAGAAAAACTCGAGCAAAGTGAAAAGCAGATAAATACGATTTTGGGCTTTGTAGATGAGATGATATGGTCGCAGGATTATAATTCGGATGTGATAAATTACATGAGCCCTTCCGTTAAGAAAGTTCTGGGAAGAGATGTCGGTGAATTCCTCAATAGTGGAAGCCTTTGGAAAGAGATTATACATCCCGAAGATGTAGATTATGTATTGCAAGTTCTTGAGAATTTTCAACCCAGGAAATACATAGAATTGGAGTATAGGATTATTCATCCTGATGGAAGTGTAAGATGGGTTTTTGACAGGACAAAAATTACTTATGACGAAAAGAATAAGCCAATTCGTTTGGATGGGATTGTTTCTGATATTACTGAAAGAAAAATTACAGAGGAGAAAAGTAAAAAACAAACAAATAAGATAAATACAATTTTAAAAACAATGCCGGACTTATTGTTTGTTGTTGACAAAGATGGTTTTTATCAGGAGGTTTTTTCTAATGATCCGGCAGTATTGCTTATTCCCCCGGACAAGATTAGTGGAATAAATGCACTGGATGTTTTTGGAGATGAAGAAGGTCAAAGACATATTGAAGCATTCAGAAAATGCTTATCGACAAAAAACCTCCAATTGCTTGAATATGAAATTGAAGATACACATAAAACCCTGTATTTTGAGGCTAGGCTTTCACCGCTTGATGAAGAAAATGTGCTTTGTATTGTTA
The DNA here is from genome assembly GCA_964614525.1 of uncultured Bacteroidales bacterium. GTDB lineage: Bacteria > Bacteroidota > Bacteroidia > Bacteroidales > UBA7960 > PWND01. The sequence goes on along the minus strand of CAZTPA010000035.1, from coordinate 14,593 downwards.
GAGACATTACTGAACGCAAAGAATCTGTAAAACAACTTTCTACTGAAAGGGACATTTTACAGCAATTAATGGACAACATCCCTGACCTTATTTATTTTAAAGATAAAAAAGGCAGATATACGCGCATTAATAAAGCTAAGGCGAAGTTGCTGGGATTAGATAGTCCGGAAGATGCACAAGATAGAACAGATTTTGACTTTTTTGATAAGGATTATGCTAAGAAAATATTTGACGAAGAAACTCAAATGTTAAAAAAGAAAGTCCCGATAATTGGGAAAGTCGAAAAAGTTGTTTATGATAGTGGATTGAGGTGGATTTATACCACAAAGATTCCTATAACAGATGCTAATAATGAAATTACCGGATTGGTAGGCATTTCAAGGGATATTACAGATTTAAAAGACATTCAGGATAAACTAAAAATGTCTGAAGAGCAATATCGACTGGTAACTGAAAATGCTTTTGATGGAATATATCTGAGAAATGATAAGAATTTCGAATATGTGAACGAACGTTTTTGCATGCTTTCAGAATATTCCAAAGAGGAACTTTGTTCTGAGGATTTTAATTTGGAGAAGTTTGATTTTAAAGAAACAAGTCCGGGGATAGCCAAGCAATTAGAACAAACAAGCAATTTATCTAATGTTTCAAGAACTTATGAAGGAACAATAATCTGTAAATCCGGAAAAAAAAGGCAGGTTGAGTTCAGTACAACTTTTATCAAGAGAAATGATAAGAAGCTTGTTCTTGGTGTGATGCGCGATATCAGTGAGCGCAAAAAGAATGAAGAACTGAATAGTGAAATTGCAGTGACAAGAAAATCGGCTGAGTTTAAACAAAACTTCCTGGCAAATATGAGCCATGAAATGAGAACTCCATTAACAGGTATCTTGGGAATGATTGAGATGATTGATAAAACTAAACTTGATGCCGAACAGAGAAATTTTCTTAATATCCTGAAAAATTCGACAGCTAATTTGAGGGAAATTATAAACCAGGTTCTGGATTTTTCAAAAATTGAAGCAGGAAAGATAAAGCTAAAAACAAAAGCTTTTGATTTTAAAGTGCTTATGTCGGGAGCTCATGATCTGTTTGCAAATATTTGCAATAAAGAAATAAAATTTGAAACATATATTGACCCCTCGATACCTGATTTCATAAAGGCGGATAAAAACCGTATTACACAAATCATAAATAATTTAATTTCAAATGCAGTAAAATTTACAGATAAGGGAAATATTAATGTTAATGCCTATCTGATGGATTATGATAAGAAGAATAATGATTTGATTATAAGAATTGAAGTTAGTGATTCAGGAATAGGAATTAAACCTGAAAAGCAAAAGCAATTATTTATCCCATTTTCTCAAATAGAAGAACTGGATACCCGTGATTATGATGGAACAGGATTAGGATTGTCAATTTGCAAAGAACTTGTTCAGCTCCATGGAGGCGAAATAGGATTTAACAGTGAATATAGTATTGGAAGTACTTTTTGGTTTACTTTTAAAGCTGAGGTAGTTAAATGCAAATCAGAAATACAGGAGCATAAGAAAGCAAAAGTAAATATGAAAACAGGCAGTCTGAATATTTTATTTGCCGAGGACAAACTGACGAATCAAAAGGTTGTTAAATTAATGCTTAATCACCTTGGACATAATGTAACTATGGCTAAAAACGGCAAAGAGGCTATTGAAATATTTAAAAACGGCAAATTTGACCTTATAATAATGGATATCCAAATGCCTGTTATGGATGGAATAACCGCAACAAATATTTTGAAAAAGAATTTTTCCGACTTGCCTCCGATTGTTGGACTAAGCGCCAATGCTTTTGAAGGAGATAAAGAGAAATACATAAAACAAGGAATGGATGATTATATGACAAAACCTTTTCAGATTGTTGATTTTGAAGATTTATTCGAAAGGATTTTTAACAAGTAATTTTTTTATTATTTCCTTTTTATAAGAAATAAGCCGATAATTGTAATTATCCCGTTAACAATAAGAATTTCAAAACCAAATTTATATCCCCAAAGCCAGTGTTCAGAATTTGCACTAAGTATGTAGCTTAAAACAGGCGAGGCTAAACAAACAATTGGCACCAGGCGGTCAATTACTTTATATTTTGTAAAAATTCCAAAGAAGAACATTCCTAATAATGGCCCGTAGGTATAAGCTGCAAATGTGAATAATTTACTGATCAAAGCCTCATCATTAATTAAATCATAAGAAATAATTATAAGCATCACAATAATAGCAAATGCAATATGGGTGCGATATCTTATTTTTTTGATTTTCTTTTCTGTGATGTTGGGCTTTCTTTTTAAACCTAGAAAATCTATACAAAATATAGTGGTTAGTGCAGTTAATGTGCCGTCCGCACTGGAGTATGCTGCCGATACTAAACCGAAGAAAAATGTCAATCCTGCTGCTAATCCCAAATATTGTAAAGCTGCTGTTGGAAACAATTCATCTGATGTATCCATGATGCTTATTCCCACCTCTCCTGCATATATCCAAAGTACTGCTCCAAGAAATAGAAAAAGAAGATTTACGGGAATTAATATTGTGCCAAAGGTTAATACATTTTTTTGTGCATCTTTTAAATTGCGGCAACTTAAATTTTTCTGCATCATATCCTGATCAAGGCCTGTCATTACAATGGTTATAAACATTCCTGCAAAAAACTGTTTAAGAAAAAACCTGGGGTCAGTAATATCCATGACAAACATTTTTGTATAGCCTTTTTCCTTTGCCAGTGCAGCAAGATCAAAAAGGCCCATGTCAAGATTTTTTGAGATGATTATTATTGTTATAATAACAGCAGTAATCATAAATGTAGTTTGCAAAGTATCTGTCCATACTATTGTTTTTATTCCTCCCTGGAATGTATATAGCAGAATCAAAATCATAAAAAGAGAGACAGTCACTGCTAAAGGAATGCCCCAACTGTCAAATACAAATATTTGCAAAACATTTACTACCAGAAACATTCTGAAAGATGCACCCACTAATCTTGAAATTATAAAATAAAATGATCCTGTTTTGTATGATGAAACTCCAAATCTGTTTTCAAGATAAGAGTATATAGATGTCAGGTTCATTTTGTAATAAATAGGGAGTAATATTTTGGCAATAACAAAATAACCGGCCAAATATCCCAGAACAAGAACCATATATGAAAATTGTTCGTCTTTAACGAGTCCCGGAACAGACATAAAAGTAACTCCTGATAGCGATGCACCAATCATACCATATGACACAACATACCAGGGTGAGTTTCTGTTTCCCAGAAAATAGGCCTGATTGCCTGCCTTTTTTCTAAGCGTTAATCTTGATATAAAAAATATCAATGAAGTATAAACCAGAAAAGAGATAAGTATTAATGCGGGTGTCATAAAAATGGTTTTGCTTTTGGATGGCAAAAATAGAAATAAATGAAGAACTTTAGGGATTCTTCATTTATTTTCCGCATTAAATTTTTAAAGGAAAATTATAATTTAAAGAATAACAGTAAACTTAGCACCTTCATCTGTGTTTTCAAAATGCAAAGTGCCACCTTCAATTTTTTCGATAATTGTTTTTGACATATACAAACCCAATCCTGTGCCTTCACCTTTTTCTTTGGTTGAAAAGTAAGGTTCATATATTTTGTCTTTTATTTTTTCGTCAATACCTCCTGCATTATCACTAATGCTAAGACAGCTTTTGTTATTTAGCTCGCAAAGTGTTATTTTAATTTTAGCGTTTTTTATCTGCCTTTTTATTAGAGCATCTTTTGCATTACTGATTAAGTTAAGAATAACTTGAGCATATTCATTTGCAAATCCAAATGCGATTATGTCTTCTTTTGCCGGTTTATATTCAATAGATATGTTTGCTTTCTTTATTGTATCTTCAACAAATGAGATACTCTTTTCCAGCACTCTTTTTGGATTAAAGGTAGTTGCAATTTTCTCCGGCTTAAAGAAGTCTCTGAAGTCATTAATAGTATCCGACATATACAGGATTATTTCCATGCTTTGTTTAACTTTAGCATCAAGATATTCTTTGTCCATTTCACCGTACTCATAAGCTTCCTGCATATTTTGGATTATTAAACCAATAGCATTAAGCGGCTGCCTCCATTGGTGAGCAATATTGGCTATCATTTCACCCATTGCTGCTTGTCTGCCTTGTTGAATAAGCATAAAATCTTTTCTTCTGCTTTCAGCAAGTTCCTTCTTTATCCTGTTTTCCAGGGTGGCATTAATCTTTTCTAATTCCTTGCTTTTTATACTCAACTCTTCTTTTTGTGCAAGTATTTCCTTTTGTTGTGCAAGTATTTCCTCATTTTTTTCTTCTACTATTTCTTTTTGTCTCTCTGCTTCTTCTTTTTGCTGTTCGAGCTGATATGTCCTTTTTTTAACTTCCTCTGCAAGCTGAAGTTTTTCTTTCTGGAGCTTTCGTTCTCTAAGATTAATAATCAGAATTACTATTAAAATTACCGAAAGCACATATATGCTATACATCCACCATGTTCTATACCAGGGTGGCAAAACTTTGAAAGAGTATGTTATAGCTTTGCTCCAAACGCCTTCAGGGTTTTGCGCCCTGATCTTAATTCTATATTCACCTTCCAAAAGATTATTAAATGTAATATAGTTGTTTTTCGTAACAGACCGCCAGGATTTGTCTTGTCCTTCGAGCATATATTGGTAATTAACCAAATGATTACGGCATGTTTGTATTGCTACAAATTCAATAGTAATATCATTATGTTTATGTGGTAAAACTAAATTTAAGGGGATTCCGGTGAATCTTGTAATACTGTCAAATTTAATATCAGAATATTTTTCAGCTATTTTATCAATTTTTTGATTAGATAAAACTTTGTTGTAGGTTATGATCTGTTGTTGAGCTATTGCTATACTGTCAAATTTGTTGTTTTTGTTTTTTAGATGCTGCAGCAAATACCAGCTGATATCTTCATCCTTAATCTTAACATTATCTATAATTACTTCAACAGGATCCATTTGTTTGTAAACAGCCTTTGGATCAAAGGATACAACTTTGTCATCGCCACAGCCTCCCCATATTATTCCCGGATTCTGATAATTTCCATAAGGCAGCCCAATGGTAGATATATGCATTGCATTAGAGTTTAAATCTTTTAGTGGATATCCTGTAGTGGTATTATAAATATCCCATTTAGGTTTAAAATCTTTAATTAGCTCTTTATTATCAGCATTAATGTTTCCTGCAGTAATTATATTTCCTTCTTTATCGGTAAATGAAAGTCCGCTAAAACCCAGGTTGGTACCAATCCATAATTTTCCATCTTCATCTTCCACAATATCATAAATTACATCATCTGCTAATCCGTCTTCAGTGCAAAACTTTATAAAAGAATCACCGTCATACCTGTTAATTCCCCCGCCATATGTTCCTATCCAAACATAACCATTGTCATCAATATGAATTTTTCTAATCCAATTATGAGCTAATCCATCTTCTTTCGAAAACGACAAAAAAGCATTTCCATCATAAATACTAATACCACCTCCATATGTTCCAAACCACATATTGCCGGATTTATCTTCTGTAATGCTACGAACTACATTGTGAACTATTCCGTGTTCTGTTCGGAAAGTGGTAATTTTCTTATCATCAAAAACACTAACACCATTAGATGTACCAAACCAAATGTTTCCTTTTGAATCTTCATAAATTCCTAAAACTCTATTGTGCCCTAATCCCTGATCTACTGTATATGTAGTAAAAGTATTGCCATCAAAATAAACAGCACCTTGGTCGGTTCCAATCCATACATTGCCGTTTTTATTTGTAAGAAAGGAGTACACAGTATTGGATATAAGTCCGTTATCTCTTGTGTAATTGTGGTAGTATTTGCCGTCCAGGTAACTCATGCCTCCGCCATTAGTTCCAAACCATAATCCTCCCTTATTATCTTCTGCAATGCATCTGACAGAATTATATATTAAGCCTTGTTCTTTTGTATATATTTTAAAAGCACTGCCGTTATATCTGCTTGCACCGCCACCATCAGTGCCAAACCAAACATTACCGGTATTGTCAGTGGCAATTCCTCTTATAACATTGTTTGAAAGTCCTTGCCTGACATTATAACTTTTAAAGCTTTTGCCATCGTACTTGCCGGCACCGCCACCATGAGAGCCAACCCATATATTCCCGAATTTATCTTCAGCAATTGCACGAAGTGTATTATGTGGAAGGCCTTCTTTTGTGGTGAAGTTGGTAAATGATTCGCCATCATATTTGCATACCCCGCCGCCAAACGTTGCAAACCAATAATTTCCGTTTTTGTCTTCAAGAATATCTCTGACAATGTTATGTGTTAATCCGTCTTTAACTGATAATTTAGTGATGTTTTCTCCGTCATATTTGCACACACCATCATCCGTGCCGAACCATAAATGCCCGCTTTTGTCTTTATAAATTTTCCATACAGTATCATTTGGCAGTTCATCTTCATTCTCAAATGTAGCAAATGACTCACCATCATAAATACTAATGCCATTGCCAAAAGTGCCGAACCAAATTTTGCCGTTATCATCCTCTGCTATAGTCCAGATTGTGTTATTAACCAATCCGTTCTCTGTTGTATAGTTAGTAAATTTAGTCCCATCATATTTGCTTACCCCGCCACCAAAAGTTCCAAACCAGAAGTTACCCTTGCTGTCTTCTATTATTGCCCAAACAGAATTATGAATTAACCCGTTTTTTGTTGTAAAGCTTGTGAATTTCTTTCCATCATAGAAGCTTACCCCGCCACCATGTGTGCCAAACCACACTTTTCCCTGCCTGTCAACATAAACACAGGTTATATTGCTTAATGCCAAGCCTTGTTCAGTGTCGAAATTTGTGAAATGTCCTAGTGGAGGTTTTGCAGCCACTAATTGTGGAGGTTTTAGCATTGAAATACGGGGAGGAGCAGATTCATTTAATTGTGTAACTATTGGATTTAAATAAAGCGTATCATTTGTTTTTGAAAAAATTTCACAGGGAATGAAAACACTTGATATAAATAATACTATCAAAACCAATAATTGAATCGAAAAATATCTATTTAAAAAGAAAGACATGAATTTTGTCAATATTAGTTAAACAACCATATAGTTTGTAAAACAAATATACAATAAAACATAAAACAATAATATTGTTTTCATTATTCGTAATTATTATAATTAAGGGAATAAATTATCCGGTGATAATTTTTTTTTATAAACTGTTGAAAATAGTGATAGTCATTATTTAATGCGCTACAGGAAAACATTCCATGCAACAAGCGCAAAACATCTGCTAAAATTGCAAAATTAAAACCATATCAAATTTTCAACCTTAGTAGAGTTTTTTGTTCCCGTAGATTCCAAAACCTTATTACCTTATTTTCTTCAATAATTCAATGAATTTCTCAAAAAAGGTGCTATTAAAAATCTTTAATAAGGTTATTGGTTTAGACGGTGTGAATGGTTTCTACTAAGGTTTAAAAAAAGAATAAGGTTTGCTTTGAATAACATAAAGCAGGTAAATAATTAAAAAAAACAAATCTAAAAATTATATTTTAATACACTACTGTCCGTTTAAAATTGATTATAGCCACAAAGGCACCAAAAAACACAAAGCTTAAATATTTGTTTGCCAAGTTTTTAGTGAATCTTCGTGCCTTTGAGTCTTAGTGGCAAAAAAATAAATGCCAATATTACCTCCAAAACAGTCAGGCTTAATATAATTGGTATCTATATTGACATTCATTCGTTTTGAAATATTTTAACCGGACAGTAGTGATTTTAATATGGTTAATTGTTATCACGGTTTTGCACAAAATTAAAAACAAAAACACCTAGCGCATCAAATAATAATTATCCCATTAAGCGGAATAAATTATCCGGTGATAAAAGATTTTTTTTGTAAACTCTTGAAAATGGAAAGATTCTTCTAATTCTTTTCTTCGTGATTCACTAAAATCATGTAAATTTGACAATTAAAATATAACAGATTTGGAAACATTTTCATCTAAATTATTGCAAGCAGCGGTTGATGAGTTTACAAGGCTTCCCGGCATTGGCAGGAAGACTGCACTTAGACTTGTTTTGCATTTGTTGCGCCAGAATCTTGATAGTGTTGAGAGTTTTTCACACTCAATTGCCAAATTGCGCAAAGAAGTTGTGTATTGTGAAATTTGTAATAATATAAGTGACCAAAAGTTATGCAGTATCTGTGCTTCTCCTTCCAGGGATGTTTCATTTATTTGCGTTGTGGAAGATATCAGGGATATTATTGCTATTGAAAATACCGGACAATTTCAGGGATTGTATCATGTGCTGGGAGGTATTATCTCTCCTATTGAAGGAATAGGACCAAACGACCTGAATATAGAATCGCTTATTAAAAGAGCCCATAATCCTGAAGTAAAGGAAATTATTTTTGCATTAAGCACAACCATGGAAGGTGATACCACTAATTATTATCTTTTTAAAAAACTAAATCATCTTGATATTAGAATGACTGCTATTGCCAGGGGAATAGCGATTGGTGATGAACTTGAATATGCCGATGAGGTTACCCTGGGAAGAAGTATTATTAATCGAACACCTTACGAACATAGCCTGAGCCGATAAATATGGATCTATCTGTTATAATCGTTAATTACAACGTTAAGTATTTTCTTGAACAATGCCTGAAATCCGTATTTCTTGCTTCTAAAGGGCTGAATGTGGAGATTTTTGTCGTTGATAATAATTCGGTAGACGGCTCTCAGGAAATGATCAGAAAAAAGTTTCCTCATGTTCATCTTATTGATAATAAAGAGAATCTTGGATTCAGCAGGGCAAACAACCAGGCTTTATCTATCTCCAAAGGCAGGTATGCCTTATTGTTAAATCCTGATACAGTTGTTGAAGATGACACTTTTCGAAAGGTGGTTTCTTTTATGGATGAACACCCCGATGCCGGCGGATTAGGAGTTAAGATGCTGGATGGCAGCGGGAAATTTCTGCCTGAATCAAAGCGCGGACTTCCAACTCCTTCTACAGCATTTTACAAGATTTTTGGCCTTTCTGCATTGTTCCCAAAGTCCAGAACTTTTGGCAAATACCATCTTGGTTACCTTGATAAGGATAAAATTCATGAAGTTGAGGTCTTGTCGGGAGCATTTTTGCTTATGAGAGCCGAAACTATTAAAAAAGCCGGCTTGCTTGATGAAGATTTTTTTATGTATGGAGAAGATATTGATATCTCTTATCGTATAATTAAAGCAGGATATAAAAATTACTACTTTCCTAAAACCCGAATCATCCATTATAAAGGCGAAAGCACAAAAAAGAGCAGCATAAACTATGTTTTTGTGTTTTATAATGCTATGATAATTTTTGCGCGCAAGCATTTTTCTAAAAAGAATGCAAAGCTGTTCTCGTTTTTTATTAATCTGGCTATCTACTTTAGAGCATCCCTTGCCATTTTTAACCGTTTTGTAAAAAGAATCTTTTGGCCGGTTTTTGACTTTGCTTTGATTTATGCCGGTTATTTCTTTATAAAAAATTACTGGGAGCAGCACTATATGATGGCCGAATACGAGTATTATCCGCCGTATTTTATGCAGATTATTGTCCCCGTTTATATTTTGATATGGCTGTTCTCTGTTTGGTTAAGCGGTGGTTACGACAAACCTGTTAAGCTTTTCCGGATTGTCAGGGGAATAGGTCTCGGTGCGATTATCGTGCTTGTTATTTATGCACTTCTTCCGATTTCTCTCAGGTTTTCCAGGGCATTAATTCTTTTAGGTGCTTTATGGGCTCTGATATCAATGCTTAGCACCCGTAGTATTTTTCATTTTTATAGATTTAAAAACCTTGGAGTGGGAAGGGATAAAAATAAGCGAATAATAATTGCCGGAAAAGATGAAGAAGCTGCAAGAGTCGCTACTTTAATAAGAACGCACTCAAATCCTGCATTTGTAGGAACTGTCTCCAAAGAGTTTAATGATGAGAAAAGCAATGACCTTCTGCTGGGAAGTTTTAATAAGATGAAAGAGTTGGTTGAGGTTTATAAAATCGATGAGATTATTTTTTGCGGAGGCGAAATTCCTCCACAGGATATTATAGACAAAATGTCTGAATTATCTGATATGCGGATAAACTTCAAAATTGCTCCTCCCGAAAGCCTTTATGTTATAGGCAGCAATAGTATAGATACATTTGAGGATATGTTTATGGTTAATATTAATGTAATCAATAAACCTGCAAATGAACGTATTAAGAAATTATTTGATCTTATTGTGTCTTTTGGATTGATTATATCATTTGTCATAGTGATGTTTTTTGTGAAAAATCCTTTTGGCTTGCTTAAAAATATTTTTTCTGTGATTGTTGGAAATAAAACCTGGGTAGGTTATCATCCTTTGCCTGACAATAAAAAACTTCCGAAAATCCGAAAATCCGTGCTTAATCCTGCCGACGCTTTCAAGGGTAAATCCTTTGATGTTAAAACTCTTGAAAACCTCAATAGTCTTTATGCGCGGGAATATAAACTAGAGTATGATATAAATATTTTCTTCAAAGGCTTTCGGAGCCTGGGAAGAAGAGAATAAGCTTATTCATAATTTCAGGAGCGGCATATCTTGTTTTCATAATTTCCCATACAAAGTGAGACATTGTTCTCTTTTGTGAGTATCAGATAAAAATCCGGTTTTGCTTTTTTTTAATAAATTTGCCAAAATTATTTAAATACAAACTTTATTAATTTGTTTTTGTTATATTTATAATTTGTCAGAGCATTTATTGCTTAACTGTTTTATTAGCTTTATATGCAAAGACGAGTTTTAGAATTTTATTTTATAATATATGATTACATTCATTTTAAATAACAACATTGTAAATGCTGATGTGCTTCCGGGTACAACTTTATTGGATTTTATAAGGTATGAAAAGGATTTGCCGGGCACAAAAATTGGCTGCAGGGAAGGAGATTGCGGAGCATGTACTGTTCTGGAAGGCAGCCTGATTAATGGAAAAGTACATTATAAAAGTATTGTTTCCTGCCTTACTCCTGTAGGAAATGTACAGGGAAAACATATTGTGACCATTGAAGGTATTAATATGAAGGAATTGTCTCCCGTGCAAAGTGCATTAGTTGAGCATTCAGGTACACAATGCGGATTTTGTACTCCCGGATTTGTTATGTCTCTTACTTGTCATTGCATGGAGGAAAGTAAGTCGGATGCAAAGAATGCTATTGACGCAATTAGTGGTAATATTTGCAGATGTACCGGTTATAAATCTATTGAAAAAGCCGCTGATAGTATTTCAATTCTGATGCAGGATAAAGATATTGATGACCCGATTAGCTGGTTGGCCGCTAAGAAGTATTTACCCGAATATTTCTTAGAAATCCCGCAACGATTAAAAAATCTTCAAACAGAAAAGACTGAAGTTATTGCCGGCAGAACATATATGGGTGGCGGAACTGATTTAATGGTGCAGCAACCCGAAAAGATTGCAGAAAAAGATCTTAATTTCCTGTATGATAAAGAAAATTTAAAAGGGATTGAATTAAAAAGCAATAAATGCATTATAAAAGCCTCTACTACGGCAAATATGATTATGTCATCGCCTATAATAAAAGAGTTTTTTCCTGAGATAAAAAGCTTTTTCAGGCTGATTTCATCTGAACCTATTCGTAATATGGGAACAATTGCCGGAAACATTGTTAATGCCTCTCCAATTGCCGATTTATCAATGTTCTTTTTAGCTTTAAATGCCGATGTAAGTATTAGTAATTCCGCAACTATAAGAACAGTTCCGCTTAAGGATTTATACCTTTCTTATAAAAAGTTAGATTTGAAAGAAAACGAGTTTATTCATAATATTGCTTTCGAAATTCCAAAGAAGCCTTTTCATTTTAATTTTGAAAAGGTTAGCAAACGTACTTATCTGGATATTGCAAGTGTGAATAGTGCTATATGCATTAAATTGGATAAGGAAATTATCGCTGATTGCGCCATCTCATTTGGAGGTGTTAGTCCTATTCCTGTTTATTTGGAAAAAACACGGAGTTTTTTGATTGGTAAAAGTATTACTGCAAAGACAATAACTGATGCTGCTGAAATTTTGCAAACAGAAATATCTCCAATAAGTGATGTGCGCGGAAGTGAGGATTATAAAAGGCTTTTGGCAAGACAGTTGTTTTATGCGCATTTCATTAAGTTGTTTCCTGAAAGAACAAATTCAAAAGAACTTTTAAGCTAAAATTGTTACAAATGAAAAATACCGATTCTATAAGCCATGTTACCGGCAAATCAATTTATTTAGATGATATCCCTGTCAAAAAGGGCACTCTGCATGCTGCAATTTTTGGCTCACCGATAGCACATGGTAAAATCACCAAACTTAATATATTAAATGCTCTTGATTTAGAAGGTGTTGAAAGAATTTTCACAGCCAAAGATGTTACAGGAGAGAATCAAATTGGAGGAATCGTTGAAGATGAGCCCTTATTTGCAGAAGATGAAGTGCACTTTCATGGGATGCCTATAGCCTTGGTTATTGCTAAATCAGAGTTTATTGCAAGAAAGGCTGTAAGCCTTATTGAAGTTGAAATACACGAGCATGAAGTAATTACAGATCCCCGCATTGCTAAAGAAAAGGGACATCTGCTTATTCCACCCAGAACATTTAAAATGGGTGATGTAGCCGAGAAATGGAATGAATGTGAATATGTTTTCGAAGGCCAGGTGGAGATTGGGGGTCAGGAACATCTTTATATCGAAACCCAAGGCTCATATGCTTATCCCGCAGAACATAATAGCATTAAGATTCACTCATCAACACAAGGCCCCACGGCTGTTCAAAAAACAGTAGCAAAGGTTCTGGGTGTTCCAATGCATAAAATTGAAGTTGATGTTACGCGACTTGGTGGCGGTTTTGGTGGCAAGGAGGATCAGGCATCAGCTTATGCCTCTATGGCTGCTCTTGCTGCATTTGTTTTGCAAAAACCTGTAAAAATATCACTTCACCGCCATGATGATATCAGAATGACAGGGAAAAGACATCCGTATAGCGCAGATTATAAAATCGGACTTTCAAAGGACTATAAAATAATTGCATATCAAACTACTTTATACCAAAATGGTGGTGCAGCTACCGACCTTTCTCCGGCTATTATGGAGCGGACATTGTTTCATTCTACAAACTGCTATTTTGTTCCCAATACCGAAGTAACTGTATATAGCTGCAGAACAAATCTGCCGCCAAATACAGCCTTCAGAGGATTTGGCGCACCTCAGGGAGCATTCGTTATTGAATCTGCTATTGCTAAAGCTGCTTTTGAATTGAATATTCCTAAGAAAGTTATTCAGCAAAATAACTTTTTACAGGAAAATGATGAATTTCAATACGGACAAATTGCTCAGAATGTTAATATTGAAAAGTGTTATAATGCATTAGACCAAAAATATAGTATTGAAAAACTGGAAAAAGAAGTCGAAGACTTTAATGCCGCTAATAGCGATTTTAAAAAAGGATTATCACTTATTCCTATCTGTTTCGGAATATCCTTTACCAAAACTCCAATGAACCAGGCAAGGGCTCTTGTACATATTTATCAGGATGGCAGTATTGGTATAAGTACCGGTGCTATTGAAATGGGGCAGGGGGTTAACACTAAGATGATACAGGTTGCCGAAAGAGTATTTTCAATAAATCCTGACAGAGTTAAATTAGAATCCACCAATACAACACGGGTTGCAAACACCTCGCCCACAGCTGCCAGCTCCGGCGCCGATCTTAACGGAAACGCATGTCGAATTGCCTGCGAAGCATTGTTGGAAAGACTTGAGAAAACAGCTTCTGAGATGTTGAAGTGTGATGCTAAGGATATTTCCATTAAAGATGAAATTGTTTATAATAAAAATATAAAATCAGATATTCATTGGGAACAATTGGTTGAAACTGCATTTCTGGATAGAGTTTGCCTTACAGAAAATGGACATTATGCTACTCCTATAATTCATTTTGATAAATCTGTTGAAAAAGGGCATCCATTTGCTTATCATGTTTATGGTACAGCAGCTGTAGTTGTTACACTTGATTGCATAAGAGGAATATATGAATTTGATAAAGTTTTGGTAGTACATGATTTTGGGAAAAGCCTTAATCCGGTTATTGACAAAGGCCAGGTGGAAGGTGCCGTTGTTCAGGGAATTGGCTGGATGACCATGGAAGAGGTTGCTTTTGCAAAAGACGGACGATTACTTTCTAATAGTTTGTCAACATATAAAGTACCTGATATCTATTCTGTACCAAAGATTATTGACTGTACGCCTCTTGATACAGAAGGGCCTGAGCTGGGAATTATGAAATCAAAAGCTGTTGGCGAACCGCCATTCTTATATGGAATTAGTGCATATTTCGCAATCCAAAATGCTATTAAAGCTTTTAACAAGAACTATGTGCCTGACTTTGATGCTCCTTTTACTCCGGAGAAAGTATTAATGAGGCTTTTCAGCAAAGTGGAAAAAAGCAGTTTAAGAAAAGAGCCCGGTATTGAATCAAAAATTGCTTAATATATTGTCC
>CAZTPA010000034.1:0-28697 GCA_964614525.1 uncultured Bacteroidales bacterium | reverse complement strand
AAATAGATACTAGGAGAGGAAGATCAGAAAGGGAGTTAAAAACTAAAAACTAAAAGTGAAAACATTGGTGCTCTTCACATTTTTCCTTTGAGCGGGAGAGTGTGCGAGCGTGAGAAGGTGAGATTTTAGAGAATAAGGAGACAAACTATACTCCCGCAGTGGCGGGATTGTGATAACATTGTGTAACAAAAAAACTTTATGTTCTGTACTTGCAAAAGTTAAATGTGAAAAACTATAAGCTGGAGCGAAGCGGAAGTCCCGAGAGTGAAACGATTCGGGATTAAAAGCTGGAGCGAAGCGGAAATCCCGATTTTTCAGCTATTTTCCAAAAGGTTTTTAATTTATGGCGGCATTTTTTCATTTTTAATTAATAAGGTAATAAGGTTGGTTTTCTCCTGTTACCCTTTCTACTAAGGTTTGATGAAAAAAATAAGGTTTTTAAAAAAACATAAAAACCTTATTTTCAATATTTTAACCTTAGTAGAAAAGTAATGTATGTGATTTTTAACCTTATTACCTTATTTGTCATCAACATACAACTGGAAGCTGGGAATTCCTCCGGCTATAACTGGAAGCTTCCGAAGGTACTTCCGTCTTCGGGTATCAGGCATCAGGTATCGGGGAATGCACAAATCACTAAAGCTAATTTGTATTATATAACAATGCGTACAGAATAAAACATAATTATATATTCATGCTAATCATGAATTAATAAATGATAAATCTTAAATTTGTATTAAGAAATATTTTGTGTTAATTAATTATAGAATCTCATGAAAAGAATTAGTTGTGGATTGCTAATGTTTTTGTTATCGCTTAGTACCGGCCTTTTTTCTCAAATTAACGAAGGTGGAATACCAAGAAGTTTTAAAACTCCTGAAACCCAGACAATTATTAACTCTGTAAAACCTGAGGTTTTATATGATGAATTAAATTTAAGAGAATTAGACTCTCATATTATAAATCCTGATGTAAATTGGAATGAAATATTCGAGGAAGATGATTTTAATAATAGCCTTGGATTACCTCCTAGAACTGCCTTGTCAATTAATGCAGGTTTAAATCCTGACAA
The DNA here is from genome assembly GCA_964614525.1 of uncultured Bacteroidales bacterium. Lineage (GTDB taxonomy): Bacteria > Bacteroidota > Bacteroidia > Bacteroidales > UBA7960 > PWND01. The sequence goes on along the minus strand of CAZTPA010000034.1, from coordinate 27,625 downwards.
TTCCGGGACTTGGGAGCATCTTCCTTGTGGAACTCTTATCTGGCGATTACATGTTGTTTCTCCGGGTGCAAAGTCATTGAGCCTTATCGTGGATGACTTTGAAATGCCTGATAATGCCAGATTATTTGTATATGACAAAAGCAAGAAACATATAATTGGTGCATTTACAAGCAATAACAACAATCAACACAGAGTGTTCACGACACATCTTTTGCCCGGTGATGAAATAATAATTGAATATGAGCAATATCCTGAAAAGGGGGAAGAACATCAGGAAGTTTCACCGGACTTTAAACTTAATATAGAAAGCATAATGTACAATTACATGAGCGGAGGCCCTTTTGATGAAACAAAGAACCTCGAATGCATGGTTAATGTTAATTGTCCTGAAGGATCAAACTGGCAAAAAGAGAAAAAAGGTGTTGCCAAAATTCTTTTCAAGATAGGAAGCAGCTGGTATCTTTGCTCCGGCAGTTTAATAAACAACACAAACGAGGATGCAACCCCATATTTTTTAACAGCAGAACATTGTGGTGGTGATGCAAGCTCTGCTGACAGAAATAACTGGCAGTTTTATTTTAACTATGAAAAACCCGGTTGTGATGATAGTGGAACAGCGCCCGAAAACATGATGATTACAGGTTCTACCCTGAAATCGCTGGGATCTCATAATGGAGGCTCAGATTTTCAATTGTTGTTACTGAGCTCCTCGCCGCCATCATCCTGGAGTCCTTATTATAACGGTTGGAACAGGGGCGAATCAGCCAGCAACTCCGGTGTGGGAATACATCATCCTTTGGGTGATCCCAAAAAGATTTCTACATATACTACTTCATTAACTTCTGCAACAGTTCAAATCGGTGACGAACCAATGGCTTCGAATGCTGCATGGAAAGTGACATGGACAGCAACAGAAACAGAACATAGTGTAACAGAAGGCGGTTCTTCCGGTTCCCCAATATTTAACAGTAATAAACAAATTGTTGGAACTTTGTCCGGTGGCGCAGCTTCCTGCTCAAACACTTCAGGAGCGGATTACTATGGAAAATTTAGCTACCACTGGGAATCCAATGGAGGTAATAGTATTGACAAACTCAGACCGTGGCTTGATCCGGCAGGTACAAATCCTACAACTTTGAACGGACTTGATCCGGAAAATCCGAATGAAGGTGAGTCTATCTTTTTTGAAGGTTTTGAAAGCAGCTCTTTGCCTTCCGGCTGGACACAAAGCTATATTGTTGGAAATAAAGACTGGGCTATTGGTGCAGGAAATGATGAAGAATATCCTGCTAGTGCCTTTGAAGGTGCAAAAAATGCATACTTCAAAGTAGAGTCAAGCTCTCAACAAGGCTATAATTCCTGGTTAATTACTCCGTCAATAAATATTCCTTCAGGTAAAACTGCCGTACTTTCTTTTTATCTGCATAATCAAGAATGGCAAGGCGACCAGGATAAATTGAGGCTGTATTACAAAAATTCCAGCGGCGCAGACTGGGTTCTCTTTGAAGCTACAAATGAAAGTTATAGCTCATGGACTCATCAGTCATTATATTTGCCTAATGGTTCTTCAGATTATTATATTGCTTTTGAAGCAATTGCTTATTGGGGCCATGGTGTTTGTATTGATAATGTTAATGTTGACCTGCTAACCGATGTTGAGCTGATTGAAAATGATGTTCCTCTTGCAAGCCTCTTTCCAAATCCCGCTATGGATATGATAAATATTTCTGTGTTTACAAATGATCCTCAGTATGAAGTTGTTATAATGAATGTTCATGGCAGAATTGTGGAAAAGCATTTGTTTCAAAAACAAAATTCTCATACATTGAATATTGCGGATTTGGCTTCAGGTGTATATTTTGTGAAAATATCGGGAGAAAGCATAAATAAGACATTGAAATTTATAAAAACACATTAAGCATATAAATATCATTTTTAATTATGGAAAACTTTATCTTATACAATCCGGTAAAACTTCATTTTGGCAAAGGTGCTCTCGACAAGCTAGGCAGTGAAGCTTCATCAACAGGCAAAAAAGCATTATTGGTTTATGGTAAAGGTTCTGTGAAAAAAAACGGCTCTTATCATGAAACTGTTGCCAAACTTAATGAAGCTTCAATTAAAATTATTGAATATAATGGTATAAAGGCCAATCCTGTTATTGAAGATATAGAAGCCGCAGCTGAATTAGGGCGCAAAAATAAAGTGGATATGGTAATAGGCCTCGGCGGAGGTAGTGTTATTGACAGCGCAAAATATATTGCAATAACAATTCCGCAATCCAAAGCTGTTTGGGATTTGGCAACAGGAAAAGTGAAGCCGCAAAAAGCTCTTCCAATAATTGCAATATTAACCCTTGCAGCAACAGGAACGGAAATGAATCCCTATGCTGTAGTTCAAAATGATAAGCTTAAGAAAAAGATTGGCTTCGGACATAAATTGATGTATCCTAAATTCAGCTTTTTGGATCCTACATTTACTTTAAGTGTGCCCAAAGATCAAACAGCTTTCGGTATCGTTGATTTAATAGCACATTCAATGGAAGCTTTCTTTGGAAAAGGGGAGTCATCGCTTAGCGACAGATTTGTGTTTTCGATAATACGAGAAGCAATTAAAAATGGCTCGGATTTAATAGATGACTTGCAAAATTATGAATTACGCTCAAAAATTATGTATGCCGCAACCTGCGCATTAAACGGGATGACATTTGTTGGAAAAGAATCCCCCGACTGGGGTGTCCATGCAATTGGGCATTGCCTGAGCGTGTTGTATGATGTGCCTCATGGTGCTTCTTTGTCTATTGCTTACCCTGCATGGCTAAAGCTACAATCTAAAAGAATCCCGGAGAAAATTACAGAATTTGGTAATGCTGTTTTTGCAAGCGAAAATGTGAATGACACAATTTATAAGTTAGAATATTTCTTTAAGTCAATAGGTAGTCCTCTAAATTTGAGCACTTTGAAAATAAATCTTGACGATAAAAAGCAAGAGCAACTTTTTAAAGTCATGATTAAAAATAAAGTCAGCGGATTAGCCCATGAACTATCTCAAGATGACTACAGATTCCTGATTAAGGAGATGCTTTAGGGCAAATCAAAATAATCGAAAAAATAAACTGCGGCAGCCCATTCTTTGGGAACTCCCGAGACTTTGCCCACAGAGTTCCCTATCCTGTCGCGTACTGTGCCGTCGCTGTCAATTCTCCCTATGCTGTTGCCTATTCTGTCACGCACAGTACCGTCGCTGTCAATTCTTCCAATAGAATTTCCTATTCTGTCACGGAAATTTCCATTGCTGTCAATTTTTCCAATGCTGTTTCCAATCCGGTCGCGTATTGTACCATCACTGTCGATTCTTCCAATACTGTTCCCTATTCCATCGCGAACAGTGCCGTCATTATCTATACGGCCGATAGAGTTGCCAATCCTGTCTCTTAATGATTGGGAATGAACATTGCAGATGCTGCTTAGTGCAATGATTAAAGAAATTATAAGTATCCTTTTCATAATAATTTGTTAAAACTACTCAAGATGGATTAGCTTATCTTTTGGATACTTAACACTATATCCAAATTCCAGCTTTTTGCTGCCCGATGCTTTTAATTCAAACCTCCATTTCAGTATTCCTTTATCTTCTTCGTAATCTGCATTTCCTGTATTTTCAGCTTTAATGTCAATATCCTTATGAGTTGAAACCGGGATTTGATCCATCACATTTATAATGATATTCTGCTTTTTATTATTCCTGATATTAATTTCCCAGCCCACATTTTCTATTTTACGACTTCCTAATAATGTGCTGGATGTGAAATCTTGTTTTCTTTCACGTTTCACGCTGATGCTTTTGTCTCTGCCGAGAGAAACCTCAAGAGTGTCGGAAGTATTAACAGGACTAACATGTGATTTGCCTACATAAGTTCCTTCAAAGAATAAATTTGCAGTACCCGGCAATAAAACATATTCTTCCCATCCTGAAATTTTAGCAACAAGAAAAGCATCTTTGTCAAGTTTTGGGACAACGAAATATTCATATTCAGCAGGCACATTATACTTTTGAATCTCAACTAATTGCTTACTATTGTCACCGGCTACGCTTACCGGCGTGTTTATTTCATATTGTATGCTGGTTTGTGCTTCTGAGACAGTTACACCCTCAGCTATAGATTCCGTTACTTCCTGACCCAGATAAACTTCATCCATCATTATTTGTTCTTTTTCAACTGGTGCACTTTCAGCATATCGGTTATATTGCGGTGCCGGCGGCGGCTGAACAAATGATAACCACCACGGGTTTAGATATTTCAACTGACCACTTTCAAATGGATTTCCAGTAGAAAGTGTCAAATTAACATCTTTCCAATCCTCGCCGGTATTTTGGAAAACATTTGCTTTAAGATTTAGCTCAAACTTCTCGTTAACGCTATTTGACCGCAAATCATACACAGCCTGCCAGCCGGCATGAGGAAATATATATGATAAGTCTAATTTACCTCTTACATTATTTGATGCTGAAACCAAAACTATTATTTCACTGACATACTTATTCAGCTTTGATTGCCTGGCACTTAACTGATTGTTTATACGATCATGGCGGGCTCTATACTTTTCTACATCTATACCAATTTTTAAAGCATTTTTTTTAATCTCAGTTAATCGTTCTCTCATAAAATCCGCTGCTGCTTTCAACTCCGAAACCTGGTATCCTGACTCAGTGCCACCAATGGTTTTGTTTGCCATCAAAAGAGACTCTTCTTCACGATAAACCTGTATCATAGCATTCATCATGTCAATCTCTTCTTTATAATACTTCAGGCTGTCACGCATAATTTTAATTTCCTTATCTATTGAAGCATCTGCTAAATAATCCTGCCTGTAATTTACCGACAGTATCATGAAATTCCCCTTACCTTTTACCTGTATGCTATTCTGATCAATACCTGTAGGTAAATTTGTTATAACAATTTCAGATGTTCCGGCAGGGATGCTTATATCTGCCGTTCTTGATAATTGAGCTCCATGTAAAAACACCGTAGCTTCATTTAATTTTGACTCAACCTTAATATTATTAGACTGAGCATTAGCACTTAGGCTAATAAAACTAATCATTGAAATTAAAAATAATAAGTTCTTCATAATGCTGTAATTTTAATATTTGTTTATAAAAGTAGTTTTTATTTTTATATGATAAATGAGAATTTAATCAACATAAAAAACGGATGATGCCTTTTGTTATTCTAAAGTGCATCACCCGCGTAAATTTAATTAATTAACAATTAATGAGTTCATTATTTCGAAATTTAAAAAGCATAAGCTAAATATTCATTTAATTCTCTAATGCTGCTGCTGAAAGAAAAAGCTTCATTAACAATATAGTAAGAACCTTTGTCAACAGTATTTGCATATGCAAATTTTGCAAGTTCAAGTCTTTTGCTTTCGAAACTGAGCAACATCATTATGTCATAAACTTGCCTGGACGTAACCCTGTTCATTCTTATTGCTTGTTTTGCAATACTGAGTTTAGAGCTGTCAAAGCTTGCATTTGCAATAGTTCTTCTCAGGTGAGAAAATGCTTGCGGACTCATAACATCATGATAGTAATCTCCGTGTCCGGGCCCGTAGCCTCCTCCATATCCCGGTCCATGTCCGGGCGGTACCTGATGAATTGGAAATTGTGATTCCACAACATATCTGTTTCTATGGTTTAGATAAGCATTTATCTTGCTTCTTGCGGCGATGTTTATCCGTCCCGAAAAAATTATCCTGGGCCTTACGTATGTATATGAATGACCGTTAAAATATTCTTCAAATCTGACAATCTTCACAAAATGTCTTCCGGGAGTGAGGTTTGATAAAGTGTAATTTGTCTGGAAATTGTTATAAGAACGGTTGTCAATAGTAATATTGAAAACAGCACCATCAAATAAGCGGACATTCAATTCTGACAGATTATTATGATGGGGATTGTAGGATTGCGAAAATAGTGTGATAAAACTTAAGCTGAAAAATAATAGAAGTTTTCTTTTCATGACTTGATCCTCCATCTTTAGATTAATAATTAACTAAAAATGAGAATTCAATTATCGTGCCACCTGAAAACTACAAAATCAAGAAGGTTCTAATGTGCTGATTTTGTTTTACTTATTGCTGAGGAGGCCTTTGCCTTCCCGGAAGTTCCAATATCCAGGTTATTACAGACAAAATAATACTGAAGAATAAAGCTGCCCAAAAACCCGAAACAGTGAATCCTTCAACAAAATGAGCAGTTATCTGAATTATAAATGCATTTATAACCAAAAGAAATAAGCCCAAACTCATAACTGTGACGGGAATGGTCAAAAATACAAGTATCGGCCTTAATAATGCATTTAGAATTGCAATCACAAAAGCAACAACCACAGCTGTTAAAAACCCTGTTAAAATAACTCCGGGCAACAAATATGCAGTGATTATAACTGCTAATGAAGACACTAACAATTTTATTAAGAACCTGATTATCTGCTTGCTGCCATTATCACGACCTTGATTTTGCCTTTGATAATTCTCATTTTCATTAAAATCTCTTTGTTCCATTTGATTGTTCATAGCTTTTTATTTTGATTTAGAAGGTATGGGAATTTGTCTAAGTGCGCTTTTGCCCGGCTTAATGCCGAAATAGCCTTCTTTAACTGCCTTTATCTCCTCAATAGTATAAAATGCGTTTGGATTATAATGAGTAACTATCTTAATTGCCTTGTGAATACTTTTTCTTTTTATAATAGTAAAAACGATATCTACTTCGCCTTTCGCGCCTTCAGCCTTTACAGAGGTAACTCCAAATCCTTCTTCTCTAAGATGATTTATTAAAGCCGTAGTGTCTTTTTTTGGTATAACTCTTAGAATAACATTTCCGATAGAAAGCTTTTCTTCAATTATAATGCCTATATAATTACCCATTGCAAAACCTCCTCCATATGCTATGTAGCTAATGGGATTGTCTAAATGCTTCATAACTTGCGCCACAGCTAAAAGCCATATGATTACTTCAAAAAAACCAAGCACCGGTGCTATCCTCCTGTAACCTTTAGATACAAATATCAGTCTGAGGGTTCCTATGCTTTGGTCAAGAATTCGCGACAAAAATATAAGTGCCGGAAGCACAATCCATGTCCACCAAAATGTATCAATAAAAGTGTAAAGTTCCATGTTTTTGTAAAAATTGCAAATGTATATTAAGGCAATTAGTTAATTAACTAATCAAAGTATTCATATTCATAATTTACAGTGTAATTATAACTGCTTCCAATTGTTGGATTTTCAGAAGAAACGCTCGTCTCTTTTATCATATTATCTTCATCATAAACTTTTCTGATATTACTTATTAAGTTGCCATTATTGTCAAATTCCTGATGAGAAATAATGTTCCCATTATCGTCATATCCTAAATTAACAGTGCTTTTTCCGCCCAGATTCTCTTCAACAATTTGAATAATCTGTCCTTTGTCATTTTCTTTGTAAATAAACTTTTCTATTAATTTGTCATCTCCATTATATAAATAGGATGCTGTTTTTATTCCATTTTCATCATATTCATTTTCTTTTCTCAAATGCCTGTCCTCAAAACCATCATATTCAGTTTCTTCTGTTAATTTATCGTCTTCATAAAGAAAAGATTTCTCATTAATAATATTATCGTCGGCATCAAGACTTTTTTGATGAATAAGTTTACCATCCTGATATTCAAAAATTTCAATCTCCTCAACATCCTGCTCATCATCCACTCTTTCTTTCTTTACAAGATTTCCATTATCATAGGTATAATAAATCGTATCAAAAGTCTCGTCCAGATAATGCTTGAATTCTTTCACTATCCTATTCTTGTTATCATATTCAAAGGTTTTTCGTTCAATCACGGTATCTTCATCTTCATACATAATTTCTTCAACAAGATTTCCATTATCATCATACTTGAATTCCAATTTATGTTCAAAAGACCCGTCATTGCCATACTTTATATCCTTAATAGTATTTCCTGCCTTGTCATAATATATTTCCGCAAAAAGTATTTCTTTCTCCTCCAGTTCATTTGAAGCAGCAGAAGGCAGAACTAAGTCTTTTTTGTAAATCTTCAGTTGTTTGATTTTATTGGGCATATCATTGTAATTTTTAGTGTATTATTTGTCGCAAAATTACATAAGAAATATTAATAATCATTTTATAATGAGGATATATTCTGGCATAAATAAAGAATTATCATATTTTAACTTTAAGAGAATCAGTTCATTTTAATATTTTATTAATTTCACACAATATATTTGTTGTTTGTGACTCGAACTTTTAAAAAACACAAATACTATTACAAACAAACATTCTGTTAAACTTAAAACCATGTAAAATGAAAAGAAAAGCTATTATTTTTTCACTAATGACATCAGTGATAGTTTTATTGTCAGGCTGTTCGGATTCACCAAAAATTGAGTACCCCGAAACAAAAAAACAAGAAGTTACCGATAATTATTTTGGAGTAGAGGTTCAAGATCCTTATCGCTGGCTTGAAGACGACAACAGCGAAGAAACCAAAGCCTGGGTTGAAGCTCAAAATGAAGTTACTTTTGGGTATCTTGAAGAAATTCCTTTTAGGGAAAAAGTCAAGGAAAGACTTACTGAATTATGGGATTATCCTAAATATAGCGCTCCTTTCTGGAAGGATAATTACTATTTTTTCTTTAAAAATGACGGAATGCAAAATCAGAGTGTTTTGTATATAAAAGAAGGAATTGACGGTGAAGCTCGCGAGTTTTTGAATCCTAACAAAATGAGCGAAGAAGGAACAATTTCACTAAATGGCTTGAGCATTTCAGACGATGCAAAGTATTTTGCTTACGGGATTTCTAAAGCCGGATCAGACTGGACAGAAATATTTGTGAGAGATATTGCCAGCGGCGAGGATTTAGATGACCATGTTAAATGGGCTAAGTTTTCCGGAATATCATGGCAGGGAGATGGATTTTATTATAGTCGTTATGATGAACCTTCAGAAGGAGATGAGCTTTCAGCGGCAAATGAATTTCATAAAATTTATTATCACAAAGTGGGAACTCCACAAAGTGAAGACAAGCTAATTTATCATAATCCAAAGTATCCCAGGAGAAATTATTATGCAGGAACTACCGAAGATGAAAGATTTGTTATTTTGAGCGAATCTGAATCAACAAGCGGAAATGCATTATATGTTTTGGACAATAATATGCCCGGCAAAGGTTTTGTGAAAATTGCCGAAGGTTTTGATTATGATTATTCTCCAATTGATCATATAGAAGGTAAGATTCTTGTAAGAACAAATTTCGAATCTCCAAAATACCGACTGGTTCTTGTTGATCCTAACAAGCCCTCACCGGAGAATTGGAAAGAAATTTTGCCGGAAAAGGAAGACGTGCTCCAAGGTGTTTCACAAATTGGAGGAAAACTTTTTGCTCATTACATGAAAGATGCCTCAAGCAAAATATTTATTTATGATTATGAAGGAAAAGAAGAAGGACAGCTTGAACTTCCTGCTATAGGGAGCTTTGGTGGTATTAGCGGCAAAAAGGACGAAAATACAGCTTTCTTCTCATTTTCTTCATTCACCTATCCGCCAACAGTTTTTAAATATGATGTTGCTGATAATACTTATGAATCATATTTTAAACCTGAAATTGACTTTGATCCGGAAACTTACGAAACCAAGCAAATATTCTATACCAGTAAGGATGGTACAAAAGTTCCAATGTTTATTGTTCATAAGAAAGGCTTGAAAATGAACGGGAAAAACCCAACATTGCTTTATGGTTATGGTGGTTTTAATGCAAGTATGACACCAAGATTCGCCATTACAAGACTGATTCTTCTGGAAAATGACGGAATATTGGCAATACCAAACATAAGAGGTGGTGGCGAATACGGAAGAGAATGGCATAAAGCCGGAACTCAGCTGACTAAACAAAATACTTTTGATGATTTTATTGCAGCTGCAGAATATCTTATCGATGAAAAATATACTTCATCTGAAAAGTTGGCAATTCAAGGTGGATCTAATGGCGGACTTTTAGTTGGAGCTGTTATGACCCAACGCCCTGAATTGTTTAAAGTTGCTTTGCCTGCTGTTGGTGTTATGGATATGCTGAGATATCATAAATTTACTATTGGTTGGGCTTGGGCTTCTGATTATGGTACAAGCGAGGATTCTTTGCACTTCCATAATTTGTTCGGCTTCTCTCCTCTTCACAACATCAAGGAAGGAGTAAATTATCCTGCAACATTAGTTACAACAGCCGATCACGACGATAGAGTTGTGCCTGCTCATAGCTTTAAATTTATCGCAGAACTTCAAAGTAAGCATGAAGGTTCAAATCCTGTTCTAATCAGAATAGAAACAGATGCAGGGCATGGTGCTGGAAAACCTACAAGCAAAATAATTGAGGAAGTTGCAGATGTCTATGTCTTTATGTTATATAATATGGGAGAAAAACCTAAATATTAATTGCGGTTAAAGGAATCGTGATGAGGGGGTTTTGCGAAAGCGCGAAATTCCTCCGGCCAGAACTGGAAGCTTCCGCAAGAACTTCCGGTTCTGGCTTATTGCATTTTTGTCGGCAAAACATATCAGGCACCAGGAATTGCACTAGTCAATAATTACAAATTTCCAATCGCCAGTCACTAATTACTAAAACCACTAGCGGAGTTTTGGTGATCTTAGTGACAAACTCCCAAATAATTAATTGTGTTATATAAAAAAGTAAACCCCGGATTTACCAAAAATCCGGGGCTACCAATCAACCAACCAAAACACTTATTTATGAAAATAACAATTTAGTTTCTTAAATTGTTGCTCATTTATTAACCAAACAAATATTCATGAGTTTGTTTTGCAAAAGTAATATATTATTTTAATATATTGCAATATAAGTATCATTATTTATTATATTTGCAATAATAAGTATCAATATATAATTAAAATATGACATAATCACATAATTATTAATATTTAAAAGATGCAAAATGAGTAAAAACTTTCAAATTGATACTACCGATAAAAAAATTTTAGAATCTTTAACAAATAATGCAAGAAAAGCATTTATAGAAATTGCACGTGAGTGTGGTATAACCGGTGCTGCTATACACCAGCGAGTTCAGAAGCTTTCTGATGCCGGAATAATAAAAGGCTCACAGTTTTTACTCAGTCCGAAAGGACTCGGATACCACACTTGTGCATTTATTGGAATACAGGTAAACTTAACAAATCCCAGCACTCATGAAACCGTATTTGCTAAGATTAAGCAAATACCTGAAATTGTTGAATGTCACCATATTTCCGGAAAATATTCTCTTTTTGTTAAGATAATGACAAAAAGTAACGAACATTTGAAAAAGCTCGTTGTTGAGAAGATACAAACCATAAAGGAGGTTACCGGTACAGAAACTATTATTTCGCTTGAGGAAGGTTTTACAAGGCAGGTACCGATTAATCATGGTGATGTTATGAGTTTTTAAACTAAAAGTTTTGTTTAAATCATTAATTTTGCAAAAAAAATATTCATTAAAAAAACACATATCAAATGTTTACAGGAATTGTTGAAAATACAGGCAAAGTAGCAAAAATTGAAAAGGACAGAGGTAATATTCATTTTACTATTGAAACAGATATTGCTAAGGAGTTAAAAGTTGACCAAAGCATCGCGCATGATGGCATTTGCCTCACAGCTGTGAATGTTGACAAAGAGAAAAAGCAATATACCGTTACTGCTATTCAGGAGACTCTCGATAAAACAAATATGCGTACTTGGGAAGTTGGATACAGAGTAAATCTCGAAAGATGCATGAAGATTGACGGACGTTTGGACGGCCACATTGTACAGGGACACGTTGACCAGACTGCGGTATGCACAAAAGTTGAAGAGTTTGACGGCAGCTGGAAATTTTTCTTTGAGTATGATCCGGGTCCTAAAAATATTACTGTTGAAAAAGGTTCAATATCTGTTAATGGCGTCAGTCTTACCGTTGTTGATTCTGAACCAAACGTATTTTCTGTAGCTATTATACCTTACACTTATGATTTAACCAACTTTGGTGACTTTAAAAAAGGTTCCGTTGTTAATCTTGAGTTTGATATTATTGGAAAATATGTTGCACGTTTACTTGAGCAGCATTTTGATGCAAGGAAATAGCATTTAATTTTATTTTGTAATGACTATTAATAAAAAAGTCTTTTATAAGGACTTGGGATTAATAAGCTATTCTGAAGCCTGGCGTTTTCAGGAAAATTTATTCAACAAAACTGTTGAGAAGAAACTGGAAAATCGCAAAGCAGAGTATAGTGCTGAATTTTCTCCAACCACAAATTACCTGCTGTTTTGTGAGCATCCGCATGTTTATACTTTGGGGAAAAGCGGTTCGGAAAAAAATCTGCTGATAGATAATAAAACTCTGGAATCAAAAAATGCAACTTTTGTAAAAATTGACCGCGGAGGCGATATCACTTATCATGGTCCCGGACAAATTGTTGCTTATCCAATTCTCGATCTCGATAATTTTAATCCTAATATTAGGCTATACGTACATTTACTTGAAGAGTCGGTAATTAAAACTATTGCCGACTATGGAATAAATGGAGAGCGGCTCGAAGGGGCTTCAGGTGTTTGGCTTGATGTTGGGAAACCCGGAAAAACCCGGAAAATTTGTGCTATTGGAATACGAACCAGCAGATGGGTCACCATGCATGGCCTTGCTTTCAATGTTAACACCGATCTTAGTTATTACGAGTTGATAAATCCTTGTGGATTTACAGACAAATCAGCAACTTCATTAAAAGCCGAGCTGGGAAAAAATATTGATAAAGAAGAGGTGAAAAGCAAGTTGAAAGATAATATTGGCAACTTATTTGAGATGGAAATAGAAGATATTAATTAGCACCTGCAATAACCATAGTAATTTCGCCTTTTACAGTAGCATTCTCAAAATGTTTGATTAATTCGGCAAGGCTGCCCCGGGCATTCTCTTCGTGGATTTTGGATATTTCGCGCGAAACAGACGCTTTACGATCTTCTCCCAGCACTGCAGCCATCTCTTTTAATGTTTTTACCAAGCGGTGAGGTGATTCATAAAAAACCATGGTTCTTTGTTCTTCGGTAAGGGATGCCAATTTCGTTTGTCGGCCTTTTTTAACCGGCAAAAATCCTTCAAAACAAAACTTGTCGCAAGGTATTCCGCTGCATACTAAAGCAGGAGCAAATGCAACTGCACCGGGCAAACATTCTACGTCTATCCCTGCATTAATCGCCTCTCTTACAAGCAAAAAACCGGGGTCCGAAATTCCAGGAGTGCCGGCATCGCTTACCAATCCAATTGTAAATCCTGATTGTATTTTATCAATTACAGACTTTACTGTTTTATGCTCATTATGCATATGATAAGAAGACATCTTAACACTAATATTATAGCGCGACAGGAGAATTCCCGTTTTACGGGTGTCTTCGGCAAGTAAAATATCCAGAGTCTTTAAAACATTTAATGCTCTTAATGTAATATCTTCAAGGTTGCCAATAGGTGTTGGTATAATATAAAGTTTGGACATTCGCTCACTAATTATTCATATATCTGCGCTGCACAAGATTTGCAAATTTTTCAATAGTAGATGCAGATCTGTTTCCATCCCATGAAAAATTATTAGTCAGCTCATTTACATATTCAAAAGCCTGATTAATATCACTGAAATTATTCAGTTTATCTATTGCCTCATTATATTCCTTAATGTTGCCATTGAACAGCTCGTTTATAAAAAGGAACTTTTCATTCACACCAATAGCCTCTTTCAAGCTATTGATAGATTTTTGCTGCATTTTTGAAGCAATGCTGTTATCTTCTTTGCTGGCAGAAATTTTATCATGAAGAGAACTTTCCGTAGAAATAAGTTTGTCGCCAATTGCTTGACTATTGTTTTCAAATTTATCAGCAACAACATTTGGTTTGTTAACTTCAGAATAATCTTTCTCTATTTTAATCTCTTTCTCTACAATTTTTTTATCCTCGCTTTCTTCGGTTTTCTCTGTTACTTCTACTTTTTGTTTTACATTTTGTGTAGTTTCTTCAAGAGATTCAACTTTTGTTTCATTAACTTCTTCCTGCTTCTCCTGTATCTGTTTGTCCTCAGCATGCCTTTCAGTCGTTTCTTTGGGAGCTTCATTCTTAGGCGTTTCTTTTGTATCGGATGTAGAAACTTCAGATTTTATATCCGAGGCGGTAGTTTCTTTTGCAATTTCGTTCTCCTCTGCTTTTTCTTCTTTTTTCTCAACAGTGGTTTCAATATTATCAATGCCTTCAACGGATGCTATATCCTCAAGATGTTTCCTAACTTTTGCATAGATATTATAAAGCTCTCTCATGTCTTGCATGACAATGTCTATTTCGAGTAGGCTGACATTTTCTGTTTTTTTGTTAATAAAGTTATTGCGCTCAACAATTTTTTCAAGTAAAAAAACTATTCTGTCTTTTAAAGTTGTATATTCCATAGGTTTTACATATTGATTTGAAAGCTGTTAAAAAAAACACGCTATGAGTTGCGATTTCTTTCAATTGTTATTAACTAGTTAATAAAAAAACAAAACGCAATTAGTATCTTTTTTATTTTTGTTCAGAAAAACTATGTAAAGTTATAAATAAAAGATTAATCAATATATGTTTCTTGAAAAAGACGTAAACAAGAATACTTCCAGGGGATGGATAGAGGTTATCTGCGGCAGTATGTTTTCCGGGAAAACAGAGGAATTGATACGTCGATTAAAGCGAGCACGTATTGCAAAGCAAAATGTAGAAATATTCAAACCTGCAGTTGATGTCCGCTATGATGAGGAGAAAGTAGTCTCTCATGATTCCAACGAGATATTATCAACACCTGTTCCCTCATCTTCAAATATTCTGCTTATGTGCAATAATGTTGATGTTGTTGGAATTGACGAAGCACAATTTTTTGATTCTGAATTGCCAAATGTTTGTAATGAGCTTGCAAATCAAGGCATAAGGGTTGTGATAGCTGGATTGGATATGGATTTTAAAGGTAAGCCCTTTGGTCCAATGCCCGCTTTATTGGCCACTGCCGAATATATAACTAAGGTTCATGCCATTTGTGTAAAATGCGGAAATCTTGCAAATTTTTCACACAGAACAATTGCTAATGAAAAACTGGTTGTGCTGGGCGAAACTGATTCTTACGAACCTTTATGCCGCCACTGCTTTTTTTCTGAAGAACAAAAAACTGCAAAATAAGTTTTAAGCTGATGTGCCGAATAACTGTTTCCCCATCCGCCGCCAATGTTTTTAACCGCTAGCGGAGTTTTTAGCACCTCTAATGCTGCCTGGACTTTAGTGATTTGTGATTGGTGATTTGTAATTAGTGATTAGAGCATTTCCCGACACCCGTCACCTGATGCCCGATATCTTTCTTTGGAAGCTTCCGGTTCCAGCAGAAGGAATTTCCAACTTTGCGCTTTCTCAGAACCCCGAACGTCAAACGCAAAACGCAAATCGGTCAACCCTATTCAGGCATGGACACCCCGACACCCGATACCTAAAATGTTCCTTCCGATTCCTTTCCTGTCGCTTATATTTTTAAAGCATTTGCTGCTACAATGCTCTGTTCATAAGCTTTTCGGAAAATTCTTTTAGTGGAGTTTTGGCTGTTTTATCAACATTAATTTTATTTAAATAAGATAATGCATTTTCGAAATAGGAATTAATTTTGTCAAGGGCAATACGACTAACTTCCAGTTCATCGTAAGCTGCTTTCACAATTTTGATTTTTTCTTCAGGATCAGTTATTCCTCCGGAGAAAGCATCTAACAGGATTTTTTTCGTATTGCTGTCGGCAAGTTCTAAAGCTTTTATATAAAGCCAGGTTTTTTTATTTGCGATTATATCTCCGCCGCTTTTCTTTCCAAAAACATTCTCATCAGAATAAACATCAAGCCAATCATCCTGAATTTGAAATGCCAAACCAATATTTTCGCCAAAAGCATAAAGGTTTTGCAAATCCTGTTTGCTTGCATTTTCAGATATCATAGCTCCTATCCGCAGGCAGTTTGCAGGCAGAACAGCTGTTTTTAGCCTGATCATATTCAAATACTCAGCCTCAGAAACATTATCAATATTTTCGAAATTCAAATCATATTGCTGGCCTTCGCAAACTTCTTTAACAGTTTGATTAAAAACCACAAGGATATCTCTCAGTTGATTTTTAGGAACATCAATAATGTGGTTGTATGCCAATGCCAACATTGCATCGCCTGATAAAATAGCAGCATTGGTTCCGAATTTTTTATATACGCTGGCTTGTCCTCTTCTAATAGGAGCTTCATCCATTATATCATCATGCATAAGGGTGAAGTTATGAAGCAGCTCTAATCCAACAGCAGCATTCATGGCAAGTTCGGCTTTTCCCCCAAAAAGTTCACAGCCCATTATTGTCATTACAGGGCGTATTCTCTTTCCTCCGTTTTTTATACAATACTCTACAGCATCATAAAGTCCTTCAGGTTCTTTTAATAAAGGAAGTTTGTCTATCTTTTTATTTATTAACTTCAGGAGATTATCTGCAGAATGACACATAAAAACTATTTTTCTTTGTTGATTTACGGTAAAATAAATTCGGTATTCTCAATTATTTTTCGAATTCCATCCTTTAGAGAAGTAACATCTCTTTTTAGTAATTTTTTCATTTTAGATGTATCCGGAAATCTTCTTTTCATATCGCCTTCAGGCAATGGCGGCCTATATATGATTTGGGATTTACTACCTGTTATATCTATTATAATCTTTGCAAGGTCAACAATAGGAACTTCAATATCTGATCCAACATTTATAACATCATTTATAAATTCATTTTCATAAAAAGCATTTACACATGCTTCAATATTGTCATCTATATAACAAAATGTCCTGGTTTGCTCTCCTGAACCATAGATAGGGATATCTTCATTTTGCATGGCAAGGCTTAAAAACTTTGACATCACAAAATCAACACTTTGCTTTGGTCCGTAGGTATTGAAAAATCTGAAAATTGTGAAATCCAGATCATATTCTTTCTTATAAGAGCGCAAGTATGCCTCTCCTACATTTTTTACAACAGCATAAGGTATTCTTGAATTCAGCGGAGTGGTTTCTTCATTTTGCGGTAAATCCACGGGCTCTCCATAAACTTCAGAAGAAGAAGCAAAGAACACTCTTTTTACTCCTGAATTTTTACACAGGTCAAAAATATGCTCTATACCATAAAGATCTTTTAACACACGTATGGGTTGTGCCTGTGTTGCCTCAACGCCAACAAAAGCAGCATAATGAAAAACGTAATCAAAGTGGTTTGCAAGCATAACCTCTGCGATATCCCTGTAAACATTTACATCGCATTTTATAAAGCACCAGTTGTCTTTTGGTTTTTTTGGAAGTTTATCCAGGCATCCTGTAGATAAATTGTCAACAATTACAACATAATTATCCGGATTTTCAATAAGTTTTTCAGCAAGACAGCTGCCAATAAATCCGGCACCTCCGGTAATTAGTATTTTGGTTTTTTTTCCCATAGAAATATAAATTTATAAAGGCAAGCCTATTGTGGCCTGTTTTAAATATTATAATAGTATTTTCAAAACTCAAGATTTACTTTTTGATAATATTGAGTAAATATTGTCCATATCCACTTTTCAAAAGTGGTTCTGCGATTTTTTTCAGTTGATTGTCATTAATAAAACCCATTCTGTAAGCTATTTCTTCAATACATCCAATTTTCAATCCCTGTCTGTCTTCAATTACCTGTACAAATTGTGCTGCTTGTATTAAAGAAGCAAAAGTGCCGGTATCCAACCATGCTGTTCCACGATTTAAGATACTAACCTTCAACTTTCCCTGCTCCAGATAATGTTTATTTATATCAGTAATTTCATATTCTCCTCTTTTGCTGGGCTTAAGTTTTTTAGCTATTTCAACAACACTGTTATCGTAGAAATACAATCCGGGAACAGCAAAATTAGATTTAGGATTATCGGGTTTCTCCTCAATGCTAAGAGCCATGTTATTCTCATCAAACTCGACAACTCCGTATCTTTGCGGATCGCTAACATGATATGCAAAAACAACTCCTCCATCAGGTTCTGAATTTTCCTGCAATGTTTTGTGAAAGCCACTTCCATAAAAAATATTGTCACCCAGCACTAAAGCAACTTTATCATTTCCGATAAATTTTTCACCCAAAACAAAAGCCTGGGCTAGTCCGTTAGGTTCATGCTGTATAGCATATGAAAAATTACATCCTAATCGAGAGCCGTCACCAAGCAGGTTTTCAAAAAGTGGTGTATCTTGCGGTGTTGAAATAATGAGAATATCCTTAATTCCTGCCATCATAAGAACAGACAAAGGATAATATATCATAGGTTTGTCATAAACAGGCATAAGTTGCTTGCTCATTGTTTGAGTTATAGGATACAATCGCGTTCCTGAACCACCGGCTAAAATAATTCCTTTCATTTGTTCTTATGTTAAAAATATTTCAAATTTCTTAATTGGCAACAAATTAAAAAAACTTTATTCTTTTTTACAAAAGCATTTTTATACACAAATCTTAAACATCATTATTTTCTAAGTCATCTTGACACTTTTTTCGTCTTCTTCTCCCGGCAGGAGGTTTTAAACCATTGTAATTGCCTAGTGTTGAGATAATAGTTCTTTTATGTATAGATAACAATACCGAAGGTAGCAAAAATAAATTTGATGCAAGAGCGACAGTAAGAGTAAAAGCAATTAAATATCCCAGCGCCTGAGTCCCCCCAAAAGATGAAGCTGTAAAAATTATAAAACCAAAAAACAGAACCACGAAAGTATATATCATGCTAACACCACTTTCTTTTAGTGCGCAAATAACAGCATGTTTTATATTATAATTATTAAAAGTGAGTTCTTGCCGGAATTTGGCAAGAAACAATATTGAATTATCAACTGAAATTCCTAAAGCAATACTGAAAATGATAATTGTGGAAGGTTTTATAGGAATATTAAAATATCCCATCATTGCGGCAGTAAGTATTTGCGGGAATAGATTTGGAAGTAAAGAAATAAAAACCATTTTCATTTTATTAAACAGCAGTGCAATCATAACTGAAATAACTAATAGTGCCAAAATAAGGCTTGTAAGCAAATTATCTATCAAATATTCAGTTCCTTTTAAAAAGACCAGGCTTGTACCTGTAAGATTAACATCATATCGTTCGGGATTAAAAATAGAATCTATTTCCGGTTTAAGTTTTGTCTTTATGCGTTCAATTTCATTAGTTCCCAAATTGGCCATTTGAGCAGAAATTCTTACATATTGCATAGAGCTGTCAGTAAGTGATTTTAAATATTTATTTTCAAGGCTGCCTTCTGGTAAATACGTCATGATGAAATTTCTTTCATGCCTGTTTGGTAGTTCATACATTTGGGGATTGCCTCTGTAAAAGCCTTGCTTGGCAAATTTCAACAGCTCCACTATAGAAATTGGTTTTGAAAGTTCAGGATATGTTTTCAAAACATTCTGAAGCTGATCCATCTTTTGTAAAGTTGCAGGATGTATAGCTCCCTGTGGTCTTTTTGTATTTATCATTACTTCCAGTGGCATAATACCGGAAAACTCTTTTTCAAAAAACATCAAATCCTTATAAATAGGATCCCTGGTAGGAATATCGTCAACTATTGTTCCCGAAGTTGTAAGCCTGGTAATTCCGAAAATTCCTATAACTAAGAGAACCCCCGCAAAACTATATACAATTGCTCTGTGGTTAAGCACAACAAATAATACACTATGAATAATATTTCTGATAAATTTCTTATCAAGATGCTTAACATGTCGGTGTTTTGGAGCAGGAAGATAGCTGTAAAAAATAGGAATTAATGTTGTTGTGAGAAGAAATGTAAAGATAATGTTTATTGAGGCTACAATTCCAAATTCTACAAGCACTTTATTTCCTGTAACAATGAAAGCAGCAAAGCCAACAGCAGTAGTTGCATTTGTTAGCATGGTAGCATTACCGATTCTTCTTACTACCATGGCAAGGGATTTTAATTTATTACCATGGCACTTATATTCATTATGATATTTATTGAGTAGAAAAATGCAATTTTCAACGCCAATAACGATGAGCAAAGGCGGAATAATGCCTGTAAGAATTGTGAGTTTATAATTAAAGAGGCTAACAAGACCCAGTGCCCATACAACTCCTATCGCAACAACAATCATTGGGAAAAAGAAAGCTTTAAAAGATCGGAAAAAGTAAAATAAAGCTAATGAAGCAACAATCATAGCCAATATCAAAAAAAGCTTTAGCTCATCTCTTACTTTTAGTGATGTTTTTGTGCGGATATAAGGTAAACCGCTGATATAAACTTTTAGTCCGGTATCTTTTTCAAATTCTTTTGATAATTTGTCAATTTCACGGGTAATAGGTTCTCTTCTCTCAGAATTCAGAACATCATGACTAAAAGTTATTGCCGAGAGTAGTGTTCCGGTTTCTTCTTTATACAAATAACCTTCATAAAAGGGAAGATTAAATACAATGTTTAGCAAAGAATCAAGTTCTTTTTGGCTTTGAGGGCGGGATTTAAATACAGACTCAAACTCAAGTTTTTTTATGCTGTCATTACGAATTATCTTTGGAATATTTGCTACACCGATATAAGAATCAACACCCTCAATTTCTTGATATTTGGTATTTATGTCATACCATTTATTAAAAACATCAAGATTTGTGGTCTTCTTATCTGAAATACAGACAAACAAAACATTTCCATCTTCTCCAAATATATCATGAAATTCCTCGTAAGTTTTATAAACAGGATCGGATGAGGGCAGCATTTGTACTAGGTCATGCGAAAGTTTCACATCCAAAGCCTTATATCCCATAAAAATAGTTAAAAGCAATACAATAGCCAGTATTGTCAGGCGGTATCGAAGTATTATTTTAACAATGAAATCCCACATATTTGCTTATGATAAACTCAAAGCTTAGAAAAAAAATTATAATTAGTCTGCAAAATTAATGTTTTCCAGTAAATGGATAAACATTTTTGCCTTTGGTTTGTAATTAATTATGTAAAATAATTTTTATAATATGAAACTAAGCTTTAAAATAAGCTTTTCATTGATTATTTTTGCAGTTATTGAAAATTACAAATGCTGAAAAAAAAGAATCCCGAAATTAACAATTCCGAATTATTGCTTGAAGTTTTTGGAGCCAGAGAGCACAACCTGCAAAACATCAACGTAAGTATTCCACGCAATACCCTGACGGTGATAACCGGTTTAAGCGGAAGTGGTAAGTCATCATTATCGTTTGACACGATATATGCCGAGGGCCAGCGAAGGTATATTGAAACTTTTTCTGCTTATGCACGCCAGTTTTTGGGTAATATGGAGAGGCCTGATGTTGACAAGATTACAGGACTGAGTCCCGTGATTTCTATAGAACAAAAAACCACATCAAAAAATCCACGTTCTACCGTTGGTACAATCACAGAGATATATGATTTCCTTAGGCTTTTGTTTGCCAGAACAGCAGATGCTTATTCATATGTTAGTGGAGAGAAGATGAAAAAATATACTGATGAAGAAATCATTGAGCACATACTTGAAAAGTTTGACGGAAAAACAATGTTGTTGCTGGCACCATTGGTGAAAGGAAGAAAAGGCCATTATCGTGAACTTTTTGAGCATGTTGCAAAGCAAGGTTACCTGAGAGTCAGGGTTGATAAAAAAATCAGGGAAATAACTCCCGGCATGCGACTCGACAGGTATAAACTTCATGATATTGAACTCTTGATAGATAAGTTGCTAATTACTAATGCAAATCGCAAGAGAATACTCGAAAGTGTGCAGGCAGCCATGAAACAGGGAAAAGGAATGCTTACGCTAATGGACGAAAATGGAGAAAATATCTTCTACTTTAGCAGAAAATTAATGTGTCCTGTTTCAGGAATAGCATATCCTGAGCCCGAACCAAATACATTCTCATTTAATTCTCCTTATGGTTCATGTCCAAAATGCAATGGACTGGGAAGTATCAGCAAAATTGATCTCAAAAAGGTAATTCCGGATAAAAAAATATCCATTGCAAAAGGAGGAATTGCACCTATTGGAACCTACAAAAGCTCCTGGATTTTTAAACAACTTGAAGCAATCGGTTTAAAATATGGCTTTAACCTTGATACTCCGATTAATAAAATACCCGAAGAAGGTATAAATACTATCCTTTATGGTTCTAATGAGGTTTTTAGAGTAAAAAATGAGAGCCTGGGTATAACAAATACTTACACATTAAACTTTGAGGGAATTGTTAATTTTATCAGCAATCAGTATGATGAAAACAGCTCTTATTCAATAAGAAAATGGGCGACCAGCTTCATGGCATATATAACTTGCCCGGATTGTAACGGCAAAAGACTAAAAAAAGAATCTCTGCATTATTTTATAGATGGAAAAAATATTAGTGATTTTGCCGAGATGGATCTTATAAGCCTGAAAAAGGAATTTAAGGCAATTGAGAATAGTTTCGACTCCAGGAAAAAGAAGATAGCGCATGAAATTATTAGAGAGTTGACTACGAGACTTGGGTTTTTACTTGATGTCGGGCTTAATTATTTGTCGTTAAACAGGCCTGCAAAAAGCCTTTCAGGAGGAGAAAGTCAAAGAATACGTTTGGCAACCCAGATAGGATCTCAGCTAACTTCTGTTCTTTATATTCTGGATGAGCCTAGTATTGGTCTTCATCAGCGCGACAATCACAAGCTTATAGAATCTTTGAAAAACCTTAGAGATATTGGGAATTCGGTTATTGTTGTTGAACATGACAGGGATATGATAATGTCTGCAGATTATGTTGTGGATATTGGTCCCGGTGCAGGTATTAATGGTGGAAAAATTACAGCAAAGGGAACTCCTGCAGAAATATTAAAGAATAAAGAATCAATAACTGCACAATATTTAAGAGGAGAAAAGGTCATTCCAGTTCCTAAAAAACGAAGAAAGGGTAGTGGACAATCAATTATACTCAGCGGTGCAAAAGGCAATAATCTTAAAAATGTGACTCTTGAGATACCTTTGGAAAAGTTTATTTGCATAACAGGAGTTTCGGGAAGCGGCAAATCAACACTCATCAATGAAACATTATATCCAATTCTCTCCACTCATTTTTATCGTTCAACTACGAAACCATATCCATATGAAAAAATTGACGGACTTAAATATATAGATAAAGTAATTGAAATTGATCAGGCACCAATTGGAAGAACACCAAGATCTAACCCCGCGACTTATACAAAGGTTTTTGATGAAATAAGGAAGCTTTTTGCAGCATTGCCCGAATCACAGGTAAGAGGTTATAAACCCGGAAGATTTAGTTTTAATGTAAAAGGTGGGAGATGTGAAACCTGCCAGGGTGGCGGTGTAAAGATTATTGAAATGAATTTTTTGCCGGATGTACATGTTATGTGTGAAAGCTGCCAAGGGAAAAGATATAACAGGGAAACTCTTGAAGTTAGATATAAAGGAAAGTCAATAAACGATGTTTTAAAACTAAATATTGACCAGGCATTGGAGTTTTTTGAAAACATTCCTTATATAAATCAAAAATTAAAAACGCTGCATGATGTCGGCCTGGGATATATAACACTGGGGCAAAGCAGCACAACACTATCCGGAGGAGAAGCCCAAAGAGTTAAGCTTGCATCTGAGCTTTCTAAAAAAGATACCGGAAAAACAGTTTACATTCTTGATGAACCTACAACCGGCCTTCATTTCGAAGATATAAGAGTTCTTTTGGAAGTGCTGAACAAACTGGTTGACAAAGGGAATACTGTTATTGTTATTGAACACAATTCTGATGTGATTAAAGTCGCTGATCATATTGTTGACCTTGGCCCTGAAGGTGGTGAAGGTGGCGGAAAAATAATAGCAAGCGGAAGCCCGGAAGATATAATCGACAGTAAGAAAAGCTATACCGCTAGTTATTTAAAAGAAATACTTAAGAATTAAAAGGAATAATTGATGTGTAAATTGTTTTATTTTGATAATTCGGGCAGATAAAAATTCATAGACTCATCAATAATCCACTGATCATCATTAAAATCAACTTCATAAAACACTATTTTCCCGTCTTTTAAAATTCCTATTATATTTTGTTCATAAGGAATTATAGCTTCATAATTTTCAGGGAGATGTAAAGCAAAATCTTCATATAAAAGCCAGCCATCTTCGTCAGTCAGCAAATAAAATTCCAGCTTATAATCTTTAACAATGCCAATTACCATAGAACCTAAAGAGAAATAATCTTCAGCATTTTCAGGGATAGTAAATGTGGCTGTCTCATCTTTTTGCCACACATATCTGTCGTCAAGATAATAAAATTCAATCATTCCATCTTTTTCTATACCAATAACGCCTACTTCCCATGGGAATTTCATCGTAATAATCTTGTCAAAATTTTCTGGCATAACAAATAACATCCTTTTTTCTTTTTTCCATAGGTTCTGTGCGTCAAGGTGATAGAATTCCATTTTCCCGTCTCTAATAACCCCAATAATACCTAATCCTAATCCTAAAACCCCTTTATTATCCTCAGGAATAGAAAAAGAAGAAACCCGGTCTAATATCCATTGTTGTTTTTCATTCAAATAATAAATGTTAATATTATCCTCATGGATTACACCAATTATTCCCATGCCCGGCGATAACACATGCCATGCTGCAGGATTATCAATTTGTTCAATATTGATATTTGGATGGGTTTTTTCTTTACATGAAGGAAAAAACAAACTTAAGAAGGCAGTGAAAAGGAATAGTATTAATATGCATTTTTTCATATTGTATAATTTAAATCAGATACTTGCGCACATTTATAATTGTTTTTTTATCATAAAATGTAAAGATATATTAATTCCAAACATTATTTAAATAATTTTACTGCTTTGGAGAGAAATTAAGATGGCTGACTGGAGATTGAGAAAGGGAGACTTTAGGGAACATGGAGAAAGAAGTGACAAACTACTCTGTGGAAAATACTTACTCCTCCGGAAAAGCATACATACTTAGGTAAACTATAAAATAAAATCAATAAAATTGTTAAAATTAAAATAATGGTACTAAATTTTTCATTTTAAAGGCATTAAATATTTTAAATTTTGTAGTTTTGTCGGCAATAAAAACACAAACTTTTATAAAGGAGATTAACAATATGGACATTGCAAAATTGAAAGAAAACCGAAAGGTACTCAAAGAAGTTAATTACAAGCACAAGCCACTATTCAGAGGCTACACAGACAAAGTATTGTACATTAATGTTTCTGATTGTACTATTAAAGAAAAAGATGTTCCACCCGTAATGAAAGAAAAATTCATTGGTGGAAAAGGTTATGGTTTAAGACTATTATGGGATGCAACCAAACCCGACACTAAATGGAACGACCCTGAAAATGAAATTATCATTTCTTCAGGCCCTGTTGGTGGTATTACACAATATTCCGGTTCAGGTAAATCTTTGCTTGTTTCTATCTCGCCACAAACGAATTCTATCATGGATTCTAACGTAGGAGGATTTTTCGGACCTTTCTTGAAATTCTCAGGATATGATGCTTTGGAACTTCAAGGCAAATCCGAAAAGGATCTTATCATCTTTATTGATGGTAAAAACGATAAGATTGAGATTTTTGAAGATCCCGGTTTATCAACCGATTCGCACATTCTTGCCGAAGAACTTACGGAAATGTTTGCTGATGATGAAAAAGATGCAAAAAATATAGGTATAGTTTCAAGCGGTGCTGCTGCTGAACATTCTCTTATTGGAATGATTAATTTTACCTTCTATGATATGAAGCGTAAAAAAATCAGACTTAAGCAAGCCGGCCGTGGTGGTCTTGGAACTGTTATGCGTGACAAGAAAATCAAGGCTATCGTTTCAAAAATTGAAGGTGTTGCAGGCAACCTTAATAATGTTGAAAACCTCGACGTTATAAAAGAAAAAGGCCGTAAGTTTCAGCAGGAAATGAGAGAACTTGATGATAGTCAGTGCCAGATGAAGAAAAAAGGTACGGCTAATATCGTTAATGTGATGAATGATTATGATCTTCTTCCTACTCATAATTTCAAATATGGTACACACGAAGATGCTTTAAAAATTCACTCCAATGTTTTTAGAGATAAATACTTTACTCAAAATATTCCTGATGGTTGCTGGATTGGCTGTGCAATGTCCTGTGCAAAAGCTGTTGATGATTTTAAATTGAAAACAGGTCCTTATAAAGGCGATAAAGTAATTGTTGACGGACCTGAATATGAAAATGCAGCCGGACTAGGATCAAATATGGGAATTTTTGATCCCGAAGCTATTATTGAAGCTAACTTTTATTGCGATACTTACGGAATTTGCACAATTACCTGGGGAACAATTTGTGCTTTCATTATGGAATGCTACGAAGCAGGTATTTTGAATAAAGAAAGAACCGGTGGACTTGAGCTTAACTTTGGTGCTGTTGAAGATTCTTTAGAGCTTCTTCACCAACTTGGCAGGGGAGAAGGTTTTGGCATTATTGCAGGACTGGGAGTCCGTAAAATGAAAGAATTGTTTGCAGAAAAAGGCTGGGGAGATGCAAAATTCTTGCAGGATATCGGAATGGAAAATAAAGGCCTTGAATATTCTCAATATGTTTCTAAAGAATCACTTGCTCAACAAGGTGGTTATGCAATGACAAACAAAGGACCTCAACATGATGAAGCATGGCTTATCTTTATGGATATGGTTAATAACCAGATTCCAACTTTTGAAGATAAAGCAGAAGCTCTTCATTATTTCCCAATGTTCAGAACATGGTTCGGCCTTGTAGGTATGTGTAAGCTTTGCTGGAATGACGTTGTTCCTAAAGGCAATGAACTGACCGACGAACCTCATAAAATTCCTGAACACGTAGAAAACTATGTTGCAATATTTGAAGCTGTTACCGGTAAGCCTTTCAGCAAAGATGAAATGATTCGTCAAAGCGAAAGAGTATATAACTTCCAACGCATTTTTAACCTGCGTCGTGGATACGGTACACGCAAGCATGACGCACAACCATATCGTGCATGCGGCCCTGTAACTGTCGTGGAGTACGAATCCAGAGCCGACCGTTATGATAAACAACTAAAAGAAGATATTGGTTTTAATATTGAAGGTAAAACTGTTGAAGAAAAAATGGCTGTATTACGTGAATATCGCGAAGATAGATATGAACAACTTCTTGATGCAGTTTATGAACGCAGAGGCTGGACTAAAAATGGAGTTCCAACTATTGCTAAACTTAAAGATCTTGGAATGGATCTTCCTGAGTTAATTGAACTTGTGGAGAAACATCAATAGAATTCCGGATTTATATTTCTAAAAAAAACAGGCACATGGATAGTTTTCTATGTGCCTGTTTTTTTTACTAATGGCGAGATTGTTGCAACTCAAATTCTGACAGGGCTTTAGTGACTGGTAATTTGTGACTAGTGATTAGTGATTTGTGTAATTCCCGATATCCGATACCGGACACCTGATATGTTCCTTCGGAAGCTTCCGGATACCACAGCATAC